>CALVBO010000004.1 GCA_944325835.1 Candidatus Gastranaerophilales bacterium
TACCCATTGTGGTCATCCCTTTCGTTTGTTGTAAGTACCATGCATGTCGGCAGCTATTGTTTTAAACTTTAGGTTTTTATTTTAGTACTGTAACAATTCTTAATAAAAATTCTAAAAAGCCTTAATATTATTCTATTTTTTTATACTTATCACGGCTTGCAAAAATTAAAAAACTAAGTTAAAATTATATGTTGAAATAAGAAGTAAAGGAGAAAAATTATGGACAAATATGTTTGCACAGTGTGCGGTTATGAATATGATCCGGCAGTTGGTGATCCGGATAACGGTATTGCGGCAGGAACTTCTTTTGAAGCTCTTCCGGCTGACTGGGTATGTCCTCTGTGCTCTGTCGGTAAAGATATGTTTGAAAAGGCATAGTAATTAAAAAAGGAAGTGAGAAAATGATTGATGCAAAAATGGAAAAGGCATTTAATGACCAAATAAATGCTGAATTTTATTCTGAATATTTATATTTATCTATGAAAGCTTATTTCGCTGATTTGAACTTAAACGGGTTTGTAAACTGGTTTGACGTTCAGGTTCAGGAAGAACACGCTCACGGTATGGGAATGTTTGATTACCTGATAGAGCGCGGCGGCAGAGTGGAATTGCAGGCTATTGCTAAGCCTGAAACAAACTGGGCAAGTCCGCTTGAATGCTTCAAACAGGTTCTTGAACACGAACAATACGTAACTTCAAGAATTAATGCTTTAATGGATGTTGCAGATGAAGTTAAAGACAGAGCAGCATTATCTTTCCTCAACTGGTATCTTAAAGAACAGGTTGAGGAAGAATCAACTGTCGGCAATGTTCTTTCAACATTGAAATTAATCGGTGAGGATAAACATGCACTATTAATGCTTGACAAAGAACTTGCAACAAGAACTTTTGTTCAACCTGTTATTGGTTAGTTCTTTGTTTAATTTATTGTGAAAAAAGATGTACTGGTTTATAGTACATCTTTTTTTATTAGCAAATAAAATTATGTTTGTTTTTTTATTGGGTATGCAAATTACGAATTTTGGATTTAATAATTTTAACCAGCAACCAATGTTTGGTACAAGAGTATCCGCATTGGGAAAACAGATCGATAAAGTGGTTTTTAATAAGGGTAAAGATTGTCATAATGTTACCAAACTTTATGGTATGTTATTTGATTATATTCGTAATCCAAATATAAAAAGTAAAATGCTTGGAGAAGGGTTTCACGAAAAAGTTTTTAGTATAGATGATAAGTATGTTCTGAAATACAAACAAAATCAACGACCAGTTTTGGGTACTTTTAGTTTTAATCCAAGAGAAGTTGGTATTGATTTGGGAGATTTGAAAAGTTATTTTGGTAAAATCCTTATGCGATTTGGTGATGTAAAAATTCTTCGTAATGTATCATCTAATGGCGAACATATTCCTGCTGGAATACCAAGAATGATGTTTGGCAAATTCCCAAAAGAAAAACTGATAGATTACTATAATAAGGAATATCTTCCTACTTTTGCACGCTTACCTCAAAGAAGTTTTGATAGAATTGCAAAAGATTTTGCCTGTTTAAATTCTAAAAGTAAATATTATTACGGCTTAGAATTTGATACACATAATCCCAATAATATAGTATTGGTAGGGAAATCAACTTTGAGAATAGTTGATGATATAAATGAAGTTATAGATGAAGAGCCAAATACAGTTAGTGGTCTGTTGGATATTTTTTTAAAACGTGCAAATACGTGCATGCTTGCACCAAAGACCGAAGAAAATAGGTCATTAAGATTAGAATTGTTTAAAAAGGTGATTTTAGCCGGAGAAAAATATGAGTTACCCTTGAGCTCTGGGAATATTTATGATAATACAGTTTGGGATATGGTTTGTGATTTTGGGAAAAGCGGAGATGAAATTCGTTGGCGTTTAAATGAATTGCGTGAAAACTTTCCAAATATTAAAGAACGTTTAAATATGGTGCAGAAAGAATTGGACTTATTAGAGGGTTAAAATGTCTAAAAAAGAGATAAAAATAAATGGAATTTATAAACACTATAAGGGTAATATTTATAAGGTATTAGTGATAGGAAGGCATTCTGAAACTTGTGAAGAAATGGTTATCTATCAATCATTGAAGAATGGAGAAGTATGGTGTCGCCCGAAAAATATGTGGTTTGATGAAGTCGCAGAAGGGATAGAGAGGTTTTCGCTGTGTGAATAATTGCGAAAAATTTTTGAGCGTTTTAGAATAATTTTATAAAATGTTGAAAGGAGAAATATTATGTATCACGTTTATACAGAGAAAAATCATTCTGAATTTTCACGGGCACTGGTTATTGAAACCCCGGATTATGATCTGGCACTTGAAAAAGCGCAAAAAGCAATAGAAGGCAAGCCGGAATTAAGTTATATAATAGAACAGACCGACGGAAGTATGAACAGTTACGGAGAACTGTTAACACGGGTTGTTGCAGAAAGTGATTAGTAAAAAAGGGAACTTTTTAAAAGTTCCCTTTTTTGTTACATTTGTTTATAAAATTTTTGGATTTTGGCAATTCAAAGCTGCAAATCTTCTTAATATAAATAAGTGAATTTATTTAGGGGATATTTATTATGGGGAATGTAAATTTTGTCAGCTTTGATTCAATGAGGCAGAAAGATAATTTTAAAAATACTCTGACATACAGAGGTGTTGTCAGGACTTCCGGCCTTACTTATGATTATATGGATAAGTTAAACAATTTTGTTAAAGAAGGACTTTTTATTGACGAAAAAGGCGACGGTTTTACCAATGCAGAAAAAATTGCATTAATGCAGGAATTTGTTAAAATTCATCTTGAAAAAGGTTATAGCACTGATTTTGCCTCAATGCTTCCGGGTACAACGTTTGAATATAATTACAATGATTTTATAAGAATGGCTCAGGCTGCTGGTTATATTTTGAAAGAGGAACCGCCGGCAGAAGAGGACAACGTAGAACTTCCACAGGCTCCGGCCGCAGTTGAGAATGAAAATGCCCCTCAACAAAAATCTGCGGAGGATTTGTTATTTGAAGAGTTGGAAGCAGATTCCGAACTTGCCGGTAAATCCGGCGAAGAACGCTTAAAAATCCTTGCAGACAGGCAATTTGAAATAAGACGGCAATTATCAGAACTTGATAAACCGGCGACATATAGAACAAAGAAATTCCTCTTCTGGGGCGGTAAAGAAAAGACCAGAGAATTAACGCCTGAAGAAAAACAGGAAAGAGAAACTTTAAGAGCAGAATTAACTGCAAAGCAGGATGAACTCAGCCGGATGCATAAATTTGTTCAGGAAATGGAAGGCAAATTCTGGATAGGCCCTTATACACCTGCGGCACTAAAAGATGAAAACGGAAATGTTATCGAAGATTATTCAACATACAACCGCGTAACTCTGGTGGATTCAGAGGGTAATGAGCGCCGCGCCGCAGAAATTGTAAGTTATGACAGACGTAATGAATACGGTTATCCTGTTGAAGAAAGAAAATATTATTCAATGGAGATGAAAAAATTAGGCGATCCTACGATTTCACAAGGGTTATACTGGGATATAGTTCCGGATATGGATAACGAGTTAAAAGGGTATAAACTTAAAGAATATACCCCGTAACTTGCCAAAAGCATTTATTTTTGTGTATAATAGTTATACAAATTACTTAATAATAAAAATTTTCTAGGGTTCCGCGGTTATTGCCGGCTGGTCCGAGAGAAAATTCACAAGATATTTGTGTACACGGAAGGACAAAAACCTGGGAGATATATTCTCTCAGGTTTTATTATGTTAAAAGAAAAGGAGAAATTATTATGCACTGGATGTATTTATTGATTGCCGGAATATTTGAAATAAGCTGGGCCGTGGGGTTGAAATTCTCGCACGGATTTACGCAGCTTATTCCGTCAATTCTGACTGTTGCCGGCATGATTGCTAGTTTTTATTTCCTTGCACTGGCGCTAAAGAATTTGCCGCTTGGAACAGCCTACGCAATTTGGACCGGAATAGGTACACTCGGAACAGTTATTTTAGGTATTATATTATTTAAAGAACCGGTCAGCGCGGTGCGTCTTTCGTGTATCGCTTTTATAATAACCGGTATAACAGGCTTGAAACTTATTTCTAATTAATGTCCGAGAAAGGCTCGCGCCCGGCTGAGCCGGAGCTATACTTGTATCAATTATTACCGTGAGCGTATAAACCAAATAAGGGGAGCCGCTCAGTGGCCGAGCCTTTTGAGTGGCACTCTGCCGAGCGAAACAATCCAGTGAATTGTTTCGCGAGAGGTAGACAGCACTCTGCCGAGAAAAACAGTCCAGTGAACTGTTTTTCGAGAGGGAAACGCGCGACCCGCGGTTCAGCGGGGCGGAAGTGGCGGAGAACTGCTTTATTGCCCTGTCGGAAAATCGTAAAATTTATGGAATGAAAACGGGCTGTAAAGGATCACATAATTTGAGTATTTAGTTCAAATAGTTTGAGTATTTTAGGCTTTTAAGTTACAAATATTAACAATAAAGCAATTTCTAAGAACAAAACTACTTTATATAAGTATCAGGGAAAATAGAGGAATTTTTTAATGGGGATGGGGAAAATCGGAACAGTCATAGGTAAAGAAGTTATTGCATGGACACGTACTGGTGCCAGCAAAAGTTTGCTTGCGACTAAACCTGTAAAAGTTAATACTATAGGTTTAAAACTTGCATCAAATTTAGAAGGTGATATTATACAAATTTCTAAAATAAATGCTCCGTTCAAGACAAAGTGTTTTACTCGTGACGAAATCTTAGACATGAAGCCTGACATGTTTTCAAATATCGTCAATAAAAGGACTGATATTCCAGAGAGATTCAGAGAATATATTTTTTCTCCTGAAAAATTAAATCTATATGATGAACTTTTGAATATGGATATTGTTAAAAATTTGCCGAAGGAAAAACGTGACAAGGCGTTTTCTTGTTTGTTCAGCGAATATAATTTCAGAATTACGGAACCTGATGCTCAGCTTGAAATACTTCCCGATTTAGTCAAAAAAGGAGTTGATTTAGAGCTTTTATCTCAATTACCGATTACTAATGTTAATAAAAATCAAGTTGAATATATATTAAATTGTGAGGATTTGTTGTTAAAATCTTGGAGTAAAAAAGCGCAAGAAATTATAAAAAGAGGACGAGAACGTAATTTAAATGAAAATACTATTAACATTGAATTGAATTTAAATAAGAAAAAGTTTAAAAATACTCAATTGGCAGAAATTATAAGATTTGTTGATGACAAAAATGTTAAATATGTTGAAGATTGTATTGAACTGACAAATAATCCTTCTTTGTTAAAATATTGGACTAAAGATTTTTCAAAAATAATTAAAGATTTTGCTACAGATGTTTTAGATATAGATATTGCCGATAGAATTTTTAGACGTTCTCATAATTATGAGTCTGTTAAAAATATTTTAGGAGATGAAAAACTCACAAATGTAAGCGCCAGATTATTGGAATTTAAAAATTTTGATAAATTAAAAGATATAGGTCTGGATGATTTATCAAAGCTTTCTACCAATGAAAAAAAGGAGCTTTTAAACGGGTTTATTTCTTCTATCACACCTAAAGAGATACTTTACAGAAAACAACATAACCTACAGGATATAGGTTTGTTACAGTCTAAAATGAAAATTTTTAGAGAAATTGATACAACTTCTGATGAAGCCTTTATAATATCTCATAAAAATATAATCGATAAAATTTTAGACAGTATTCCAATCTCTGAAAGAAAGATTATAGATTCTGAGATTGATACAAAGGCATATAGAAGAGCGTATCGATTAGCGAACCCGATTCCTGCATTGGTTGATGATATTGAGTCGGTTTTGCAAATAAAGACTGCAGAAATAAAAGGCAGAAAAATAAAATTGGGCGTAATGGATAGAGAACCTGATTTTGCTATCTCTACGCATAGAATTCCAAGTTCCGATGCTATTAAAACAATAGAGGCGCTAGAAACAACAGATCCTAATATGCTAATTTGCGTTGGAACAAAAGGCGGAAGCAGAACACTCAATTTTTCGGACAGTGGGTATGCGATAGCCGTAAAACCAAGGAAAGGCACAGATTGGCATGTGCAAGCATATAGCGATATTGATAGCGGAAATAATGCGTCCAAAAATATATATAATTTCGAAAATGTTATGTTAAATGCAATGGGAAATCATTGCAATTGTATTGATTTGGTTCCAAATAAAATAAAACAAATCATGAATTTATCACAAAGAGAATATACACAAAGAATGTTAAGACTCAAGGATTGCAGAACCTTGCAGGAGATTGAAAAACTTGATTCTGAAATGTCAAAAGCGATAAGGCAGGTAATTAAAGAAGAAAATTTGTATGAAGGTCTAATACGACCGGAGCCTATGGCCGTTTTAGTAAGACGCAATATCCCAAAACAAGAAATAAGTGAAGAAATTTTGGATTATTGCGTACGTAGAAATATTCCTTTAATAGGTGTAAAACCCAATGCTAAAATTCTTTGATTTTAGTAAATATCAGTCTGATTTAAAAGTGCTCTCTGTAATTTTAAGTCCTAATAAAGTCCAATTCCGACCTATTCAAAAATCAATATTATCCAATTTCCGACGGCTATAATTTAGTATTATTGGGTAAATATGGTAAAGCAACCTGAACAATCCAGAATATAAATCGGACTTTAAAATACACGGGCTAAAACCTCTGTAAATCGAAAGTTTAGTCTTGACAATTTTAACAAATTTCCATAATATAGAAATGCAATATTATACATGTTTATACATTTACCCAAATGTTTTTATAATAACAAAAAAGCAAGAGGTTAAAACTCTTGCTGTTACTGTCTTTTTAAATGGTGCCGCAACTCGGAATTGAACCAAGGACACAGGGATTTTCAGTCCCTTGCTCTACCAACTGAGCTATTGCGGCTTAGTTTTCTCTCAACTTTTCTTATTCTACCTGCTGAAAAATTTTAGTCAAGTTTTATTTTTTATCCGAGAAAGTTTCGCGGCAAGTGCAAGCAGGCGACGGAGAACTGCTTTATCGCCGCCCGTACTGAGCGGCTTTTCTTTAATCTTTTACTGCGGCGCAAGGTATAATGTAACATTTCTGCCTTCTACCTGAGGCTTTTTCTCTACTACGGCGCCGGAGTCTGCTAAATCTTCAACAAATCTGTTCAGAAGGTCAAAAGCAAGGTTTGTGTGCTGCATTTCACGACCGCGCAGCATTACCGCTATCTTAACTTTATTACCCTGTGAAAGAAACTTTTGAATACTTTTTATACGAACCTGATAGTCGTGGGTATCAATTTTATAACGAATTTTTACTTCTTTAACTTCTACGGTATGTTGTTTTTTCTTTGCTTCTTTAGCTTTTTTTTCTTGTTCGTACTTATATTTACCGTAGTTCATAATTTTAGCGACCGGCGGAGCCTGTGTTGCGTTCATTATAACTAAGTCTAAGTCTTTGGCGTAAGCCATTCTTAATGCTTCATCTGTTGCTATTACGCCGTGGTTTACCCCTTCTTCATCAATCAATCTTACTTCTGCTGCTCTAATCCTTTCGTTCATTAGAACTTTATCTTTGTCGTTTCTGCGGTCATTTCGCATATTGTTGCCGCCGTTAAAATTAGTACTTATGGTTGTGTTCCTTTCATTTTTCTGTTTGTAACAAATTGTTAATTCTAATTTTTGCATAAAAATCAATATTTTTCAAGTATTTTTTGTAAAGAAAGTTAAAATATGTTTTTAAACGCTAAAGATTTTCATGCGGCATGCCGAATATGTATATGTAATCACAAATAAGGAGTATAACTGATGATGACTACGGAAAACGTAAACGAAGCTGGGGCAAAAATTTTTGAGGGATTATTGGAAGAAGATATCAAATCAGTTGATATGTCAGTTCCTTTACAAACTTTATTTGATGACTTTATGACCTATATCTCAAAAGTTGAGGTTTAAAAAGGTCTCGAAATTCGTTTACAAAACATTACAGGCACCCTTAAAAGGTGCCTGTTTTTATTGTCCGAGAAAGACTCGCGCCCGGCTGAGCCGGAGCCATACTTGTATTAATCGTTACCGTGAGCGTATAACCCAAGTGTGGAAGCCACTCAGTGGCCGAGTCTTTTGAGTGGCGTATTAGACAGCACTCTGCCGAGAAAAACAGTCCAGTGAACTGTTTTTCGAGAGGGAAGCGCACGGCTCGCGGTTCAGCGCGAGTCGAGCAAGAAGCGAGGCGGAGCGGCGGAGAACTGCTTTTTATTTCGCCGGACTGTACAGGTTACATATTTGCGCTTATTGTGGTATACTCTTTTAAAAAGGGAGCGTGTCATGATAAGAAGAGTCTTAATATCTGCGATGTGTCTGGGGGTATTTTCAACGGCGGCATTTGCCGGCTTTGGCGAACATTATGCTTTAGGGCAGGAATATTTGTCAAATTATCAGTTTTCGAGCGCCATTTTAGAGTTTCAGAATGCCCTGAAAATTAATTTTATGGATAATTCAGCCAGAATAGGGTTGGTTAATTCTTATCTGGCAAACGGCTCTTTTCTCGCGAATAAGAATAAGGATTATCAGGGCGCGGCCGATTGTTACAGAAGCGCTTTATTTTATCTTCTGTACTTTCCGACTGGCAACGCGACTAACCAGTCTAGTTCGGCGGTTGGTCAGGTTCGGAAAAATCTGGAAACCTGTCTTGATACAATTAAGTTCGACCGCTCTCCTGAAAATAGGTTTACAACTGCGAAGCAGCTAAGGGCGGAAGGAAAATTCGCGGCTGCAGGGTATGAATTTATGCAGTCGCTGGGTGATAGGGCTTATGTTAAAGACAGCTTTGAGCAGATGGGCGATTTGATGAAGCTTTTGCGCAACAATCCGAAATCTGTTGAATATTACAGAAAAGCGGTTGCGCTTGCGCCGGAGGATACTGATTTAAGGCTTTCTTATGCTAAAATGCTGGATTTGACCGGTAATGAGGATGAAGCGGTTAAGGAGTTTAATTTTGTTCTTTCGCGTGTTGAGGATGAGCCGGAAGTACTTTATTCTCTGGAGAGAATTTATAAGAAAAAGCTTGACCAGTCGCCATCAGACGCGAATGTTACGACAAATTTAGGCGCAATTTTGCAGAAACAGGGTAAATTTGACGAGGCGCTTGCATATTATGCGAAAGCCGAACAGCTTGACAAGACCAATGTAAATGCGCGGCTTAATGTCGGAACCCTTTATCAGCAGAAGAAGGATTATAAAAAGGCGCTTGAGGCGTACGATTCCATACTGTTAATTTATCCTAAGAACGTTCAGGCGAACCTTTATAAAGCGCAGACACTTGAAGAAACCGGCAGAACGCAGGAGGCAATAAGTTTATATGAAAAAGTTCTTGCGCTGGATCCAAACAACAATACGGCAGGGTATCAGTTGAAAAATATTTTGCGCACAACTCTTTCTACACCGGAATTTGTTGATTATGTGAAGAAGCATTCTACAAGCGGCAAACCGGCAGATGAGCTTTATTTGTATGCACTTGATTTGCACAAGGAAAATAAGCTTGACGATGCAATAGCTATATATAAAGAAGTTATTGCAATGTCGCCGAATGCGGAAGTTTACGTAAATCTTGCGATTGCATTGAGCCAGAAAAAGGATTATAACAATGCGGTTTCAATGTTGAAGATTGCACAGAGCAAGTTCCCTGATAATGCGCAGGTTAAGGAAACACTTAATTCTATTTACGGCGAAGTTAATGATATTAAACTTACAAAAGCGTCTGAGTACTATAACGCCGGTCAGTATGAAGAGGCGTTGAAGATTTATTCCGGAATAACGCCGATGACAGAAGATATAATGCTGACGATTGCGACCTGCTGGCAAAATCTGGATAATACGCAGGAGGCTTTGAACGCGTATAAAAAAGCGTTTGAACTTAATCCAAACAGTGCGGATACGGCGTATTATATAGCAACGATTTTGATTGATAATGAAAATTCTAAAGAAGAAGGGATTCAATATCTGAATAAAGCGCTTGCGCTGGATCCGGATAATCAGGACGCAAAGCAGCTTCAGGCATATTTGAACGAGCAGGGAGAGATGCAGAATCTAGAAACCGCAATGAACCTTTTTGAGCAGGAAAAATATGATGAAAGTCTTGCAATGCTTGATACAATTATCGCAAAAAATCCACAGAACGCATACGCTCTTTACTACCGCGGAATGATTTATGACGCTAAGGAGAAATTTGCGGAAGCGATTAAAGATTACGAGCTTGCTGTTAAGTTAAATAACGAATTATTTATAGTGAACTATCTTTTAGGGGTTGATTATGATACACTGAATAAGTCGCAGGAAGCGCTTAAGAATTACGAAGCGTTTCTGGCGAACTATCAGGACGAGGATGATTTCAAAGCCTACGCCCGCAGTCGTGTAAAAGATATCAAAGGCGGCGCAGAGTAGAAAAAAGCCTACGCCCGCAGTCGTGTGAAGGATATCAAAAGCGGTGCAGATTAGAAAAAAGCCTACGCCCGCAGTCGTGTGAAGGATATCAAAAGCGGTGCAGATTAGAAAAAAGCCTACGCCCGCAGTCGTGTAAAGGATATCAAAAGCGGTGCAGATTAGAAAAAAGCCTACGCCCGCAGTCGTGTAAAGGATTTAAAGAGTGCACAATAAACAACTTGCCCCATTAATTTCAAGCCGAGTATCGCTGGCGCCTATGGCGGGAGTGACGGATTTAGTGCTGCGCGATCTGGTTAGAGAGTATTCAAAAACCTGCCTTATCACGACAGAGATGATAAGTTCGGAGCTTTTGAACCAGAAGAACAGGGAAACCGAAATGACGGATTTGCGGGAAAATCATCATCCGATAGCGTTTCAGGTAAGCGGTCATAAGCCGGATTTGATAAGGAAATCGGCAGTAATGTTGTCGCCTTTGTGCGATATTTTTGATATAAATATGGGCTGTCCTGTGAAGAAGGTTGTGGGCGGAAATGACGGAAGTGCATTGATGAGAACCCCGGAGCTTGCTGCGGAACTGGTTAAAGCTGCAAAAGAGGGGACGGAAAAGCCAGTTAGTGTTAAGTTTCGATTAGGGTTTACGGCCAGCGAGATGAACTTTGTTGAGTTCGGACAAAAAATGCAGGAAGCCGGCGCGGATTTTATAACTATCCACGGTCGCACGCGTTCCCAGATGTATAGCGGACAGGCTGACTGGAAAAGTATTCGCAGGTTGAAAGAAAATGTTGATATTCCGGTCTTTGCCAATGGTGATGTAGTATCAGTTGAAACCGCAATTCAGTGTCTTGAAGAGAGCGGTGCAGACGGGGTGGCAATCGGGCGCGGGGTTCTTGGTGATCCTTCTTTGATACACCGTGTTGAACATTATCTGCGCACGGGTGAAATTTTACCGGAGCCTACTCTGGAAGAAAAAATTGATATTTTAATTCATCATTTGAAAATGGAAGTAGAATTTCGCGGTGAGGATATTGGCGTGAAGTTTATGCGTAAGTTTTTCCCATATTATATTTCGGGTGTAAAAAACGCAGCAAAAATTCGCGCGGCAATAGTTCTTGAGGATAACGTGCAAAAAATTATAGAAACGCTGGAAGAACTAAAAATCCGTTAGAACTACAGTGCAATGACTTCAACATTATCGAGGTTAACGCGTTGTCTGGCATGCCAGAGATCGTACTGTGTTTGTAGATCAATCCAAAATTTTGCAGGAACTTTGAACGCTTTTTCAAGTTTTAGAGCCATTTCTGCGCTTATACCGGAATGTTTATTTAAGAGTTCGGATGCAGTATTTCTGGAAACGCCTATCTTTAGTGCAAACGCAGATACAGAAAGGTTATACGCAGGTAAATAGTCCTCTTTTAATATTTCTCCGGGGTGAGCCGGGTTGTACATTTCCATAATTATACTCCTTTCTAGTGGTAATCTTGGTAGTCAACAACATATACATCATTACATTTTTCATCGTATTCAAAAGTAATACGCCAATTTGCCTGAACTGTAACTGCCCAAAGTCCTTTTAGTTCTCCTTTGAGCGGGTGTAATTTATAGACGGTTAATGGCTCTAAAGATTTCATTGTATTCAATGTTGATAGTATGCATTTTAGCTTTTCTTTGTGAATAGCCTGAATTCCTTTTGTAGAGCCTGTAAGGAAGAAATTTTCCAAACCTTTATGTTTGAAAGATTGTATCATATTTATATTGTAACCTGTAACCAGTCACCTGTCAAGTGTTGCCCGGCGGCAAAATATGTTTTGTAGTTGAAGGTGAGCAATGTGAATACTTAAAAATAGTTCTTGAGGATGATTTCAGAAAAATTTTAGGAACACTTAATGCTTTGAAAGATGCTTGTGGAACGTGCATCTTAGGCCGAGCCTAATTCTTTTGGGTGAGTTCTTTAGGATTAGAAAATGACACATAAGTTAACAAACTATTGACATAAATATTAATTCTATGGTATAGTATAAAAGACGGCGGAATGCCGGAATAGTTTGTATATTTAATTTAATGAAAGTTTGAAAAGAAAGACGAGGTATTTAACAATGACAAAAAGATTCGCGTTTACTTTGGCGGAAGTCTTGATTGCTTTGGCAATTATTGGTGTCGTTGCGGCTATGACAATCCCTACGTTCATGGCAAATACTGCAGGTGCTCAATTCAGAACAGGTTTCAAAAAAGGTATAACTGTTTTGACTCAAGCTGCTTCTGCTAACTACGCAACTGAAGGTTATGACTTTAGCGGTACTAACGGTGCTTATGGTGCTACTGATACAACAACTGCTCCTGGAGGAAACTACAGCACAAACGCTGTAACTACTGATGATGGCAGAACTATTGGTTTTAATACAGAATCTGATGGCGACCTTGACACAACTGCTGACAGACACCCTGATACACCATCACTTTTCCACTTATTCCAAAACAACTTGAATATGAAAAACTCGGCTGAAGTCGCTAACTATGCGGTTATGCCTGTCGATGTAGCTTTGAATTGTTTGGATGCAACCGGTGGTGAAACAATTTCTGTTCCGGGTATGGCTGATGATCAAATCGGTGTTGCTCCTGTTGCTGCTGATGATGATATTACCCGTACAGCTGTTTCCGGTGCAGCTGATAGTATTCAGGTAGGCGGCGGACTTGCAAGATTGTGTAATGGTAGAGCTTTGGCTGATGATGGTACCGGCGGTATTAACCAGGGGTATATGTTCCAGCTTGAAGACGGTATGGTATTTACCTATGACCCGGCTCAAGCATATTGCTCAGAATCTAACCCTTGCTTTGGTTATATCGATGTTAACGGCCCAACCGGCCCTAACCGTGTAATTGCTTGCTCGGAAGAAGGCGGTGCTGACGCGTGGATTCCAACTTATGGCAGAAACGCTGATGCTGGTACTTTATTAGCTGATTGTACTGTAGAAGCTAAAGATATTACAGATATTTATCCTGTAGTATTCTATGGTTCAACTGTAAAACCTGCTTCTATTGCTGCTAAATCAGTTCTTTATTCTAAAAAATCTAACCAAAGCGCAGCAGCAGCACCTCCAGCTGGGGGCTAATATTAGCTTTTATTCGAAATCCGAAAATGGGGAAAGCGAGAGAGTTTATTCTCTCGCTTTTTGATTTATTTTATGATATGGTGTTACAAAAGATAAGGAATAGTTATTTAGATGAACAAAAATACAGCTTTTACTCTTGCGGAAGTTCTTATCGCTCTTGCCATTATCGGTATTGTAGCGGCGTTAACTATTCCGGCACTTATGATTGATATGAAGGCAAGAGAATTCCGTGTCGCTCTTGAAAAAGGAATAAATTCTCTGGCGCGTGCGGCAACAGCCAATTACGGACTAGCGGGGTATGATTTTTCCGGTGCAAACGGTTATTATGGCGAAGTCGGTAATCCTAAAGCAGTTTATAGTACTGTCGGCGGAGCTAATGACGGCGCTGAAATCTTTGGGTTTGATACTCCTTCTGTTCTTAATATCGGAACTCATTCGGATCTTTCACCTTATACAACGTCACTTTTTCATATCTGGCAGGATAATTTGAACCTGAAATCATCTAAAGAAGTTGTTAATTACGCTGTTATGCCTGCTGATATAACATTGAATTGTGCGAGCAGACCGAAATATACAAAAGTTCAGTTAAAAATCCCTGGTGCGCCTGAAGTTACCACTGCGACGATAAAACCGGATTTTGAAGCGCGTGAATACTGGACGCAAAGTGTTGTTCAAGGCTCCGGCGGTATTTATCCAATGTGTGAGGGCAGAACGCTTGCGCAGGGTGGTATAAATCAGGGCAGAATGTTTATGATGACAGACGGCATGGTGTTTACGTACGATCCGGCACAGGCATATTGTCTGCATACTAATCCGTGTTATGGTTATCTTGATATTAACGGGCCGGAAGGTCCAAACCGTATGATTGCGTGTTCGGAAGGAGAGGACAGCTTTATAACCTCTTACAGTAGAAATGCACTGCCAGGGATGCTTCTGGGTAATTGTACTGTGAAATCAAAAGATGTGACGGATATTTATCCGGTTTTGTTTTACGGTAATTCGGTAAAACCGGCGTCCTGGGCGGCGAAATCCGTGTTGTATTCATATAAAACTAACCAGACCGGCGCTGAAGGCGAACCCGTCGCTGAGTAGATTTTTAATATTTGTTGTATAATAATAATTATGGGTCAAGGCTTAGACCTGTGATGCTCCCCCGCCCATACACGCATTTAACTAAGAAATCGGTGGTGAAATGGGGTGATAATATGGTTGAAATATTGGAAACAATAATAAAAGCCCTAGTAATACTAGAGCTTTTAGCTAAATTGATTTTAGCTATCTTCAACCTATAGGGTACTAAGCAAGCTCTTAACAAGACTTCTCTAATATTGTTAAGGGCTTGACCCTATATTTATATTATTTACTATTTTATTTGGTTTGTCAACCCTTCACACCGGAGATGTTGAATTCATTGTCGATTTCAATGAATGTTTCGGTTGTGAGGCCGTGGTATCGGTAAACGTTTTCTATAAATTGCGGTTTAAAGTATCCCTTTTCACCCAGAATTTTTATGATGTCAGGGAGTAATTTTGCGCTTCCGGCGATAGTACCGGATTTTGAGGTGGCGCGTTCTCCGTCATAGAAAACTTCTTCATCTGCGAAGTAAATCTCGCTCAAATTACTTCTGGCAAGCGGCAGGGCATCGCTTATCAGTATAATTTTGTCCTGCGGCTTTATGCGGAAAATGAGTTCCAGAATATCGTCTGAAAGGTGAAGTCCGTCGCCTATAAGTTCAATATAAACCCCGTCGTCAATAAGTGCGGAAAGAGCGGTTTTTGTTTCGCGGTGGTTGATTTCTCCCATTGCGTTGAAGATGTGTGTGACGCCGTTGCATTTTGACAAATCTCCGCCGAGGCAGTGACCGGCCTGAACTTTTATGCCTTTTGCTCTCAGATAGTCGATTAAGCCCAGATCCAATTCCGGCGCGAGAGTTACAATTTTGATTATCTCATCTTCTAACCGTGCGAAATTTTCAGGGGTCGGCATTAGAAAATGTTTTTCGTTATGAATTCCTTTTTTCTTAGGGTTAATAAAAACACCTTCCAGATGAACGCCTAAAATCCGCGCCATTTTTGCGTCCTGTTTTTTTGCTGCATTTTTAATTACGGCGATTTGCGTTTGAAGGTTTTCTATTGTGTCGGTGACAAGGGTCGGGAAGATTCCGCCGACACCGAGGGTATAGATTTTCTGCGAAAGCGCAAGAACCTCATCAACGCTTGCGTTGTTGAAATCAACCCCGAAAGCGCCGTGAAAATGCTGTTCAATTATGGGCTTCACTTTTAGCATATCAGCCTCCGATGACGCTGGTTGCAAACACTTTACGTGCTTCTTCCCTGTCGTCAAAGTGGATGGTTTTGTCTTTCAGAATTTGATAATCTTCATGGCCTTTGCCGGCGATTACAACAACGTCATTGCTTTGTGCAATTGTTTTTAGAAGAGCAATGGCTGCGCCTCTGTCCTGTTCAACAATAACGTTTTCAGTGTTTACGGATTTTAAGCCGGCAATGATGTCTGTGATTATCTGGTGCGGATCTTCGGAGCGCGGATTGTCGCTTGTGATAACGATTTTGTCAGCGAGTGCCTGTGCAATTGCGCCCATTTTCGGACGTTTTGTTGCATCTCTGTCGCCGCCGCAGCCAAAGAGGCAGATTAGTTTTGCGCCTTCCGGCGTGATTTCTCGGGCGGATTTCAAAACATTTTCCAGACCGTCAGGAGTGTGTGCGTAGTCAACAATTACAAGCGGCTTTTTAACGACGACTTCAAATCTTCCTGCAACGCCGTGAACACCTTCAAGCGCTTTTATTGCTGTTTCGATTGAAATCCCCATTGCAGAAGTCGCGGCAATTGAGGCAAGAACGTTATAAACACTGAACATTCCGTTCAAATTCAGGCTTACCTTGTATTCTTTATCATTAGCGGTGAGCGTAAATTCCGCGCCGTTAAGCGAAAATTTTATGTCTTTTGCCATAAAATCAGCTTTATTTTTGACACCGTAGGTGTATTTTCTTACAAAATTTGAGGTTGCATTCAAAAAGCGTGTTGCGTATTCATCGTCTGCGTTTATGACCGCGAACGGAATTTCAAGCGGTTCAAGTTCGTCTATGCTGTCAACGTTCGGGTAGATAGACTTTTCAAGGCTCTGGAAGAGCATAGCTTTAGCCGCAAAGTAGTTATCCATTGTTATGTGGTAATCAAGGTGATCCTGTGTAAGGTTGGTGAGAACCGCGCCTTTGAACCGGCAGCCGCCTACACGGTTTTGATCAAGTGCGTGGGAACTGACTTCCATTACAACGTTATCAATTTTTTCAACATCTTTAATCATACGCAAAGTTGCCTGCAGTTCGGGAGCCTGCGGGGTTGTGTGTTTTGCATCGCGGTATTCGCCGGTTGAGGAAAGTTTGTAGCCTAAAGTTCCGATAAGTGCGCATTTTTGACCGTTTTCTTCAAGAATTTTCTGGATAAGGTGCGTAACCGTTGTTTTGCCGTTTGTACCGGTAATGCCGATTAAGTTAAGAGATCTGGAAGGACTTGAGTAGAAACGGTCTGCGATGTCAGCTATTCTGTGGCGGGTTGATGAAACTACCACCTGCGGAACTTTTATCGGAAGCTCGTGTTCTACAAGCAGAGCGACCGCGCCGGCATCAACCGCTTGTTGGGCGTATTCGTGTCCGTCAGTGTGCTCGCCTACAAGGCAGATAAAAATATCACCTTTCTTTGTCGTGTTTGAATTGTAAGAAAGCCCTGTAATATCAACATCTTTGAAGTTAATAAGATCTTTATAGTCCAAATATTCAATTAACTCATCAAGTTTCATATATAAAATCTCCTATTTCGGTTTACCGCGTGACGCGGGTTAAATTTTAACTTTATCAGGTTTTAAGTTGAGGATACGTGCACATTGGAGTGCGACTTCGTGCCAGACAGGTGCAGCAACGGTGTTGCCCCAAACCGGCCCGACTTTTGCACTGTCAATCATTACGTATATTACCACTTTCGGGTCTTCCGCAGGGAAGTAGCCGATTGTTGATGTGTATGAGAAATTTGTGTAGCCGACACCGTTTTCAACGGATTTGCTTGAAGTACCGGTTTTTGCGGCTACGTTAAATTTTTCAAGTTTAATATTTGATTTGCCGTTGTTTACTGATTCGACAAGAAGGTCGGTAATAGTTTTGGCGGTTTGTTCGGAAACTACAGGTGTTTCAAAAACTTTAGCGGCTTTTTCTTCTTCGCTGTATTTGATAACGTGCGGGGTTACTCTGACACCTTTATTTGCGAGCGCTGCGACCGCAGAAACCATTTGAATTGCCGTAACTGACGCCCCGTATCCGTAACCCATTGTGACACGGCGGCTTTCATCCCAGCGTTTCGCAGCAGGAAGAAGTCCGACGGATTCACCCGGGAGGTCTATGCCTGTTCTTGAGCCGAAACCGAATTTTGTAAGCATATCGTAAAATTCTTCTCTCGGCATCATCAGTGAAATTTTTGCAGAACCGATGTTGCTTGAATGTTCAAACAGGTATGCCAGCGAAATCATACCCGGATTAGGATGTGTACGGTAGTCGTAGTTTTTAATTTCGCGGCGTCCGACCATCATTTTGCCGGTGTCATTAATTTTTGTGTATTTATTAATCTTACCGAGTTCCATTGCGCTTGCAACGGTAATTATTTTAAACGTTGACCCCGGCGGAAATACGTCTGTTAACATCCAGTTTCTGAGCTGGTTTTGTTTATATGTTTTGTAATGATTCGGATCGAATGTCGGATACGCTGCCATAGCAAGGATTTCACCGTTTTTAGGGTTCATAACTATGACAGTTCCGCGCAATGCTTCTTTTTCGCGAACCATTTTTTCAAGTTCTTTTTCGCAAACGTGCTGAATTGCCGCGTTGATTGTCAGGGTAACATCTTCACCTTTTTGTTTGGTCGTTGCAGCAACCGCGTCTGTTGAAAAATCATAAATTATATTGCCGTCAGGTGTACGTTTGAAGGAAAAAGGATTGGCTACATGTTCAAGTTTATCTTTTGCCGTGTATTCGACTCCGTTTGAAATTTCCGCATCTGCATTATAGTAACCCAGAACATGCGCGGCAAGAGTACCTTGAGGATATTCTCTTACATTCTTTTTCCCGAGGCTGATTTCGCGAAGCTGCAGCTTTGCAATTTCTTTGGCTGTCGCTCTGTCAACATCTTTCGCAAGAGTGATTACAGGAATATCGCTTTTCAGCTTTTTGAGTAATTTTTCTTTAGGTATTTTTAGAACCGGTGCAAGAATTTTTGCGAGTTCCTCCGGTTCGTGCACATAATCGCGCGGGTGCGCGTAAACATCAGAATAGATTTTATCAGTAGCGAGTTTTGTGCCGTTTCTATCGAAAATATCGCCGCGCATTGTGAAAAGCCGTCCCGCACGCTGCAAACTTGCCTTTGCGCGGTAATGGCGGACGTCGATGACCTGTATCAGGAATAGATAAATAATGAAAATCCCCACACCTGCAAGTAATACGGTAAATATTACAGAAAGCCTTGTCTGAAAAGATTTTAAACGCTTTTCTTCTTTACTGAGGGCTCGTTCATCCTTTTTTGCCCTTGAAGCTTCCTTTCTTATTTGTTCAACTCTTTCCATTCTGCGTCTGTACGCATCATCCTGATTATTCAACTTATCTTTACTCCGAAAATCCCTAACTGTATCTATTTTAACATATCAAGCCTGTTTGTTTGCAATTATTAAATAAGATTAAGAATTTTGTCATCATATTTTAATAAACTATAATTTTATATTATGAGATACCTGTTGTTAATAGTTATATTATTTAGTACAGCCCTGAACGCGTTGGCGTTGGATGTTGTTTATCCGAAAAAAGATAAGGTTTCAATAAAGTGTAAGACCACATTTTTTGTCGGCTCAGCTGATACCAAATCACCGCTTACAATCAACGGGGTGAAAGTTCCTGTTCATAAATCCGGCGGGTTCGCGCATTTTGTACAGTTAAAACCGGGCGAAAATACTTTTACCCTGAAATCTAACGGGGAAGTTCTGGTTTATAAAATAAATTCAACGTGGCGTCCTGCGCCGCCTCCTTCCAAGGATAAAAAGCCTTCCCCGCAGGTTAAGGTTTTCCCGACACCGCGGCTTGTTTACACTGCGGATGATAAAACTCCAATCAGAACTACTCCGGTTTCTGCCGGCATTAACAGAATCGTTCATTTGCAAAAAGGCGTACCTTTGTATATTGACGGCGAACTTGGCAGGTTTTACCGCGTAACACTTTCCAGCACTGAAAAATACTGGGTTGCGAAAAATAGCGTTAAAGCCGATCCGCAGGCTAAAGGCGGTAAATCTGCAATAATTTCAAAAGCTTTTAAAGACACTGGTAAATATCTTGTCTATACATTTAATTTAAGCAACAAAACGCCTTATATCCTGAAAGAAAACAGTGATGATGATTTCAAAAACGGTTTGGGCTTGAATTTTTACAATATGGTTGTCAGGCCGGATACCCCTTATGAACTTTATTTCCCTCTTCAACACCAGCTTTTTGGCTACAGTGCGGAATTTAAAGATGAACAGTTTATTCTGACAATTCGCAAAATGCCGGAGATTTCACCTGAAAATCCGCTGAAAAATATTACCATAACCGTTGATGCAGGGCACGGCGGAAGTGAGAAGGGGGCAATAGGCTGTCTTGGCGACTATGAAAAAGATATTACGCTGGATGTTGCGTTAAAGCTTCAAAAAGAACTCCGGCGGCAGGGCGCAATAGTTGTGATGACACGCGAATCTGACGAAAAAGTTCCGCTCAAAAAACGTGTTGAAATTACAAATGAAAGTGACTCAAGCATTTTTGTAAGTATACACGGTAACGCGCTTCCGGACAATTTAAATCCGCTGGAACACCGCGGCACAAGCGTTTTTTACTATTATCCTCAGGCAAAAGGGCTTGCCCTTTCAATCCTGAACGCTATAAATGCCGGTGCGGGTACAAAAAATGACGGAGTCCGGCAGGGAAGTCTTGCCGTAGTCCGAAACACGAATGCTCTCAGCGTTTTGATTGAACTCGCATACCTTATTAATCCTGAAGATAATGCGCTTCTGGTTAATGAAAAATTCCGTGAAAAATGTGCAAAAGCTATTGCGCAGGGGATTTCTGATTATCTAAAAAGTCTGGTTCAGTAATTTTGTGTTATAATAAATTCACGAAAGGGGATTTTTTATGAAGTTTTTACACACGATGATTAGAGTTAAAGACGTTGATAAATCAATGGATTTTTATACAAAAGTTTTGAATATGAAATTTGACCACAAGAAAAGACTTGATGACTGCTGGCTGTATTTTTTGACAGATGAAGATAATACCTGCCAGATTGAACTTACACAAAACGATGAAACTCCTGAAAACGGTTATGAAAACGGAACTTGTTTCGGACATTTTGCCTTTGCCGTTGAGTCGCTGGAAGAATTTACAAAAAAACTTCACGATGCGGGATATGAGTATCTATATGAGCCGTTTGATTTGAATGGCAAAGGGTCAAAAATCGCATTCGTTAAAGACCCTGACGGCAATGAGATTGAATTAATTGAAAGGGTTCAATGGTAATGGAAATAAAATCAGTAATACTGGCTGCCGGCAAGGGCACAAGAATGAAATCCGAAACGCCTAAGGTTTTACATAAGATTTTTGATAAAACTCTTCTGGGTTACGTTCTTGATAGTGTGAAAAGTTTTTCAAAGGAGGCGTTTGTTATTGTCGGGCACAAGGCAGAAGTTGTAACAGAATTCGTTAATAAAAATTACTCTTTTGCAAAAACAGTTCTGCAAACCCCGCAGCTGGGCACAGGACATGCTGTTTCTATGGTTTGCCCGCAGCTTGAAAATTTTGACGGACTTGTTTTGATTTTGTGCGGTGACACTCCGCTTGTGCGCGAAAAAACATTGAAAAAGTTCGTTGATGAACATATTGCCTCCGGCGCTGACCTTAGTGTTATGAGTACAATTTTTGAAAATCCGGCAAATTACGGACGCATAATCCGCCGCGCTAATGGCGCTCTTGAAAAAATAGTTGAAGAAAAAGATGCAACTGATACAGAAAAAGCGGTTAAAGAAATTAACGCCGGAATATATTGTATGAACTGGGCAAAAATAAAACCGGCATTTTCACAGTTGACCTCCTCTAACGCTCAGGGTGAATATTATCTGACTGATATCATTGAATGGGCAAACCTTCAGGGGCTTTCTGTTCAGGCAAGCGTGCTTGAAGATAGCGATGAGATTTACGGTATCAATTCGCGTGAAAATCTTGCTACAGCAACACGTCTTATGAACCAGCGAAAACTTCATGAACTTATGGCAAATGGTGTAACAATTGTTGATCCTGCATCAACATGGATTAGTCAGGACACCGAAATCGGCTCAGATACGGTTGTTTTCCCGGGGACTTATATTGAAGGCTCAAACAATAAAATCGGGAAAAATTGTAAAATCGGGCCGTTCGCGCACCTTCGCGGCGATGTCGAAATCGCGGATAACGTTAAAATAGGTAATTTTGTCGAGGTTAAAAAATCTAAAATCGGCGAACATACAAATGCCTGCCACCTTACCTATATCGGTGACAGCGAACTCGGCGCAAATATTAATATCGGAGCAGGAACAATTACTGCAAACTATAATCCGCTTACGAAAGTTAAGAGTAAAACTGTATTAAAAGATAATGTGAAAATCGGCTCAAATACGGTGCTTGTGGCGCCGGTTACGGTTGAAGAAGGCGCAAATGTCGGTGCCGGCAGTGTTATAACCAAAAATGTTCCGGCGCGTGCGCTGGCTCTGACCCGCGGTGTTTTGAAAGTTATTGAAGGCTGGGTAAAATAAAAGCGGGTGAAAACCCGCTTAAAAATTTTGTGTGTGAGTAAAATTAGAAAAGTTTGTCGGATTGTTTACCGTGAGAGCTAAAGCCTCCGGTGTTCAATTAAAACGCTGTTTCGTCTGCCAGCAAATCCATTACTTTTGAATCAGCAAATAACATTTCCACGTGTTTTTCTGTTTCAAAAGGTGCAATCTGCGCAATTGACGCTTTTGTAGAACCCGCGATTCTTTCGTATTCTGCGGCGGTCGGAAGTCTGTGAGAAATTCCTGCCATTGCATATAATTCTCTCAAATCCGCTGCGGTTTCGCTGTCGAGCTGACTGCTTCTTGCAAACATATTCACAGAAACTGAATACATTCCGGACGTCAGAAGTTCGTCGCCGAGTTCTTTAAATTCCGCTTTTTCTTCTACTACAGCCTTTTCTACTTTTCCCTCTGCAATTTCTTTTTTCGCAATTTCTTTTGTAAAATAATAGTTCCCTTTGTTTTCATAATTTCCGTTTACGCTGACCATAATTGGCCTCCTTTTCTAATTTTTTACTTTACTCACATTTTATCTGTCGGTGTTTTAGATTGGAAACTTTAATGTTTTTTGTTTATTTGTTACAAATTTTAACAAATATTCTCTAAAAGCGCTTTACAAGCCGTTTTCTTTATGCTGTAATTATCTTGGAAATATCCTGTTTCCTCACAGGATGCTTCAAGCGAATCCGGCAAGCGGCGGTCGGAGTTGCGAAACTATCAGCCCTGACTTTGTGTCAGGTTCAGGAACTTAAAACTTAAAGAAGGAATTTTAAATATGTTAAAAATAAGATTAAAAAGATTAGGCGCTAAAAAGAACCCTACTTACAGAATTATCGTTATTAATTCAACTACAAAACGTGAAGGCAGACCGGTTCAGGAACTAGGACACTACAACCCTAAAACTAAAGTTATGGCTCTGGATCTTGCATCTGCTCAGGATTGGGTTAAAAAAGGCGCACAACCTACAGATACAGTTAAATACTTAATGGCTAACTGCAATCCGGACGGTACTTTGAACTACAAAAAGAAAGAAACCGTAAAATTATCTAAAAAAGCTCTGGCTAAGAAAGAAGCAGAAGAAAAAGCTGCTGCAGAAGCTGCAGCTAAAGCTGCTGAAGAAGAAACTGCGTCAGCAGAAACTGTTGAAGCTTAGTTTGAATATACAATTTTCAAAAAAAGAAGTCCGGCTTTGTGGTCGGACTCTTTTTGTTGCCGTGAAAATATCATGAGTGTGATTTTCGTATTTATACAGGATGTAGAAACGGATTTTTCGGGGTAAAATTGCCTTATGAAACTAAAAGGTATAATATTTATCATAGTTTTATTTTTTGCCGTGCTGGGTGTAAAGTATCTTTTTCCGGAATTTTTTGATCATCAGGTGAATAAGGTTCGCGGAATGTATCTCGTGCATAAAGGCGACAAGGCGCTTGAACTTCGTAAATGGCAAAAGGCAATTGATTATTATAAACAGGGCTTGTCGCTTTATCCGGAACACTATAGTGCATGGCATAATCTGGGAAGTATATATGTTCTGTATGAAGATTATGACGCGGCGCTGGATGCATATTCCGAGGCGATTAAATATAATCCGAAATTTATTGTGGCGCGTATGAACTACGGGATTGTTTCGGCAGAGAAACTGGGCGATTTTGACGCTGCGATTAATCAGTATGATGAGATTATAAAGACGAAACGCAGGCTGCTCAATATTCCGTGGGTTTTTGACAATAAGAAGAGCACAAAAGTTAATAAGGGCTACGCTTTTTATAACAAAGGCGTTGCGTATAAGCAAAAGTCACTTTTTACGGACAAAGACGATTATATTTTGCGTAAAAGGTATTTAATGGACGCGCTGGAAGCGTATAAATCTGCCGTAAAAATTCTGAAAAAGAATTATGAGGCACAATACAATCTTGCTTTGACAAATCACCTTCTCGGCAACACACGTGAAGCAGGATTTGGCTACTGTAAAGCAATAGCGCTTTCTCCGATGAGTTATGAGGCGCATTATAACCTTGCGATTTTGCTGAAAAATCTTAATCATTATCAGGAAGCCCGTGAGGAACTACAGAAGGCGGCAGAATTGATTATGTACAGTGACGGATTTTCTAACCGTCAAAGTTATATTTTTGATATTCTGGCTGAGGTTTCGCGCACTGTTTATGAGTATGATAAAGAAAATCCGCTGGTCGAGCACCTTTCTGATTCAAAACCGGATCCGGAAACTCTAAAGATTACATACGTTAACGGGAAAATGGTTTATTCTGAAGAGCTTGATAAAGCTATATTAAAGAATTTTTCTACCTGCAAGGCGTTTAAAATATTTAAGACTGAACTCGAAGATGATGAAGATGATTTAGTTTTCAGAAAAAAAGTTTCACTGCCGCGATAGGAAAAATGAGAATAAAAAAGCCGGATTTTTTAAATCCGGCTTTTTTATTATTTTTTATCTGTTTTTTCAGGTGTTGCACCGAGCGGTTCGTTGGAATTCATTTCTTTTTGAATATCCTGTTTGATACCGTCCGGATCGTAGGATTTATCTACGTATTCAATTTTCGCGTTTTTCTTTAAGGATTCAATCAGGCTGTCAATCGCTTTAACTTCTTTTTGAGCCTGAAGGAAGTTAGTGATTTCGTATTGAACCGCTTCAAACGGGTATTGACCGGCAGCCATTCTGTCTGTTACGTAGATAATGTGATAGCCGAATTTAGTTTGAACAACTTTCGGATAGATGTTGCCCGGTTTTGTGGCAAAACTTGCACTGCTGAATTCCGGAACCATTTCAAACGCTGCGAAGAAGCCTAAATCCCCGCCTTGTTGAGCGGAACTGTCATCAGAGTTATCTTTTGCAAATTTAGCAAAAACAGTTTTATCTATTTGAACTTTTTTCAATAATTCTTCTGCTCTTACTTTTCTTGCGGCAAGTTCTTCTTCAACTTTGCCTTTGATTTGAACGTCAGAAAGTTTTCTGTTTGCTTTATCTGCGCGGATAGCTTTTTCTATTTCATAAGGGTTTGTTGAAATAAGAATGTGAGAAGCTCTTACTTTATCCGGATACTGGAATTTTTTGATATTTTCTTTATAGAATTTTCTCGCATCAGCTTCTGTTACAGGAGCTTTATCCAGCTGCATTGCAAGTTTTTTGATAAGTAATTCCTGTTTGAAATCTTTATTGAACTGGTCTTTTGAAATATTCTTTTGTTTCAAAAATTCGTTAAATCTTTCCTGAGAACCGATTTTGCTGATTAAGTCCTCCATTGCAAGTGCGAGTTCGTCATCTGAAATTGTGATATCACGTTTTTTGCATTCTTCGTTAAGCAGTGATTTGATAATGAGTTCGTTAACCACTCTGTCTTTTGTCAACAGGTAAAGAAAATCGTTATTTGAATTTTTAATATCTACACCCATTTTTGTGAATGGTGAATTTTTAATTTGCATATTAATCGCTTCGTCAATAGCGCCGCGGGTAATCGGAACACCGTTAACCGTAATTGCGGTTTCTCCGTTTTTCAATCCGCAACCGGCAAACAGGATTGCCGAAACGGCTAATGTCGTCAATATTTTTTTGCCTCTCATTGTGCCTCCTTATATTCGTTACTGATTTTTTGTATTATTGTGAAAAGTTCTGTCAGTTTATTATATATTTCCTGAAAATCAGAATATCTATTATCTAATAATAATATAGAATTGCCTTCTTGGCAAGTTGCGGGCGCAATTGTATATTTTAATCCTCTGGAAAGCTGCGGAGGGAGTTTGCTCTGGATAATACTCCATTCAACTTTATTGAAAGGTGAATATATACGGATGTTTTCAGGGGTTTCACGGATTAATTTTATTTTGCACCTGCTTGCACTCAATCTTATTTTGATAAGTTTTATTAAGTTCTCAACGCTTTCGGGAGCTTTTGAGAACCTGTCCTGCCACTCGCTTATAATATAATCTAATTCAGTTTCGTTTTTAACATCAGCCAGACGTTTATATTCTATCATTTTTTGTTCTTTTGAGCCAACCCAGTCGTCAGGAATGAATGCAGTTACGTTGATGTCAACGATTGCCTGAACCTCTTCTTCTTTGTAATTGCCTTGAAGTTCCTGAACAGTTTGTTCAAGAAGTTCGCAGTAGGTGTCAAAACCGACATTAATCATGTGACCGTGCTGCTTTGTGCCTAAGATGTTGCCGACACCGCGGATTTCGACATCGCGCATAGCTATCTGGTAGCCGCTGCCGAGCGTTGTAAATTCTTTAATAGCTTTGAGCCGTTCGGTTGCTTCTTTTGTAATTTCTTTTGTGCGCTTATAAAGGCAATAGCAGTAAGCCTGTTTTTGCGAACGGCCGACACGTCCTCTTAGCTGGTAAAGCTGTGCAAGCCCGAAACGGTCGGCGTCATGGATTATCATTGTGTTTGCGTTTGGAATATCTATGCCGTTTTCAATAATTGTTGTTGCAAGAAGAATGTCGTATTCGTGGTTGGCGAAGTCGATAATTACCTGCTCAAGCGCGCCTTCGTTCATCTGACCGTGACCTACCGCAATTCGGGCGTTCGGAACAAGCTGCTGGAGCTGGAGCTTCATTTCTTCAATTGTTTCAACGCGGTTATAAAGGTAGAAAACCTGTCCTTCCCTGTCAAGTTCGTGGATTATTGCGTTTTTAACGATGTTTTCGTTCCAGTTGCCGACATAAGTCTTAATCGGAAGTCTGTTTTTCGGCGGGGTGTTGATAACAGACATATCTTTAATCCCCGAAAGTGACATATAAAGGGTTCTCGGGATTGGAGTTGCTGACATGCTTATGATATCAATGTTTTCGCGAAAACTTTTTAATTTTTCCTTGTGGCGTACGCCGAAACGGTGCTCCTCGTCGATTACCAGAAGCCCTAAATCTTTGAAAACGATATTGTCCTGCAAAAGTCTGTGCGTTCCGATAACTACATCGCACTCACCGGTTGCCATTTTTTTCAGAATTTCTTTTTGTTCTTTTGCGGATTTGAAGCGTGAGAGAAATTCCACGTTAACGCCGAACGGTTTAAATCTCTCTGAAATCGTCTGGTAGTGCTGGAGTGAAAGGATTGTTGTCGGCACGATAACGGCAGCTTGTTTGCCGGAGGTTACAGCTTTAAAAATCGCCCGCATCGCAACTTCTGTTTTGCCAAAGCCTACATCTCCGCAGATAAGTCTATCCATAGGGTTCGGGCTTTCCATATCGGCTTTGACTTCGTTAATTGCCCGCATCTGGTCAGGCGTTTCCGTGTATTCAAAAGCTTCCTCCATTTCAACCTGCCAGTTGTTGTCCGGTAAAAATTGTATTCCGGTTTTCATTTTTCGTTTCGCGTAAAGTTTTAACAGGTCGTATGCAATAGTTTCGACTTCTTTTTTGACTTTTGTTTTAACATTATCCCAATCTTTGCCGCCCATTTTGGAAAGTTTCGGACGGATTGCGCCGGAGCCGCGGTAGCGGCAGAGCATGTTAATTTGTTCTGCCGGAATATAGAGTTTGTCAGCGCCTGCGTATTCGATTGTCAGATAATCCTTCATCTGACCGTCAAATGCTTCGCGGGTTAAGCCTTTGTAAATCCCGATTCCGTGGACTGAATGAACTACGTATTCGCCCTCTTTTATATCATTGATACTTTCGATATATTCCGCTTTTTCTTTGTAGTAGCTGCGTTTTGTTGTTGTAATTTCCTTGCTTCTTTTGTTGAAAAGCTCGCGGTCTGTAAGGATTACAAACTTAAATTCCTCAATCTCAGTACCGAAACTTGCAATAGCCGGAATGTATTCCATATCAAAAATATTCTGCTCTGCAAGAAGTTCCTTCACCCTTTCCGGGAAATCCGTTGCAATAACTATTTGATACCCTTTTTTAGAGTGAATAAATTCCGCGATTTTTTCAATATTAGCCTCAAAGTTTGGTATGACAGAGGAATTAAATTCCACAACTTCTTCAAACTCCGCGTTAAGGAAGTTATCCATTGCAACTCGTACAAACATCGCAATTTTATTCCGGAAATCCTCGCTTGAGAAATGATTAAAGGTGTTCAGCGGAACTTTGTATTCCGTATCTGCGTTTTCGCGCAGCTGTTTTACAAAATTTTCTTCAAAGTATTCATATTTTGCAAGAACTTCTTCGCTCTCATCAAAGACAAGCGTGTAATCTTTCAGATAATCAAGTACGCTTACAAAATCATCGCTGAACAGGCTTTGATAAACTTCAATTCCTTCAAAATATCCCTCTTCTTCCTCTGAAATTTTAACGGTTTCGTCAATAATAAATTTATACATCGGAAGAATTTCCGCAGAGTCTATCTTTTCAATACTTTTCTGGGTTTCGTTGTTGAAGTAGCGTAAATCAACAACTTCATCTCCCCAGAGTTCAATTCTCAGGGCGTGGCTGTCCAGAGAAAAAATGTCGATAATGTCGCCGCGGATACTGAATTCTCCGATATCGCTCACCATAGTTGAGCGTTTGTAGCCAAGACGTACAAATTTTTCGGCAAGCTCTTTTAAATCAAGGCTGTCGCCTTTTTTAACAACAATTTTATTCTCATCAAAGAATTTCGGCGCCGGAAATTTTTCAAGAAAAACTTTCACCGGTGCGATTACGACCTCCGGCGCCTCGCGCAGAACCTTTATCTGCTCCGCATAGTCATATTTGTTTGAAGAAATTTCCTCATACATTGAAATATTCTGGTATGGCAAAATCCTTGCATCAATATCAAAAGCTTTGTGCAAATCGTTCTGATATTTAAGAGCATTCTGCTCTGACGCCGTGATAAAAAGGATTTTGCGCTTAGTCAGACGTTTAATCCTGTCGAGCAAAATAAGTCTTGAAAACGAAGTTAATCCGGAAACATAGAACGACAAATTGCACGACAAATTTCGTGCAAAGTTCATATAAACCGGATTATTCCCTCCTTTAGTCAGATTAAGCATTTTTTGATTTCTTATTAAGAATTAGGGCTTTCGTATTCTATACCTATCTCTTTAAGAGCCTTGATAAAATTTTGGGCACACACTCTCTGCGCTTCAGGCGGAACAATACGGAGAATTTCAATTGTCTTAGAAATTACGGGATCTTTGTCATACCAGCGGTTGTTGGCATTTACAGGTTTTACCATTGCATAAAACTTGTCGATTGTTTCTTTGGAAACTTTTTCTTCAATTTTTTGCAAAAAGATTTCAGCCTGTGCTCTTAATTCGGTCTGGTAATTTCTCAATAGTTCAACTACTTCTAATAACAACGGGTCATGATCATACCAACGTTTATAAGTAGGATTCATTGCGTGTGTCCTCCGTCAGAATTACAGGGGATACCTCCTGTACTCTCTCAATCTTTCCACCTAACAATTGTATCTTACTTTCAAATTTTTCGTATCCTCTATCTATATGATATAAGTTTTTTACCTCGGAATTTCCTTCTGCCATAAGTGCCGCGACGACAAGTGACGCTCCCGCTCTCAGATCGCTAGCCGAAAGTGTTGCGCCGGAAAGTTTTTTGACGCCTTTGATGATTGCGTGGTTTCTGTCCTGATGAATATCCGCGCCCATTCTGCGGAGTTCAGGCACCTGCATAAAGCGGTTTTCATAAAGACTTTCGGTTATAATTCCAACTCCGTTTGCCGTGACCAAAAGTGCCATTGCCATTGATTGTAAATCCGTCGGGAATCCCGGATAAGGCTGGGTTACAAAGTTTATTGAGTTAAGCCTGTTGCGGCAGCTTACTTCAATGGAGGTCGGGTCAACAAGTTTAATATTTGCACCCATTTTAATCAATTTATTGGTGAAAAATGTCAAATGTGCAGGGAAAATATCTCTTATAACTGCTTTGCCGCGGGTTCCGACAATCATACTCATAAACGTTCCGGCTTCAATTCTGTCCGGAATAGTTGTGTATTCAACAGGGTGTAATTGTTCTAATTTAACACCGTTTATCGTGATTTCGGAAGTGCCTGCACCGATTACTTCTGCGCCGATTGCGTTAAGGAAGTTTGCAAGATCTACAATTTCAGGCTCCTGCGCTGCGTTCTGAATATGCGTAGAACCTTCTGCAAGAACCGCTGCAAGCATAATGTTTTCTGTTGCACCGACTGACGGAATATCAAGATAAACATCGCCGCCGGTGAGTTTTGACGCTTTTGCATGAACATATCCATTTTCAATTTTCATCTTTGCGCCAAGGGTTTCCAGACCTTTAATATGGAAATCTACTCTTCTTTCGCCGATTGCACATCCCCCGGGAAGTGCAACAACAGCTTCTCTGCAACGGGATACCAGAGCGCCGAGAACAATAAAAGATGCTCTCATTTTGCTTACCAGTTCATACTTTGCGGTAATGCTGGTAATTTCAGTTGCATCAATCACAACGGTTTTCTCAACCTTATTGTAATCTATTTTTATGCCCATTTGACGGATAACTTCAAGCATAATTTCAACATCCGTCAATTCCGGCACATTATGAATTTTAACAGGCCCCGGAACCAGAATTGCTGCAGCCATGAGCTTTAAAACAGAGTTTTTAGCCCCGCCGATTGAAACTTCACCCCTTAAAGGATTCCCGCCTTTTATACAAAACTTTTCGCTCAATTCCGCCTCCGAAATACTTATTATATATCTATAATAATACAATCAAGAGATTTTTATGCAAAAAGATTAAATAATGTTACGAAATCCTATATTATCGCCTTTTTCTGTCCGAGGAAGACTCGCGCCCGGCTGAGCCGGAGCCATACTTGTATCAATCGCTACTGAGAGCGTATGAGCCAAATGCGGAAGCCGCTCAGTGGCCGAGTCTTTTGAGTGGCGTATTAGACAGCGCAGCCGCTAACGGCTCGCGGTTCAGCGAGGCGATGCGGCGGAGAACTGCTTTTTCTTCTTTATAAAATATTGATTAAGCATAGCTTCCTGCGTCGCGCCTGTTTGGTTTTGTGCGGCTTCTTTCTTTTCCTGAAATTCAGGGCTCTTTTCTTCCTCGTTCTTTGCTTGCAGGGTCGCTTTAATCTGTTCAATTTCGGCGGATGAAATTGTTATGTAATCGGATTTATTAACGCTCCCCTTGCCGTCAGAACCCAGTTCGGCCTTTAATTGTTTCATCTCATATTCGCGCAGTTTTGCCTTGTCGCTGGCCTTATTCCCGCTTGGAGTTATGCCCAGGGCCAGAAGTTTTTCTATTATTCGTTTGTATTCTTCGTCGATGCCTGAGCCTGCTGAAACACTCGATACACTATTCACAGATATGTTTGATGAGATATTCATAATATATTTATCGGCGAGGTGTTACTACGGCTTTAGTAAAATTAAGAAATGTAAATTATATCTTATTTATATGTTATATATATAATATGTATGGGTATTATAATAGTATAAACCATTTTCTTTTTCTTTATTTTCTCCTACACACTAACCTTTTACCAAATATGATTTAGCCGTGAAAGCGGCTTTTTTCTTGCCCGAAATTTGATACAGTCAACCGTGGCAGTGTCTGTGTATATCCTTAGTCACTTCAAGAAACTTAATAAACAACTTGTAAAGACCGGATGGCTATGTTACACTTGAGGCAGGAAATTAAATTGGGGATGTGTGAATGAAAAGTACTACTATCAGAAGATCAAATTTATCCAAAGAGAAAATGGCGGTTTTGGAAGCCTTGAAAAAGTACAAAAATGATGAATCGGATTATGCTCCTAATGTTTACATAAGACCTGCAGAAATTCACAATGAAAAAAAAGAAGAACTTGATTTGTTGTGGAGAAATTTTAAACTTCAGGATATTCATACAGGCGAAAATACTCCTAAAATCTATATTGCAGCAGGAATTGCAGCTGCAGTGCTTCTTGTTGGCGCGCTTACGATGACTGCATTTTTTGCTCACAGTGTAGGCAGCAGTAATGATATTGCAGCTGAAACAGGTGCTTTCGGAATTATACCTGCTTCTGAACAAAATGAAGAAACTGTTTCCAAAAACGAAACTTATATCGTTCAAAGCGGCGATACAATTGAAAAGATTTTAATCCGTTTTTACGGTAAATATACCAAAAATTCCGAATCCACACTTATGAAAGCAAATAATATGACAAACCCGAATAAACTTTCTATTGGTCAGGAATTGATTATCCCGATGAATTAATAAAAAAGACGGGTATCAAACCCGTCTTTTTTGTATTTGCAACTCGTTTCGCTCCCGCGAACCGACACCGCGAGCACCGGCTTACGCGGCTCCTGACAAAATTTAAGCGGGTGTAGATAACACCCGCAAATTTTGAAACGTCGCTGATATTGTGCTCGCCTGCTCGTTTTGCTCCCGCGAACCGACACCGCGAGCACCGGCTTACGCGTTTTTCCGCCTGGATAAATTTTAAGCGGGTACTTTATACCCGCAAAATTTACTACGGCGGTATCGTAGTGTTCCGCCACCTGTTCGCCACACTCACGTGTGTCGATACCGTGGCTCCACACCGGCTTACGCATTATGATACTGAGCCGTACGTAAAATCTTTCTTGATATTGTTGGAAAGTAGTTTTATCCAGTTTTCTTTGTATGTCGTAATTTCATTCAATTGTGTTTCTAGCTCGTTCTTTTGTACCTCCAGATTGGATTCCCAGGACTCTAATCTCGCAAGGTCAAGTTCGTGCTCGTTTTCAATAAGTTCAATCAAGTCATAATACATGTCAGGATCTTGCTCGTAGTATTCATAGTAATAATTCTGAACCTGTTCATTGTATTGTTGTTGTTTCGATGCATAAGAACGGGTCGCAGATGCCGTATTCATCATTACTGTTGACAGCTTTTCGTTAACGGCCGTTTCTTGTTTTGTGTAGCTTAATAACATTTCTTGTAAATTTGCAATAGCCATAATCGCGCCCTCTCATTTTTTCTCTTCTTGTATATATATAAAGTATTTCTAAAACGCCCAAATTCAAAAAGGTTTAAATTCTTTACAATTGTTAACAATATGCTATAATCTATTTATGATGAATGATTCTCTGGCGCAAACTTTAAAATTACTGCCCGATTTGCCGGGCTGTTATCTTTATTACGATAGCAGCGGTGAGATTATTTATGTCGGGAAGGCGAAAAATCTTAAACGCCGCGTAAAAAGCTATTTTAACAAGACGCCGGATTCGCCTAAACTCTGCGCACTTGTGCCTAAGATTGAAAAACTTGAATATATTATTACTAATACGGAAGTCGAAGCGCTTATTTTAGAAAACAACCTTATAAAAAAACACAAGCCACGCTATAACGTGCTTTTGAAGGACGATAAAAAGTATCCGTATTTTCTTATTACAAACGAGGATTATCCGCGGATTTTAATTGAACGCAAAAAGAACATGAACCCGCTTAAAGGCAGGTATTACGGCCCTTATACGGATATTCGGGCGATGTATTCAACTCTGGATTTTTTAAAGAAAATCTTTCCGCTAAAAAAATGTAAACAGCCTAAATTCAAATCTCGTCCGTGCCTTTATTACCATATCGGCAAATGTATGGCGCCGTGTCAGGGAATGGTTACTAAAGAGGAATATCAGGCGGTTGTTAAGCAGGCAGAGTTATTTTTGTCCGGCCGCAGAAATGAATTAATCGAAAAACTTAAAGAGCAAATGCAGGAATATGCGCGCACCGAGCAATTTGAAAAGGCCGGCCGGCTGCGCGACAGCTATTTTGACCTGCAAAAAACTCTTGAGCGTCAGAAGGTCGTTTATGAAAATACCAGACTCAATGAGGATGTTATTTCGCTATTGCAGGAGGACGGAATTTTTGCGATTGTAATTCTTATGATTCGCGAAGGACGGCTTATTGACAAGAACGATTTTACTTTTGAGGTCGGCGATAATGAGCGCGATGAATTTTTCAAGACTTTTTTCAGGGATTACTATGGAAACTTAGCGCTGGAGTTTCCGGATAGAATTGTGTCGCGCGAACTTGAAGCAATCGGAGAAAAACCGCTTTATGAAGAGTGGCTTGAAATACTTTCGCATAAAAAAGTACAGATTAATTACGGAAAGTCTAAGCAGGGTGCGGAATTGCAGAAACTTGCAGATAAAAATGCTGAAATCTTGCTGAAAAACGCTTTGATTAAGAAGATGTCGCAAATTCAGGATGATTTTAATGAAATCGGTTCTTATCTTGCCGAAAAGCTTGAATTAAAAAACTTTCCGCACAGGATTGAATGCTATGATATCTCACATATTCAAGGGACAAATACAGTTGCTTCAATGGTTACGTGTATCAACGGAATTATGAAAAAGAGCGAATACAAAAAATTTAAGGTTAAATCGACCGAGGGTAAGCCGGATGATTTTTTGTCAATGAAAGAGGTTTTGGAACGTCGTCTTATGCATCTTGGTGATGAGAAGAAATGGGCAAAACCGGATTTGATAATCATTGACGGCGGCAAAGGGCAGTTGTCAAGCGTAATGCAGATTGTAAATGAAATGGGCGTTGAGGGGATAGATTTTGTGAGTCTGGCAAAACGTGAAGAGGAGGTTTTTCTTCCGGGGCGTTCGGAGTCGATTATGCTTCCGAGAAATTCCGGCGCGCTGTTTTTAATCCAGCGGATTCGGGATGAGGCGCACAGGTTTGCAATCACATATCACAGAAACCTGCGTTCTAAAGCAATGGTTAATGAGAGTACTAAATAAGCTTGCAGACATCTACCCATTGCTTGTAGTTTGAATACTTTTCCAATTCTTCAATAGTTAATTCTATTGCGCTGTTTGCGCTTCCGCAGGCCGGAAAAACAGTTGTAAATCTTTTTAGCGATTCATCAAGATAAATTTTTACGCCTTCATTTACCGCAAACGGGCAAACCCCTCCGATTTCATGGTCTATAAGGGTTTTAACCTCCTCCGGAGTGAGCATTTTGGCTTTTGTTTGAAATATCTCTTTAAACTTTTTATTATCAACTTTCGTGTCGCCGGCTGTGATAATCAGAATTGCGTTATTATTTACAAGAAAAGAAAGAGATTTTGCAATTCTGCAAGGCTCACAGTTTAGCGCTTTCGCCGCTAGCTCAACCGTTGCGCTTGAAACCGGAAATTCCTGTATTTTTGTTTCCAAATTAAACTGTTTAAAATATTCTTTTACTTTTTCTATGGACATATTTATTTTTTCTCGACAAATTCTAAATCATAATTAAGTAAATCCGCTATAATGTACGCTTCTTTCAGAGTCAGGCGTCCGAGGCGTAATTTATGTGAAATCCGTTGAAAAGTATATTTTTCGCCGGTCTTTTCGGTCATTAATTCGGCAAGTTTTGTAATGGTTAAACCTTTAAGCGATAGTAAATATTTGATTTTTGCCCGAATTTTATTCTCCATAACATAATTATATTTTATCTTGACAGTACGGGCTTAATATTTTATAATGATTAAACATGTAATTAAATAATTAATATATTAATTATTTAATTACAATTTGTTTCAATCAAGAAAGGATAGAATATGAAATGTTTTGCATTTACAATGGCGGAGATACTGCTATCTCTAACGATTATTGGTGTAGTGGCAGCGCTAACGCTTCCGAGCCTTACGGGTAACATTAATGAGCGCACATGGAATACTCAAAGAAAAGCGCTTTATGCAAGATTTTCTCAGGCCTTGCCTTTGATGCCGGCACTAAACGGATACGGAACACTGACAGAAGAAACTGATTCAAATGGTTCTAAAGTTGTTACTGAGGATAACGCGGCAGAAACTTTTATTACATCAGGACTTTCAAAAGTCATGAAAATAAATAATATTTGTGACAGTGACCATTTATTTGATTGCGGCGTCAATTCTTCGCTTATCACCTTAGGTGGAAGCTCTTCGTTAACAGCCAAAACTCTAAAGACTTTTAATTCTCTATTCGGTCTTAATAGCTCCAACCAGTTTGACTCTATATCTCTAATAGACACAAAAGCTGCAGCGTTTGAAACGCAGAATGGGGAGAGTATCATTGTATATTACAATCCTCGTTGTGTGGGAAGCTTGCAAGAGACTCCTTGGGGGGGGCGCGGAGGTTATTATGTAGCCAATAAAGTCTGCGCAAATTTTGTCTATGATTTAAATGGAACTAAAGGACCCAATACTGTTGGTAAAGATATTGGTTTTATAACGGTTATGTATCCCTCTGATATCAAAGTTGTTGCACCGGTGCCTATGACTAATCCTTCAAGTGGCACTTACGCGCGGGATGTTGCCTCAAAGGCTTGTACAGATTTGGATTCTGATTATAGATTGCCTAATTCTGAAGAGGGTATTTCTATGTTTGTTAATAAAAATCTTCTGGCTGGTTCAAATGTTATATTTAATGGTATCTATTGGACATCAAGCAAAACATCAACAGGTTCTAACTGGGTTATAAGTTCCTTGGGAGAGCTTGATGATTATTCTTCGGCTGATCTGAAAGTTTGGTGTGTTAAGCGTTGACAGTAAGCCGGGATTTAGTTAAGAAGCCGCCTTGACCGGCGGTGGTGTGTTAAGCGTTGACAGTAAGCCGGGATTTAGTTAAGAAGCCGCCTTGACCGGCGGTGGTGTGTTAAGCGTTGACCGCAAGCACGGGTTTCATTATAAGCCGGTTGACCCCGGGGTTAATTGTTCAAACTGTGGATAGGGGCGGGAATTCTTCCGCCTCTTCTTACAAAAATTTCAGGTGAAAGTTCATTCACAGGCATAATCGGGGCTTCGCCAAGCAAGCCGCCGTAATAAATTTTGTCGCCTACATCCTTGCCCACTGCAGGTATAATTCTTACAGCTGTTGTTTTTTTATTAATCATACCGATTGCCATTTCATCCGCTATAATTCCGGCGATTACATCCGCGCTTGTGTCGCCGGGGATTGCAATCATATCAAGCCCGACAGAGCAAACAGAGGTCATTGCTTCGAGTTTATCAAATGTTAAATAGCCTTTTGCTGCGGCTTCAATCATTCCGGCATCTTCAGAAACAGGAATAAATGCGCCGGAAAGTCCGCCAACGTAGGAACTTGCCATAATTCCGCCTTTTTTGACTGCATCATTGAGCATAGCCAGTGCCGCAGTTGTTCCGTGCGCGCCTGCATGCTCCAAACCCATTGCCTGAAAAATTCCGGCAACGCTGTCACCGATTGCAGGGGTCGGCGCTAATGATAAATCAATTACGCCAAAAGGTATTCCCAGTTTGGCTGCGAGTTTGCGTCCGATAAGCTCTCCGGTTGTCGTTATTTTGAATGCTGTCTTTTTAATTGTGTTTGCCAGAATGCTCATATCTGCATTTTTAGGTAAATCTTCTATAGCGGCTCTGACGACTCCGGGGCCTGATACTCCGACATTCAGTGCGCATTCCGGTTCTGACATTCCGCAGTAAGCCCCTGCCATGAACGGGTTATCATTGACAGAGTTACAGAAACAAACAAGTTTTGCCGCCCCGATGCCGTCACGGTCTGCTGTCAGGCGTGCAGCTTCTTTTATTGTATGCGCCATTTCTAAAACCGCATCCATATTGATACCGGCTTTGGATGTCGCAAGGTTTATTGATGAACACAGGCATTCCGTCTGTGCAAGAGCTTCCGGAATACTTTCAATAAGAAGTTTGTCGCCTTTTGTGCAGCCTTTTTCAACAAGCGCGGAAAATCCGCCGATAAAGTTAACCCCCACGCTTCTGCCGGCTTCATCCAGCGTTTTGGCAATTTTTACGTAATCGGGATTTTTGCACGCTTCGCCAATTAGTGAAATCGGCGTTACCGCAATTCTTTTATTGATAATCGGAATGGAGTAATCGTTTTCCAGTTCCTGTGCGTATTCGCAGAGATTTTTTGCATATTTTGTAATTTTATTATAAATATTCCCGCAAACTTCATTGATATCTGGCGAAATGCAGTCACGCAGGCTTATTGCCATTGTAACCGTTCTGATATCCAGATTATGAAGTTTAATCATATTTATTGTTTCTAAAATAGAATTTTCGTTAATCATAAAAACTTACAAACCCCATTCTTGATAAGATGTCAAATGTTTTGACTTTTAATTTCAATTCAACACGCCGGCTTTTATCGTAATCTTCGACACCGTCGACAAGAACCGGATTGGAGTAGCTTCTGCCTTCAACAACAAGCATTTTTCTTAACTGTTCATCGTAATTTGAGTTAAAGTTAGTTTTAAAGATATATTCTGCAACGGAGTTCGCCCTTTGCAGACTTAAGGTCATATTTTTTACAAACTGTTCATTTTCTGTCCCGACGTTAACATATTGCTGTGAGTCTGCGTGACCCTGAACAACAATATTTGTAATATTGTCCAGTAATTCCTGATTAGAAAAAATATTTTCTATATAAATAGGTATGAGTTTATTCAAATAAATTTTACCCTTTTCTGATAGTTCGTAGCTATTGAGTTCAAATAATTCAAGGTCTGAAATTTTGACATCTCCGGTCATAGTGTCAACAGTAGCTTCGATATCTGCTTCTTTAAGCTTTTCAACCAATTCTTTTGACGCTTCCATCTGTGATTGTTTTTGTTTAACGGTTTCCTGAGTAAAACCGGTCATTGCAAGAACGAAAAGTACCATGAAGATAATCGCCAGACCTAAAAGCAAGTCTGACATTGTCGTCCAGAAGATGTTACCTTCACCTGCGGCTTCCTGACCGCCTTTTTTCCTCATTAACATTTTGTTTTACCTTTAAAATAAATCATCAACGTCATCAGTTTTCTTGGTTGATTCTTTTAGTTGTTTGTTCATCTGATTGATACCGAAAATAAGGTTTTCCAGATACGGAACCAAATTGCTTGCTATACCGGAATTCAATGCTGTTTTGAAGTTAGAAGGCAGTATTGAAAGCAGATTTGAAATGGAGTTATTTTGAATTTTTGTTTCTTTCAATAATTCAAGCAAGAATTTTTCAGATGAAATATTATCAAATAATTTAGCCATCATATCTTCCGCATGAGCGATTTTGCCGCGGCACATTCTTGAAAACAGAATATTTTCCATAATCATGAAAGTCAGTGACGCGCCTACCGCGATAACTGAAACCAGAGCCGCAACCTGCATGGAACTCATCAGGTTTGCAACGGAAGCAACTGTTCTTTCTTGAGATGAAAAGTCGATTTTACCGAACGCGATTGCAATGTTCAAGAACGTAAATAACGGCCCGAAACCTGTCAGAATTGTCGGGAATGTTCCAATTAATTTCGCATTGTATTTCTTTTGTGCAAGCGTTTCTTCATTAAAAAAGTACAGCGGGTCAACTGTTGTCTGAATATTCTGTATGGTTGACGAAACTTCTTTATATGTCAGCTGGTTGTTTTCATTTTTTAACGCAACAGATTCAGAAAAAACTAGAGTATTTTTAAATTCCAGCCACATTGCCGAAACGTACGGATTATTACACATCCATTCATCAATTTCATTAAACCTGAAATTTAAATCGTTCTTTTTATATTTTGAAATAAACTCATTGAATATGACTAAGTTTTTGCTTACGTTTTTATAAGACTTGATTGTATAAATAGTCGCATAAAGAAATGTTAAAATAACTATTAATATAGGCGGGTCTGTAAAAATGTGTGTTAAATTCATACTATCTCCATTTTATAGTAAAAATCTTACCACGGGAAGGCTTTCCGTGTCAAAGGGCTTGTTGGAATTTCAACCTTTCGGAGTAGTCTGTGCGGGCGTTTGTTATATGTCTTTAAATGTCCGAGAAAGGCTCGCGATAAGGAACGTGAGCGAGCCTTTTGAGTGGCGTATTAGACAGCGAAGCCGCCACGGCTCGCGGTTCAGCGAGGCGGAGCGGCGGAGAACTGCTTTATTAAGCTGGCTGATTTCAACATTGAGAACACCGGCAATGTCAAGAATTTTTACTATGTGTTAGAATTAACTGTCATCCTGAACTTGTTTCAGGATCTATCAGGCATTGCTTTCTACCGGTGTCGTTGGCCAGATTCCGAAATAAATTCGGAATGACACTGGCTGAGCCAGTTCTAGAATTGAACCAGAGTGAGAAATCAACGAAAGAGTCTACCGTTCATTGTCCTCGCGCGGGTATTAGCCCGTGGCGCTCCACCGGCGGTCAAGCCGGTCTACTGTTTGGTTGGTCGTTAAAAAGTCATGTTCAACCGGTCGAGGATGCAACTCAGCGGTCTGGATTGCCACGCGGTCTGCGACAGCTCGCAAAGACCGTGGTCGGCTGGTGCTTGCCGGCTTCACCATGGCTGAGATACTCTTATCCCTGACGATAATCGTTGTGGTAGCAGCTTAATGAACGCACGTGGAACACGCAGCGTAAAACGCTTTATACTAAACAGGCGGCACCGGTTAACCGGTGCCGCCTGTAAATTTTTTATTTTCTTCTCTAGCAAGAAGCCAAAGAGCAAGCTTGTGATTTTAATGTTTCTGCTTTGTCAGTTGCTTCCCACGGAACATTAATATCAGTTCTGCCCATGTGACCATAAGCCGCAAGGAGTTGATAGAACTTACCGCCGTTTTTAGCAGGTAAGCCTCTTAAATCAAAACCTTTGATGATTGCAGCAGGTCTGAGGTCAAAATTCTTTTGTACCAGTACGGAAAGTTCTTCATCAGAAATTTTGCCTGTGCCAAATGTATCAACCATGATTGAAACAGGTTCTGCAACACCGATTGCGTAGGCAAGTTCGATTTCGCATTTTTCAGCCAAACCTGCAGCAACAATGTTTTTCGCAACGTATCTTGCAGCGTAAGCAGCTGATCTGTCAACTTTTGTAGGATCTTTGCCTGAGAATGCACCGCCGCCGTGGCGTGAGTAGCCGCCGTAAGTGTCGACGATAATTTTTCTTCCGGTTAAGCCGGCATCGCCCTGCGGGCCGCCTACCACAAATCTTCCTGACGGGTTAACCAGAATTTTTGTTTCACTGTCCGGTTTTATGGATTCGTTTGCAAAAACGGCATCAATAACGTGCTTTTTGATATCGTTTTTGATGATTTCCTGAACTCTTGAGTTATCGCATTCGCCGTTGATTTCAGGGTCGTGCTGGGTGGAAATCAGTACAGTGTGAATTTTAGCCGGTTTGCCGTTGATATATTCAACAGTAACCTGAGATTTCCCGTCCGGTCTGAGGTAGTTAAGAATACCTTGTTTACGTACCTGCGCTAATCTGTAGGATAATTTATGCGCCAAACTTATCGGTAACGGCATTAATTCAGGTGTTTCGTTGCAGGCAAACCCGAACATAATCCCCTGATCGCCTGCGCCGATTGCTTCGGTTTCGCTTGCGGATGTATCTGCGTTGTCAGAACGGGATTCAAGTGCTTTGTTTACACCGCCTGCAATATCGCAGGATTGTTCGTCAATGCTGGTTAATACCGCACAGGTGTTATAATCAAATCCACCGCCAACTTCTCCGATATATCCGATATTTTTAATAGTATTTCTGATAACTTGCGGGATATCAACATAACAATCAGAAGTGATTTCGCCGCAAACCAGTGCCATACCTGTGGTAACGGTAGTTTCAGCAGCGACTCTTGATTGAGGGTCTTTTGTAAGTAATGCGTCAAGGATTGAATCGGAAATCTGATCGCAAACCTTGTCAGGGTGTCCTTCTGTTACTGATTCAGAAGTGAAAAGAAAATTTTTGTTCGACATTTAATATTCTCCTTAATTTTTTGGCCGGTAAGGTTTTTAATTCCGACCCGGCATTGTAATAAATATTGATTAGTAAACAGTTTACAACGGAAAATAAGGAAAATCAAAGTTTTTAGCGTACGTTTTACAATTCTTTATAATGTCCGAGAAAGGCTCGCGACCGGCTGAGCCGTTTCTACGATTGACCCCGAGTGAGATTCAACGAAAGAGTCTACCGTTCATTGTCATCGCGAGGGCGTAGCCCGTGCCGCTCCAGATAAAAATGCAGCGTACTCGACTCGATTGCCACGCCGGCAATACCGGCTCGCAATGACCGAGGGTGGCTGTCTGCTTTCAAACGCCGGAGCTGACTGGTCAATATGGTGTGTTCGGCGATAAATAAAGCAGTTCTCCGCCGCTCCGCCTCGCTGAACCGCGAGCCGTGGCGGCTTCGCTGTCTAATACGCCACTCAAAAGGCTCGCTCACGTTCCTTATCGCGAGCCTTTCTCGGACAATAAAAAAGAAGTTAACGCCGTTGGTTTTGCCAACGGCGTTACAAATTCTCTACACAATTCCCTCTTTAACAGCTTTGACGGCAGCCTGAACCCTGTCATTTACGCACATCTTCTGTAAAATTGAACAAACATGGGCTTTGGCGGTGTGCACACTTACAATCAGTTCCTTTGCTATTTCGGTATTACTTTTGCCGGAAACTAAGTGTTTTAATACTTCAAATTCTCTTTCGGTCAGCGGCACCCTGCCTTCCTGATTGTTTTTGCACGGAAGAAATCCAACGTTTTCAACTTTAGGCAGTGAACCGAGCGCCTGTGCCGCAACCATTGCGTCAATCCAGCAGACACCTGTTGCAACATCACGGATTACACCGGCAAGCTTTTGCGGGTCGATATCTTTTAAACAATATGCACTCGCTCCTGAACTCAATGTCGCAACGACTTCTTCGCCCCTGTCGTGTGAGGTAAGCGCAATAACTTTTGTTGCAGGTGAAATTTCTTTTATCTTTTGCGTTGCTTCTATGCCGTTCATTGTAGGCAAACCCAAATCCATTAGTACAACATCCGGTTTGTAGTGTTCAACGTATTTGATACCGTCAATTGCATTTTCAAATTCCGCAACAACTTTGATGTCTGCGTTTTCATTAAGTGCGCATCTCAATCCTACACGCGTAAGTTTAAAATCTTCGACAATAACCACCTTGATAACTTTGCGTGTGTCATTAGTATTAGTTTCCATAACCAAAAGATCTCCTTCTTGATTAATTCAAGTTTTGTTACACATTTTATTTAAGTGTAAAAAGGATGATTAATCTATAGGCTAGCCGGCTAGAATTTTTTGACGGGTGGGTAGTCAGCAATTTATCCGGTTGCAGTATTGCGAAATAGGGCAGTTTGTGCATTGCGGTTTTATTGGTTTGCAAACATTCTGCCCGTGGGTTACGAGGAGAGAATTGATATCAATCCAGTATTTGACAGGAAGCTTTTCTCTGAGCGTGAATTCGGTTTCTTCCGGCGTTTTGGTGCAGACATAGCCTATGCGGTTGAAAATTCTGTGTACATGGACGTCCACACATATTGCGGGTTTATGGAAACCTTCCGATAAGACAAGGTTTGCGGTCTTTCTTCCAACGCCTTTGAATTTGACGAGTTCTTCAATAGAATCAGGAACTCTGGAATTATACTTTTCTACAAGTTCTTTAGAAAGTTCTACAATTTGTTTTGCCTTGTTTGTGTAGAAGCCGACAGGATATATTGCTTTTGCCAGAACTTCGGGGTCGCATTTTGCAAAATCTTCAGGGGTTTTGCCGAGTTCAAGCATTCTAAGCGTTGCGGGGTAAGTTGTTCTGTCATTGGTGCGAAGGCTCAAAATGCACGCAATCAAAACCAGATACGGATCATTGAAGGAATCCATAAGTTTTACAAAATCGCTCTGCGGTTGTTTTGCATTTTTAAGATTCTTAACAATTTTATCAATATCTATCATGAGCCTAATTATGACACAACCGGCGGAAAAGGCGTAAAAAATACACGAATAATTAAGTAATTTTTACATTTATTAAATTTTGTTCATAATTGCCAATTTTTTGTTGTACTTTTTTTCTATTTAAAATAAGATGTTGTTAAGAGTATCAACCTAAAGATTTAGATTAGGGGTTTGATGTTTGGATTGAGGTGCCGGTCATCGGCTAAGAAGTTGGAATGGCAGGTAGTTCAAATGGAAGCAAAGCAATTACAGATAATAAATGAGGTAACAAAAGTGGAAAATTTAGCAGATCTTTTTGCACGGAAGGATGATACCAGTTCCAGCACAAATACAAGTGATATGGAAATTCGTAGATCACCTATTAACCCTACAAATATAAAAGTTGTTGGTGTTGGCGGCGGCGGCGGAAACGCTGTTAACCGAATGATAAAAGCCGGTCTTTCAGGCGTTGAATTCTGGTTAATGAATACAGATTTACAGGTTCTGGAACAAGGCCGCACCCAAAATAAAATTCAATTAGGTGCGAAATCAACAGCCGGATTAGGTGCAGGCGGAGATCCTTCAGTTGGTGAAAAGGCTGCAGAAGAAGCTCAGCAAGAGATTACACAGGCTCTTGAAGGCGCAGATATGGTGTTTATCACCGCAGGTATGGGCGGCGGCACAGGTACAGGTGCAGCTCCGGTTGTTGCTAAAATCGCTAAGGAATTAGGTATTTTAACAATCGGTGTCGTAACAAAACCGTTCTCCTGGGAAGGTAAAAAACGCCAAAATCAAGCAGTTCAAGGCTTGGAAAAATTAAGAGAAGCCGTTGACGCTGTAATCGTTGTTCCAAACGACAAGTTGTTACAGGTCGTTGACAGACAGGTTTCTCTGACAGACTCATTTATTATCGTTGACGAAGTTCTGTTACGCGGTGTTCAGGGTATTTCAGATATCATTACCGTACCAGGTTTGATAAACGTTGACTTTGCAGATGTTAAGAACGTAATGCAGGCCTCCGGTTCAGCTCTTATGGGTATCGGTCGCGGTCAGGGTGAAGGCAGAGCTGTTAAGGCTGCTGAAATTGCTATCAATTCACAATTGCTTGAAACTTCAATCAACGGTGCAAGCGGTGTTATTGTTAATATCACGGGCGGTCCTGATATGACACTTCACGAAATCACTGACGCTGCAAATATTATTCACAACGCAGTGCTTGATGATGCAACCGTTATCGTTGGTACAGCCGTTAATGAAAATATTCAGGGTGAAATTCAGGTAACTGTTATTGCAACAGGTTTTGAATTAAAAAACCAAATGCCTGAAGAAAAGACCGAAGTTAAACAATTAAGACCGGAAGATTTCTTTGCTAACTCGGCATTGACCTCTTCTTCAACTGCAAATAACAATTCAATGTTTACTTCAAGCAGCATGGGTTCTTTATCTTCAAACCCGACCCCTGTTAGAAGAGCAGAAAGCTCAAGCTTCTACAACATTGAAATTCCGGACTTCTTGAAAAAGTAGTGTAGACACCGGCTTAGCAGAAACGGGAATTTAATAACAAATTGTATGAAAAAGATCGCGGGAAATTCTTACGAATTTCCCGCAATTATTAAGTAATGTAAAATATTTTGGATAAAATGTAAATAAAAAATATTCAGTTCCATTATGTAAGCATAAAACAGCATAAAGGAGAAAAATTATGATTAGAGCAATTGGGAATACCCCTGTACAAACGCAGCAAGTTAGATCATTGAAGAACGAAGAACCGGCACCTCAAACAGAAACAAAACCGTCCGAGCCGCAGCCGAAACCGGAACCTGCGCCGCAACAACAGCTTGCATTTAAGGGGATTGTTATTAAGAATGTTCCTAAAAAAGTAACAGTTGATGATTTTGTTAAATTTTTAAAATCCGGAGACCCGATCCGTGAGATAAGAGGCGGGAATATGAGAAAACATCTGGCTAATGATAATACTTTTGCCTGGGATATCACAAAGAAAAACGAAGTGATTTTAGGCAAAACAAAAGAAGCCGAAGAAGTTTTGTATAAAGACCTGATTGCGAATAAAGATAAGCTTCCGGGAGTAGAAATACATAAGATTGACGACTGGGCATAACATGCGTAAGCCGGTGTGAAGCCGCAGTGTCGGCACACGGGAGTGTGACGAGCAGGCGGCGAAACACTACGATGTCCGAGAAAGTTTCGCGATAAGGAACGTGAGCGAAACTTTTGAGTGACGTATTAGACAGCGAAGTCGCGGGTTGACCTGCGCGAGCAGGGCAAGCAGGCGACGGAGAACTGCTTTATTTACGGCCGTAGTAAATTTTGCGGGTATGAAGTACCCGCTAAAAATTTATCCAGGCGGAGAAAAGCGTAAGCCGGTGCTCGCGGCGTCAAAGTATAATTTATAAAACACAACGGGCGGACATAATGTCCGCCCGTTTCAATTATTCTGCTTTAACCGGTTGTGGGGTTGGCATTGGTTTTGCCATTTTATCCGGTTTTTTAAAGTCTTTTTTGCATTTCCAGTCGAATTTTTTATGTTCCCCGCGAAACATTTTGTGGTGAGGGCCTCTAAATTCGTGGTGTCGTGGAGCTTCACCGCGGAATTCATGGTGTCGTGGAATATCTCTGCGGAATTCCGGCCCGCCCTGACGGTCAAAATCTCTGAATTCTCCCGGCGGCGGAAGCGGTCTGTCAATCATTCGCATATAAGGCGGATGAGGCCGCTTTGGATTTGGAAAATGTTTCTTTGGCGCAAAGACCAGAATCGCCAGTGAACACCCGATAAATGACGCCAGAATTACGGCTAAAAACTTTTTCAACTCATCGCTTCTTAAAAATGTACAAATAGGACAATTACACTTTTTAGGTTCTTCTACTTCTACTACATTCAATTTTTCTTCTGTCATTTTATACCCTCCTATTGGTTAAAATTCGTATCACATTTGTATAACGAAACAGGATATAAAAAGTTCATTTTTTATTTATTAGAGAATCAAAGAGTTTTTTTACGGCTTCCTGATTTCTTCTTTCATCGTGGAAGTCAAGGCCTGCAATTGAGCAAACGGTTTGCATTGCATCGTTGTAATCGCCTTCTTCTCTGATTTTAATTAGTTCGCCGTAGTCGAGGAATTTTCCGCCGCAGGAGTAGCAGTCGTCCACCTGAATTTGTTTTGTTGCACTACTGTAATTTTTGACCATAGCAGCGCCGCAAACAGGGCAGGTTCGGGTGGTTGTTGTTTCGTGAACCTGAGAAAAATTTTTGCCTTTCATAGCTTCAAGCAAAGTATCTATATTCTGGTCTTTTGCGTCAAAATGTTTGAATTCTCTGTTGTTAAAAAATATTCCTCCGCAGCCATTAAGGCAGACGTCAATATTTATGCCCTGTTCCGGCATGAAAATTTCAGTCATTTCTTTGCCGCAGGCCGGGCATTTAATATTTCCTTTTCTATCCGGCATGATTCTCTCCTTTAGTTTATACCAGAATATTAACATTATTTTGAAGGGTCGTCCTCATCTAATTACCGGAAATTTATCTTTAACAAGCTTGACTAAGGGGTTTTAGCATAATAAACTCTAATTTATGGAAGTTAATGTAATCGGCGCCGGTCTGGCGGGTTCGGAAGCGTCTTGGCAGCTTGCAAAGCGCGGAATAAAGGTTAATTTGTACGAAATGCGCCCTGAAAAATCAACGGGTGCGCATAAAACCGGCAAGTTCGCGGAATTTGTCTGTTCAAATAGTCTTGGCTCACACGATATCAGTAATGCAAGCGGACTTTTGAAGCGTGAAATGCGGCTTTTAGGCGGGGAATTGATTGATATTGCGTTTGATTGTCAGGTTCCGGCAGGCGGTGCGCTTGCGATTGACAGGGAACTTTTCTCGCAGCGTGTAACAGAGAAAATTCAGTCAAATAGTAATATTAATGTAATTAATAAAGAGGTTGTAGAAATCCCTGACGGCCCTGTGATTATTGCATCCGGCCCCCTTACAAGTCCTGATTTTGCGAATGCAATAAAAGAGTTTACGCAGAGTGAACATTTGTATTTTTTTGATGCGATTGCACCGATTGTGGATGTTGAAAGTATAAATTTTGATAAAGCTTTTTATGCAAGCCGCTACGATAAGGGCGAGGCTTCATATATTAACTGCCCGATGAACCGAGAGGAATATGAAAGATTTTATGATATTCTGACGCATTCGGAGAAAATTGAATTAAAAGAGTTTGAGAAAGGCGCTAAATTTTTTGAAAGCTGTCTACCGATCGAGGTCATTGCCTCGCGCGGTGTTGATACTTTGCGTTTTGGTCCTATGAAGCCTGTTGGTTTAATTGATAAGCGTACAGGTATTGAAAACTATGCGGTTGTTCAGCTGCGTCAGGATAATTCGGCAAAAACGCTTTATAACCTTGTCGGTTTTCAGACTAATTTGAAGTGGGGTGCGCAAAAGGAGTTATTGCAGTCAATTCCCGGGCTTGAGAATGTAAATATTGTACGATACGGGGTTATGCATCGCAATACGTTCATTAATTCCCCGAAACTTCTTAACCCGACCTTACAGACCCGCACACGCAAAGATTTATTTTTTGCAGGTCAGATAACGGGTACGGAAGGGTATACGGAATCAATAGCTTCAGGGCTTCTTGCCGGAATTAATATGGCACGTTATATTTCGGGCGAGCCGCTTTTGACTTTGCCACCGACGACTATTCTCGGGGCATTAACTCACTATATCAGCGATGAAAACCATACTAAATTCCAGCCGATTAATTCAAACTGGGGAATTTTAGAACCGATTGAACTGCCTAAAAAAGAGCGTAAGAATAAAAAACTCAAGAATGAACTGCTTGCAAAGCGTTCTCTTGAAAGTTTAGAAGGAATTAAAATATAGTTTTACCGTCTTGTGCGGACGGTTTAACCGGTTTTTCGTAGTAAACTCTTGCCGGAAAACTTCCTGTCGTGAGTTGGTTTGCAACGGCTGATGCCTGCTCTGCGGTTGAGTAGGAGCCGATTTGGACAGTGTAGGAATTATTAACCCGTTTTACAAAAGCGTTTTGTCCGAGTTCGGTTTCGCGGATAATAGATTTTGCAAGCTGCGCTTGTTCTGCGGTCTGGTATCTGCCCACTAAAACTTTATAGTTAGCAGATGTCGGAATATTAATATCAGCTTCTTTTATTGCGGAAATCTTTTTATCCAGTTCTTCTTTTTTTCTTGTCTGGGTCAGAGCTTCTGCCATTTGCTGTGCGTTTGAAACATTTGACTCCGGAACAGGTGCGGCTTTTGGCTGTTTTGCCGCTGCGGGTTCTGTTTCTTCCTGTTCTTGCTGCGGGTTGAGCGTTTGAACTTCTGCAATGTTTTTAGAAATTATATCCTGAACTTTGTCGCTTAAATCAGGTTTTTCGCCGGTTTCTTCTGTTCCCTCCGCGGTTTCTTTTTCCTGCGGGATTACAACTTTTTCTTCAAGCGCCTCGTTAAACATTTCATTTTCTTTTTGTTTTTGAAGTTCAGCAGATGCCATTGCATCGTTAAATTGAATAAGTTTTAATCTGTCATCAATTGTCCCTTTTGGCTCTGTTGTTTCAGCAACTTCTACGTTGTTGCCGACGGAGGTGTCAATTTTCGGAGTCATTTTCTTTGCTACCTGCAAAAATAGCAGTGAAAGCAGGAAAAACAGGCAGACAAATGTAATCGCGGATTCGCCAAGCTGGCTTGCGCCTTTGTTTTTCTTACGTTTTGCCGCGTTTCTGTTTTTTTCTCTAAATTCTTCAAGTGCTTTTTGTTGTACCTGCTCTACTCTTGGCATACAATTTAAACTCCTCTGACTTTTGTGCTTGCCATAATTATATCATCAATTTCCTGAGAATATCTTAGCATAATTTCTTCCGCAAAGCAATTAATATCGTGGATACCCAGCTCTGATTCCAGACCCGCCGTCGGAATAGGCGTACCGTCGGATGTTATATTCAGGCCTGTGTGGATTAGAGTTGATGTAATTGATTTTGTCGCGATAGAAACAGAAAGCTTTTTGCCGTCAATAAAGAGGTCATCGCCTTCACGCACAACGAAAATTCCGCGTTTTTCAAGAGCTTCTTTGATGATGCACATTAATAACCTCTGGCGGAAAACGCCTTCTACCAGACTGACGTTGAACTGCTCCGAGATAAAACTCAGCATTGATTTGCTGTAAATAGGTTCGTTGTTAATGACATCTTCAATGTCAACCATTTCGGTTAATTTAACCTCACATTCGCCAACGAACGCTACGATTGCATCTCCCTGAATTTTGAAGTTTTTATAAATCCAGTGCGGGCAGAGCTGATGTCCTTCATACTTAATATTTTCTTTAATGAACAGGGTTTTCATTATATTTATTCCTCAAATAACTGTTTAATGTATTCAAAAGCTTTGTTTGCTTCAAGTGCTTTTTTCAGCCTAACACAAGATTCGCATACTCCGCAATGTTTTTCAGTATTTTTGTAACAACTGTTTAAGAGGTTTAGGGGTACTTTGTGCATCAGGGCAATGTGAACGATTTCAACTTTGTCACACTCAATCAGTGGTGCTGTAACCCGCGGTTGAACACGGGTTGAGAATTTAAACTCTTTATTCACGCTGTCTATAAAATCACGGGTGTTATCCGGAAACGTTTGCGCTTCTTCTTTGTTTGCACCGATTATAATATTGGTGAAGCCGTCTGCATCAGCAAAAGCGCCTGCAATATTCAAAAACAATCCGTTGCGGTTTGGAACCCATACTGATTTTGCAGAAGATTCGGGGTTGTTAAGCGCTTCCCCTGACGGAATTTCAGCGTCAGAACATAGCGATGTACGGGTAATCTCCCTCAGCCAGTCAAGTTTTATAACTTTATGCGTAATTCCGTAATGCTTAGCGATTGCACTTGAGGCTTTAATCTCTTTTTCTGCGGATTTTTGTCCGTAGTCAAAGGTCAGGGCAAGGGTAATATTTAATTCTTTTTGAGCCATAGCAAGACTCACAACCGAATCCAGTCCGCCTGAGAGCAGGACTATTGATTTAGCTTCTTTTGTTGACATCGTATTCCTCATCTGATTCATATTCGGCAATCAGGTTTTCGGCCTCTTCTTTCAGACTGTCCTGATAAATTGGTAAACTTATAACCTCATCCAGAATATCGCGGCCATCAAGGTTGTATAGGGCGATTAAAGCATTTTTTCTTACTTCTTCATCCTCATCCTGTAACAGCGGTTTGATAGTTTCAGAGGCTTTTGGATTTTCACTGTTCATAATCGCTTCTAAAGCAGAAATCCTTATTTGCGAGGATTCGTCTAATAGCGAATTTTTCAGCGCATTGAATACAAATTCGCTGTTGCCGAGTTTTAGTTTCCCGAGCGCTTCAATAACGCGTTCTTTAAGGAAAGTAAATCTGTTTAAAATTCCTTTACTGGAGTTTAAAATGTTCACCAGGGGATCAACGGCGCGTGTGTCCCCTAGAAGTCCAAGTGCGCATGCCGCGGATTCTTTAACATAGACAGAACGTTCATTCTGATCCGTAACAACTTCAATTAATGGTGCAACCGCGTATCTGTCACCGAGTTTGCCGAGCGCATCCGCACATGCCAGACGGATTTTGTAATTTTCTTCTTTGTTGTTAAGGCAATATAACAAAGGCGTTACGGCTGCCGTATTTTTCAGGTGTGCAATAGCTTTTGCACTCATTGCGCGGACATTGATAAAATTCTCTTTTTCTTCCTGTGAACTTTCAAAATTGTTTTTCATCAACAAAATATCAAGCAGCGCGTCAAGCGTTGAATTATCACGGATTTTGTCGGCACACCGGATTGTGTACATCAAAATTTCCGGATTTTTAACGTTGGAAAGTATGTAATTATAAATCAAAACGAGTTCATCGCGGGAATAGTGTTTTTCGAGGGTAATAATCTTTCTGATAGAACGCGAAATGTTTTTGAGTTCTATCAGTCCGCATTTTTCCATTATACTCGCAAAATCCAACATTAATCCGGAAACACCCCTTTTGATTAAGAATATACAATAAAGGCGCTTAAAAGGCAAGACGGCAGGTGCTAAATAGAGGGATAGAATAGAAAATTTACAAATCTTAATAAAGTACGCAATTTTTCAGGAAGAAAAAACTTTATATATGTAAGGTAGGTTATATTTAGGTAGGTAAAATTATGAGTGTAAACGGTGTTTCATCGAATACATTTGGCTCGTACGCAAAGCGTATCGGCAGGATTTATCTTCACACGACTTTCGGGACGGGTGCGGACGAGTTCTGGGAATCCATGAATAATTCAATATTTGATAAAAAAGCACCGTGGTATGCTCCTTACCGGAATGCTAATTTTAAAAATTTCGGAGATAAGTTTAAAAAAGCATATCAATCAGTGGAAGCCCATGAAGCGGCTATAAGGAAGGCAAACGGGAATAGTTATCTGAAAGCTTTCTGGCATCAGTTTTCAACAATTCCGAAGGTTTTTAAAGATGAATGGAGGCTTGGCGGAGAAGCAGCGAAACGGGCCGGTAAATCAGTTGCCGCAGGTAAGGCAAGAGGTGCTTTTAAAGCTCTTATGAAGCGTTTTCCTATGATTGGCGGACTTCTTGCGGTCGGTTTTGAGCTCCCTAATATTTTTAGTGCTTTCACAAGTAAGGACGGCGGAGTTGCAACAGGTTTACTTGAAACCGGTAAAGCGGCTGCAAAAATCGGAATTGATACCGCAGGCTTTATGATTGGTCAGGCTCTGATACCAATACCGCTGGTCGGAGGTCTTATCGGCAGTATGGTTGCCGGCGCGCTTGGTCAGGCTGTTCTTGGCAAAGGATTTAGTGAAAAACAAGCCGAGAAAAACGGTGAATCACACCTGCCGGGTTGGCTGCCATATATAGCTCAAAATGGAGAAAACGGACAACAGATTCCTATGCAAGGTTCCGGCTGGGTACCTCCGCAAGCAACAATGACTGATGAACAGATTTTGCAAATGGCACAGTATATGAATAGCGGCGGTGGATTGAACTACCTTTACGGCTAGCTTTTATAACCTTTCGGGTATTTTAATGCGTTAAATTCTTCCTGCGTTATACCCAGAATTTTACAGACTTCATCTGTGTAAATGCCTTTTTTAAGCAGGGAAGATGCGTTATAGCCGTTCAGGGCAAGAATAGTTATACGTTTCTTTGCATTGGAATCCGCCGGCAATTCGTGGTAATTTTCAACGCCGCAATATCTTAAAACATTTCTTATCCGGCGTTTGCAAAGACCTGCGGCAATTTTTGAATTTGAAAGCTGCTGGTTGAATTCATAAGCAGCCTCATCAAAGGCTTTTTGTGCATTCGGATCGCCGCCGTTTTCTCTAATCGCCAGAGCTGCATTCGTTTTTTCGGAAAGCGTTTTCATATACCCTGGTGCGTTGAAGGAAACATCAACCAGAGCTTCAAACTGCCCCTGCGTTAATTTTGACGTATCAATGTTCCTGTTGTTTTGAAGTTTATTTATTGCCTTTACAAGGTCGTATGCAAGTATTTGATACATTTCGCTTTCTGAGAGCGTTGCTTTCAGCAGATATTCTCTTTCTTCGCCCTTTGTGCTGTGGAAGTTGTGTCCGATACCGATTGTCAGTTTTTGTGAACTGCAGTTATAAACAGACGGTCTTACGCCTTCTGTTATTTTCATTTCGTTAAGGTAATCAAGACTTAGTCCGGTTAATTCCGCGATATCGGCAAGGGATTTGATATCTTTAAGATTTGAATATTGCCATGAAAAGTTTCCGTATTTTTCGCCTAAAGATATTTCCGGAACATTTGCCCGAACATTTGTCAGCGTTGTAAATCCGGCATTATTCCCCGAAGCGGTTCCGCGTTCCGGTATTCCGGCAGAAACAGTTGCAAGAAGTTTATTTAATTTGTCTGCCGAAGCCAGACCAAATCCGAATAATTCTTTTTCCAGCCTGCTGTTAAAATCGGCAATATTACCCGGATTAACCTTATCTTCCCCTAGTTGTGCAACTAATGAGGATAAAACGTGTAAAATTTGAGATTGTCTTGTGCTGACATCAGCGCTGCGTTCTTCTATTATCGCGTTAACCGGAGTGTTACCGTCAAATTGCTTCTTGTATTCGTTAATAACTTCACGGGCATTGCTGCTGTCAATTTTTGATACCCATAATTTAAATGAAATATCATCTGCTGCGCCGTATTTGTCGGAGGCTATATCTTCTATATTTTTTGCAATATCTGCCGGCGTTGCTTTTAACATTGAATTGACGACTCGGGTAAGATCTTCTTCATCCGTGATGTTATCCCTTATATACTTTTGAATATCAGATTTTAACACTCCGAAAGTTGTGTTGAAATCTTCACCTGCAAATTTTTTCTCGTTTGCAGCCAACAGATTATCCGTAATTGACAGAATATATTCCTGCGCCGCGACCCCGCCCTTTTCTTGCAGGTATTGGGTGAGCGGTTTGCCCTTTGAAAGTTTATTAAAGGACTCCATAAATTTGACAACATTGTCTTTATTAATACCGTCAAGCAGATATCGGACAGCTTCTTTGTCAAAATTATCCGTATCATCTGAAAGCTTATCGAACAGTGTCTTGCTCATAAAATCTGTATTTTTATTTTTACCTATGACATCCATTAATAATTCCGTGTCGGCAACGGATTCGTTTTTTAAAGACGCATTTACGTGTTCTGTGATTTTTTTGTCTTTAACATATTTACTTGCCTGAAGCTGTGTTTTGACAATTTTATTAATATAAGATTTTCGGACATCATTATCTCCCCATTCTTCGTCAATCATTGTAAGTAGCGACTTTTTGTCCGGATTTTTCTCAAACTCTTTTAAGATTTCATTGACATTTGAAGGATTAATTTTATCCAGAAGAATTTTGACATCTGTTCTTGAAAAGGCAAATGAATTGTCATCTATAATTTTATAAAGGTTTGCCGCTATATCTTTGGGTTTATTGGTAATAACGGACTCCATAATGCTGTCAAGTTCGTCGATATCGGAGGTGAAGATATTTGAACCGGTATCGGTTGAATTTAAAATTGACTCTAAACGCTTCTGAACATCCTTCATATACGGCGTGTCTGAGTATCCTGCTGCTTTGAAATAAGAATTTACAAAGTTTTTAATTTGCGCTTTCTTTTCAGCTTTTTGTTCATCGGAAAACGGTGCGGTGTATTCTTGTGCCAGAATTCGCAATAAAGATTCATTTCCGCTGTTGCCTTTATATTGTTTAACCTGCTGCGCAACAGAAATAGCGTTGCCTGAGTCAATTGAATCTAATAAATATCTGAAATCTTTATCCGCGTAGGAAAAACTGTTGTCATCTATATGATCATAAATTTCCCGAGCCAGTTCAGTTGAATTCGCGGTATACATTTTTTGCATTTTGGCAACGATTTCATTGACTTTGGAGGTTGAAATTCCCCATTCAAACCAGCTGTCGTCAAGTTCTTCCGTAACTACCTGATTGAATTCTTTTTTCAGTGTTGCAAGTTCTGCTTTTTGATCGTCTGTTTTAGCACCTGACAAAACTTTATTATATAAAATTTCAAAAGTTTTTATTGCTCCGTTTTTTCGTTGCTCACGCGGAATTTCATCCTCTTTAATAAAATCCCCGAGCAGGGTTTTACCCTCATGATCTTTTTCATAATTCTCAATAACTGTAAGAATATTGCGGGTGTTTAGAACTGTTTGAGGTGTGCGTAAAACTTTTACATCATTGATTTTTACAACAAGTTGAGCCGGCTTGTAATTAGCTTTAGCCTTGTTGAAAGCAATGACTTCCTTGCCCTCAAGAATACCTTTTTTACCGCCGGTATCGTATTTTTTCGCTAATTCCCGTAATCCTGCGTCTTTGATATCTGCAATTCTTATGCTTTTAGGCACAACACACCTCTTTGTTATTCTACCAATTGATATTTCTTTAATCGGCAGAAATCACGCTAACTTTAATATTTTTTACAATAATTTACAGAATTGCTTGAAAATTATCTTATGTTTTAATATAATTGCATAAGATAGAGAAAAGAAAGAAGGGGATATTCCGTGAGTACATATATGAGTGAAGGCGTAGGAAAAAGAATTGTAGATGCACTGAAAAAGCAGAGTGAATCTGATCTGGTAAATCAAATAACAACACCTGTTTCAGAAAATATTGCGGTGGAACAGCCTTCTGTTGAACCGGAACAATTTTATACGGAACCTTCTACATTTGAAAATATTTTTGTAAATCCGCAGCCTGCTATGCAGCAGCCAACGTTCAGCGCAGCGTTAAATCAGCAGCCGGCATTAAATTCAAATATTGCTCAACAAAATAATATTTATACTACCCCGATAAATAATAATTTTTCAGACCTCGGCGGATTGGAAGTTCCGGCAAATGTTGCGGTTTTAAGACAATTAATATCCCAATTGCCAAGCGGTGTTTCCCGTCAGGCTGGTGCTCTGGTTATAAAACAGACAATGGAGGCTCTGGGAATTTCTATGAAATCTGTTCTGCAAGAGGCTCAGCAGCTGCAAGAAAATATCAATGCTTCTGCAAGAGATTGTCAAAATAGTATTCTGGAGTGTAAAAAACAAATTAATACACTTGAAGCTCAGGTGCAAAAATATCAGAAGCAGTCAGCTTCTTTAAACGACATAGTAAGTTTATTTTTACAGATTAATTAGGCCTAGTACCTGAATGTTTCCTGAATATCTCTGTCACGCATTGCCTTAGCAGATTCAAGTTCAGTCATTGTAGCTCTTAACTGAGTTTGATAAGCTGCCATTTGCTGATCAAGTTTTTGCTCCAGCAGTTTCATTTTCGCCTGCCGTTGTTGAAGTGACTTGACAATAGGAGATTCAGGGTCGTAATCGGTACCAACCTGCAATAAGTCACCGTTAGATGACATCAAACTCATTTTTGCCTGCGTAATCAGCTGTATTTTGTATTCCAAATCACACTTGAGATTTGTCAAATACTGCGTACGCATTGTCGCTACTAACACACCCATACACTTTTTCCTTATCTTGTTTCGTTAAGGTTCGCCCCTTTCAAAAACGTGTGCTGGCTGTTCTTTGCGATTAATTGTTCCATTTTCATCAGCTGGTGCTGGTGGTAATTTAACCTGTACTGTGCCATTTTCAACTTTTTTCTCATTGTGAGAAAATCTCTGACACCATCCATAAAAGATGCAACTAACGCTTTGACAGGGCTTTTCCTTATAATAAAGTTTCTTGAATATATTAAGAAATCAACGAGTCTTTTTATATTCATCTCTAAAGTTTCACGAAGCATTATAGTTCCTTTACACTTTAGACCTACAAATATATAAAAACAGTGTTCAACCAATTATTGCGTTTTGGGCAAATCATGTTACAAGTTCTTTACATTTGGAGGCCTATCTGTCATACGTTACTATATTTTTATCGACACAAGGAGAAAAAACTTTAATAAAATTTTTGAAAAAATACTCTATGTTAATTATATTTTACAAATTTTCTGATAGTCGTTTCCCCAGTTCTCTAGGCTTTTTATTATGGGGCGCATTGTTTCGCCAAGCGGGGTCAGCCGGTATTCTGTGTGTAAAATTTTTTCGTCAAAGACTATGCGTTCAATTATGCCGCATTCCTGCATTGCTCTCAAGTTTTCGGTAAGAACTTTTTGGCTTATGCCTTCTAAAGATTTTTGCAATTCATTAAATCTGTATGGTCTTATGAATAAATTTCTGAGGATTAGGAGTTTCCATTTATTGCCGATGAGATTTACTGTTGTTGCAACAGGACACGGCTGCATTTCTTCTTTTTTAAGCATTGTTAATTTCTCTCTTTTCCATAATATATCATAATTTATTCTATTTTAAAAGCTAGTTACTAAAAAGTGCCTACTTTACGGGATTTTTACCTCCGTTTAAAATGTCCGAGAAAGTTTCGCGATAAGGAACGTGAGCGAAACTTTTGAGTGACGTATTAGACAGCGAAGTCGCGGGTTGACCTGCGCGAGCAGGGCAAGCAGGCGACGGAGAACTGCTTTATTTGAATAAGTAACAAAAAGGAGGATATTATGACAAGCTTTAAAAATGTAGAATTGGGTAAAATTGTTGATATTGAGAAAGGGAAAGCATTTTTGCATGATGCATTGGAGCTAACTTCATGCGAAATTTCGGTAAATTCAGTGCCAAAAGGGTTTAAACTTCCGTTCAACCATAAGCATAAACAAAATGAAGAAGTTTATATTTTTCTGAAAGGTGAAGGCGTTTTTACTGTTGACGGCAAGGGTATACAGGTTAAAGAAGGTTCCTGCGTAAAGGTACTCCCTGCAGCTTCAAGAACTCTGGAAAACTCCGGTGAAGGTGAACTCCAATTTATTTGTGTTCAGGCAAAAGAAAAATCCCTTGAGCAGTTCGGCATGGGTGATGCGGAATTATGCTAGAAAACGTAAGGCGGGAGAAAATCCCGCCTTTTAAAATTATAAGTTTTGAATAGCTTTACTGTCGCCTTCAATGGATTCTTTGAGCATCTTTTTAACGACATCACCCTGAGTATCAAGCATTTTGCAAACTGTTTCAATGTTGCGGACTTTGTTTGTCAGAATTGTGTCTGCGTTTGTGGTAACGTTTCCGGTAATTCTTTGATAAGCTGAAAGTGCAGCAGAAGAAGTACCTTGCATTAAGTTACCCATAACGAGTGCCGGAAGCCCGTATTCACCCAGATAAGGCGCTGCGGATTGCATAATGCCGCCCCACCCTGAAATTAATCCCGCAACAGGAAGCACTAAGTTTTTAGCGAAACCAAAGCCGCTTGCAGTACCAACGCCATAAGCGCTTGCGCTGGCTACGTTTGCGATACTGCTTGCAATTCCGGACGCACCGCCGGTCACAACGCCTGAGGTTGAAGTTCCCCAGCCAGACATCGGGGCTGCACCGCCCGTGTAAAATCCTGAACTTGCCCAAATCGAAGATGCACCGCTCGGGAAACCCGAATAGTTGTAAAGTGAATCGATACCGTAGGAACTTCCGCCTGAAACAGGTGAATAGTATGATGTTCCGGCAACGTTCATGACTTCTGACGAGCCAAATGTAGTTGCAAAGTTTGACGGTGAAAATAAGGTTGCCATGTTATACAAAAAACCGCCTGTGCCTTCCCAGCCGGTACCGGAGCCAGTTCCTGAAACTGTTATGTCGCGTAATTTATCGTATGTCTCCCACAGCTGTGCTTTCGCATCACTGCTTGCGGAACCGAATTTATTTGCTATTACTAAGTAACTATCGTTTTTATATGACATGACTTACCTCTTGTCCTCTCTATTATTAACCTTTTAATACGGCTAAAACTATGAACTGAATGTTTTGAATGTGCTTTCGACGTTCTTTTCAATAACTTTTGCAACGGCTTCCATTTCGGTTTGGAGAGCTTGTTGCTCTGTATCTAACTGTCTTAGACGCAGCTCAAGTGTTCTGTCTTCTTCCTGAATAATTTCAGTTTTTGCGTTGATATCTTGTACTGCTTTTTCGTATTGAGCTTTTTCATACTCATATTGATTCATTGCGTCTTGATATGCGGCCTGATCGGTTATTGTTTCTGTTTGCAGCGCAAACGTTGCAGAGGAATTTTCAAAATGTATTGATGTTGCCCTGCCGGAGTCATCAAATTCAATGAAAGCCTTATCCGTTGATGAAATCTTTGTTTTAACACCTTCTGCGTAATAGGTATTAAGATTTGACTGATATTCACTCGGATTTGCAGCGTTCATTGAGGAATTCGCGCTTGCCATAAGTTCTTCTTCGGTAACAAAATAGGTTCTGCCATAAGATTCGTATGTATAAATGCTGTCAGCCGTTGCTATTGGATCATCCGGATTATCTTTTCTTATTTGTTCCAGAGATAAATCCAGTTCTTTGTCCTGACCTTCAACATATTTTTTGAGTTCGTTGTTGCCAACATAGGTCGGAACAATACCTTCTATTGAGTAATCAACAACGTCACCCGCGCCGAGTGTTGTCATATCAAGGAAGTGCATAACCTGATTTTCGTCGGTGTAAATACCAAGGTTTTCTTCTTCAATTGCAGCGAGTTCAGGATATTCTTCTTTGAGAATATCATATCTTGATTTTTCTTCCACGCTGTCAGGATTGTAGGCTGTAACCTGGTTGTCGTTAATGGTGTAAACGCCTTCCTCTTCAATGACTTCATCTGCCGGAGTGGTGGTTGTTGTCATATCGTAACCGGTTCTTACCTGCGGGTTAACTTTTGTATTACGAACACCGGTGAATACATCGGAGTAGTGGTAATGGGTTACAAGATAGTTGTAATCAGAAGATTCATCAGCGAGTTCGGTCATTTCTTCGATTGCTTCTTCAATGTTGCCGTCCTCGTATGTGTATTGAATGGTTGTATAATCCTGAGTACTAGGTGCAGTAGGCACTTCAAGCGCTAAATACTGGTTAAACGCGTCTGCGCTCTGGTTAGCAAGTGCAGTTCTTTCCTGGTTAATTTGTTGTCCTTCATATTCAACGTTTGTTTTTCTTGCTGTTAATGCCAAATATCTCGCTTGTGATGCTGCCATACCCATAGGCGTACTCTCCTTCTATACTTATTTATAATTAAATTTCACTACTCTACGTTAGTACTTATAATGATAACTTTTTTAAAGTCAACATTTCATAATAAAGCAGTTCTCCGCCACTTCCGCCCCGCTGAACCGCGGGTCGCGCGTTTCCCTCTCGAAAAACAGTTCACTGGACTGTTTTTCTCGGCAGAGTGCTGTCTAATAAGCCACTCAAAAGTTTCGCTCACGTTCCTTATCGCGAAACTTTCTCGGACAGAAATATTATAAATGATTATATATTAAAAGGATATACGCATACCTGTTAAATCAGCCTTTTAGCGGACGGGATTTTGTAAAAATCATTCGTTTGAAGTAAGCTTTTGCATCAATTGTGTGAATTTATCGGCTGCTTTTTTGTATCCCGGATTAATCCCGCCCATGTCGTCACGGTTGAGAAAATCCTTAGGGAAAACCCTGCTCCAGAAAGGAAGAAGAGCTTCCGGCGTGGTTTTCATAAGATATTTGTCGTGGTGTCCGTTCCAGTAGCCCGGAATATTCGGACGGTAATAAATCCCCAGTGCGTCAGAAATCGTTGTTTGAACTTGTTTTACACCTGTTTTGTAGTGCCATTCCATAACTTTATCAAACACAACATCTTTATTATTTATGTCTTCAGGTTTGATATCAAGTTTAGTGAGGCAGAATTCGCGGAAAATTTTCTGTGCGGTTTTTTGCGGCATTGATAAGTCAGGATTCGTGACGTCCATAAGTTCATCAATGAACTGCTTCAACGGCGGCAGATCGTGGTTGCCGGTTAAAATGGCAACATTTTTGTCTTTCATTTCAAACGGGGAGTTTAACTTATCCCATTTTAAGCCGGAACCGCTTATGCCCATTGCGATAGGAACACGCTGGCTCATAAAGTCTTTGCCGTAAGTCGTGCGGAATTCTTTATATGCAGGAGTTTGTGCAAGCGGCCCGAAATCTTCTAAAATATAACAATCCTCCGGCTTTTTGCCTAATTCTTTTGCTACACGGATGAAGAGTTCAAAGACATTTTCGCCTTTAGGGCTTTTCTTTTTGTAAACATCTTCTATCCAGTCATTTTGGAAGAATCCTGCTCCCATACCGCCTTCTGTTGTCGGTTTAAAAATTTCATCGCCGCGCAGAACAGTTCCGTCAGCTTTAGTAAATGTTGTCGGAATTGCAGCACGGTTAATATAACCTACAAAGTGGTCTAAACGCAGGTCAGAATTTTTAAGCATTCCGCGCACTGTCTGTTCCTGATAATCCCAGAACGCAGGTTCATCGTAGTTATAAAGTGCATGCCCCCAGACCTGAGTGTAAGGGTATGCATCTTCCGGCGGACAGCCGCTTACTTTTGTCGGACGGAAGTTTTCATCAAGAAGGAATATGTTTTTCTTACCCCACGTATCAACGCCGGTTGCACTGACGCCTATAGGCAAATCCATTGTAAGCGTAATGCCTTTCCCTCTCAATTGTTCAACCATTTCATTGAACTGCTTGTCATAGAGGAACTGTTCAAATTTATAAAGTCCGACTTCATCGTGAAGTTCTTCTTTTGAAACACCTTTCAATAGCGGCGCAATTTGTTCTTCAAGCGGAATCCCTTTTGCTCTGGCGTCTTCCGGTGCGGTTTGAAGCCCGCGTTCCCAGTTCGTCCAGACTTTTCCGTGTTTTTTTGCTATTGCATCATAATTTGCGTATTCATCAAGCCACAGTGCATCGTTATCATTAATAAATTTATTATATTCTTGCTTTATTGGTTTTGTTTCGTCTAACTGTTTGAACCGTTCAAATGCAAGTTTAAAACGCGGGTTTTTCTGTTTCTCAAGCATATCAAGCGTGAAAACCGGTGTTGTTATGTCATCAGGAAGTTCATTTTCTTTTAGAAGGTTGCCATAATCATCCCCGACAAGTTTATTCAGATTTACGATAAATTTGTTTCTGCTGAACCTGCCGTCCGGGCTGTACGGGCACAGGTGATCCTCGAGTGCGTTTAAAGGGTTCATAATCCAGTGGGTTTGCTTAGACTCTGCCATCCAGTTGATGAATTTATCAGTCTGCGGGTCGCCGAATTGACCGCAGAAGGAACGGTGTGCCGGCAAACTCGTAATATGCATCAACAGCCCGCGTTGTTTGACTATACCTGCCGCGTTTACACCCTCAAATCTTATTGCCTGTGCGTAATTGTTATCTGTTGTGCGCTCAAAACTATCGTTTTTCAAAGGTGTAGTTTTTTGTAAATTTAAATTGTTGCTTTTTACAGCATTCACACTAAAAATGCCCAAATTGTTAGAAATTGCAGAAATTCTCATACCCTAAATCCTTTTTTTACACAATTTTATAATAAACACATTTTAATATAAAGGTGTAACTTTACAGTTTTTAATATATAATAATTTTGTCCGAGAAAGACTCGCGATAAGGAACGTGGCGTGAATGAGTTGCGTGCAACTCCCGCTCACGCAAGCGAGTCTTTTGAGTGGCGTATTAGACAGCGCAGCCGCTACGGCTCGCGGTTCAGCGAGGCGGAGCGGCGGAGAACTGCTTTATTTAAGGGAGAAAAGTTATATGATTTTAGTAACAGGCGGAGCCGGATATATCGGAAGTCATTGTGTGCAGGCACTACTGGACGCCGGCAGAGATGTAGTTATTTTTGATAACCTTTCGACCGGACACCGTGAAACAGTTGAAAAACTTGCACCCGCAAAGTTTGTTGAGGGGGATTTAAAAAATCCGGCTGACATTAATGGGGTTTTTGAAAAGTTTGATATTGAGGCAGTAGTTCATTTCGCGGCATTTTCTCAGGTGGGTGAAAGCGTAAAGGAGCCTTATAAATATTTTCAGAATAATGTCTGCGGCTCCATGAATCTTCTGGAAGCAATGATTAAACACGGCTGTAAAAAAATAGTTTTTTCTTCAACGGCAGCAGTATACGGCGAACCGGATTACACCCCGATTGACGAAAACCACCCTAAGCATCCTATAAATCCTTACGGCGAAACCAAACTTACGGTTGAGATGATTATGGATGATTTTGAAAAAGCTTACGGGCTGAAAAGTGTCCGCCTGCGTTACTTCAACGTAGCCGGTGCAGATGCACTGGGACGGATAGGCGAATGGCACGAACCTGAAACGCATTTGATACCTAATGTTTTGAAAGCCGCTATAAATCCGGGAAAAACTTTTAATCTTTTCGGCGATGATTATCCGACCAAAGACGGAACCTGCGTAAGGGATTATATTGACGTTAATGATTTGATTGACGCGCATTTGTTGGCGCTTAAATACTTGCAAGACGGCGGGGAAACAAATGTTTTTAACCTCGGAACGCAAACAGGCAGCACGGTTAAAGAGGTTTTTGAAACCTGCGAAAAAGTGACAGGTAAAGAAATTCCGTATCAAATTCAGCCAAGGCGCGCAGGCGATCCGGCAATCCTTGTTGCCGATAATAAAAAAGCACGTGAAATCCTTGGCTGGCAGCCTTCCCGCACACTTAACGACAGCGTCAAAAACGCATGGAACTATGAATTGTTACAAAATTAAAACTTTTTGTTTTAATCAGGCAATTATTTACTCCTAATATACTTTATATATAATATAAGGGATTAAGGGAATAAATATGACTTTAACTGACTATAAATTAAATAGTTATAGTTTCGGAAGCTTTTACAGCTCTCCGTACAGTTATTCTTATGGCACGACTTACAGTTCTTATTCGTTGCCGCTATTTAGTTATCGTTATAGTGCATACACACCTTCATATAATTTCGGAACCGGTTCTTATAGCAGCTATACGCCTAAATTAACATATTCTTATGCGCCTTCCGGCTATTCTCCGTCAAGTTATTCTTACTCAAAACCAAAATTTGGAAAGCTGACGTTCCCGAGAAGCACAGGAGCATTGCAAACGGATTTAGCCCAAAATGCACTTTCTTACGTTGGAAGGGTAAATAGTGACCGCGAAGGTAACAGGTTATTCTCAGGCGGGAGAAATCAGGCATGGTGCGCGGATTTCGTAACCAGTGTTACAAGAGATACCTTTGGCTCTCAACTGCCGTCCTCATTCGGCTCTTCTTCTGTATCAGGTCTGCAAAGCTGGGGAAGGTCGCACGATTGTTATTTAGATGTAACTTCTGCTTCTGACAGGGCTGATTATATTGCGCAAAATGTAAAAGTCGGCGACATCATGATTGAAAAACGCGGCGGTAAATCTCACACGGGTATTGTCACAAAAGTAAATCCTGACGGCTCTTTTGAAACCGTTGAAGGTAACTGTTCAAATAAAGTTAAAACTCAAAGATACTCTGCAAATAGTTCAACCCTTAGCGGGTTCGTTACTCTTGATCGTTATGTTGCATAGTAAACTAATTTAATTAAAGTTTTGAAAAGCCCCGAAATCCGGGGCTTTTAAGTGTGTAGTCAGAAGATATGTTACGAAATGTTAAGCAAAATAAAATGCTTTTCTAAAGTTTGAAACTCATGCTGCCGACATGCATGCTACGGAAATCAAAAAGATTAAAAAACAAGGTCGAATTTAATCTTTTAAAATCGAAAGGGATACTACAATGGGTATGGCAGCATCTCAAGCCAGATTTTTAGGCTTGACAGCAAGAATGAACAACGTTGAATTTGAAGGACAGCAGATTAACCAGCAAAGAACTGCTCTGTCTAACAAATCAGCTTCATACTATACAGATTTGCTCGGTATGGAAGTTCCGACTGCGCCATCCGTTGAAGAATTCACGCAAACTGTTTATACATTTAATGATGGCGCTCTAACTAACCAGATTACATCATTAATTGCAGATACTAATGGAACTTATAAAGTAAGTTATATCAGAACCTGGACAGATGACTTTTCTGTTGTTTCAGCGGCACCTAGCATTATTACGGAAGTCGCTGCGGGCAATACTTATACCATAGGTGCAACTACACTGAGAAATCTCGGTGATGCTCCGGCAGGTGATGACCCTTATTACGACAGTCTGTCTGCGGATCAAAAAGCTAAACTTCTGGAAGAAGAAGAAACCTTCCTGAAATTATTGCAAAAAACTCACGGCAATACTGATGATTATTTAGTAAGATATGTTCAAAATACATCAACCGGTGAGTACGAAGCAATTTTCTACAACCGTACAGAAGTTGAAGGCGCAATCTACAGCGATACAAATAATAATTCTCAATCCTATATCGCTGCATATAAAGTCGGCTCAGCAGAAAGAGTTGAAGAAATCAAAGGCGTTGACGGATGTTATCTGGAACAGGATTCCACCGGCCGCTATATAAATATCACGATTGACGGCAAAGAATATGCGTTGACAACTAATACAATAACCGATCAAAAGGCATACGATGATGCAATGAATCAGTACGAATATGACAAAGCCTTGTATGATCAAGCTATCGCAGAAATTAACGCTAAAATTGAAATAATTCAGGCTGAAGATAAAAACCTTGAATTAAGACTTAAACAACTTGATACCGAACACGATGCAATCTCTAACGAAAAAGATGCAGTCGAAAAGGTTATCGAAAAGAACGTAGAATCAAGCTTTAAAACGTTCGGTTAATAAAATAAAATCCTGTTAATAGCTTAATGAGGAATATGACCTCTTGGATGAAAATAAATCCGGCTTAATTCCCATTACCTTTATAACAGCTACCAAAGTTTGCAATAAACTTTTTAACTGATTAACTAATTTTTCATACACATAACTAATGTTTCCTTTATTACTTGACCGTCATTAAGATGGTCTTTTTATTTTGTCTAAATTTGTCCGAGAAAGGCTCGCGCCCGGCTGAGCCGGAGCCATAATTTGTAAGTTGGGCTTGCAAGCCCAACCTGCGTGGCTTTTGCCTGAATGCCGTTAAGCGCGAGTCGAGCAAGAAGCGAGGCGGAGGCGGCGGAGAACTGCTTTATTTCTAAATTTACAAACCGGCAGCGTCTTTATAAATATTTTATTTGCGAAATATTTTGTTTTTGAATATAATAATTTTATGATTAAGAAGCTGGTTATATTTACTATATTGGCTTGCACAATATTTATCCCTGATTGCAAAGCCTCAGATACCCAAATATATGATAATTTGAAAATTCAACACTATATTGATAACGTTGCGTTTAATATTCTTAATGCCAACAGAATTGATAAACGTATGGTTTTTACTTATAACGAACAGGACCAAAAAACTATATCGTTGAGTGATAAAACAATTACCCGCAGGCAAATTGTGGTTTATAAAAATAAAATAAATCATATTTCTGATGAAAATGAACTGGCTGCATTTTTATCCCGTGAAATAGTTAAAGGTACTCTTTCATACGATGGTTTTGCAAGAGGTTTTGTAACTTCTGCGCAGATGAAATGTGCTCCAAAAAAATATGAACTGTTTTTTGATAAACGTGCGGTGGATTTAATGGTAAAAGCCGGTTATAATCCGGTCGCAATGATTGTATTCTTAAATAAACTCGGCGAACAGAAAAGATTTAGCTTTTTCCTGACTAATAATACCGTCAGCAAACGGATGGCTGAAATTTATGAGTATATTTATTTCAAATACCCTGAATATTTAGCAAATAATATATATTTGACGAATAAGTACTATCAAAATTTCCTTCTTACTTCCGAAAAAAACAGACGTATGCTGCAGGAAAAAATAATGACATCTTCGCAGAAACGGTTGAAATATGAATAAAATAATCGGAATTTTTATAGCTTTTATACTTGTGTTTGCCGGAATAAATACTGTGCAGGCAAAAGTTATTATACAGGATACATTTGTAGATGAAACATTGAAGGATTATGCAGGTAAAGAACTACCTGCCGCCAATCCGTTGTGCAATTTTGAAAGCACTGAAAGAGTTGCAATCGTAATGCGTCCGATGCAAACAATAAGAAGTAAAAACGGTATCAACGGTGCTTCTGTCAGTTTACGCGTAAAAGAAGATGTATTTTATAAGAACAAACTGCTTGTGCCGCGCGGAACAGAAGCCCTTGCGCGGGTTGAAACTGTCGCAACACAGGGGATGAACGGAATACCGGCAATGATTATTTTAGACAGGTTTGAAATCCCGGGTTTAGATTCTGCCAAAATGAAGTCGTCTTATATAAAAAAAGGTTTGAACCTTACATATATAGTTTTGCCGGTAAAATGGGCTTTGACAATTCTGCCGCCAACCGGCTCGTTGACGAATTTTATTGTCGGAGGCCCTGCAAAAGTTTCGCCTAAAAAAGATGTGACGATTTATTATTACCCTGAATGGGAATGCTTTAACAATTAGCTGCTTTATTAAACCTGATTTTTACTCTTAGCAAATATTTTTTTGTTTTGTTTTTGTAGGAGTATGGAAAATCATAATAAAAATATTTCATTTACCTCAAGAATTCAATTCGTTCCGTGGAAAACTTTTTGTTCTATAAAACAAACCCAAAATAAAATTTTGTATTTTCACGATACACCTAATATTTTAAAAGCGGATGAGTTTTATTCTATGGATATCAGAACCTGTACTGGCGGCGGGCTTACGAAACCTTCAACCCGTGAAGGAGAAGGCTTTCACTTTTGGGATGACCGGATTACGCAGCGCAAAGCGAATGATAATGTTATTTCGTTAATACGGTTTGTAAAAAATCCGGAAAGGGGGCTTATTTTAGGCGGGAAAAGACTGGAATCTAATCCGCTTTCAGTTCCCTTATTCGATAAGTTCAGAAGTTTGATTTCTCAAAGGGTGAAATTCTTGACAGAATTTGGTGTTCACCGGTTTGAGGACAGTCAGACACATTATCATTACAATGCACAGAATGATACCTGGACGCTCTGCACAGAATACAGTAAATCAGATAAAAGTCCGCTAAGGGCTGTAAATACACTTGGAACATTAAAAAATGCATTTGAAAAAATCTCTATAGCTCCGGGTGACAGATTATTTATCGGTAATAAAGAAATTTTACCCAAAGACGCTCCGGAGATTTTCCAGTCATAGTTGTCCGAGAAAGACTCGCGCCCGGCTGAGCCGGAGCCATAGTAGTATCAATCGTTACCGTAAGCGTATAATCCAAATGTGGAAGCCACTCAGTGGCCGAGTCTTTTGAGTGGCGTATTAGACAGCGAAGTCGCGGGTTGACCTGCGGGAGCAGGGCAAGCAGGCGACGGAGAACTGCTTTATTTCTGCTGTAAGTAAAATCCTTCTTTTTATATTAATTGAGCACTTCAATATTTGTGTTTACGATGAATAAAAGGAGGAATACAGATGAAACATTTAGTAGAGCCAATCAGAAGTAAGAAAGATATAGCCGCCGTAGAAGCGTATCTGGCAGAGAAAAATCCACGAAACCGGTTAATATTTGTATTTGGTATAAATTCCGGTCTGCGTGTTTCTGATATTTTAGCCTTGAATATAGGTGATGTTCGCGGGAAAACGCATATTGAAATCAAAGAAAAGAAAACCTCAAAATATAAGAAATTCCCGATTAACGATAAGTTAAAGAAATTACTTGCCGACTTCGTAAACGATAAATCTGATAATGAACCGCTGTTTTTGAGTCAGAAAAATCACAGACTTGATCGTTCACAGGTCTATAGAATGCTGAATGAAGCATGTGCATCTGTTGGTATTACTGAGAATATTGGGAGCCACACAATGCGAAAATCATTTGGTTATCATCATTATAAGCTGTTTAAGGATGTAGCTATGTTACAAATGATTTTTAACCATTCGTCACCGCAGATTACACTTCGCTATATTAGAATTAGTCAGGATGAAATAGATAATAGTTATAAGCTGTTTACTCTGTAATTCCCGTGGTTAATCTTTTTACTATTCGTGTAAAATCCGCTGCGTTCATAATCGAAAAACATTCGACCGCCTCAAGTCCGCGTAAAAGCCCCCGATACGAATTCAAGCCCAGAATTTTTTCGGCATAATTTCTGGTGGCAATTTGTGACTTATGAAAGTTTATCATTTTCTTTTTATCTTCAATAACGTTGCTAATATTTACGTAATATTGCGGTAGATTGATAGTTGACCAAACTTCATAGTATGCAATTTGTAATGTGGATTTGTAGCGGGATTTTTGTAATTTATTAGCTAGTAAAAGGCTTACAGCTTTATGATCTCTGTGTTGATCAAATATGTAGGGGATGAATATATAATCGTATTGTGAAATGTCAATTGTATTAAATTCCGATTGCCCTGCAATGATGTTTTTATCTTTGAGATTTAGCATTTTATAGCTGTTAACACCTGCAAACTCCATTGCGTGCTGCATTTCTTCAAAACGTATGTCATTTATATTTCCGTGAGTCAGGCAAGTTACATCAAAATTTTTAGGATGTAATTTCATTATCCCTCCGCATCCTATGCTTTCATCGTCCGGATGCGGTGCTATCACAAGACATTTATCTTCCGGCGTCAGGTTAAGCTCAAGCGGTTTGAGATTTGTTTCAATGAATGGATTGTATATTCGATTTAATAGCAGCCTGTATATATTTTTAACAAAAAACCTTTTCATACAAACTACTTTAATAGAAAATTCACTTCAACACAAATACAATGATATATTTAAAATGATGCACTTAATAAATTATATCCAGATATATAACATGATTTCACGTTTTTTGCAAGTTAGGGAAATTTCTTGAATAGTTTAACAGTATATTTTAAGATATATTAACTCTGATTTCTAAACGTCCAAATCTCCTTACCTCAGGAGTTTAAACCTAAATGCACCATTTTAAATATTGTGGTGTATTTATGCGATATATCTAGAGGTTTTATGAAAAAGGTTGCAGTTGTTTCAAAAAATATTTGTCAGGTTTTAGCCGGTGGTGCCAAATATGGCGGCGGAATTGTTGTTACTGGAAATTTAATTCGTGCGTACGCAAATATGAATGATGTAGAGCTGACTGTTTTTACTGAAATAGATAGTAGTGCGTCAATTGATAATGTCCGTGTAATTGAAATTCCATATCCATATAGCAGTGATTCTTACATAGATGAAATTGATAAAATTGTTAAGAAGGAAAATTTTGATATCGTTTTAAGCGCTAATATTCCGCAATTATACCACACTTGCCTCCTTCAGTGCCATTCACCACAGTATAAATGTAATAATCTTCCTTTTTTATTGCGTAACCTTAAAAAGGTTTTTGGTCGTAAAAAGCTGGACTGGAGTATAAAGCGTTTTAAAAATATTGAGGATTGCAGATTTATTGCAGTATCAGAAATTATAAAAAAAGATTATCAAGAAAATTTCAACATACCTTCCGAGCGTATCAGAGTTGTCTATCCGGCTTGTACTAAGGTATTTGATACTCTGCCGGAAATAAAGAAAAATACAAATATAACTTTTGGTATTGTGGCTAACAGTTCTTTTAATAAAGGAGGTAACTTATTACTATTCGTATTGGGTCTGCTTAAGTTATGCGGTTATAATTTTCGTGTTAAAATTATTGCCCCAAAGTTTAGAAGAGATTTTGTGATGCAGGGCTTGGTAAATGTTTTTGGAATGAACAAGTGTGTAGAAGCCATACCAAAACAATCTGATATGAAAGGATTTTATTCTACAATAGATGTACTGGTGCTGCCGTCAATTAATGAAGCCTTTGGACTTGTTGTTCTGGAGGCAATGGCATTTGGTAAACCCTGTATTGTTTCCTCGACTGCCGGAATTGCTGAGATTATTAATTCACAAAATGGATTTGTATTTAATCGGCGAAAGTTGTCAGATTTTATTCAAACCATAATAAAGGTGATTAAAATTTATAATGAAAAATTTTCACGGTTTAAAGATTATTGTAAAAATGCTTTTGAAACCTCCGGAATTTATACCTGGGAAAAGTTTGCACGTAAGATTTTAGAAAGTTCTTCTGCAGACCGTGAAGGTGTAAACCGGTACTAAGGTTTGGAGTTAGTCATAAATAAAGCGGCTGTAGCTGCCGCTTGTATACGATTTTTTAAACCTAATTTATTTAATATTGCTTTTACATCTTGTTTTACTTTTGAAACCGGTACAAAAAGTCTGTCGCTTATTTGTGAGTTGCTATAGCCTTCCGCTAAAAAACGCAACACAATAATTTCACCTGGTGACAACAACTTTAACATAATTACCCCTCTCTATGTTTTAATGTTGTTTGCATCACAAACGGACATATTATTACATAAACATATTTATTTGTAAAGAGGGTGTAAAAGAACACATAGTTTGATTATATTGTACAGATGGTTTGATTATTTTGGACAACTTGTGCCCGTAAGCTAAAATAAATCGCTAAATATTTAATCTATATTTCCTTTATATGAACACGGAATATTTTCTTCTTTTAAATAGTTCATGCCCCACTTGTTTAATTCAATAATAGCTGGAATAAGAGTTTCTCCTCTTTTTGTGAGAGAATATTCGGTTTTAGGCGGTACTACAGGATAAAGTTTTCGTTCAATTATTCCGTCTGCTTCAAGTTCTTTTAACTGTTGAATTAGCATTTTGGGAGTCGCGTGTGAAATCAGTTTTTGAAGTTCGTTATACCTCAATGTTTTGTTTATAAGATGTCCGATTATAACCCCTTTATATTTGCCGCCGATTATTTCCATAGTTACCTCTAACGGGCATTGATATTCATCTTTTCTCTGTTTTATCATGTAAAAATCCTTATTTACTTTTTAGTAAGTATTATACAAAAAAGTGCATTCTTGTCAAAATGATAATAACTATATAAAATTGCTTTATTATATGGAGGAAATATAAATGAAAATTACACAAGTAAGAAATGCAACAATTATAGTGGAATACAATAATACAAAGTTTTTAATTGACCCGTGGCTTATGCCTAAAGATTATATGCCGGGATTTGATACAGCGATAAATTCCGAAATTCGCCAGCCAAGAGTGGAGTTGCCTTTTGAAATTGAAAAAATTGTCGATGTTGATGCTGTTATCATTACTCATATTCACCCTGACCACTGGGATGAATTCGCTGAAAATGCATTAGATAAAAATATAAAAGTATTTGTACAGTCAATTATTGACAAAGATTACATCATTTCAAAAGGGTTTACAAATGTTGAAATTATACAGGAATCCGGAACAGAATATAATGGGATAACTCTATACAAGACAGGCACCCAGCATGGCAAAAGAGAAATAATTAAACCGTTATGCGATTCTGTTGGCTTGCCTTATGATGCGATGGGCGTCGTTTTTAAATCACAAGATGAAAAGACCTTGTATATAGCAGGCGACACGATTTGGTGTAAAGAAGTAATTGAGGCTCTTACAAAATACCATCCTGATATAATAGTTGTAAATGCCTGCGCTGCAACGGTTTTAAGCGGTGAAAGAATAATTATGAATATTGATGATGTAAAAGAAGTTTTGCAAAATGCTCCAAACGCAACAGTAGTTGCCAGCCACATGGATACAGTCAGCCATCTTTCGGTTACAAGAAATGATTTAAAAGAATTTAAAAATAAAAACAATATTGATAATTTGTTAATTCCCGAGGATGGAGAGATAATTGATTTTGCAAGAAATAGTTAAATTGTTATATTGATAAAGTTATTCAGAATAAGGTTGGAAAAATTTTTCCAACCTTATTCTGAAATATTACAAAAATTTTGATTTTTTAAAAATTTGTGCAACTGGACTTTTCCGAAATAATCAAATTATCCGTACAACTCAAAAACGGTGCGTATCTCACTAAAATGTCCGAGAAAGGCTCGCGATAAGGAACGTGAGCGAGCCTTTTGAGTGGCGTATTAGACAGCGCAGCCGCTAACGGCTCGCGGTTCAGCGAGGCGGTGCGGCGGAGAACTGCTTTATTCTTCTGCAAATCTCAATCTATCCGTACAGTCCAGAAAAAGTCCAGTTTCCCAGTTTGATTTTTTTTGAACACTTAATTGTCCGAGAAAGTTTCGCGATAAGGAACGTGAGCGAAACTTTTGAGTGACGTATTAGACAGCGAAGTCGCGGGTTGACCTGCGCGAGCAGGGCAAGCAGGCGACGGAGAACTGCTTTATTTTTTCCGACCCGAAAACGCCCACACAAAGCCAACTTTACCAAATAATCTATCTATCCGTACAAATCAATCTGGACAAAAAACTACAGAGGGAATGTTAAATAAAATTTTTATATATTAAAAAAGCCTCCGAAGAGGCTAAATTGATAAATGGGGCGGGTAGTGGGATTCGAACCCACGCATATCGGAACCACAATCCGAGGCCTTAACCGCTTGGCGATACCCGCCATTTCGTTTACTTTTTTATACTAACACGAAAATATTTTTTGTCCAGAACTTTTTATTTGCCAGAGATATACTGCACGACCTATCGACAGAAAAATGTTTAACGGCTCACTTCTATTATATTGCTATCTTCTCTTAATTTCATCATTATTTCATGGGCTTTTTCTTTGGCTTGCTCGTCCGAACGATATCTCCGGGAGAATATTCTTCTTTCTGTTCTGTTGTTAATATGTCTGAATACCAGAAAATAATAGTTGCGTCCACGCCTTCTCCCTGTTAGCCAGTCCCGGTGTCTGCGATAATGTGAACTCACTCTCACATCCTTCACCTCATCAACGTCCATTAAATAAGCTGTTTTAACCTTATTTAATCTCGTTATTCGTTCAACAACGCAGCTGTTTTTTTCTCTATTGCATATAAGCTTTTCTGATTTGTATGATGTGAGATAATCAATAAGACTTAATATGCATAATATTACCAGAATTATTATTGTTAGCTGTCGTCTGTAATCGTAATCCATACTTTCCTGCTCCTAAATAAAAAAATAATGCCATATTTTGTATGGCATTATTTTTAAAATCAATATTTAAAACTAACTTATTCTTTGGAACATATAGCCTATTCCGCGGGCAGTTAAGATTAATTCCGGATTCGCAGGATCGGATTCCAGTTTTGAGCGCAGTCTTGAAATATGGACGTCTACAACTCTCGTATCAATCCGATGATCAGCAGGGTAAGCCCATACGTGCTGAAGAATTTCGTTTCTTGAGAACGCCTGGCCGGAATTGTTTACGAGAAGTTCCAACAAGCTGAATTCCATTCCTGTAAGGCGGATTCTGTCGTTCTTTCTGTAGACTTGACGGCGTGCGGTATCAATTTTAATATTGCCGGCAGTGATTACGTTTTTGGTTACTTTACCGGAAGGTGTTACCATTTCGCGGTTATTTGTACGGCGCAAAACTGCTTTTACACGTGCTTCAAGCTCTTTAGGGCTGAAAGGTTTGATTACGTAGTCATCCGCCCCGAGTTCAAGGCCGGTAATTCTTTCTGAAACATCTCCTAATGCTGTCAAAATGATAATAGGTACATCTGCTGTACGTCTGATTTCGCGTGTTACGCCGTAACCATCCATTTTAGGCATCATAACATCCAGAACTACCAGATCAGGATTATATTTATTGAACGCATTTACTGCGGCTTCTCCGTCTTCTGCTGTATAAACATCGTAACCCGCCATTTTCAAGCGTGTTTCCAAGATACGTCTTATGCTGGCTTCATCATCGGCCAATAATATTCTCGGACGGTCTTCATTTTCTACTGTCATTTCAGCATTTTCTGTCATTATCTTTTCCTTTTCTCTTTTTAAAAGTGTAACTCTTCCACTTAATTTATTAAAAAATGTTTATTTTTTTGAATTTTTTTAAACAATTGTAACCATATATTAACATAACTCTTTAAAAAATACAAGCACTTTTGCGAAAAAAAGCAACTTGCCTGAAATGCTTGTTAAATATATCCGTTTGCTTAGTTTATATGGGGAATGCTTTAATTTTTTTAGAATTTTAGACTTTATTTGAGAGGAGATTTTTATGCGGACATATATTATTTTAATTTTACTTATTGCAATTGCTATTCCAATGGCTATAAAGTTCGGGATAGGGCATGCTAATGTGCGGACGGCATCGTCAGTGGGGCCGGGGCCTTGCATAATTAACAATTTTAATGAAGATTCGCTGCAGGATAGGATGCTGCCTAAGAATTTGGATAATTTGAAAAAGCCGGATGCGTTTCAACCTAGTTTGGATAATCATCCTAAAGACGGTATGGTTGATATGGATAGTTTTGATGAAAAGCGCAACCCTGATCAAATTGGCGAACAGTGTGAATTCGGTTTATGTACACCTGGCTCACAGCAGCCGCAAAATAGTCAGAATTAATTGCAGTGGGGCCGGTGAGCAGGTTCCACAATTCAGAGAAGGCGCGGAGCGTGCTCCGCGCCCTATCTGAAATATTAATTTTTTGTTTATTTTTTTAATATTCTGCAAAAACAGTGTTATATATTAAATATAAAATAAATTTGCATGAAATTTGTAAAGGAGATAAACAATTATGGCAAAGACTATTGGTATTGACTTGGGTACTACAAACTCTGTAGTTGCTGTTATGGAAGGTGGTAAGCCGACCGTTATTGCCAACGCGGAAGGTTCAAGAACAACCCCTTCTATTGTTGGTTTTTCTAAAACAGGTGAAAGATTAGTCGGTCAACTCGCAAAAAGACAAGCTATTCTTAACCCTGATAAGACTGTTATTTCAATTAAACGTCACATGGGTGAAGATTATAAAGTAAACATTGACGGAAAAGATTACACACCGCAAGAAATTTCTGCGATGATTTTGAGAAAGTTGGCAGATGATGCTTCTAACTATCTGGGTGAAAAAGTTACATCTGCGGTTATCACAGTTCCGGCTTACTTTAATGATGCTCAAAGACAGGCAACAAAAGACGCCGGTAAAATTGCGGGTCTGGATGTTTTACGTATCGTAAACGAACCGACTGCTGCAGCTCTTGCTTACGGGCTTGAAAAAGAAAAGAGTGAAAAAGTTCTTGTATTCGACTTAGGTGGTGGTACATTTGATGTTTCAATTCTTGAAATCGGCGACGGTGTTCACGAAGTTCTTTCTACATCAGGTGATACTCACTTAGGTGGTGATGACTTTGACCAAAAGATTATGGATTGGATTTGTGAAGAATTCAAGAAACAAGAAGGTATTGACTTAAGAGGCGATAAACAGGCAATGCAACGTGTTAAAGAAGCCGCTGAAAAAGCTAAATGCGAATTGTCTTCTGTTGTTGAAACTAATATCAATTTACCGTTCATCACCGCAGACGCTAACGGCCCTAAACACTTAGACCTCTCTTTAACAAGAGCTAAATTTGAAGATTTATCTTATGACCTGTTAGAAAGATGTAAGAAACCGGTAGAACAAGCTATCAAAGATGCCGGAATTTCAAAATCCGATATTGATGAAGTCGTTCTTGTTGGTGGTTCAACCCGTATTCCGGCTGTTCAACAACTGGTGAAAGAATATACCGGTAAAGATCCTAACCAATCAGTAAACCCTGATGAAGTTGTTGCGGTTGGTGCTGCAATTCAAGCAGGTGTACTGGCAGGTGAAGTTAAAGATATTGTATTGTTGGATGTAACCCCTCTGACACTTGGTATTGAAACCTTGGGTGGTGTTATGACTCCGTTGGTTCCAAGAAACACTACAATCCCTGTTTCTAAATCTCAGGTATTCTCAACTGCGGAAAACAACCAAACTGCTGTTGATATTCACGTTCTTCAAGGTGAAAGACCAATGGCATCCGATAACAAATCTTTAGGTATGTTTAGACTTGACGGTATCCCGCCTGCAATGAGAGGTTTGCCTCAAATAGAAGTTACATTCGATATTGATGCTAACGGTATCGTAAACGTATCTGCGAAAGATAAAGCAACTAACAAAGAACAAAAAATTACAATTACAAACTCTTCTAACCTCTCTGAAGCCGACATTGATAAAATGGTTAAAGAAGCAGAAGCTAATGCCGCAGAAGATAAGAAGAGAAAAGAAGAAGCAGAAATTAAAAACAATGCTTCCGGCTTAATCGGTTCCGCAGATAGAATCGTTAAAGACTTTGAAGGCAAAATTGATCCTGCTGATGAATCTAAACTTAAAGAACAAAAAGAAGCTTTACAAAAGGCAATTGATGAAAATAAATCATCTGACGAATTGAAAAAATTATCTGATGAGTTACAACAAACAATGTTCTCAATTTCCCAAAAAGCCTACGAAAAAGTTCAAAAGGAAGGTGAAACAGCACAAAGCAGCAATGCAAATTCATCCGAAACCTCTTCTAAATCAGATGATGATGTAATTGATGCAGAATATGTTAAGGAATAATTTATCTATCCTTTCAATAAATAAGACTAAGGTTCGGGCTTAAATCCCGAACCTTTTCTATATTATTCGCATGGCTAATAGTAAAATTTTTATTATTTTCATAGAATATTTTTATCTATAAATACATTTGCTTGTTTGTTTGCGTCGAGATTAAGGAGTTTATGCAGTTTGCAATATTTTCCTAAACCCGTTTACGTCCTATTTTATATAGTACGAGGTAACAATTTTCTATGACATTTGATGATAAAGTTTTTATTGCTAAGAAAATACGTGAGGCAAGAAAAGCCTTGAAGTACACTCAGGCAAAGCTTGCTGAGATTGTGAACGTTAATGAACAGCATATTTCACGTATTGAAAATGCAACATATACTCCGTCGTTAAGCCTGTTTTTCAGGTTGCATAAAGCTTTGGGGCTGGATCTGGCTGATTTTGGAATTGATGTGGAAGAAGATTTATCAACTTTGAGAAAAGATGTTTTGAGAATGGTTTATGCCGCAAGTGAAAAAGACCTGAAATATTATAAAGATGTTTTGGGCTACCTTGATGAAAACTTTTTGAAATAGAGTTCAGATTAGCGCCCTGATAGCATTCAATACCTCGTCAACAGTGGGAGTCAGGGTGCAGATGTTTTTTTGATTTTTGTTCGGGCATTTTTTTCTGTGGCATGGCTGGCAAGGGTTTGAACCGGTGAGAGCGATGTATTTGGTTTTATCGCCTAATGGCGCATAAAGCCCCGGAGGGGTGCAGCAGAAAATTGTTACTATTTTAATCTTCTGAACAGCCCAGGCAAGGTGTGTGCTTCCGCTGTCGAGTGACACCATTAAATCCCCGCGGGAGAAAAGTTCCTGCAATTCTTCAAGGTTTGTTTTGCCTGTTAAATTTATGTGTTTGTCGCCGCCGATATATGAGATAAGTTCGGCATCTGCCGGCATGCCGGTAAAAATGAGGTTAAATTCATTCCCGAGGCGGCTGATGAGTTCACGCCAGTTATCTTTGTTCCAGTGTTTCGGAACCCATGTGGTCGCCGGCGCAATAATAATAGTTCTTTTTGACGGATTAAGCTCTTTTAAAAGCTCGTTAATCTTTTCTTGCGTTTTAATGGATGTCGGGGGAAGTGTCACCTTAATTTTTTCTGTATTAAGCCCGAGATATTCGGCAAATTTCAGGTAACATTTTACAACGTGGCGGTTGAAACCGTCGCGGGTGGACGGAATTACTTCATTTCCGCCTAAAATCGCGCCTTCACGGGCGTTTTTAGACACAATTCTTCTTCTGGCACCGCAAAAACGTGTCCAGTAAAGACTTTTAAGGATAAGCTGGGTGTCAATCGCAATATCAAATTTTTCTCCCCGCAGTGTTTTTAAGATGCCGAGGTATTCTTTGAAATTTTGAAACAGTTTACCGGATTTTTTCCATTTTTCGACCGGCGCAAGGTAAACTTTATCTACGCAGGGGTTATCTTTAATAAGGGAATAGCCCTTCTCCGACACCAGCCAGTGAACCTCATAACCGTTATCTTTCAGGCAGTTTGCAAGCGGAATGTTGAAGATTACATCTCCCATTGCGCTCAGCCTGATTAGTAAAACTTTTCCCCGTTTTTCTTCCATATTCTAAGCTTATCACGAAAACCCTTGTATTATATTTAATTTTGTAACAAAATAATGCATAGATAACAAGAATTATTTTTTAGCAGTTTTCTACCCGTTGTAGGAAGAAGTGTGTATATCTTATGTCAGTAACACCCGTTTCACAATTTAATAATATAAAGCCTTTTCACCCTGACAGGCAGCAAGACAATACAAAACGGAAAATTCTTGCAACAGCTGCTCTTGGTTCGGCTGCTGCATTTGGAATAATTTCGCATAAACAGGGTTTCAAGATTTCAAAACTTGCCAAAACTCCGGTCAAAGATTGGGCACTTTTTAAAATTAAAGGTAAAACTCTACAGATTGAAGAGAAAGAAGTGATGGGGCTTGCAGGCGGCTCTGTTGTTGGCGGGCTTGCGGGCGGCGCGCTTTTTGACGATAAAAAGAATTTCAAGTCAAAAATGCAGGAAGCATTGAGCCAGCTTCTCGGTAACGTTGCGGTGCCGATATTGTGTGTCGGTCAAACTTCTAAATACTACAAAAAACACGAAGATGATGTTTTAAAACATGTTCCGCAAATTAAGGGTGAAAATAAAGGGTTTGTTAAATATGCAAACCGTGCATTGAAAGCTGTTCCGCCGGTCGGACTAACGGCCGCAGCACTGGGTGTCGGAATAATTGGCGGTAACAAGGTTTCTAATTTTATTAATGAAAAGATTTCGGGTAAAAAAGTTGAGCGTCATATCAAGGGAACGGATTTTGCGCCTCACGTTGATGATTTGTGCCTTGCAATCACCTTAATGGCGCCGGGAACTCCTGTCGGTGAAGTTATTGCAAAAACGATACCTGCGTTCCTGACTGTTCCGGGATATCAAACGGGTATCGCTGGAATTAAGTCTTCTCATTTGTAATCTCACGTTAAAAAGTTGTACATTCGGCGATTAGGTAGTATACTTACTAATATGAGCGAGCTTGATTTAAGTAAGTTAGAAGATTTAAAAACACGGGTTCATAATAAACTTGAACAGACTTCTCTTTACCAGTTTAAGGGAACGGTTTCAAAGCTTCTCGGGCTGACGGTTGAGGTAAAACTGCCGGGGCTGAAAATCGGCGATTTATGCTATATCGAAACAAACACAGGAGAGCTTAAACCTGCTGAAGTTTCCGCGTTTAAAGGGGAAGTTGCACAATTGCTGCTTCTTTTGGACGGAAATGGTATCGGGCAGGGAAGCCTTGTAACTTCAACCGGCCAGCCTATTACGATACCTGTCGGGGATTTTCTTTTAGGCCGGCTTATTGACCCTATGGGACAGCCAATGGACGGCAAACCTATGGATATTTCAGGAGCTACGTGGCGTTCAATTGAAGGCCCGCCGCCGGGGCCGTTTGAACGACCGATTATTCAGGAAATTTTCTCAACCGGTGTAAGGGCGATTGATTCATGTCTTACAATGGGCTGCGGTCAGCGTCTGGGTTTGTTTGCCGGCTCCGGCGTTGGTAAAAGTACGCTTCTCGGGATGATTGCAAGGAATTCTGATGCGGATGTTAACGTAGTTGCGCTAATCGGTGAACGTGGGCGTGAAGTTAAAGAGTTTATTGAGGATTCTCTGGGCGAAGAGGGGATGCGAAAATCCGTTCTTGTATGTGCAACAGGTGATAAGCCGCCTTTAATCAGGCAGAAATGTCTTTTGGCAGCTACGGCAGTTTGTGAATATTTCCGTGATCAGGGTAAAAAGGTTTTCTTAATGACGGATACCGTAACCCGTTGTGCAATGGCAGGGCGTGAAGTCGGGTTGTCACTCGGCGAACCGCCTACTATGAAGGGTTATCCGCCTTCAATTTTTTCATGGCTTCAAAAGGTTCTCGAGCGTGCCGGAAATAGCCCGAAAGGCTCAATTACTGCACTGTATACGGTATTAATGGAAGGTGATGATATTAACGACCCGATTGTCGATATTGTGCGTGGTATCGTTGACGGGCACATTTTCTTATCCCGTAAAGTTGCAGAAAGTAACCACTATCCGGCAATTGATGTTCTCGGGAGTATTTCAAGGCTTATGAGTGCGATAGCAACACCGGAGCATAAAGAAGCGGCGGCTAAGATGCGTACTATTATGTCAATGTATCGCGAAAACAAGGATTTGATTGATGTCGGTATGTATCAGCCCGGAACTAACCCGAAACTTGATACTGCAATCCAGATGATGCCGCAGATTAATGCATTTTTGCAGCAGCGAACTTCTGACAGCGTGACAATGGAAAATACTATATCTACGCTTGTTAATATGATGAAGGGCGTTGAGGTTTAGCTTTGAGGTGGTTGTTTTAAATCATAAAGAGGGTATTCATCATTGTTGTGCCGTAGAGTATTGCCATGCCGGCTATGATTAGCATAAGCACCGGCTCTATGAGCCTGAGCGCAGAAGATAAGACCATTTCGAGAGTTTCATCAATTTCGCTGCTGATTTCGTGCAGAACTTCATCAAGTTTGCCGGTTTGTTCGCCTGCTTGAATTTTAGAGAGCATTTGCGGGGTAAAAAATCCGGTTCCGGCAAAGGATTCGGAAAGTGAATGCTTTGAAATATACGAGGAGCATTTGAACAGTTTTTTCTGAATATATTCGTTTTGAACGGATTCGCAGGAAAGAAGTATGCCGTGCGTGATTGGAAGGCCTGCTGCGTATGATATCGCAAGAAGTTTTGAGAAAATTGAAAGATTATAATATTTTATGACCCTGCCGATTACCGGAAAAACTATGCCCAGCTCTGATTTTAAAAGATATTTTGCAAATCTGATTATGCCCAAGAGGATTATATTGAAAATAATGAGCAGGGAAATCCAGTTGTTTTGCAGTAAATTTGCGATATTTTCCATTGCGTTCATGTTTTGCGAGAGTTCGCCGCCGGTTAAGGTCTGGTATTGTGCAGACATACGCGGAGATATAAAAAACACCAGCAAAAGCGATGATGCAATAAGAATTAGAATTAAAATCGCAGGGTAGACGCTTGCTTTTATCAGGTTGTAAAGCATTGTTCTATGTCTTTTTAAAGAGGCATGTATTTCCTGTAAAATTCGCGGCAGTTCGCCTGACTGAGCGCCTATTGACATCAGATTGCAGTATACGTTTCCGATAGAATGTTTGAATTTTAAAATTGAATTGGCAAAGTTTTCGCCTTTATCCAAATCCTCCAGCAGTTTTTTTGCGATTAATTTAATTTTTTTGCTGTTTGAGTATTTTTGAATATTCATCAGGGCTGTTGTTATCGGAATAGAGGAGCTGAGGTATGAGTGGAGTTGGGAGAAAAAATCCACTTTTTCATTCAGCGAAAGCCCTGATATGTTGTACTGGAGAATGTCGTTACTCATGCGCTAATTATAGCGCGTGCAGCAGCTTTTCGCAATTTGTAATGAATTATTTCATCTTTTAAGTGTAGGATGTACAAAAATTTACAAAATTTTACATAAATTTCGGGTGTCTAAACTATAGAAAATGGATATGCTGTTTTATTGCCCGTGTGAATGTTTAGTTAAAAATAATGAAAATAATTAAAATTTTTTATTTTTAAAAAAATATTTTCAATTAAGCCTTTACATTTACTTAATATTTTCACATTTGATAGCAAATTTTTTTGTGCACCGCTTTTATTTAAGTATGCTCTTGGTAAAATAATTATATAGTATTTGTGTAGTAGAAGTTTTTTATGTTACAAAAAATCCAATCAAGTGAAGTAAAAAGTAGAAATAGTGTAAAAAGTACCCGTGAAATGAACGGTACTTCTTCTGCTAACGCTAAAAGTCAAAACTTTAGCGGATTGGGTGATTTTGTGCTTCAAGGGGTTCAATTATGTGAACGCCACCCTATGATTAACGTTTCCGTACTGGATTTATCTACTGCAATTATTCCAAGAACAATTATTGAAACATATTCGGGCGATGCCGCAGTTGATGAAAAAGGAGAGAAAAAACGCAAGGCTAATGTCTTTGCAGGCATGGAAGCATTCAGACGTGAAGCTTCAGGCTTGATTATTAACTGTTTAATTCCGGGCTTTATTGTTGCAGGCGTGGCTAAACTTATTCAAAAACCTATTATGAAAGGGTTTGGCAAAACTAACCTCTCTAACGTTTGGGCAAACTCAGATTCTTTGGACAAAATTTCCAAATACTATCTCGGTGCTAAGGGCGCAACTGAGGATGAAAAAGTCTTTAATACCTTCAAATCAATGCTCCACGATCTGGAAGGCGCGGACGGTGATGTCCCGAAAAAAGGACTTGTTAAATTCAGTTCTTTTGCAAACCTCGATACAAACGCTAGAGAACTTACTGATTGCGTAATGTCTGACAAACCTTTCAAAGCTGCATATAAAAATTTAATCGACAAAACTCATATCGGTGAACATATTCAATTTAAAGATGATAAAGCTTATTTCTCTTCTACGCTGGAATCTTTAATGGAAAATACCGTCAAAGTTATTAAAGAATTCCACAAAGAAAAAATTACTGATGAAAAAGGTGTTGCCGATTATATTAAAAAAGCTAAAAAACTGGTTAAAACCAAGAGCCTTGCAGGTCTTGCCGTAATTATTCCGCTGGCAATTTCCGCTCAGCCTATCAACAGGTGGCTTACTCGTAAAGCTTCCGGCAGAAAAGGCGCGCCTATTTACGATGAATTTAAAGACAAAAATTCTAAAACAGAAGTAAATCTTTCTGAAAAAGATAAAGCAGCACTATTCAAACAAAAAATCATATCCGTATCATCAATGGTCGGTGTGGCGTTGCTTTCCATGATGAAACTGCCTAGCATGAAGATGTTGGAATTTAACGGAATATTCCCGTCAATGGATATGGCGCGTATAGTTTCAACAGCAACGTTCGCAAGCCGTATGGCCGCATCAGAAGATAAAAACGAACTTCAATTATCAACTGTTCGTGATATCACAACATTTGCAAGCATGTACTTCTTAGGCGACTATGCTGCAAAAGGCGTTGCAACCGCAATGGAAAAGGCAAATCCGGAATTGAAACTTCTTAACAGATTTAAAGATGTTCCGCAAGATGCAAATGTGTTTAAGAAATTCTGGAACTGGGTTAAAAATACCAGCCTTAAATCTTCAGATGAATTAGTAACAAAACATGCAAAAAATATGCGCACCTGGTGTCAGGTTGCAAACATCGGTTTCTCCCTTGCTCTGCTTGGCTTGCTTGTACCGCTTTTGACAGTTGATACAGCACAAAAAGGCAGAAAGAAAGATCTTGAAGCTCAACAAAAAAATAATACACTAGCAAATTCGAACGAAACAGGTTTGTCATCGACCGGCGCCTCAACACAGGCGGCTGCCGGCACGGCTGCGGAAAAATCCGCAACAACAACCGTAAACGGCAATACTGATGCCGCCGAAAATAAGGATACGTCCTTCCACAAATATTCGTTCGATAGTTTTAACAGAAAAGTAGGTTAGAAAATGCAAGTTAGTAAATTAAATTACCGGAACAATTACCCTCAGCAAAGACAAAATAGCAAAGAACAATTAAATAATAATCAGCAAAAATTCGGCGGTGCATTTGACTGTGTGTCACTGGCGTTAAGATTTTTGGATACAAATCAGGCGTGGGGCGCAACAGCGGTCGATGTCGGTTCTATGGTTCTGCCAAGAACAATCGTTGACTTTCAGCGCGGCGTTAACGCAGGGGTAGAAACTGCTACACGTGAATCTTCAAGTTCCGCAAACCACGCATTAGTCGGTGTTTACGGCACACTGGCAGGTTTAATGCTTGCAAGCTCCTTTAACTCTAAATTCGGCATTAAATTTAATAAGATTTTTGCCGGCGATAAAATTCTGGATAACCTCGGTGAAAGCTGGCATGAAGAAGTTCAGGCAGGTAATAAAAATCCTCTGAGAAAACACCTTGAAAAAGTCGTAGGCTCTATTGAAGGCTTTAACCCGTCCGGCTCAAAAGAAGGCTGGGTCGGAATCCCTAAAGATACACAAAAACTTATTGTTGACAGATTGGAAAATGATATAACCTCTTCAAATAAGGCAAAAATCAGCAAGGAAACAGAAAAATATATCCACTCCCTAATCACATCTTCAACCGGTGCGGAAGCTAAAATGCGCCTGCTGAAAAAAGGTCAGGAACATGTTAGCGGTCTTGATTTAAAAACAATGCTGGAAAATATTTATTCTGTTACAAAAACATTTACCAGTGAAAAAGTCGGTAACGTATTTGAAACGACAAAAGACTTTTCAGCTAATGATTTCATAAAATCAATGAAGAAATTCAACAAAATGCGTTCATTGATGGGTATCGGCATTGCCGGTGCGATTGGTATGTCTATCCAGCCGATTAACAGATATATCACAAAACGCAGAACAGGTGAGGATAAATTCGTCGGCGGCGGCGAAAAAGATAATTCTTTCGGATTTAAAATAAGAAAAGCACTCGCGGCAGTTGTCTTTGGTACCGGAGCTTTTGCCTGCATAAGCACTAACCCTAAAGAAATTATTCCACGTTTGCAGTTTAAAGGTATGATTCCGTCTTTGAACCAGTTTAAAGCCATTTACGGCTTAACGATTATGTCAAGATTTATGGCTGCAAGAAACGACAACGAATTGATTGAATCCAGCGTAAAAGATATTTTCGGATTCGTCAACTGGTTAATTTTGGGCAGCGTTGTCAGCAAAGGTGTTGCAAACGCTTTAGACAAAGATTTGATTAATATTAAAGACGGCGACGGAAAAGGTTTCTTCAAATGGCTTAAAAATTCAAGTATAAAAACACGGGATGAAGTTCTTCTCTCAAGCCTTAAAAATGCCGGTGTTGACGTAGTAAAAGACGGCAAAGCTCTGACATATTCTGAAATGTTGAAGAAAATCCCTGCAAATGACAAATTGACCAAAGTTAAATTGAGAAAACTGAATATTGCACAGGTAGCCGGTTACTTGTATTCAGGTTTGGTCTTAGGTTTCGGTATTCCAAAACTTAACGCATATATGACTAATAAACGTATAGCTAAACAAGCTGCGGCACAAGAGGCCGCAAAAACTCAGGCTGCACCGGAAAACAACCAGACAACAGCTTTCTTTAAAGAGCAATCTGAAATGAAATCATTTTTGAGAGCTTCATAATGTAACAACAAACACAAATATTTTATAACCAAAAGCAGCCTCATCTTTGATGAGGCTTTTATTTAATAATTTCTGCGTTTGAAAGAAAGTCTAACATATTCATAATTTTAATTTTTGTTCCGAAAAGCGCGGTTTTTAATCCTATGACGCATGCCGGACAGGAGGTCAGAACGATATCGGCACCGGAGTTTTTAATCTCACTCGCTCTTTTTTTCATTAACATCGCGGCGATACGCGGCTTTTTGAAAATAAATTCACCGGCAAGCCCGCAGCAGCTTTCGGGAATTTCTATAAATTCCACGTTTTCACAGGCTTGTAAAATTTTTTCTAAAAAGTCTGTGTCCTCAATATGGCAGGGACGGTGGAATGTTATTTTTTGCTTCTTTTTAAACTTGAATTTCAGCCCCAATTCAGCGATGAGGGTTTCCGCGTTGACGAATTTTTTATTTATTGTTCCATAGCCTTTAAGCGTGCTTTCGCAGCTTGCGCAGTCGGTGAGGATGTGTTCAGATGTTGAAGCGTTTATAAGTTCTGTATTGCGGGCTTTGACCTCTTCATATTTTTCAAGATCACCGCTGGAGAAAAACGGCAGCCCGCAACAGGAAAAATCAGCGTCAACAAGCTCTATGCCGGCTTTATTAAGTAATTTCTTTAATGAATTTTCAGTGCGCGGGTAAATTTTGTTGGCGCAGCCTTTGAAATAAAGGATTGCGCGCTTACTTTGTAATGATTTTACGCGGAAAGGTTCGCTTATTCGGTTTGCAAGATTTATAAATTTTTCCAGTGCACAATGGAACAGTTTTATAATTTTGAAAAATTTTTTGTTGCTAATATATTCATACTTGGCAGTTTGCAGGATTTCGCACACATTAATTCCGGCAGGGCAGAATTTTGAGCATTTGTCGCAGTTCAGGCACAGGTCAAGATAGGAGTTGATTTTATCCGAAAGCTTTAAATCCCCTTTCAAAACACCTGAAAGCATTACGAATTTTCCCTTGGAAACCGCGCACTCGTTGCCGGTTGCATGGTAAACAGGACAAGAACTCTGGCAAAGACCGCATTTTGAACATTTATTTATCTCTTTTTCAAAATCTTTCAGTTTTTTCATATTTCTATTATTGCACAAATTTTGTTGTATAATACTCTTTGTATGAAAAAGATTAAGTTGTTTGCGGGATATTTTTTACTATGTGCAGTGGCGTTTAGCATGCTGTACCCGTTCTTTGCTATGTTGAATTTATCTTTTGCGCACAATGCAGATTTCTTTTCAAATTCGGGGCAGTTTATTCATCTCGATTTGACGCTGGAAAATTATAAACGCCTTTTTGCGGATATTCCTATTGCGCAGTATTTTTTGAACAGCTTAATTGTTGCACTGGCAGCGACTGTCGGACAGGTCGTTTTTTCGGCACTTGCGGGATATGCGTTTGCGAGGTTTAATTTTCGCGGTCGGGATGTTATTTTTTTAGTGATTTTGATAACAATGATGATTCCGCCGCAGGTGAATATTATTCCGCTTTTCTTTATGATGCGGGAATTGCACCTGATTAACACGTATTCAGCCCTTATATTGCCTGCGATGTTCGGCGGCTTGGGAATTTTTATGATGCGGCAACATTTCCTTGCCTTCCCTAAGGATTTGGAGGAAGCCGCAAGGATTGACGGGTGTAATTATTTCCAAACCTTTTTGCGCGTAGTATTGCCGCTTGCGCTTCCGGTACTTGCAACGCTTTCTATTTTTACATTCGTGACAACGTGGAATAGCTTTATGTGGCCGTTGATTTCTACAAACACGGAGGCCTTGAGAACGCTTCCTGTCGGGCTTGCTATTTATAAAGGCAGTTTCCGCGAATTAACGCAGTGGGGTGAACTGCTGGCATGTTCTGCGATTTGTACAATACCTGTAGTTACGGTGTTTATTGTTGGTAAAAAATATTTTATTAATGACATTTTGCTTGGCGGTGTTAAAGAATAATTGACAAAGTGTAGAAGATAGTACATAATAAAATTGTACTATTTAATAAGAAAGGATGGAAAAGTTATGAAGAACCGAATTGTAATTACGTATGCAGGGGGGGGGGGGGAGCCCTGAGCCGGCCACTGAGTGGCATCCACAAAGCGACCCGAGCGAGAAATTAACGATTGCGGTTAAGCAATCCGTGCTCACGGACGGCGTGAAAGCTACAGCGAAGGGCGGAGCGCCGGCGCCGGTTCGCGTGAGCGAAACGGGCAGGGCGCGAAACTGGACGATGCCGCCGTTGCGACTGGAGCGTGAGTGTAAGGAGCACTCTGCCGAACAAAACGATTTATTATCGTTTTGTGAGAGGCGAAATTCTGCAACGATTGATAATCGTTGCGTAGAATTTGACAGGCGGGAGAACCAACGTTGCGCATTTACGATGGCAGAGATATTGCTGTCATTAACAATAATCGGTGTGGTTGCGGCGATAACGCTTCCGTCGCTTACAGGCAACATTAACGAGCGAACCTGGAACACCCAAAGAAAGGCTCTTTATGCGCGTTTTAGTCAGGCAATTGCTCTGATGCCATCGTTGAATGGTTATGGAACATTAAGAGAGAATACTGACAGTGCAGGTTCGACCTCAATTGAGGATACCGCCGCCGAAACTTTTATCACAGACGGGCTTGCAAAAGTCCTTAAAATTAACAATATCTGTGATAATGAACACTTGCAGGATTGCGGATTGCCGGAAAGTATAACACCGCTTGTAGGAAGTGCCTTTTCTCTCCCGTTGGATATGGAAAATTTAAATTCCGCAATAATAAGTACAATAGCGACAGACGGAGGCTACAGAACCTATTCTCAAATTAATACCAAGGCCGCAGCTTTTGAAACCCAAAATGGAGAAAGTATTGCTGTTTTCTATAATCCTAATTGTTTATCTTCATTGTATGAAAATGAACTCTCTTTTACACAACCGCTCTTATGTGCGAATTTTATTTATGACTTAAACGGGCAAAAGGGGCCTAATACTGTCGGTAAGGATATAGGGTTTATGACCGCATTTTACCCTACAGATACAAGTGTTGTTGCACCGTATCCTTATGTAAGAGATGTTTCCGGAACTTATAGCTGGAATGATGCAATTTCGCAATGTAAAGCTATTGATGACGAATACAGGCTTCCAAACAGGGATGAAGCAATCTCAATGTTTATCAATAAAAAGTTATTGGGTACTACGGCACTCACGACGAATCAGTATTGGACGTCTACGGTATATGATAGTGAAAATGCATGGCATCAGGGGTTCGCTACAGGAACCCGTTATCCTTGGCCTAAGTCCGAACGGCGTTCCGTACGTTGTGTCAAACGATAGAAAAAGGAGCCATTTAGGCTCCTTTTTTCTTATGCGATATTGTGCATACTGTCAAAAATTTCTTTTCTCTGTACCCAGATTTCCATTCCCATCTTTTCACCGAGTTTTGTCAAACCCTCTTTTATTTCTGCGAATGAAAATTTAGATTTCTCAATGTTTCCCAGCAAGAACATGACAAAATGTCCCTGCATTAAGGTTTGTTTAATGTCTTCGATATTGACCTCAAATCTTGCCAGTTCTGTTGTTACTCCGGCAACAATTCCCACTTTGTCAACACCTGAAACTGTTACTATTATTTGCTTATCGGACATACTGTTTCCTCTTCTTCAACTTTTACCGCGACCGGAGCGGGTTCCATCTTCGCGAGTTTATCTCTGTAAATTAGTGTTCCAACATTAAATCTCTTACAATAATCCAGTAAATCGTGTTTGATTTCCGGCGCCAGAATATATAATGCTATGATGTTAGGAATAGACATTGCAATCATCATCGCGTCAGTGATATCAATAATTGACTTAACGTTCATTGCAGAACCCGCGATAATAAATAAGCAGTAGATTATATTAAATGTTATGTTACGTTTTTTCCCTTCGCCAAGCAGGAAGTTCCACGCTTTTTGTCCGTAATATGCCCACGAAATCAAGGTTGACAGCGCAAACAGAATTACAACCACTGACAGAATGATAGGGAAGAACGGAATTACGGATTCAAATGCGCTTGAAGCCATTTCAATACCGGAAATTCCTTCGTGCGGTTCAAGGTAGGAGCCTGAAAATACAATTGAAAATGAAGTCAACAGGCACAGAATACCGGTCAAGAATGTTTCCAAAATTGAAACAAATCCTTGTGATACAGGTTCTTTTGTTTTAACAGCGGCATACGCGATTGCAGCTGCGCCGGTTCCGGCTTCGTTTGTTTGTACGGAGCGTCTTAAACCGATGATTATTGTTCCGAAAACACCACCTGCGACAGCTTCAGGTGCGAATGCCTGTTTTACGATAACCCATATTGCGTGTGGAATATGTACAAAATTTGCTAATATAACAACTAAGCTTGCACCTATATATAGAAAGCACATGGAAGGAACAAGAATACTTGTAACCCTTGCAATACTTTTAATCCCGCCGAATACTGATGCTCCGACCAGTACCGCAACAACAAGTCCTATCGCCCATGTGCAGCCGTGTAAAAAGCTTTGTTCTCCGCCGGTAATCAATACAAGCTGGTGTGCAGACTGGTTAATTTGTATCATATTCCCGCCTGTAATTGCTCCGCCGACACACAGGGTAGCAAAAATAACGGAAAGTGTCTGTCCGAGCGGTCTTAATTTTTTTCTGGTTAAACCGTGTGCGATATAGTGCATAGGCCCGCCTGAAACGCTTCCGTCAAGGTTAAATCTTCTGTATTTAACCGCAGCAGTTGCTTCGACAAATTTTATAGCCATACCGAGAAGTGCGCCTGCAAAAATCCAGAATGCTGCTCCCGGCCCGCCGATCGAAATCGAAATCGCAACGCCTGCAATACTTCCGATACCTATAGTTCCTGAAAGTGCTGTTGCCAGAGCCTGCAAAGATGAAACTTCACCGGTATTTCCTTCTTTGTGGCCGTGGTTGTCTTCGTGATCTTTGTCGTGGCTTATAACAGTTTCTATTGCGTGTTTAAATCCCCAGACTGAAAGCCCGCGGAAATATATCGTAAAGAAAAATCCGGCAAAGAGTATCCAAAATATTATCACAGGAATATCCGTACCCGGCAGCGGACAGAATATTAAATTGGCTATTGCGTTTGTTATCGGTGAAAGTTTTTCATCAATAAGGGCGTCAACGTTTACAGCCTTAGCCTGCTGCATGGATAAAATCAGTGTAAATAGTACAATTAAAATTTTTGGCATTAAAACTCTTCCTTTCGGCTTAACCATAAAAAAATATATAAAATCATTATATAAATTCTACTACAAACACAGCAAATAACATAGAACTTTATATTTTATTTACAAAAATTAAATAAAAGTCAATAGTCTATGCGGCTGATGTGTACTATTTACAATAGATTTAGGTATTATTTTCGCGGACAGAAAATATCTTTACAAGGCTGACCTGAAAGTCGGGATGTACTTCCGGCAGGTGGCATTCCCATTGGCGGCGGCCCGTATATTCCACCCGGCGGCGGAACCAGTCCGTAGGTTCCGATTGTACTGCCATAGTATCCGCCAGGCATCCCCGGCATACGTCCCGGGGGCATTCCCATTGGCGGCATTCCGTACATTCCCATCATTCCGTTCATTGCGTATGGCGGAACTCCGGTTGGCATAGGCAAGGGTCTTGCCTTTTGTATATCTCTGTAGTAACTATCCAGATCATCTCTGTCAAGCTTCGCCTGTAAGCTGTCAAGCTTTTGCTCCAAACGGTATAAATCATCACTGGTATAATTGCTTTTGAAATTCATAGTATTATGAATACTTTTGATTTCCATTGATAAAAACTCCTGTCTTACCCGAACATAAATGATGCTGAATTTCAAGATTTGCTATTATAAATATTATATTTAACAAAATTTAATAATCAATTTTTAATAATTATAGCATCCGTTCCGAGAATTTTTTGCGTATCGGCTTCGGTAATGCTGTTTTCATCAAGAATAATCCCGTCTGCTTCTGTTAGAAATGCAATATCCGCTCTGTCGTAAACTAAAAATGTTGCGTCAAATTCTCCTGCCAGAAGTTTTGCTTTTCTGGCAACTTCAAGTGAAATTCCGCTTGGTGCGCTAGTTTTGAAAATAATTAAATCCGCCCCGTTGTTTAATTCGTTTGCCAGATTATCCAGAAAAGCAGCGGTATCGGTTTTATCAGTAAAATTCGCAACAAAGCGTTTGACTCTGTTGCGAATTTTGTAATTTATAAGATGTTTTTGTAATTTTTCATCCATTATATGTTAGCTAATTTTTTGTAGTAATCGTTTGCCTGTTCAAATTTGTATGCAAAGTTGAGCAATTTTGCATCCTGCATTTGCGGTGCAAGGATTTGCAGACCGATAGGCATTCCGTCCTTATCAAATCCGGCAGGAACGCTCAGGCCAGGAATCCCTGCAAGGTTTGCCGAAATCGTTGCAATATCGGTTAGATACATTGCAAGAGGATCGCTGGTTTTTGCACCCATATCAAATGCCGTATTAGGGCAGGTTGGTGAAATCAGAACGTCAACCTGTTCAAAAGCTTTTGCAAATTCCTGAGTTACAAGCGCTCTCATTTGTTGTGCTTTTTTATAATAAGCGTCATAGTAACCGGAACTTAGTGCATAAGTTCCAAGCATTATACGACGTTTAACTTCCGGACCGAAGCCTTCTGCTCTTGTTTTTGTGTACATTTCCATAAGGTTTTTCGCATCCGGTGTTCTGTAGCCGTATCTTACACCGTCAAAACGCGCTAAGTTTGAACTGCATTCTGCCGTTGCAAGAATGTAGTAAATCCCGATTGAATATTTAAGGCTCGGAAGTGAAATCTCAACGACTTCGCAGCCCATGGCTTTGTAGTCGTTAATCGCTTTTTGCAAAGCTTTTGAAACATCTTCCGATAAACCTTCCGCCATAAGTTCTTTAATAACGCCGATTTTTTTGCCTTTGATATCGTTGTTTAAAGTTGCCGAATAATGCTCGACCGGAATGTCTAAAGATGTAGAATCTTTAGGGTCGTGGCCGGAAATAACTTCCAGAAGATTAGCCGCATCTTCAACCGTTCTTGCGAACGGGCCGATTTGGTCCAGAGAAGATGCAAACGCAATTAAACCGTATCTTGAAACTCTTCCGTAAGTCGGTTTCATACCCACAATACCGCAGAAAGATGCCGGAAGTCTGATAGAACCGCCGGTGTCTGAACCGAGCGACAGTGTAACTTCGCATGCCGCAACGCTTGCTGCAGAACCGCCTGAAGAACCGCCCGGAACTTTATTCAAATTCCACGGGTTGTGAACCTTCTTGAATGCGGAGTTTTCGTTGGAACTTCCCATTGCGAACTCGTCAAGGTTAGCTTTACCTAAAATCGGCACGCAGTTATCTAAAAGTTTTTGTGTAATTGTTGCGTTGAAAGGTGACACAAAATTTTCCAGAATTTTGCTTGACGCGGTGGTTTTTGAACCAACGAGGTTCATATTGTCTTTGAGTGCAAGCGGAACTCCGGCAAGAAGCGGTAATTCTTCACCTCTAGCAACCATTTCGTCAACTTTTTTAGCTGTTGCAAGAGCAGTATCCTCTGTCAGGGAATTAAAACTTCCCAATTTTTCATCAATCTGATTAATTCTATCCAGCGCTGCTTTTGTTAATTCGACAGCCGAAATTTCTTTATTTTTAATGGCCTTACTTTGTTCTGTAGCCGACTTTTTTAAAAGCTCATTCATTATAATCTCCTTAGCATTCTTTTCCATGAATATATTATTATAAAAAGAGAATAATGCAAGGGCGGAGCCGTTCGGCTCCGCCAATATTGAGGCGGGTGTCAAGATTAACCCTTATGGACTAATACTTTTTAACTAAATTATTAAGAAAAATAAAGTGTTAAAACCCTTGAAACACAATAGTTTGACTTCTGTTCTCCTAAAGGTTAAGATGTTATTGTTTGACAGAAGTTTTTTTGTGGTATCATTACGAAAGGCTAATGAATGATTATCATTGCTTAATTGTAAAACAGTTTATAACTTTTATAAGAGGAAGGGTTAAATATGTCATTACCTAATGTAGCTTATTTTTCAATGGAGATAGCAATTGACCAGTCTTTGAAAACTTACTCCGGCGGTTTGGGTTTCTTAGCAGGCTCACATATGTTATCTGCAGGTTATTTACAAATGCCGATGGTTGGTGTTACCATGTTGTGGTCATTCGGTTATTATGATCAGCGAATCGGCAGTGATGGTCAGGTGGAAGTTGCCTACATCAGAAAGTATTATGATTACTTAATTGATACCGGCGTCAGCACAACTGTTGATGTTTTCGGTGAAAAAGTTAAGGTTAAAGCGTTTAAGGTTGCTCCGGAACTTTTCGGAACCTGCCCTGTTTATCTTTTGACTACTGATATTGACGGTAACAGCGATTGGGCAAAAAGTATTTCACATAAACTTTATGACGGAAACGAAAAAATCAGAATCGCTCAGGAAACTGTTCTCGGTGTCGCAGGTGTTAGAATTCTTCAGGCTCTTCAATATAACTTCCAGGTTATTCACCTGAATGAAGGTCATGCTCTGCCGGCTGCATTTGAATTGTTACGTCAATACAACGGTGATTTGAATGCGGTTAAGAAAATGACAGTATTCACAACTCACACACCTGTTGCGGCAGGTAATGAAGTTCACTGGGTTGATACTTTATTAGAAGGCGGCTTCTTTGCCGGAAATTCAAGAGAAACAGCTGTTCAACTCGGCGGTGAAAACTTCTCGCTTACAGTTGCGGCTCTCAGAATGTCAAGACTGGCTAATGCGGTTTCCCAACTTCACGGTCTTGTTTCTAATAAAATGTGGGAATGGGTTGAAGGCAGATGCCCTATCAGAGCTATCACTAACGCAGTAAATCTTAACTACTGGCAGGATAAGAGAATTAAAGATGCAGAAGCCTCTAATGAGCCGGAAAGACTCCTTGCTGTTAAACGTGAAATGAAAGCTGAGCTTTTCCAATATGTTGCAAACGTTGCAGGCAAGAGATTTGATCCAAATGTTCTGACAATTACCTGGGCTAGAAGATTTGCTGATTACAAACGTGCATGGTTAATTCTTATGGATAACGACAGAATTACCAAATTGTTAGATGCTAACAAGGTTCAAATTATCTTCGCAGGTAAATTCCACCCTGATGATGTTATGGGTAAAGAAATGTTCAACAAATTGTTAAATCGTTCTCACACCTTGAAAAACGTTGTTGTTCTTCCGGGTTATGAACTTGAACTTTCAGGAATGCTCAAACGCGGTTCTGATATCTGGTTGAACACTCCTCTCAGACCGTTTGAAGCTTCAGGTACTTCCGGTATGTCTGCGAATATGAACGGTGCATTGCACTTATCAATCTATGACGGCTGGACTGTTGAAGGTACTTTTGACGGAATCAACGGCTACACTGTTGAATATCCGGGCCTTGATGATGAAATGCCTTGGGAAGAACGCCACTGGAAAGATCATAAGTGCTTAATGGATATTATTGAAAACAGAATCCTGCCTACTTACTACGAAAATAAACAGGAATGGGCAAGATTGATGAGACAGGCAATCAGAACTTCTGAAGCTTACTTCAATTCTGACAGAATGGTTATTGAGTACTACAACAGACTTTATAAACCAATCGCTCATGATGATGTCGGAAGCGAAGATAAGAAAGAAATGAAGATTATGGAAGCTCCGACTTTCGATGCCTGGACTTTCTCAAACATTAAGTAAGTTGATGTATTTCGTAGATAAAAGGACACATTTCGGTGTGTCCTTTTTTAGTGCTTTGCGGTAATGTTTTTGTATAAAACTCCGTATATATTATCAATATGTTTCCTGATGAATTTTATGATAATTTGAAAAAGCCCCAAATAACCCCGTCAAAAGCTGTTTTTCGCGGGGCATGGAAAATTTTGTATTTATTAATGGCGGTAGCATTTGTTTTGCTGCTGCTTTCGCCAAATTCTTTTAATAAGCTTATGGCAATTTTTCTTTTTCTCTTGCAGCTTTTATTGAATTTCAACTGGGGCTGCGTATTTTTTCTGTACAGACAAATAAAAAAGGCATTTTTTATATGCCTTTCTTTATTAATTATTGTGCTTATTATGACGGTATTATTCTTTAAACAATCAATATTAGCAGGAGTTTTGCTGATACCATATTGTGTATGGTTAATCCTTGCCACATATCTTAACTATTATATTATGGTAGAAAATCCGTCAATCTAGGATAATTTCTCATAGAAAATAACTTCTGCCGGTTCTTTTCTGATTTTGTTGGTTTCTTTCGGTGTTTTTTCGTAACCGAGCGTGAGAAGTGTTAATAGGATTTGTTTATCATTGAGGTTAAGTTGTTCTTTAAGCTCTTTGATAATATTTTCATCACCTTTTGTCATTTCGTTTGCGAGCGCACCGATAATGCAGCAGCCGACACCGGATTTTTCAGCCTGAATTGACATATAAGCAACAGCGTAGGTAAGCTGTTCGATTGTTCTTGTGAGCATTTCGACATTCCCGAGTAGTGACGGGTTGAGAGTCGGACTGTTTAGAATGTAGTCTTGAACCATCTGGTTTTTGCCTGATTTTTCAAGAACTGCGCCAAAGTTTTTCTTTTCCCACGCTTCCATATCTGCAACACAGGCGATAATTACGTTCGCGCCTAAAACTTGTTTTTGTTCGCCTGAGGCTTTGTATAGCAATTCCTTTGTTTTTTCATCTCTGATTACGATAAACTTCCACGGCTGAACGTTAACCCAAGAAGGAGCAAGGCGTCCTGCTTCAAGGATTTCGTTTAGAGTTTCATCGGAAATCTTTTCTTCGCTGTAGCTTCTTACGCTTTTCCTTTTTTTAATCTCTTCTAGTAGCATATTTAACTCCTTATTCATCTGCCATAATTATTGTAAAATCGGTAGCCGCGCAGTAAAGGTTAATCGGGTCGTAGACGAACTGAATTTTATCAATATTCTGGACTTTTTCATTTAGAATATTAAAGTAATCGTTTGTAATTCTGTTTGAGTGTGCAATAAATTGCGAGTGGGAACGGTTGATTTCGTCTGTGCATTTGACATCAATTCCCTGAGCTTTAAGTTCATCAATAAGTGCGGAAGCTTTTGTCTTTTGGGTTCTTGCGTACATAACATTCGCGACAATCGGCTTATCAGCTTCTATATTTCTTGCTTTATCTCTGTAGATAAGTCTGTCAATAACCTCCTGCGTTTTTTCAGGATCTAAAATCCAGTAGCTTATGTATCCGCTCTGGTTTGGCTGACCCGGAAGGGTTGCAATTTCGGTTTTGGATAAATCTATGTGGCGTAAGAATTCAATAAGCTGCGCCATTTCACCGGTACTGATGTCGGTTTTAATATATTTTTTAGCAGTTGCAATCAAATCAGGTATTTTTGCGATAGTCTGCGGGTTTTGCAGAGTTTTGACCAACCCTCTGATAAACCATTGCTGGCGTTGGGTTCTGCCGATATCCCCGAGTGCGTCATGGCGGAAACGCAGGTATTCAATTGCTTTTTGTCCGTCAAGTTTTTGAAGCCCTTTGTCAAAATTGATATTTAAATGCGCGGTTCTATCACGGTAATGCATTGGTTTTTCAATATAGATTTCAACGCCGCCAAGAACGTCAACGAGTTCTTTGACAATATCTTCGTGAACAAGTACGTATCTGTGGATTTTAACCCCGAGCGTTTTTTCGATAGTTTCTTTTGTCATTTCCACCCCGCCTATTGCATGGGCTGAATTTATTTTATTAATTCCGTTGTTGCGTGCTAAAAATACTTTACTGTCGCGCGGAATAGAAATCGCGTTTATTGATTTGGATTTAGGGTCAATATTGGCAAGAATAATTGTGTCGGTTCTGGTTCCGGCCCACATATCTTTTTTTGCTTCCGGATTATCATCCACACCGAGAAGCAGAATATTCTGGCGCTTCATGCCAAAAGGTGTCGGGAAGTTTGCATGCTGCTTTTTCTCATTAGAAAATGCACGGCTTATTTTTGATTCTTCTCCGAAAAGCTTTGATGAAAGTTCTTCTGAATCGACAAAAATAACTATTCCTAACAAAATAACCAGAAATATTAATACAGAAATAATGACAGTGCGTTTTATTTTAGAAGTACTGTTTTCTTCCTGTTCTCTGTTGTAAATTTCCTGATTTAAAAATGTTCTGCTATAATCGACTTTGTAAACTTTATTAGAATTATCTGTGCTATTGTTATTCATTTAATATAAAACCCTGCTTATTATTTAAATTTAGGAACTGTGTGAAATTAGGAAGGCTGAAACCAGTCCGAAATAGATAGCCAGCCCTATGACGTCAATGGTTGTTGCGATTATCGGGCCTGACGCGATTGCGGGATCGACATTCATAGATTTTAGAGCAAACGGCGTAAACGTACCGATTACAGTTGCCATTGTCATGTTTATAATCATTGCAATACCAACTATAATACCAAGTTCAATATTATGTTGCCACCCCCAGGTGGTTAGGGTTACGAGGAGTCCGAAGATTGTACCAATCATCAGCCCGATGCCCATTTCCCTGAAAATATGGAACAGGGCAGAATTAAGCGTAACCTGTCCTGTTGAAAGACCGCGAACCATAAGAGTAATACTTTGTGTGCCGATATTTCCGCCCAGACCTGCCAGAAGCGGCATGAATATCGCAATAATCGGCAGCGCCGTTAATGTCGCATTGAAATGGTTGGCAACGTTAACCGCAAGAAACTCCCCGATAAGTGTGATAAATAACCATGGAAGTCTTGCAATTATTGCGTTCAAAACATTGCCGGATAAAATTTGATCTTCGTCAACTATTTCTGTCGAAATACCTGAGGACTGGTAGATTTCTTCTGTTGTTTCTTCTTCAAATAAATCGTGGACATCATCCCACGTAACCATACCTTTTAACCTGTTATACAAATCCACGACCGGAAGTGCGTTGTACTGGTATTTTAGAAACTCATCAACAATAAAATCGCTGTAATCATCAACGTGAAGTTTGACAATATCACGTATCATAATTTCTTTTACCGGCTGGTTTGCAGGGGAGGTGAGGAGTTTTCTCAAGGAAATAACTCCTAAAAGGTGGTTTTGTTTATCAACAACATATATATAATATAGTTCAAAATTATCTTTTTCCGCTTTGCTTCTGATAGTGTTAAGTACGTCCTGAACGGTCATATCAACCGTTACGGTCAGGACAACGGGGTTCATAATCCCGCCTGCGGTATCTTCGTTGTAGGTTAAAAGTTCCCTGACTTCTTCGGAGAATTTATGCGGAAGCTTGTCAAGATATGTTTCACTCTCGTCCTCTTCCATGTCGCCTAAAACGTCAGCAGCAGCATCGTGAGGAAGTTTTGTGATGATTTTTGAGGCAAGTTCTTCATCAAGTTCTCCAAGAAGTTCGACTTGAAGCTGCGGTGATAAATACTCCATTAAATCAGCCGCTTTTTCAATATTAAGCAGCTTAAAGCACTCAAGCCGTTCTTCGGGCTTTAATTGTGCAAAAATATCCGCCAAATCCGCTTCGTGGTAGCTGTCAAGTTCTTCCTGAAGCCTTTCTACGGATTCATCAGCCATTATTTCACGTAATCTGTCGATAATATTTGCCGTGTTCATCACAATAAAATTATAAAACAAAAAGGTAATAAGGCAATATTAGCCTAAGCTTTTACATCAACAGATTTTGGTTGCGCAGCTTTCTCGTCAGCCTCTTTTTCAAACCCGAAGAATTTTAAGGCAGGGTGGACAATCAGGTGGCTGACCTGAGGCGCAAAAATTGCTAAACCTAGTACAGAACCTACAATGTTTCCAAATTCTATCGCGCCTTTGACTATATTATATTTTTCCGGTTTGTCATTATTCTTTAAGTCATTTTGAATTTTTTCAGAAAACATATTTTTATATTTATCTTTTCCGAGCGTTGCAGTTCTGTCGTTTTTGGACATAGAAGCGAGTTTTCTGTATTTCAGGTAGTGATTTGCACTGCTGAAGTTTTGGAAGGCTTTTTCATCTTTCAATAAGTTATTTTTAGCGAGTTTAAACGCACCGTTTTTAAAGATAGGAATTACGATTGCCATATAAGTAGCAAGGCATGTTGCCTGATAGAGAAATTCTTTCATTGCCGCATAGCGTTTTGTCTGGCGGTCGATGTCGTTATCCACCAGAATAAACGCAGGTCTGCCAAGAGCTTTCATCCCTGTTTCAAGAGAAACGGAAGCGGTCGTACTCTGAGAAATTGAAGATAAAGTAGAGCTTGTCAGAAAGTTTGTAATTCCGCTTACCATGGTGCACCTACTTTCATTCCGGCCGGTTTCGCAGCTATATAATTAGATATACTTATTGTTTGTAAAGGACGGGTAAATTCCTGAGGTTTTTGCATTGCAACAGGATTTACATTTTCTAAAACTTCGTTTTCTTTTATATCAAGTTTATGCTCTTCTTGCGGAGCTTCTTTCTTTTTATTTTTGTCACCCTGAATCATACCCATAAACGGTTTTATCGCTATGGATGCAAGTGCCGGAATTACAAATAATGCTGCCGCGCAAACCCCGAGAAACATAAAGTTATGACCTGCAAGTGCCTGTTTTTCCGGTGAAACTTTCATTTGTTTTGCAATTTTTGCCGCAAGTTCTCCGCAGCCCCAGTATGCAGGAATTGCAACAACCTCGGTTAAACCCTCTCTGAGCGCGGTATATTTTTTTGTTTCGGGATCTTCATGCTTATCCATCATTGTAAATGTCGGACGCGCAATACCCTTTACCGTCGCAATAGCCATGACTGCGTACGTCGGCTTATTGTTCTCGCCCAGTTTTATGCATATATTTCTAAACTTATTTGCTAATCCCATACTCACTTTAAAACCGAACATGAAAAAATTTGCTAGTGTCTTTAAATTATGTTACAATAAAAATGAACTTTTTCAATTTTCTTTCGTTATATTAGTGAAAGGTCAAAAAAGATGAAAGATAAATGTCAAAAATATGAAGGTTTATTCGTTTTTTCGGATGAAGCAACGCTTGAAGCTCACATAAAAGAGTGTCCGGACTGCCGCGCTGAACATGAAAAAATGTCTAAAGTTTCAGAACTTTTGCAAGAGGTAAAACCGTATTATATTGCACAGCGCAAGAAAAAGGCACAAATGAAGATTGCCTGTGCGATATCATTTATGTTTCTTTCGGGCACTGTTCTGGGTTTAGTTAATCTGAATCCGGATATATCCGACACGCTCCGCTATGGTACCGTTCTGGAAGCGCAGGATTACGGGTTCCCGGTAGACGATTACGGATTTTTATTGGTTGAATGATGGATTTTAACAAGTTAGTCAGAGAAAATAAGAAAAATATCCAAAATATTATCCGCCTTGTAACAAAGGAGAATAACGAGGATCTGGAACAGGAAGTTTACATCCGCGTGCTTAAAAATGCTGATAAGTACAAGGAACAGGGAACTTTCAAAAGCTGGGTTTCGACTATTGCAAAGAATATTTCCAAAGACTATCTGAAATCCGCCTCTTACAAGGCCCGTGAAAATTCTACCTCTGAAGACGAGGACTGGGTTCAAATCGCAGACAAGAAGGTTACGCCGGAATTGCGATTGATTAAAAACGAAAGACAACAAATAATAATTGACGCGGTTAATTCACTGAAACCGAAATTTAAAGAGGTTGTCCTTATGTGTGAAATCTACGGTTACTCCTACGAGGACTGCGCGAAAAAGCTTAACTGTCCGCTCGGAACCGTTAAATCCAGACTTTATAACGCAAAAAAAGAACTTTCAATACTTCTTGCCGACCTGATAGAATAAGAAAGGAATGTGACTATGAATAAAAGTTTAAAAATTATGGCTATAGCAGGAGCTTTACTGACATTGACAGCGTTTAATGCAAATGTTTGTCAGGCAGAACCGGATTTTAATAAACCAATGCCGGAAGAACAACAAATGGACGGAAAATTCCCGCCGCCTCCGCCAGCAGATTCAACTGTAAAAAAACACAGACCACCTTCACCGGAAGCCTTTGAAAATCGTCTGGGGCTGACGGATGAACAAAAAGAACTTGCAAAAGCGCAGCGTGAAGCCAGCATTGAAAAAATTAAACCGATAATTGAGCAGATAAAAAATAAAAAAGCTGAGATTGAAATGATTAAATTGTCAAAAATGACTCAGCAAGCTATTGATGAACGGGTCGCACAGCTTGAAAGCGAGATTAAAACACTCAGAAAACAGGCTCACGAAATCCGCAAAGAAAATATGAAAGCTTTTGAATCAATCCTGACTGATGCTCAGAAAAAAGAACTTCACAAGATGAAAGCGGAAGGCCGCAAGAAATTTGAGAAAATGAAAAAAGAACGCCAAAAGGCACAACAAAGAGTTGAAAAATAAAATAAAGCCCCCGTCAAAAAAACGGGGGCTTTACTTTTTAGGGAAAATGGTACATAATGAAGAAGGCAATAAGGCAATAAGAGAATAAGGCAATAAGTCGTAATGACCGAATAGAAGAAAAAAAGAATAGTCCTATTGCCGTAATGCCCTATTGACCTATTGCCTTATGACAAAAAGAAAGGATAGAAAGATGAAAAAACGAAATGTAAGCATTTTATCAGGGGGGGGGGGGGCCTCTCTTAACAGACACTATTGAACAGTTGAAAGCCTTTAATTGTCATCCTGAACTTGATTCAGGATCTATCCAGCGATGCGAGCTACCGGTGTCGTTAGACAGATCCCGAAATAAATTCGGGATGACATTAAAGGATATGCCGTCATTGCGTGTCGGTTTTACTATGGCTGCCCGGCTGAGCCGGTGCCATAATGGGCTGGTCGGCTTGCGGTCAGCGTTTACCATGGCTGAAATATTGCTTTCCCTGACGATAATCGGAGTGGTGGCGGCGATAACGCTTCCGTCACTCACGGGCAACATCAACGAACGCACCTGGAACACGCAAAGAAAAGCGCTTTATGCAAGATTTTCTCAAGCAATAGCACTTATGCCTTCTCTGAACGGCTATGGCACATTGAGAGAAGAAACCGACAGCGCCGGTTCGACTTCAATAGAGGACACGGCGGCGGAAACTTTTGTCACAAGCGGGCTTTCAAAAGTCTTAAAAATTAATAACATCTGTGACCATGAACATTTTCCGGACTGTGGTATTCCTGATAAGGTTGTTACGTTAAAAGGTGATACTTTAAGTAATTTTACAACAAGTTATAATACTCTGGTTAAATTTAATAATATGTTTAATGGTTCTTATAGTTTTACTGATGGGGGCGGATGTATTTCAACGTATTCTCAAATGGATACGAAGGCGGCAGCTTTTGAAACCGCAAATGGTGAAAGTCTTGTCACGTATTATAATCCAAATTGTACAGTAGATATGGGTGAATACGATTACTATCTCCAACCAAAGGTTTGTGCCAATTTCGTTTATGACTTGAATGGTTCGAAAGGACCTAATACGGTCGGTAAGGATATTGGTTTCTTGACGGTATTTTATCCGTCTGATTCACTTGTAGTTGCTCCAAATCCTGTTGTTGGTGCTTTCGGAAGCGGGCTGCCTTATGATGAATCGGTACAAAAATGCAGAAGTTATGATGATAGCAGGCTTCCCAATATTAACGAGATGGGTTCAATGTTTGTTAACAGGAGTTTGCTTTACGGTAATGAACGTACAGGTTCGTACTGGTCAACAAGCCGTGGGGTTACAAATGGCTCAACAGGTATTTATTACTTGAATTTTAACACCGGAGTGATAAGACTTAATAAATCTCCAGCCACTACAACCTCCAATTTATACTGGTGTGTTAAACGCAACTAAAACTACTGCTATCAGTGGCTTAAGGGGTATTGCATTTGCAATACCCTTAAAATTTTTTAACATTACATTTAACCTTTCTTGCAATTCTGTTATTTTGGTCGTAATATTTTTGAACAAGTGTGTATAAGACAATTAAGATTGGATTATGTTATGGCGCTTAATTTTCAAGAACTAGTTTTTAATTTACAAAAGTTTTGGTCTGATCAGGGCTGTATTATTCAGCAGCCTTATGATATAGAAAAAGGGGCTTCTACCATGAATCCCGCTACATTTTTGCGTTCTTTAGGGCCTGAACCCTGGAACACAGCAATGATTGAACCTTGCAGAAGACCTACTGATGCAAGATATGGCGAAAACCCAAACCGTTTGGGGCATTATTTTCAATTCCAGGTAATCCTGAAACCTTCTCCGGACGATGCGCAGGAGCTTTACTTGAAGAGTCTTGAGGCAATGGGAATTGACCTTTCAAAACACGATGTTCGTTTTGTCGAAGACAACTGGGAATCACCTACTCTCGGTGCGGCCGGCGTCGGCTGGGAAGTCTGGCTTGACGGAATGGAAGTTACACAATTCACATACTTCCAACAGGTCGGCGGAATAGAAGTAAAACCGGTTGCTTTAGAACTTACCTACGGTTTGGAACGTATCGCTATGTATTTGCAGAATAAGTCTTCTGTTTTTGATATACAGTGGAACGACAAGTTGAAATACGGTGAAATCTATTTGCAAAACGAAATTGAACAGTCTAAATACAACTTTGAGGTTTCGGATGCAAAAGCACTGTTCACGATGTTTGACCTTTATCAAAAAGAGGTTGATAATTGTGTTAGCGCAAAGCTTGTTTTACCGGCTTATGATTATGTGTTGAAATGTTCTCATACTTTTAACCTGCTTGATGCAAGAGGGGTTATAAGTAAGGATGAACGTATCAATTTCATTAACCGTGTCAGAACAATGGCTTCTGCTGTAGCGCAATTGTATGTAGCACAAAGAGAAGAACTCGGTTTCCCTCTTTGTAAAGTGTAAATGGAGAGGTACTTGTTACTTCTTTGATAGTAAAGTGTAAAGGAAATTAGATGGCTGAAAAATTTAACAGAGCAACGTTCACCAGAAACTTTTTGAAAAAGATTACAAGAATTAAAGCACCTGATGAAATGCTTGAACAAGCATCAGAAGGCAGCTTAGAAAAAACCTTAGGGGTTTGGGATTTAATTATTCTCGGTATTGGTGCAATTATCGGATCGGGAATTTTTGCGGTTGTAGGCGTTGCTGCTGCGGGAAGCCCTGACGGCGGAGTCGGTGCGGGGCCTGCGTTGATTGTTTCTATGATTATCGCAGCGATTGCGTGTGTTTTTTCAGCACTTTGTTATTGTGAATTTGCAACAATGATTCCGGTTGCGGGCGGTGCTTATATTTATACGTTTGCAACTCTTGGTGAATTTGCAGCATGGATGGTCGGCTGGGTTTTGATGCTGGAATACGCTGTAGGGTTTATTGCCTGTGCGTGTGCGTGGTCTAACCACTTTGTTCAATTCCTTTCCGGATTTTCTCATGTACTGCCTTCCTGGCTTGCTAATCCGCCGGTTTGGCTGATGAATAATACGAGTTCTGCCCTAAAAATTTGTAAAGATGCGGGAGTTACTGACGTTACAACGGTTATTCCGCATATTGCAGGTATACCGATTTGTATAAATGTTCCGGCTATTTTGATGATAGTTTTAACCGCGGCAATATTGATTAAGGGTACTAAAGATTCTGCTAAAATGGCAGGGATTATGGTAGTTATAAAACTCGCTGTAATTGCCCTCTTCGTTTTGGGCGGAGCATTTTATGTGAAACCTGAAAACTGGACACCTTTTGCTCCTAACGGGTTTGAAGGTATTTTTGCGGGTGCGTTTTTAATCTTCTTTGCCTATATTGGTTTTGATGCTGTTGCAACAGCAGCAGAAGAATGTAAAAATCCTCAAAGAGATTTGCCGATTGGTATTATCGGTTCATTGTTGCTGACGACAATTGTTTACGTGCTTGTAGCTTTAGTTTTAACCGGTATGCAGCCGACAAGCGGCGTAACTATTCCGACAGACTTCCTGAAAGCTCCTATGGCATACGCAATGGGTGCGGCCGGTAAAAACTTCTTTGCAGGATTGATTTCTGCGGGTTCTCTTGCGGGCTTAACTTCTGTGTTGCTGGTTATGATGATGGCTGCTATCAGAACTTTATACGCAATGAGTCGTGATAACTTTATCTCTAAGAGATTTCAAAAGTTACACCCTGTATTTAAAACTCCGCATATTTTGACATGGACAGTTTGTGCATTGTCAATTATAGGTGTTTTATTGCTTGATTTGAATGTTGCGGCTGAACTTTCCAACTTCGGTACCTTCGCTTCCTTCATTGTTGTTTGTATCGCGGTATTGATTTTGAGAAAAACCGAACCGGATCGCGAAAGACCATTTAAAGTTCCGTTCTCTCCGTTGTTCCCGATTCTGGGTATACTTTGCTGCGGCGGTTTGATGATTTATAAAATGCAGTTTGCATCAAGTTCAGGCTTGTTGTTCCCGCTCTGGCTTGGTATTGGTGCATTGATTTACCTCTATTACGGATTCGTTAAAAACCGTAATTACGAAAATGAAGTACACAACGAAAAAGTAGCACTTAAAAAGCAGGAAATAACTAAATAAAATGGGTTTAATAGAAAATATTTTAAAAAGGAAAAGCCCTGACGAGTTACTGGCTGTCAGTAAAAAGTCCGAACTTAAAAAGACATTAAACGTATTTGATTTAATGATAATAGGTATAGGGGCAGTTGTCGGAACCGGTATATTTACGATTATCGGTTCTGCAATCAAGGGCGGTCTGGAAGGCGCAGGCGCAGGCCCTGCTGTTATTATTTCAATGATACTGGCAGCGATTGCGTGTGTATTTTCAGCACTTTGTTACAGCGAAATCGCAGCGATGATGCCTATTGCCGGAAGCGCTTATACATATACTTACGCAACAATGGGTGAATTTATGGCGTGGATGGTCGGCTGGATTTTAATGCTGGAGTATGCTATCGGAAATATTACGGTGGCAAGTGCATGGACTGGATATTTTGTTCAGTTTCTCAAAGGTTTTAAACATCTTTTACCCGCGTTTGTCGTTAACTTCCCGCTCTGGCTCAGAAACGATTACAGAACAATTCTCACTATGTGCAATCAGAACGGTTTGAATCCGCACGATTATATGCCGTTTTTATTTGATAAAATTCCGGTTGCAATCAATCTCCCTGCAATTTTTATTGTACTTGTTTTGACTCTGTTGTTGATTAAAGGTGTTAAAGAGTCAACAAGAGTTGCAAGTATTATGGTTGCAGTGAATATGTTTATGATTTTGTCATTTATTGTGGTCGGTGCGTTTTACGTTAAGCCTGAAAACTGGACTCCTTTTGCCCCGAACGGGTTTGAAGGTATTTTTATGGGCGCGTTTTTGATTTTCTTTGCATATATCGGTTTTGATGCAATTTCAACGTGTGCTGAGGAAACAGAAAACCCTCAAAGAGATTTACCTATCGGTATTTTGGGAACTTTAATTTTCTGCACGGTGTTGTACGTTTTTGTAGCACTTGTATTAACAGGAATTGTTCCTTTGCAAACTATTAATACATCTGCACCGATTGCGGCGGCAATGAAATTCGTCGGCAAAGACTGGTTCGCGGGAGTTATTTCTACCGGTGCATTATGCGCTTTGACGTCTGTCCTTTTAATTTATCAGCTTGGAACAACCAGAATTTTGTATGCAATGAGCCGTGACAGATTTTTGCCAAAGGCGGTTAGAGTCATTCACAGAAAATTCAGAACCCCTCACGTTTTGACCTGGATTGCCGGTATTATAGTAATCATCGGTTCACTGTTTATGGATTTGAACATATCGGCAGAACTTTGTAACTTCGGTACCTTTACATCATTTATAATAATTTGTATTGCGGTATTGATTTTGAGAAAAACAGAACCAAAAAGGGAACGTCCGTTCAAAGTCCCGCTCTGTCCGTGGTTCCCGATTTTAGGGATTTTAACGTGCGGCGGTTTGATGGTTTATTCAATGAAATTTTTGAAAACCTCGTCAATATACTTTCCGCTGTGGTTGTTGATGGGCATAGCGATTTACGCGGCATACGGATACAAACAAAAAAGACTTGAAGATATGGGAAAACGGCAGTAGTTATACTGCCGTTTTTTAGGGCTTGACTAATAATAAAAAATAATACATAATAATTGTGTATCAAAAGAAAGGAAGGGTAAATGAATGAACGAAATTAAGACTGTAACGACAAGGACAGGGGGGGGGGGGGCCGGCTGAGCCGGTGCCATATTTGGTTCCGAGCGACTGGACCACGAAAAACATAAGGGTGAAGGCTGAGCCGGTCGCGAGCGCAACATTGGGACTGCGCCTCGCGTTTTCTTGTTCGACTCGCGGAAAACGTGCCTACGTGCTTTCAGCACTCCGCACTCCGCTCGCTCACGCAAACGCCACCGCTCGCGCTTGCAACCAAGAACGCGGTCTTGCTTGTCGCGCGCTCGACTTTGCACAAGGCAAGCCTTGTTCCGTGGCTCTGCTCGGCTTGGCATTCACCATGGCGGAAATCCTGTTATCCCTGACGATAATCGGTGTTGTGGCTGCGATAACGCTGCCGAGCCTCACGGGCAACATAAATGAGCGCACATGGAACACACAAAGAAAAGCTCTTTATGCACGGTTTAGTCAGGCGATAGCTCTTATGCCCGCATTGAACGGCTTCGGAACCCTGATTGAGGAAACTGACAGCGCAGGTTAACGTCAATAGAAGATACCGCGGCGGAAACTTTTGTCACAAGCGGACTTTCAAAAGTCTTAAAAATTAATAACATCTGTGACAATGAACATCTGCAAGACTGCGGGATTACAAGTTCATGGACAACAATGAATGGTAGTGCTATTTCTGTTCCAACAACAATGAAAGATTTAAATCAATTTATTGTGAGTAATTCATATCCGGGCGTAGAGTTTTCGCAGATTAATACAAAAGCTGCTGCATTTGAAACTGCAAACGGAGAAAGTGTTCTGGTTTATTATGCCCCGGGCTGTCAGCCAAATAATAATGAAACAACAGAGCATAACTCGCAAGCAAAAATGTGTGCGAACTTTGTTTTCGATATGAACGGTAATAAAGGCCCGAATACTATAGGCAAAGATATCGGGTTCCTGACGGTATTTTATCCGATTGATTCAAAAGTTGTTGCCCCGATACCGCACCAGCGGGACGCCGGTACAAATATTGCTCAAGAAGATGCCTCGGCTGCTTGCACTGCACAAGATCCGGAATACAGAATTCCTAATATGTATGAAAAGGCGTCACTGTTTACAAATAAAGATTTGATTGGTAATATTACCAGCTGCGTCGGCTACAATACATCTTCAGTGCTTTCCTCAACTCAGGCATGGAGAGTCGGAACTCAGTCCGGTAATTTTTGGGTTGGTGAAAAATCCCTGGCAAGATATCTTCGCTGTGTTAAGCGTAACTAAGCATAATTTTTACAAGGGGGCGGAAAGTTCCGCCCTTTACTATTACCAGGTCAACTTTGTAAATTTTTGTAACAAATACACCCCCGAATTAATCCTTTAGTATTATTTTTTCTACCCGTTTGTGCTATATTAAATCATGTAAGAATGTGGATTAATATACCATAGTTAGAATAAGAAATGGAGGCTAAAATGACAGTTGGACAATTCGTGTTTATGTTGCACAGTCATCTCCCGTACTACAGAAAAGCGGGAATGTGGCCGTTTGGGGAAGAAAACCTTTACGAATGTATGGCAGAAACCTACGTGCCTTTGCTGAATGCAATATCCGAATTATATGATGAAGGTATTAAAGCGAAACTTACGGTTGGTATTACGCCGATTTTGGCTGAACAGCTTAATGACCAGCATCTTAAAGAAGGTTTTGTTAAGTATTTAGATTCAAGAATTGCTCAAGTGTCTAAGGATTTGGAAAGATATCCGGATCCGAAAGTTCCTCACTCCCAGCATTTAAAATACCTCGCAAAGTATTATTTTGACTGGTTTAATCACATCAGAGATTCGTTCGTAAATAAATACGGCATGGATTTGATTGCTCAATTTAAAAAATATCAGGATTTAGGCTGTATTGAAATTACGACTTCCGGTGCAACTCACGGGTTCTCTCCGCTGCTGGCAACAGACAGCAATCTGAATGCGCAGTTTAAAGTCGGCTCCGATACAACAGAAAGACTTTTCGGCAAACGTGCTAAGGGCTGCTGGCTTCCTGAATGTGCTTACAGACAAGGTTATGAGTTCGTTGGTAAGGACGGTAAGAAAAAATGGCGTCCGGCTATTGAAGTTACTCTGCAAAATAACGGTATTGAGTACTTCTTTACTGAATCTCATGTTATTGAAGGAGGTAACTCTATCGGAAACCGCCGTGTAATAGGTATTTACGGTAATATTGAATATATACCGCTTCCGGATCGCCCTGCAACCGGTTATGATACTTATTCTGCTTACTGGCTGCCGGATGCGCAGGTTGCTGTTATGGGCAGAAACGACAGAGCTGGTTATCAGGTTTGGTCTGCTGCTGACGGTTATCCGGGTGACGGATGTTTCAGAGAATTCCACAAAAAAGACGACAAGTCTGGCATGCACTACTGGAGAATTACTTCTCCAAAAACGGATTTAGGCGACAAAATGCTTTATGATCCGGTGCTTGCTCTGAATAAAATCAGCGAAAACTCTGATCACTACACAACTTTAATCTACCACTTGATGAATGATTACAAAAAAGCTACCGGCAAAGAAGGGCTGGTAATGGTATCGTTCGACACAGAACTTTTCGGCCACTGGTGGTTTGAAGGTGTTGAATTCATTAAACAGGTAATCAAAAAATTCAACAACTTTGTTCCGGAAGTTGAAAGAATGACAGCAGGTGAATACTTAAAAGCTTATCCGCCGAAAGAAGCTATTCAAATTCCTGAAAGTTCCTGGGGACAAGGCGGTCACTTCTATGTATGGCAAAACCACCTTACTGAATGGATGTGGCCTATTATTCACTCTTGCGAAAAACGAATTAATGCTATTGTGGATAATTATCCTGAAATTCCTGAGGATAAACTTCTCCACCGTGCGTTGAACCAGCTTGCAAGAGAAAATCTGCTGCTGCAAAGTTCAGACTGGCCGTTCCTGATTACGACATGGCAGGCTAAAGACTACGCAACAGATAGGTTCAGAGAACACGTTGACCGCTTTGAAACTATCGCGGATATGATTGAAAGCGGTAATATAGATGATGCGAAGCTGAAAGAAATCGAAAGTATTGATAATTGTTTCCCGGTAATAGATTACAGGGTTTATCAATCAATAGAGGAGGGTGTAATTCCTCAGCAATCAGCGAAACTCGCACCACTTTACAATTAGAATAATAAAGCCCCCATTTTAAAAGGGGGCTTTATTATTCGGAGCAATCGGTCTTGACTAATCAAGAAAAGTAGTACATAATGAAGATGTGTAAAAAGAAGCGGGTATTAACCCGAGAAAGGATAGAAAGATGAAAAACCGAAGTGTAAGTATTAGTACGGGGGGGGGGGGGGCCGGCTGAGCCGGTTCTACAATTGAACCCGAGCAAGATTTTAGCCTTCACCATGGCGGAGATATTGTTATCCCTGACGATAATAGGCGTAGTAGCGGCGATAACGCTTCCGTCACTTACAGGAAACATTAACGAGCGCACCTGGAACACCCAGAGAAAAGCGCTTTATGCCCGATTTAGTCAGGCGATAGCTCTTATGCCCGCGTTGAATGGCTTCGGAACCCTGATTGAGGAAACTGACAGCGCAGGTTCAACGTCAATAGAAGATACTGCTGCTGAAACTTTTGTCACAAGCGGACTTTCAAAAGTTTTAAAGATTAATAACATCTGTGATAATGAACATCTGGAAGATTGCGGGATAAATTCGACTTTAGTTACACTGAATGGTTCTACGATTGATACCCCTAAGACAATGTCTGAATTAAATCCCCACATGACTGATAATACTGTAATCGGCGGCGGTTTTGGAGTTCCTTATAAACAGCTGGATACAAAAGCCGCAGCATTTGAAACACAAAACGGTGAAAGTATTTTGGCTTTTTATAATCCAAACTGTCAGCCGGCAATGGGTGAAACGTCAAACTATGCTGTTCAACCGAAAATATGTTTAAATTTTATTTTTGACATGAACGGTAACAAAGGCCCGAATACTGTCGGGAAGGATATAGGCTTTATGTCTGTGCTGTATCCGACAGATAGCGCGGTGGTTGCACCAAATATTCCTGTACAGAGGGCTTCTTCTACTGCAAATCAGCAGGATGCAATGTCAATTTGTAAAGAGCAGGATTCGGAATTTAGAATTCCTAGTCAGGATGAACTTGCGTCTATGTTTGTTAACCAGAGGTTAATCAATGGTGAGATGGTTACAGGCAGTACAAATTACTGGTCGGCAACCTTGTATGACTCTACAAGAGCTTGGACGCAGGGGTTCTCCAGCGGCGGCCGGTTAATCCATGCCAGAAGCAGTGCATTTAGGGTTCACTGTGTGAAACGCTAAGGGTAAGCTCTGTTTCTGTAATATCAATAATAGCCCAGCGAATGACATTAAAACCCATATCGGATAGCTGTTTTTCTATCCAAAGGTTGTCAAAGTCGTTGGGCTTTTTTAATTTTACAGTTTGCGTTGTTATCATTCAACTGTCACCGATTTCGCTAAATTCCTTGGCTGGTCAACGTCTTTACCCAGAAATTCCGCTATATAGTATGCAAGAAGCTGGAGCGGAACGATTGCAATTAGCGGTGAAAGGTATTCCTGAACTTCCGGAACTCGGATTACGAAATCAAAGAGGTCATTAAGTTTTTCATCAGTCGAGTTCGTCAGCGCAATCATTCTGGCGTTGCGTGCTTTTGATTCTTCGCTGTTTGAAAGGATTTTGTCGTAAACAAGTCCTTTCATAAGGATTGCAAGAACCGGCATGCTTTCATCCAGCATTGCAATAGGCCCGTGTTTAAGCTCACCTGCCGGATAGCCGGTTGCGTTGATGTAGCTGATTTCTTTTAGTTTCAGAGCGCCTTCAAGAGCTGTCGGGTAGTTCACACCGCGGGCAATAAAGATAAAATCTTTTGTATTGGCGTAGATTTTAGCGCATTCCTGAATAGGTTCTTTATGAACAAGAATTTGTTCAAGCTTTTGCGGCAGAACCATAAGTTCGCTTTTGAGCGTTTTAAGGAGCGTTTCTTCCATAGTACCTTTAACTTCGGCCATTTTAAGCGCAAGCAGGTAGAAGGAAAGGAGCTGCGCCATGTAGGATTTTGTTGCGGCAACGGAAACTTCTATGCCTGCATTTACCGAGATTAAGCTGTCAGCTTCGCGAGCCATAGCAGAATCCGGCCGGTTTGTTATGATTAAGATGTGCGATCCTTTTGCCTTAGCCTGTTTAATAGCTGTCAGAGTGTCTGCGGTTTCGCCGGATTGCGACACACCGATAACAAGAGTATTGGTATTTGTAACGGTTTTTCTGTAAATGTATTCACTGGAAGCTTCAACATCTACGGCAATATCGCAGAAACTTTCGATTATATATTTCCCTACCATTGCGGCGTGAAGTGATGTTCCGCAGGCAATAATTTGAATACGTGTAAGATTTTTGAGGGTTTCTTTGTTTAACTTAACCTCATCAAGCTGGATTTCGCTGTCTATTGAGTGAAGCTTTCCGGCTAAGATATTTCTCACAACACTTGGCTGTTCGTGGATTTCTTTGAGCATAAAGTGCTTATAGCCCATTTTACTAAGCGCTACCGGCTCCCACGGAAGAACTTCTGTCACATAATTTATAGGGTTGTTGTCAGTGTCAATAATCTGCATATCTTCGCGGGTTATGGTTGCAATCTGGTTATCTTTAAGATAAACGGCTTTTTTCGTGTATTTAATAATCGCCGGAACGTCAGATGCAACAAAGTATTCGCCATCTCCTATTCCTACAAGTAACGGAGCGTTACGTTTTGTTGCAACAATTTTGTCAGGATAATTCTTATGAATTACGCAGAGTGCAAACGCGCCTTCAATTTCATTGACAGCAAGTCTTACTGCTTCTGTCAGGTCTTTACAGACGGCGTATTTTTGACCGATAAGATGTGCGACTGTTTCTGTGTCGGTTTGGGAACGGAAAACGCAGCCTTGAGCTTCAAGACGCACTTTTAATTCTTTAAAGTTTTCAATGATACCGTTATGAACAATTGCAATTCCGCCGCAGTTGCAGGTGTGCGGGTGAGCGTTGACAACAGTTGCTGCCCCGTGGGTTGCCCAGCGGATGTGACCGATACCGAGCGTTGATGAAATTATTTTGTCACGGTTGATAAAAAGTAAATCGTTAAGGTTTTGGAGTTTTCCTTCAGCCTTATAAATATCAATTTTATCTTTTTCCATAAGCGCAACGCCGGAGGAGTCATAACCGCGGTATTCAAGCTGTTTTAATCCGTCGATTAAAATATCTGCTGCTGATTTTTCACCAATATATCCGACTATCCCACACATAAATTTTCTCTCCTTTTTAATCTCTATATTTTAAATTATACCATTCACAAAACGATAACTGAAAATCCTTATAAAATTTTTATATACCAGGAGTACGGGGGGCGGCTGTGTCCTCAGTCAATCTCGTTGTAGACGAGTTTTTTCCTGAAATGCCACTGCGCCAGCGTAAGAATTAAAATTATTACGAACAAAACGTACGCTAGTGCGCAGGATTTGCCGACATTGAAATACTCAAACGCGTTTTTATAAATTGCATATACAAGAACATTTGTGCTGTTTTGAGGGCCGCCTTCCGTCATTAGGTAAATAAGGTCAAAAACCTGAAATGAACTTATCGCAGTAATTATCACAACAAAAAATATTGTCGGGGAGAGCATTGGAACTGTTACATTTTTAAAAGTCTGCCACTCATTTGCACCGTCGATTTTCACGGCCTCAAAGATTGACTGCGGAATAGTTCCGAATGCGGAGAGGAAAATCACCATATTGTAGCCGGTAAGTTTCCATACATTTACAAAAATCAATGCCGGAAGCGCCAGATGCGAGTCATACAACCAGTTTAAATGCTGGTGCAGAACATTATTTAAAAATCCGATATTCGGGTCAAAAATCCATTCCCATACGACACCGACAACTATCATCGGGGTTACAAACGGCAGAAAATACGCGACTTTAAAAAATTCCGCGCCGCGGATTTTTTGCTGCAAAATGTATGCCAGAACAAGCGGAATTATTACCCCGAAAACAGATGTTGCTATTGCAAAAACAAAAGTGTTTCCTAAAATTTGATAGAAAACTTTATCCGTGAAAATTGCTTTGTAATTGGCAAGCCCTGCAAACTTGATTTCGTTCAGCAGATCCCAATCCGCAAAACTTAACCCGAAAGAACAAAAAACAGGGATTATAATAAATATAATTATTCCCAGCAGCGCAGGCATGATGAACAACCACGCCGCGTATCTTTCATTGTTAATAATTTCCGCAAAATTGATTTTCATGATATTATTTTATCAAAAGAGGTGAGAAATATGCAAAAGTATGAAGAAAGGTATTCACACGCGTTCGGCAAAAACGATATCAGAGGGATTTACGGGGATGATATTACGGAAATCCTCTTTCAAAATACGGCAATCGGATTTGTGAACTGGCTGGGGGCAAAAACAGGTAAAAATGCTTCTGATATGAAAGTTACCGTTGCTATGGATGCAAGGCTTCATTCACCTTCTTTAAAAGCGGCTTTGATTAACGGATTAACGCATTGCGGTGTCAGTGTTATTGATTTAGGGCTTGTTCCCAGTCCGCTGGGGTATTATTCCGAGTTCGCGCTTGAAAATATTACTTCTGCAATGATTATTACTGCAAGCCACAACCCGTCTGAATATAACGGGTTAAAAATGACCTTTAATAAAATGACGCTTGATGAAAAAGGAATTGCGGAAGTTAAAGAGGAAACAATGAAGATTTTCTCAGAAGCTGAGGTAAAGGGAAATTCTTCGCTCGTGAGCCGTTATGATATTGTGCCGGATTATATAAAAGATATGGTTTCGCGCTTTGGTAAAATCGGCGAAGGCGTGAAAGTTGTTACTGACTGCGCAAATGCAACGGGCGGTGTTGTCGCGCCGGAACTTTACCGTGAACTCGGGTGTGATGTCGTAGAACTATATACCGAACCCGACGGGCGTTTCCCTAACCACCACCCTAATCCGAGTGTTGAAGCGACATTAAAAGATTTGAAAGCAAAAGTTCTTGAAGTCGGTGCTGATATCGGTATCGCATTTGACGGCGACAGCGACAGAATAGGCGTTGTTACTCCGGAAGGCAAAGCTCTGACAGGTGACAAACTCCTTTTAATCTATGCGCAGGATATGATTAAAAAATTAAAATGTGAAAATAATTCTATTGTTCCTTGCGTAGTTTCGGAAGTTAAATGCTCGCAGGTGCTTTTTGATACGATTAATAAGCTTGGCGGGCGCTCAATTATGTGCAAAACCGGTCATGGCTACATTAAATCGGAAATGAAGGCCTCCGGTGCGCTTCTGGCAGGCGAGATGAGCGGGCATACTTTCTTTAAAGATTCTTATTTCGGCTACGATGACGCGGTTTATGCCGGATGCAGAATTATTGAAATTATTGCGGAACACAAAAAAGTAAATCCGCAGTTCAAAATTCAATCAATGCTTACTCCGTTTGATGAGGTTTGCACCTCGGATGAAGTCCGTTATCCGTGCCCGAATAACCTTAAAAAAGCTGTGCTGGCAGAATTCAAAGAAATCGTTAACAAAAATCCTGAGCTTTTCGGAGATGAAATCAAGGATATTGTGACACTTGACGGTATGAGAGTAGTTTTTGACGGCGGGTTCGCACTTATTCGCCAGAGCAATACAGAACCTGTTTTTACATTGCGTTTTGAGGGCAAAACCCCTGAACTTTGTGCGCAATATCAAAATGCAATGATTTCAACCCTTGACGATTGCTTGAAAAGACAAAAGGCGCTTGAGGTATGATAGAACTTCTTATTTTACATTCTCTGATGCAGAAAAGTTATACGATGTATTCTATAAAAAAGCACATCGAAACTGTTTTTGCCGCGTTCGTTACTCCGAGTTTCGGCGCGATAAATCCTGCGCTTCGCAGGCTTGAAGAAAAAGAATGTATTAAATCCGGCAAGATTATGTCTGATGGCGGAAAACTTTCTATTTATTACAATATTACTAAAAAAGGCAAAGAAGAATTTGCACGTTTGCTTTTAGACGATATGAGCCAAAATCCGTCGCAGTTTTTTCTTCTGGCAAGACTTAAATTGATAATGGCGGATTATTTGAATAAAGAAGAGAAAAAACGCCTCTTTTTTATTATAAAATCTCTTGCTATGAAGTTTAAAAATCAGGCGTCCGAACGCCGCGATTCCGGCGGATTTTACTATCAAGTGGTGCTGGATAATATTGCCTGTGAATATTCCAACCTCATTACCGCTGTAGAAGCTCTGGAGAAAGACAATGCCCGCAATAGTCAGTGATGTCTTAAAAGGCTCAATCGCCGAAGAACTTGAAATCTCAAAAGGAGATATAATTTTATCAATCGACGAAACCCCTATGGCTGATATGATTGATTATAATTTTTTGTGTAAATCGGATTTTCTGACGCTTGAGGTTCAAAAGGCCGGTACAGATGAGGTTGAAGTTATTGAACTAGAAAAAGATTATGACGAAGAGCTTGGAATAATCTTTGAAAGTGCGGTTTTTGACAGAATTAAACCCTGCCTTAATAAATGCATTTTTTGTTTCGTTGACCAGCAGCCAAAAGGTTTGCGTAACACGCTCTATATTAAAGATGATGATTACAGGCTTTCTTATTTGCAGGGAACGTATATTACGCTGACAAATTTTACGGAAAAAGACAAAGAACGTATTGCGCGGATGCATCTGGGGCCTTTTTATGTTTCTGTTCACACAACCAATCCCGAACTTCGCGTTAAAATGCTCAGAAACCCTAATGCAGGAAAACTTATGGATAATCTAAAATGGTTCAGAAAAAATAAAATTCCGTTCCATGCCCAGATAGTCCTGTGCCCGGGATGGAATGACGGAGAGGAACTTGAACGTACATTAAAAGACTTATCAACGCTTAAAAATACTGTGTTATCGGTTGCAATAGTTCCTGTCGGCGTGACACAGTTCAGGCAGGAAAAGCTTGTTCAGGTTGATGCGCGTGTCGCAAAAGAAACTATTGAAATCGCCTCAAAATATAAAAGAGTTTGCTGCTCGGATGAATTCTTTCTCCTTGCCGGCATGGAAATTCCCGATAAAAAATATTACGGCGATTTCGGGCAGCTGGATGACGGTGTCGGTTCAATCCGATACCTGCTAGAAAATTTTAAGGCTTATAAATTGCCAAAGAAAATATCAAAACCTCTCAAGATTGCGTTTGCAACATCATACGCCGCAAAAGATGCATTTCAGGAAATCGCGGCAGAGTTGAACAAAGTTAAAAATCTCAGCGTTACGATAAACCCTGTTAAATCAAATTACTGGGGTGAAAATATTACCGTAGCCGGTTTGATTACTTCTGATGATTTAATCGCTGCCGTCAAAGATATTGATGCCGATTATATTGTAATCCCGGGAATTATGCTAAAACCCTACAGTGAAGATTTTCTTGACGGGAATAATCTTGATTATGTCAGAGCAAAAACAAACAAAAATTTTATAATTAACAAACAAAAATATAGTATTACAGAGCTTCTTAATCAGCTTACCGGTTTTTCAGGCGAAACAACTATTTGCTAAACCAGCCCTTAATTGTAGTACCGAGTGAGTGTGCGCTTTTGCCGATTTTGTGCATATATGATTTTGTATGTTCGGCAATGGTGTCCGGATTTTTAATTTCTGAAAGCGTTCCTTTAGCATGTAATTTACCTAAAAGTGCAAAAAGTCCGGTTGCAATGGCGATGCCGCCAAGAGTCATAAATAATGCGGTGTGCTCTTTCTCCTTTTTTATATCTTCAGGTGACAAAGGCTCAAGAGCATGGTATTCATACGCCTGATGCTGTCGTGAAAAGAGCGTCGTGTGCGCATTGTGACGCCCGAACGAATAAGCAGAAACCTGTTCAATCATACTAACCTCCGAGTACACCTCATTAAAGCCGTGCTCCATCGCCTGCCTGTCCTGCTTTCGCAGACCAACCCGCGACTGTGCTGTCTAATCTGCCGCTCGAAAGACTCACAAGCGAGTCTTCCTCGGGTATTATACCATAATAAAACCCGTAAAGGAAATTTTTGCTAGTGTGCCCGAATTTTCTATATAAAAATTGTTACAAAACTTTACAAAATTTTTGGAATATTTTATAATGATATTCCGTCTAAGGTTTTAGAGGAGAGAATTTATATAATGGAAAATTTATTAATTGCTGACAATCAAGATATTACGTTAACCGAAAAAGAGGTTTTGGAAGAATCACAAAATTCCGTAAGAACAATAGCTGACAATTTGCTTAAAACAAAGGCTTATTATAATGCACTTGCCGCTAATGCGGTTATGCAGTATTTGAAAGATAAAGGTTTGCTGCGCGGTGAAATCGTTAATATGCACTCAAGCTCCAAGATGCTTGTGGACTTTGAAATCGCGGATATCCAGCTTCCTAATCTTTATATTGATGTTAGAGCCGTTTTTGATGAAAACGAAATATTTATTCCTAAAAAGCATTTTGAAAACAAGCTTATTCCTGACATTTACCTTATCATGAAGCTTGATGATGATTTGACAAACGGAACTCTTCTCGGGTTTGTTGAACCGGCAAAAATAAATAAGAAAAACCAAAATGATGAATATTATTTTGTTAATAAATCAATTCTTACTCCTCCTTCAAAATTAACGGAATTAATTAATTCGTTTGCGCTCAAGCAGCAGTATGTTATCTCAGAAAGCGCTGAGCTGGTTATTGAAAAGCTTATTATGCTTTATATGGATCACGATATTGATGATACAAAGCTTGAAAAACTTATTGATTATCTTAAAAACAGTGTTATTGCCAGAGAAAAACTCATTGAATTTGAAAACTTTGAGAGGCTGTCTTACATGGCGCTTCAGGAGTTCAAAAATTTAGACGTTGAAAACAATGATTTTTCTAAATATATCAGAACTCTGGTTGCAACGGATGAATTTGCGCAATTCGATGATAAAAGTGATGATTTATCGGAACTTTTCGGCGATGAAACATCACAGCCTAAAGGGTTATTTGTTGACGATGTCGTTGAGGCTGTGCCTATGGACGAACCTGCTGTAGAAGAAGTTCCTGCAGAAGAAAAAACTATTGTTGATGAAGAAGATTTGCCGCTCACAAAAGCCGTGCATGATGAAATCGCACATGATGAAGTTCAGGAACCGGTTGAAGAAGAAATAGAAGCAGAAGTTTTTGATGATATTGAAGAGCTTGCTGTGCCGGAGGAAAATTCTGCAGAAGTTATTGAGGATACTCTTGAAGCCGCAGCTGATTCTGTTTCAGAAGAGGGTGATACAAGCGTTTTTGATGAATTCGACGCTTTTGAGGCCGGTGATGAATTTGATATTCCTGATGAACTTTTAGCAGAGGAAGAACAACCTGCTGCTGTCGAAGAAACTCATGATGTGACACAGGAGCCGGAAAATGCACCGGATATCGAAGAAATTTCGCCGGTTGTTGATGAAGCAGAAGTTGCTGCAGATGAAGTTACTGAGGAGATTGTTTCAGATGAAACAATAGCAAGTGGTGAAACATCTGTTGAAACTCTTGATCCGGATACTTTGATTGTAGAACCGGCAATTGAAGAAGAAAATATTGAGCTTTCTGCTATTGATGCTGAACCCGCTACGGCAATTGAAGAAGAAAATATTGAGCTTTCTGCTATTGATGCTGAACCCGCTACGGCAATTGAAGAAGAAAATATTGAACTTTCTGCAGTTGAAACCGAACCGGAGATGACAATTGAAGAAGAGCCGGCTACGGAGGACATTGTAGAACCTGATGAAACAGTTATAACCGATGAGGATATCAATCAAAATTCTGAAAATTTAACAGAATCATTGAACAGTGAAGATCTGGAATTACAGCTTGACGAGCCTGTTAGTGAAAATTTGGAAACAGAAAATATTGAACTGGAGCCTATTGAAGAAATTTCTCTTGAAACTCCTGAAAATGTTACGGAAGATATTATTACTGATTCCGCACATGAAAAAGAGGAGCCGAAAGAACTTGATGTAGCACGGGCTTTAGATTTAGATACTGTAAATCTGGATAGCGACACTGTCATAGGTTTATCAGAAGGTATTATGGATGTGAAAGATGTCGAAGATGTTCAAACCGGTGAACCGGCGCCGGAAGAAACACTTTCTGCCGATGAGCTTGATAATATCGTCTTTGATACAGAAAATACAGAAGAAGAACCGCAAACGCCGGAAGCACCGTCAGAAGAATCTGTTTCCGCCATGCAGGAGTTTGAACCGGTGGAAACTGTAACGGATGAGGATGTGGAAAATGCAATTGCACAAAGTCAGGCCAATGAGGATAAAAAAGAAGAACACTCTTCTGATATTGATCTTTTAATGGGAATGGATAATTCTTCTGATGCTGATAATTTGAGTTTGGAAGAATTATTATCAATGGAAAATGATTTGAGTGCTTCGGATGATCCGCATAGTGCATTTCATTTTTCAGATTCTGAGGATGAAGATGAGCATGGTGATGCCAAAAATGCAACAAAAACGGTTGCAGCTTCCGCAGAAGAATTAGAAATGCTGGCAGCTGATCTGGATGATGGTCCGGAAGCTGTCATTCAAGATAATACCCCTAAGGTTGAAGATACTGAAGATGATGAAGACCTTTCAAATTTTGCGTTTGCAGTTGATTCCAGAGCACAGGGGAATAATGCCAAGAAAATACTTATTCCTGTTGCGGCATTAGTGACAGTTCTCGGACTTGCCGGTGCCGGAGCATGGTATTTCTTATCCCATGGTAAATCCGTAGCAGGTACCGGTAGTATTGATGTTGACAATATCGGAACCGGCGGAGCTGATATAGATTTGAATAATGTAGTAACTCCTGAAAATCCTCCGGTAGCGGATATAAAACTTCCGGCTGAAACCGCAGCTAAACCGGCAGTTCCGCAGGCTAAAAAAGCTGAGGATAAAAAGGTTCCGCCATCTGCTGTACCGGAAGCACAACCGGCTTCCACCGAAAATAACGCCGAGGCTGCTGCTCCTGAACCTTTAACTATACAAAAAATTAAAAAGGATTTTTCACAGCCTAATACATACCTTTCTGTAAGTAAAATTGTCTGGGATGTTCCTGAATATTTAACCTATAATGATGATTTTAATACCTATTTGCAAACACTTGGCAGTACGTTAAAACTAAATCTCTCCAGTGATTTGCTTTTAATAAGTGAAAATACAGTATTCAATAAGGTGAAGGTTAAAATTGAATTAAAGGACAGCGGTAAAAAATACAGTGCGGAGCTTGCAGAAGGCTGCGGAACTCAGGTTGTTGATGATTTAGTGTTACAATCTGTTAAGAATACGCTTAATCTTCTGAAACCACCGGTAAATAGCCTTGAAACGGCAGATGAAGAATTGTTTATAACTATATATTTATAATTTTTTAATCTTGTGCTATAATAAACGCAGTAGACAGCAGATTACTGCGTTAAAGGGAGCTAGGCGTGGAAACATTAACACCTGAAAAAAAATTATTAATTGAAAAGTGTATAAAAAATAATAAAAAATTCCAAAATAATGAAGATTTATATGATGATTTCTTTAATGAAACATATAAAAATGCGTTGTCTTTATTAAAGACGGTTTCTTCTGAATCTACAATAGAACTTTATTTAAAAAGAGTTGTAACAAGCTCTATGATTAATGTTTTAAAGGATTCCGGCCGGCTAAGACGTACCTCTCAAGGCTATCAGGCAACGCCATCCGTGCCTATTGATTCTGTTCTTGATACATATAATCCGGAGTATTTGAATACCAGAATTATTTTTAAAAATGTTCAACTGGAAGATAATCCCGAAGACGCTTTTATTAAAAGAGAATTGTTGAAAAATATTACCCGTATTTTAAATGAAATCGAAAAAAAAGAACCTGATAAGCAATACTTAACTCTTTTTAAGCTCCGTTATGAAGACGGGCTGACCCAGAATGAAATCGCTCTTAAACTTGGTATTTCCCAATCTGAAGTGTCTAAAAAATTATTTAAGTTAATGGCTAAGGTGAAGGAAAATCTTAATTTAGGATAGAAAATGAAGTGTCCAGTTTGTAAAAAAGAAGTTCCTGATGAATCAATTATCTGTCCGGAGTGCAAAGCAAGAATAGGGTTAGTTTGTTATAAGTGTAAGACAGTCAACCCGATTAATACTCTGCGCTGCAAGAAATGTAATACAGAAATCCTAAGACTTTGCCCGCATTGTCGTACAATAAATTTACCAACCGCAAGCGTTTGCAGAAAATGTCATGCCTCACTGCTTTCTGATAAAGAGCCTTCCGCAGAGCCGGTTAAGGAACAGGTTAAGGAACCTCAGCAGCCAAAATTTGCGAAAATTAAGCCGACTCAGGATGAAATAATTAATCTTATATATAACGCAATTGTTGAGAACGAAAAGTTTATTATATCTCTTAATGCACCGAAGGGTATGGGCAAAGATTTTGTACTGGATAAGGTTCTTGATAAACTTGGCGGAACAACTTATACTGTCCTCAAGGGCACCTGTTCTCCGCTTTCGCAATTGACACCGGGCGGGTTAATTCAGGAAATTTTGATTTCGCTTCTCGGACTGCCGAATTTTTGTATTAATAATGTTCAGTTTCAAAAAGACGCGTTTAAGTTCTTTAAAAATGAGTTTGCAGAATTCGCCAATGACGAAATTGTAATGCTTATTAACCTGTTATATCCGTATTTGACAGGGAATTTTGAAGATATTCTTACAAACAAATCGCGGACATTCAATCTGGTGACAAAAGTTTTTGCGCATATTTTTAGATCGCATAAAGTCTTATTTGTCATTAATAATTTTGATTTTATTGACGCGCTTTCGTACGAATATTTTAATAACTTTATAAAGATTGATGATATTTTTGAGCATACAAAATTTCTTATGACATATTCGGAGCCGCGTCCGGCGCAGGCTTATTTTTTTCTTGAAGAAGAAAAGTACGGCGATATTTATTTCAATCTCGAATTATCTCCGCTTACGCCTGTTGAGGCTGTTGGTATCTTTAAGATGACACCGGGGATTAATAAAATTCTGCCGGATATAGAAAAGAAAGAGCTTTACAAAAAATCCAAAGGCAGTCCGGCTTTTATTGAACAGGGTATTGCATATAAACAGGATTGTATTCAGTATGATCTGGATTTCAAACTTCCTGATAATATTACGGACTTGATTAAAAAAAGGCTGGAAATCTTAAAAATCAGGACTCCGCTTGCGTTTAATGTTTTGCTTTGCGCGTCAATTCTCGGTAAAAAGATTAATATTAATCTTATAAAAGAAGTTTTTGAATTAAATGACGATATCTTCAACAATACGGCGAAATTCCTGATTGGTAAGGGTTTTATCTCGGAAATTAACGAGTTTTTCTGTGAATTTAAAAATTCGCTTCTCTGGGAAGTTGTTTTAACTGTTGCGAAAAACGAACCGAATTTTGTTGAAATTAACAAAAAATTGTATTCGATTCTGAAAATTTTTACTCTGAATTCTAACACTACTCTTGCGATAATTCTGCAAAACCTTCAAAATAAAAAAGAGGCGCTGAATGTTTGGACGCATAATGTTAATCTCTGTAGTTATATCGGGGATGTTAATTTGTATATTATTTCGCAAAAACAGTGTCTGGCGCTTATTAACGAACTTGATGACAGGGAAACTTTGAAAATCCGGTTTAATATCGCTGAGCGTCTCGGAAAAATCTTAACCCAGTATAAACCCGATGATGCGATAGAATTCCTGCCGGATGCGATTTCAAATGCTCAGGGTATAGGTAACAGCATAAAAGAAATTGAACTTCTGGGATATCTTACATGTTCGTGTCAGAGAGCCGGCAATTATTACGGTGTGGTTGAAAGTGTTGACAGGGTGCTGGAAAAAGTCAATCCGGCTAAAGACCTTGAAATCGCCATGATTAAAGCGGCTAAACTTGATGCGCTTTTAAATATTGGTGATTGTGCGGAAGTTATTAATCTTATTCAAAATGATATTATGCCGGTGTTTAATAAATATCTTAACGGTGTGTACCGCAGAAAAGACATTTCTTACGAACTGCTTTATAACACCTGGCTAAGAACATATTTAATTCTGGCGAATGCTTATATCTTCCAGGGTAATAACAAAGCCTTTGAAATTACAACTCTGTTATTTAATATAATTGAGCGTGGACAGGTTAAAGACACTAACTTTATTATTAAATGCCATCTTGCCTTTGCATTTGCAAGTACGGTTGCCGGCGACTACGCGGCTTCCAATAAACATTTACAGGAAATCATGGACGCTTGTACAGAATTTTCTATGAGTAATGAAAATATTCTGCGCTGGAATTTTATCAACATGATAAACCGTTTCCTCAACCACGAATACGAACATATTCAGGAAGATCTGTTTGAAATCGTCGCGTTTGCGAATAACAACTTTGATACCTTTACAAAAAATATTATGAAAACTCTTCTTGGTAAGGTTCTTGTTGATAATGACCAAACGCCGAAGGGGCTGGAAATTTATAATGAGCAGCTTGAACACTTTTCCAATGAAAAAATTGCACTCGGTGCGCTGCTTTGCTGGTACTTGATTTCAGATGCTGTTATGAACCTTGAAGGACCGGATAAAGCTATAGAAATCGCATCTAAGGCGCTTGACGTCGCACAAAATCCTAAAATTCAAAATTATTTCTTCAATATCTGTTTGAAAATGGTACTGACAAAAGCTTATATAATTAAAGAGGATTTTGAAACCGCGCGGATTTATCTTGATAATGCCCTGCAAATCTCGCAGCAATATGAACTGCACGATATGACAGCCCGTCTTTATCTGTTGTATGGAAAATTGTATCAGGATGCAGGCTTGAAAAAGTCGCCTAAACAACGAGAATTCCTGAAAATGGCTGCTGTGATGTATGAAAGATGTATTAAATCAATCCGCAAAACCCAGAATAATCATTTATTCCGGGAACACTCAAGAGCGGAAAAGGTTCTGACCTCATTTTGCGAGATGAATAATATCAATCTCAAGAATAAATAGCTTGACGAAATATAAAAAATAGTACATAATAAAGAAGGCAATAAGGCAATAAGAGAATAGGGCAATGAGTCGTTATGACCAAATGAAAAATAAAAAGTCCTATTGCCCTAATGCCATATTGACCTATTGCCTTATGACAAAAAGAAAGGATGGAAAAAATGAAAAACCGAAGTGTAAGTATTTGTACGGGGGGGGGGGGGCCGGCTGAGCCGGTTCTACAATTGGACCCGTGCGACTGGACAAAGAAATCCCCATATTGTCATTCCGAACTTGTTTCGGAATCTGTCCCACGTTACGAGCAGGTATCCAACATTGGCCAGACCCTGAAACGGTCTTGCTCGACTCGCGAAAAACGGCACCGCGAAAAGCGTGGTTTTCGCTTAGTGCCTCTGCTCGCTCGCGCAGTTCAGGGTGACAAATTTTTGTCATTGCGTGTCGGTTTTACAATGGCCGCCCGGCTGAGCCGGTTCCATAATGGGCTTGTCGGCTTACGGTCAGCGTTTACCATGGCGGAAATATTACTTTCCCTCACGATAATCGGTGTGGTGGCGGCGATTACATTACCGAGCCTCACAGGCAATATTAACGAGCGTACGTGGAACACTCAAAGAAAAGCCCTTTATGCACGGTTTAGTCAGGCGATACCTTTAATGGGCGCAATTAACGGTTATGCAGACGGCGAAACATTTATTTCAGCCGGCTTAAATAAGGTTTTAAAAATTAATAATGTCTGTGACAGTGAGCATTTAGAGGACTGTGGTATCCCGTCTAAAATAACTACATTAAACGCGGGTATCTATTCTGTGCCTTCACCTTTTACCCTGCAGGAATTGAACGAAAAATTTGTGTCATATTCAGATTCGTTAGGGTCTTATCACCAATCAGACGTGGAAGCCGTCGGCTTTGAAACGCAGGGCGGCGAAAGTATTATGCTATTTTATATGCCGAATTGTCAGGCGGAAATGGGTGAAACATCTGACCACTTTGTACAACCTAAAATCTGCGTTAATATGATTTACGACTTAAACGGCAACAAGGGGCCTAATACAATCGGCAAAGATATGGGGGTTATGTCGGTCTTGTATCCATCTGACAGTAATGTGGTAATGCCTTACCCTAATATAAATGACGCGGCAAGTGGTGTTTCGCATGCCGATGCGTTAAAAATATGTAAGCAGCAGGATGACGAATATAGATTACCAACAAGAGATGAACTGGCATCATTGTTTATTAATCAAAATATTTTAGGAATACCGTTGACCAGTTCATGGTATTGGACATCTTCTGTTTCTTCCTCGCTGAAAGCGTGGGATCAAAGTATGGTATCCGGCAGGCGGCGTACAAGACCAAAGACCGAAACAGCTCAAAAAGTTAAATGTGTTAAAAGATTTTAAACTTTATGGCGGGGAAACCCGCCTTTTTTATTTTTTGTGTTAAGATGTTGTTATGAATATTGATAAAGTAAAATTAGTTTCGGATATTAAAAGGTTAGTTAATTCAAAAGTTTTAGTTGTAGGGGATCTGGCAATTGACGAAATGATTTACGGCGATGCCGAACGAATTTCACGTGAAGCGCCGGTTTTAATTCTCCAGCATACAAGAACAAATATAATTCTTGGCGGTGCGTCAAACGCAGCGCATAACGTTTCCACTCTAAATAACGGAAAAGTTGCCGTTCTTGGTGTTTTCGGCGAGGATTACCAGTCCGGACAGATGCTGGAAGCTTTTGAAAAAGCAAATATCGACACCCGCTATCTTGTTCGGGATAAAATGCGCAAAACTACTACTAAGACCAGAATTTCCGGTTCAATCACAACATCTATTACGCAGCAGATTGTGAGAATTGATCACCAGACATCAACCCCGATTGAGGGCGAAACTGAAGCGAAAGTTCTTAAAAATCTGGAAGAGGCTATTCCGCATTATGATGCCGTTATTCTTTCTGATTATAAAATCGGCTGTCTGACAGATAGAGTTGTTTCAAAAGCAATAGAGCTTGCTAATAAATATAATAAAGTTATTGTTGTTGATGCACAGGGACAGCTTGAAAGATTTAAAAATGTTACGTCAATGACACCTAACCTTCCTGATACCCAAAAGTCGGTCGGATTTCAAATTAATAATGAAGAGGACTTGAAGCGTGCAGGGCGTAAGCTTCTTGAAGAAACAAACGCTAAATCTGTTTTGATTACCTGCGGTGCAGACGGTATGTTTGTTGCAGAACCGAATGATAAATATACTAAGATTCCTGTCTTTAACAAATCGGAAGTTTTTGATGTGACCGGTGCGGGTGATACAGTTACTGCGGTATTTTCACTGGCACTTGCAAGCGGAATAGATCCGGTTTATTCGGCGATTATCGGCAACATCGCGGCGAGTATTGTCGTAAGACAATTTGGCTGCGCAACAACAACAATTGATGAACTCGTGTCAACTGTTGAGTCAAGAATGAATAGGAGATAAAATGAATTTTATTAAAAAGTTGAGAGTTTTGGATTATGTGATAATATGTTTGCTTGTTATAGCGGGCTTTGTGGGTATTTTTACTGCTAAAAATTTCAGACAGACGGCTTCTAAGCAGATTGAAGCGACTTCAAAAATTTCGTTTACCGTTTGCATAAGAGGGCTTACTTATACCGGTGATGTGCTGCCGGTAAAAGCCGGTGATAAAACATTTATTACAATCAGAAATGTTCCGTATACGGAATTGGAAATAGTTGATGTTAAAGCTGAAAAGAGAAAGCAGATGATGCAGGCTTTGAACGGTAAATTTATTGCGGTAGAAGATCTTTCGCTTCCGGGAGTTTATGACGCTCTGGTTGTTTTGAATGATACTGCAAAGATTACCAAAGACGGAGCGGTTGTCGGCGGGAATAAGATTAAAATAGGACTTCCGATTACACTGGAAGGTCAGGATTACCGCTTCTCAGGAACTGTTTCTGATTTGAAAGTTGTTCATCTGACAGAAGATGAAGGGTTAAACAAGGCTATAAATTCAACGGGCAATGATGTTCAATAGTATATTAGAATTTATTCAGGGGAAAACGGGGATTTTATATAGAAATAGTTACCTGCTGCAAAATATTGATTTTTTAATATTTCTTGCACTTGCGGGAACGCTGCTGGCATCGCTTACGATGTCGTCAGGCATAATCGGACTCGGTGCGCTTGCTGTTGCAGGTTTGACATTCGTAAAACTTTTAACCGCACCAGGTGAGAAAGTCAGAATGACAAAGGCTGAATTGTGCTTGATAATATTTTTTCTTATCGTTTTTATAAGTCTTTGCGGTTCAACGCTTTTCGGGCTGAGCTTTAAAGGGTTCTTGAAAACCGTGACTTATATTCTATTTTATTTTTCTGCGGCGCAGCTTTTTAAAAGTAATTTGCGATACGGAATTGCAGCGTTGTTTGTGATTGCAGCGGGAATATTTTTTGAAAGCGGTATTGCATTTTTGCAGAATTTCACCCATGTTCAGGCAATTGCAGGCTGGCAGGATGTGAGCAACTTAAATCCGGAACAGGTTATGACGCGTGTTTACGGGACTTTGCAGCCGTATAACCCGAATCTTTTCGGAGGGTATCTGGTTGTAGGATTACCGGCATGTCTGGGGTTGACCTTCTGGCTGCTGGTGAAAAAGTATTATAAACTTGCGCTTTTATTCTTTGTCGGAACCGGTGCGGGTGTTTTGTCACTGGTATTTACCGGATGCCGCGGGGCGTATGTTGCATTTTTTATGATGACGCTTTGTGTGCTGACAATTTCATTGAAATTTTTCTGGCAGAATTATAAGAAGATTTATCTGGCGGTTGTCGGTGCGGGTGTTGTCGTTTCAACCATGCTTATTCTTGCAAGTACATCTCTAAGAGCACGGATTTTATCAATTTTTGCAATGCGTCAGGATTCCTCCAATTCCTTCCGGTTTAACGTTTATCAGTCGTCGTGGCAGATGTTCAAAGATAACTGGCTTCTGGGAATAGGTGTCGGCAACAAAAATTTCCGCGAAATCTACGGGCTTTATATGAAAACGGGATTTGACGCGCTGAGTGCTTATAATATTTATCTTGAAACAGCTGTTGAAAGCGGAATTTTTGCGCTGATTGCATTTTTGGTTTATCTGGGATTACAGATTTTTTATGCGGTTAAATATATCTTAACATCTAAAGACGCCGCTAAAATTGTTCTTATGAGTGCGGCACTTGTTTCTCTTGCAGGCGTAATGGCGCATGGAATGGTCGATACGGTGTTTTTCAGACCGCAAATTCAAATAATTTTCTGGATAATGATGGCGATTATCTCTGCGCTTGTTCAGGAGAAATGTTAGCAAATTAATATTTTATAAAGACCCCCTAAAAGTGTGTTAGAATGAATTTGTAAGGATAAGAAGTAAAGGAGATTGTATGATACCTATTTTAGATTCAAAAAGACAATATGCAAAAATCGGTGCAGAAGTAGAAAAAGCTGTTTGTGAAGTATTGCGTTCAGGCTCTTATATTCTTGGCCCTAACTGTAAAGCTCTGGAACAGGAATTAGCTGATTTTATCGGCTGTAAATATACTGTTGGCTTAAACTCCGGTACAGATGCGCTTCATCTGGCATTGAGAGCTTTAAATATCGGCGCCGGTGATGAAGTCGTAACCGTTGCATTTACATTTGTTGCAACAACTGAAGCTATCGGAATTGTCGGAGCTAAACCGGTTTTTGTTGATATTGACCCTGACACTTTTAACCTTGATGCTTCAAAACTGGAAGCGGCAATTACTCCTAAAACTAAAGCGATTATTCCGGTTCACCTTTACGGTCAGCCTTGCGATATGGATAAGATTATGGAAGTTGCAAAACGCCATAACTTACACGTAATTGAGGACTGCTGTCAGGCAATCGGCGCTAAATATAAAGGTCAAATGGTCGGAACCTTCGGTGATATAGGCTGCTATAGCTTCTATCCTACTAAAAACTTAGGTGGCATGGGTGACGGCGGTCTTGTCACAACAAATTCCGAACAACTCCGCGACAGAATTATCGCACTCAGAAACCACGGCGGTGCAATCCGTTACCACCACGATGAAATCGGTGTAAACAGCAGACTTGATGAAATTCAGGCTGCAATTTTGAGAGTTAAATTGAATTATATTAACGAATGGAACACTCAAAGACGCGCTCACGCTGCAAGATATAACGAATTATTCGCAGACTGCGCAGATGTTCAAACACCAAAAGAATTGGATAACACATATTGTGTATACCACCAATACACTGTTAAAATTCCTAATCGTGATGAAGTTCATAAAATGCTTCAAGAACGCGGTATCGGCGCAATGTTATATTATCCTATCCCGCTTCACTTACAAAAAGTTCACGAATACTTGGGCGTAGGAAAAGGTTCATTGCCGGTATCGGAAAAAAATACCGAAATGGTAATTTCACTTCCTATGTTCCCTGAACTTACCGATGAAGAACAGGTTACTGTCGCAAACACACTGAAAGAATGTATTAAGCTTTCTAAATCAAAAGTCGGTGTGTAGTAGTAACGAATTGTTTACATAAGACTAGACAAAACTTCATGCTTAGTTTAGAATAATATAGTTGAAAAAAGAACGGTTACCCCGTTCTTTTTTTACTAGTAGAGCCGTTTTTAACGGTAAACGGGCAGTAACGGAGGGTTTATGAAACAAGAAATTAACAGATACGAAATTTTAGAAAAAGTAACTCCCGTCATTGAAAATACTGCAATGCGTTACGGACTTATTCCGGTGGAAATCGAGTTCGTTAAAGAAAATCACCGCTGGTTTTTGAGAATTTTCTTATACTCCCGCGAGCGTGATGTGACCCTTGACGATTGTGAAAATGTCACAAGAAGCCTTGGCGACTTTATGGATGAACTTATTCCGGTCAAATATCATCTGGAAGTTTCTTCTCCGGGGCTGGAACGTAAGTTTAAATCCGAAAAAGAGTTTATCATCTTCAAAGGCAGAAGAATAAGCGTTAAGTTGAAAGAGCCGCTTGAAGGTGAAACTGAAAAAATTTTCAAAGGAGAAATACTTGATTTTGATGTGAATGAAGGGTTAAAGTTTTTCCGCTTTGATGACGGACAGGAACTTCAAATCCCGAAAGAAAACATTCAATCAGCAAAATTGTATATTGATTAAAGGCAATAAAAAGCAAAAGGAGATATAGATAATGATTAAAATCGGATCAGCATTATTTGAAGCTTGTGAAGAGCTTGAAAAAGAACGCGGTATATCAAAAGAAGTTTTGATTAATTCGCTGTGTGACGCGATTGTTGCAGCTTATAAAAGACAGATGAGAAATAAGGAAGCAACAAATATTGAAGCTATTCTGGATGAACAATCCGGCGAAATCGGCGTTTTCAGCACAAAAGTCGTTGTAGATTCTGTAGAAGATGATGAAACGGAAATCGCAATCGCTGTTGCAAAAGAAATTGATGAAGATGTTGAAATCGGTGATGAAGTTAAAATTGAAGTTACCCCGGAACAATTCGGCCGTATTGCAGCACAAGCCGCAAAACAGGTTATTACACAACGTATCAGAGAAGCTGAAAGAAACCTTGTGTTAAACGAGTTCTTAGAAAAGAAAGGCACTTTGACAACCGGTATTATTCAACGTGTTGAAAACAGAAACGTAATTGTTAACATCGGTAAAACAGACGCTATTATGCCTCAAAAAGAACAAATTCCGGGCGAATACTACAAACCGGGTAACAGAATCAGAGTTTTTGTTCTTAACGTTAAAGAAACGACAAAACTACCGCAGGTTATTGTTTCCCACGCACACGCTGAAATCGTCAGAGAACTTTTTGAACTTGAAGTTCCGGAAATTGAAGACGGTATCGTTGAAATCAAATCAATTTCCCGTGAAGCCGGTTACAGAACAAAAATTGCGGTCTGGTCAAATGACCCTGATGTAGATTGTGTAGGTGCCTGCATAGGACCTCGCGGAAGCCGTATTCAGACAATTGTTGGCGAATTGAAAAACGAAAAAATTGATATTGTAAGATACTCGGAAGATCCGGTTGAATACATTGTAAACGCACTTTCTCCGGCAAGAGTTGTGTCAGTAGATATTCTCGCGGATGATGAATATTCGCACGAAGCAATGGTTGTTGTTCCGGATGATCAATTGTCGCTTGCAATCGGTCGTGAAGGTCAAAACGTAAGACTCGCTCACAAACTTACCAACTGGAAAATTGATATTAAGAGTGTTTCACAAATGGAAAAAGCGGAAGCTGAAAATATTAAAAACTACTCTTATGATGAAGAACCGGAAGAAACTGACGGATTTGCAAACGTAGATGAAGAGGAACTTCAAGAGGAAATTGAAGAAGAAATGAATCAACAAGCGTTGGATGAAGAAGATATTCAAGCTGATGAAGAATCCACAGGTGAAGGCGAAGAAACTTCAGAAGAATAGGCTTAGATTGCCGATTGTATTGAAAAACATGTCAGGCTGTTACGCTTGACATGTTTTTTACATGGTACATAATGAAAGAGTGCCGCTGAGCGGCATCCACAAAGCGACCTGAGTGGAAATTTAACGAAAGAAGTTCTGGTTCCGAGCGATTGGACAAAGCAATTTCCATATTGTCACCCTGAACTTGATTCAGGGTCTGTCCAGCTATGCGAGCTATCGGTAACGTTGGACAGATTTCGAAACCGTCTTGCTCGACTCGCGAAAAACGAGCCTACGTGCTTTCAGCACTCCTCACTCCGCTCGCTCGCGCAATTCGGGATGACACCGGCTGAGCCGGTTCCACAATTGAACCCGTGCGACTGTACCACGAAAGAAGTAAGCGTGACTGCCGAAAAGTATTCGTCATTGCGAGCCGATGAATGTCGGCGTGGCAATCCAGTCAAAAATGCCGCGCCACCATGTTGTCATGCTGAACTTGTTTCAGCATCTATCCAGAGTTGGAAACTATCGGTAACGTTGGCCAGATCCCGAAACCGTCTTGCTCGACTCGCGAAAAACGGCACCGCGAAAAGCGTGGTTTTCGCTTTGTGCCTCCGCTCGCTCGCGCAATTCGGGATGACACCGGCTGAGCCGGTTCTATGTTTGGTCAACAGGATGTCGAAGAAATGTGCCTTTACCATGGCGGAGATACTGTTATTTCTCACGATAACTTGTTATTAGGCGGCGTTTTCATAGCCGCCTTGCATTTTTCTTAAAATTATTGTATTCTATATACAGTAAAGGAGCAGGGAGAACATGTTTTTTAAACGCTGGTATGATGTAGATCCGACGGTTAGCAGAGCAATCGCTACTCTGGAAAAAATGAGCGAAGATATGCAGGTTAGGTGTGCTGACCATATTATCAGCAAGCTTAAAGACTTTGATTTTGACATTGAAATGTCTTTGGATGACCAATATAACTACATTATGCGCCGCTGGTATGATAAAAATGTTAAGGTTTCACACGCGATGGAATACCTTAAAAAAGCTCCGGATGAGATTAGAAAACAGCTTGCTCTGGAAATTATTAATTTTTTGAAATAGAGAGAAAAAGAGGGGATTTGTGAGCGAAGATATTAATAAAAAAGTTATTGATATTTTTTCAAAGCACAGCAAATCTTTGCCGGCTGCGGAAAAGGTTAAGTTTTATGCGGGCTTTAACTATGTCAAACTCTCAAAAGATACTAACGGAAATCGGTTTAGTGAGGAACATTTGCGCAATTTCAGCGAGAAATGCCACTATATCGTAAGTGTTATGAGAAAGTTTGACGGACAGGTTTATCTTTATAATTATGATGTGCCGAATAAGGACTTATTTAAGTTTATGAAGTCGTTTGAGGAAAACACTCTTGACGGCGAGATTATTGAAATTGAAAAATATATACCCGAAGGATTAGCATAAAAATGACATGTTTTTTTAGAAAGTACCACGAAGCGCTGTTTAAGGCAAATAAGCCTTATCAGTATGTTGGTGATGAGTTTTTGTCTGTGAAAAAGGATTTTGACAGTGCGAAGGTGAGGTTTGCGCTTGTATTTCCGGACAAGTACGAGATTGGAATAAGCAACCTCGGCTTGAGAGTGCTTTATAACTGTCTGAATGAACGCGCGGAGTTTATGGCGGACAGGGCTTATGCGCCGGAGAAGGATTTTAAGCCGGAAACGCTCTACGGGCTGGAGAGTAAGCGCCCGTTAAAAGAGTTTGATGCTGTCGGGTTTTCGCTGCAATATGAATTATCTTATCCGACTGTGTTGAAAATGCTTGAGATGAGCGGGATTCCGTATAGGAATGAAGATCGCGGCGAGGATGACCCGATAATTATGGCGGGCGGGCCGTGTACTTTTAACCCGCTTCCAATGGCGGATTTTATTGATGTCTTTATGATTGGCGACGGCGAGGACAGCATTGTTGAGGCGTGCGAAATTCTGGAACGTACAAAAGGACTGCCGCGGGCAGAGCGTATCAAAGCGCTTGTTGAGGGTGAAAATTCGGGCAGGTGGAGTGCGTCAGTCGGCGGCAGAGTTAAAAAACGTATTGCACAGTTGAAATACGAAACCGCGCCGAAAAGTTATCCGATACCGTTTTCATCATCGGTTCAGGACAGGGCGGTTGTAGAAATCCGCCGCGGGTGCGGGAGAATGTGTCGTTTCTGCCAGCCGGGGCACGTAACTTTGCCTATTCGTGAGCGCACGGGTGAGGAAATTGTTAAAATTACAAAAGAACTTGTCAACAATACCGGTTATGATGAATATTCTCTTCTTTCGCTTTCATCAAACGATTATTCAAATATAAAAGAGGTTATCAAAGAGCTTGCTGTTGATTTTGATGAACGTAAAATTTCTGTTTCGCTTCCGAGCCAGAGAATTGACGGGTTTAATCTGGAACTTGCAAACCTTGTTCAGAACGTCAGAAAATCCACGATGACGCTTGCGCCTGAGGCCGGAAGCCAGCGGCTCCGCAATGTTATCAAGAAAAATATCTCGGAAGAACAGATTTTGCACGCGGTTCTGACGCTTTATGAAAACGGCTGGTCGAGGGTGAAATTTTATTTTATCTGCGGGCTTCCGACCGAAACTTTGGCGGATATGGACGAGCTTGCGGAGCTTCTGAACAAAATTAAATATAAGGCAAAACTTATTAAAAAAGAAAAAGGGTTGCAGCATTCGCTTGATTTAACCTGTACACTTTCTATTTTTGTGCCAAAACCGTTCACGCCGTTCCAGTGGTGCCCTCAGATGAGTTTGGACGAGGTAACGGAACATATTCACTATCTCAAGGATAAAACAAAACACATTAAAGGCTTGAAGATTAATTATCACGAAAAATATGTGTCCGAAATTGAGGCGGTTTTGACTCGCGGAGATGAAAAACTTTGTGATTATATTGAAGCGCTTTATAAGAAAGGCTGTTATCTTGACGCGTGGGGTGAAAATTTTGACAAAAACCTCTGGAATGAAACCGCCGAGGAATTGGGTTTTTCGCTCTCTGACCTCGCACAAAAAACTTATTCGCTTGATGAGCCGTTGCCATGGGATTTTATAGATATAGGTGTTAACAAATCGTGGTTTGTAGATGAATACAAAGCGGCAATGGCAGAAAGTTCAAACGAATTTCACCTGACGCCTACCTGCGAGCACAAGTGTGTCGGCTGCGGGGTTTGTCCTAATTTGAAAACAAGAAAAGTTCTTGCGCCTAAATATGAGAATGCGGAGAAAATTGTGCTGAAAACGCCGCAAAAACCGGAAGAACACAATGCAGTCCCGTTCCGGTACCGGATAAAACTTACCAAATGCGGAATTTTGAAATATTTTTCGCATCTTGACTGGCAGAACACTTTTCTGAAATCACTTTCAAGAAGCGGGCTGAAGGTTGCATTTTCTTATGGCTATAACCCGACAATGAGGGTTTCAATGGGTGTTGCGCTGCCGCTTTTCTGCGAAAGTATCTGCGAACTTGTTGATATTGACCTCTGGGAAGATTTGGCACCCGAAAATCTCCAACTAAAGTTAGAGAAAGTGCTTCCCGAAGGATGCAAAATTATTGAAATTAAGAAAATTGACAGAAGCTTTAAATCAATTGACAACACTGCGCAGTGGGCAGAATATAAAGTCGAAATCTTTAACAAAGACCTTTACGATTTTGAAACTTTGTGTTACAATACAGACAAGGTTTTATCTTCTCAGGAGATTTTTATTGAGAAGAAAAACAAAAAAGGTTTACTTCAAAAAACAGACATTAAAAATTCAATAAAATCATACAAGTTTGTTGACGGTTGTCTGTTCATAATCTTAAAAACCGGTCAGGGAAGTGCAATTCCGGCACTAAGAGCTGACGCCTTAATGGAATTAATCGCACCGGGTGTGATGTTTAATATTACACGTATTGCCTTCTTTGACGAGAATTTTGAAAAGTTATAGATAGTAAAAGGATTTTATCATGGCAAACGACAAATTTAAAAACAATTCTGACAAAAGAATTATTATTGCCGAGCGCGATAATATTGCTGCTGTTCTTGAAAACGGCAGAGTTACTGACTTCTTTATTCACAAAGGCGATATTTTATTAGGTGATGTTTATCTGGCACGTGTCGATAACATCTTACCTAGCATTGATGCGGCATTCGTTGACGTCGGCTCTGACAAAATGGGCTTTCTTCACGCGCAGGACGTTATGGGTAAAGGTGCATTGAAAGATAAACTTTCCCCGAATCAAAAACTTATTGTTCAGGTTGTAAAAGAACCGACAGGCCATAAAGGCCCGCGTGTTACAACAGAAATCAGCCTTCCGGGACGTTTTCTCGTCTTAATCCCTCACGAACCGGGCATTAACGTAAGTAAAAAAATCGAAAATTCCAAAGAACGTGCTCGCCTTAAGTCAATCGTTAGTTTAATTAAACCGGTTGGCGTCGGGGTTATCATCAGAACAGAAGCCGAAGGCCAATCAGAAGCCGATATTCAGGAAGATTTGGAAATCTTGTTAGAAAAATGGAACAATATTATTACGTCAGCAGAAAGCCTGAATCCGCCAAATCTGATTTATCGTGATCAGGATTTATTATACAGGGTTATTCGTGAAGCCTGCACGGACGATGTCAGAGAAATCGTTGTAGACACAGCTTTTGCAATGTCGCGTGTCCAGAATATTCTACAGAACTGGCACATAAATAAAAATGTTCAGGTGACTTTATACAAAGGCACTGAACCTCTTTTAATCGCAGAAGATATCCACAAAGAAATTAAAGCCGCGCTGAATGTAAAAGTTAATATGCCGTCCGGCGGTTACCTCTTCATTCAGCAGACAGAAGCGTTAACAGTAATTGACGTCAACAGCGGTAAATTTACAAGCTCTTCAACTCAGGACGAAACAATCCTGAAAACAAATATCGAAGCCGTTCATGAAATCGCACGCCAGTTGCGCCTCAGAAACATCGGCGGTATGATTATCATTGACTTTATTGATATGCTTTCACGCGCGGATAAGCTTGCTATTATGGAAGAAATGGAACTCGCGCTTGAACCTGATAAAGCAAAACCGCAGGTCGGCCAACTTTCGGATTTAGGGCTTGTTGAACTCACCCGCCACCGTCAGGGACAAAGTTTATCTGAAATCTTTACGAAAAAATGCCCGCACTGTCAGGGCAGCGGCTACTTTATGAACGAGTTTAATTTCGCTACTCCGACAGCCGAAGCCGAAATGAAAGCTAAAGTCGCGAAAGCAAAAATGCCTATCGCAACTTTCAACAAAAAATCAAACAAAAATAATCAACGTCAACAGGAAACTACAACAGAAAATACGGTAGAAAATGTCGAAACCGTTGCAGAGGAAACTCTTAACGTTGAAGAAAATAATTTTGACAGAAAAAATAAGAAAAACCGCAGAAATAAATTCAATAAACGCAATAAAAATAACCGTTTCCAAAATGAAAATGTAAGCGAAGCGGAAACTGCGACTGAAATTTTACCGGCAGAACCTGAGCCACAGCCGGTTATTGAAACTCCGGTCGAAACTGTTTCTGAAACCGCACCGGAAGCCGTTGTTGAAGAGCCTAAAAAGAAAACGGCCAGACGTACACGCAAATCTTCAAAAACAAAAGAAGAACCTGTCACAGAAGCCGTTGTAGTTGAAACTCCGGCGGTTGAAAACGCAGAACAACCTGCTGTTGAAGTAGAAGAAAAACCTAAGCGCAGACCAAACAGAGGCTCCTCAAGAGCAGCGCGTAAAACAAAAGCAAAAAAGACTGAAGATGAAACTTAGATTATTGATATTAATGATAATAGTACTGGGCGTTTCGCAAATTTGTTTTGGCGAAACGCCTGATGCTGTTCAGACCGCAACGCCGGAGAAAACGGAACTTATTTCTGCAATCATAAAGTTTGTAACGGTAATGTTCGGGGTCATGCTTTCATCTTTTGTAATTTATCTTGGACTTTCAATCTGGAACGCGATTTTGCGCCGTTCACGTGCGAAAACCATGGATTATGAAGCCACTTTAAAAGAGCCGCAATCCGTTGATGAAGCAGTATTGTTGTTTATTCAGAAAAATAAACTTAAATAAATGGCTTGACGAATGAGAAAAAATCGTACATAATGAAAGAGTGCCGCATAGCGGCATCCATAATAATACCCGGGTGATATCCCGGAGAAAAGACCCGGCGGTCAGCGCGAGCGAGCCGAGAGTGGAGTGCGTGACGCACGTAACTCGTTTTCGGCGAGTCGAGCAAGAAAAGCCGGTATCATAATTAGACAATGGCGGTACGCCAGAAAGGATAGAAAGATGAAAAAACGAAGTAATGTAAAGATTATGACGGGGGGGGGGGGCCGGCTGAGCCGGTTCTACAATTGGACCCGTGCGACTGGACGACGAAAAATTTGAGTGAGAAGGCTGAGCCGACCGCTGAGCGGCATCCCCGACTGAACCCGAGCAAGAATTTAGCGAAACATGTTTTAGACCCGAACGACCGGACCACGAGCAATCCATATTGTCATTCCGAACTTGTTTCGGAATCTGTCCCACGTTACGAGCAGGTATCCAACATTGACCAGACCCTGAAACGGTCTTGCTCGACTCGCGAAAAACGGCACCGCGAAAAGCGTGGTTTTCGCTTAGTGCCTCTGCTCGCTCGCGCAGTTCAGGGTGACAAATTTTTGTCATTGCGTGTCGGTTTTACCATGGCGGAGATACTGTTATCCCTCACGATAATCGGTGTGGTTGCGGCGATAACGCTTCCGTCACTTACAGGCAACATCAATGAGCGCACCTGGAACACCCAGAGAAAAGCCCTCTATGCGCGGTTTTCGCAGGCAATTGCTCTAATGCCTTCTCTTAACGCCTACGGTACCTTGACAGAAGGTGTCGACTCAAGCGGTTCAACTGTTGTAACAGAGGATACTGCTGCAGAAACTTTTGTGACAAACGGGCTGGCAAAAGTTTTAAAAATAAATAATATTTGCGACAATGAACACTTGCAGGATTGCGGCTTACCTGAAAAGTTGACGGCATTGCATGGCTCACAGTATGATTTTCCTACAGACAACCAGTCTGTAAACGCAATGTTGGTAAATGCTGTTTGGGAGGGGCATTCCTCTGATAATTATTCGCATGCAAATGTTAAGGCTGCGGCTTTTGAAACCGTTAACGGTGAAAGCATCGCGGTTTTTTATAATCCGAGCTGTACCTCCGGCATGAATGAAGAATCTTATAACGTTCAATCAAAGGTATGTATGATGAGTATTTACGATTTGAACGGTACCAAAGGCCCAAATACTGTCGGTAAAGATATGGGATTTATTGGTGCACTTTATCCTAGTGACAGCGTTGTGGTTGCACCGATGCCATACGTACAATTAGGTGAAGCAATGCCATTTGAGGACGCAAAGAGTTATTGTAAAAACCTTTCCTCCGGTGAATACAGATTGCCAAATCTGGATGAAGCGGCGCTCATTTTTGTGTTTAAAAAATATCTTTCGGATTATAATTCCGGAAACTTTTGGACAGGAATCTCTTATGACGCAGACTATGCGTGGGGACAGGGACTTGGCGGTGACAGAGGCCACCAATCTTTAAAAACTACATCCAAACGAGTATGGTGCGTTCAACGATAAGGTTTTACTGTGGGCTAATTAAGAAACCGCCTTGACCGGCGGTGGTGCGTCCAACGATAGGTTTTTACTATGGGCTAATTAAGAAACCGCCTTGACCGGCGGTGGTGTGTCCAACGATAAGTTTTTATCATTAGCTAATTAAGAGAAAGGCGGATTTTTAAATCCGCCTTTCTTCTATATCCTTTTTTATATCCTGTCAAATCCTGTGTATTTTTGAAGAACTTCCGGAATAAGAATGGTTCCGTCTGCTTGCTGGAAGTTTTCAACAATCGCGGCAAAGGTTCTGCCGACCGCAAGTCCGGAGCCGTTGATTGTATGTACAAAATTAACTTTTCCGGTTTCTTTATCACGGTAACGGATGTTTGCGCGTCTTGCCTGATAGTCGCCGAAGTTTGAACAGCTTGAAATCTCTTTATAATTGTTATAAGAAGGCAGCCAAACTTCCAAATCCCAGCATTTATTTGCAGAAAATCCTATATCCGCCGTACAAAGTGCAACACGTCTGTAAGGCAGCCCGAGAAGCTGCAGCATTTTTTCAGCATCTTCTGTCAGTTTTTCGTGTTCCATAGGGCTGGTTTCAGGTTTACAGAGTTTAACAAGTTCGACTTTATTAAACTGGTGAACTCTGATAAGTCCGCGGGTATCTTTTCCCGCAGAGCCGGCTTCACGGCGGAAGCAAGGAGTGTATGCCGTCATATATTTAGGCAAATCTTCTTCTGATAAAATTTCATTCTGGTAAATATTTGTTACAGGAACTTCTGCGGTCGGAATAAGGTATAAATCTTCGTTTTCACATTTATACATATCTTCTTTGAATTTCGGAAGCTGACCTGTGCCTGTCATTGTTTGCGCGTTAGCCATAAACGGCGGCAGAATTTCTTCGTATCCCTGATGTTCAGTGTGGTAGTCAAGGAAGAAGTTGATGATTGCACGCTCCAACTTCGCGCCTTTGCCGCGGTATAGAGTAAATCTTGATTGGGAAATTTTTACACCGCGTTCAAAATCAACAAGATTTTTTTCTTCGCACAAATCCCAGTGAGCTTTTGGTTCAAAATCAAATTTGGTCGGTTCACCCCATGTGGAAACAACCACATTGTCGTCTTCTGATTTGCCGACAGGTGTTGTTTCATCAGGAATGTTAGGGGTGTGAAGTAAAAGAGATTTTTGCTGCTCATCAAGTCTGGATTCCTCTTCTTCAAGAGCTTTTATTTCGTCGCCGAGAAGTTTTACTTCCGCCTGAACCGCATCGGTATTTTCGCCTTTTTTCTTTAGTTCCCCTATCATTTGAGAATCTTTTTTACGTTTTGCTCTGAGTTCGTCCGCCTGTGCTTGAACTTTGCGGCGTTGAACGTCAATTGCAATGACTTCATCAATAGACAAGTCCGGGTTTCTGCGTTTTAATAATTCGTTAATTCTTTCGGGATTCTCTCTGATTAATTTAATATCAAGCATGCCTAACCTCTTTTCTTCCTTTACTCTCGTTTGCTAGTGTAAATCAAAGAAATTCAATAATCAAGGCGTGGACTTATTCTAATGTAATATACTTTTTATAAAAGAGTTAATTGCACAAAGTTTTGATTTGTCATTTTTGATAAGATTTATGTTTTTGATTATTTCTTTTTCGTAATCGGCGCAGGAGTATTCCTCGCTAAAGGTAAATAAATCGGCAAATGATATCTTTAAAGCTTCGGATATTTTGACTAAGTTGTCGGGTGACGGGAAATATTTGCCACGTTCGAATGAGCTTATACTGTTTATTTCTACGTCAATAAGCTCTGCGAGTTTTTCCTGAGTTATATTATTTAGCTTTCTATATTTCTGTATATTTTTGCCGAGATTTTCTTTCAAGTTCATTTTTTAATTGTATCCTGTTTAGGAGGTATAAATAACAATTTATCTCTTGTATATTTGTCTTGATTTTACAAGTATTACATGTATAATATACATGCAATACTTGTAAAATAGCTTTGAAATTGCATTCATTGCTTGTAGGTTGTGGGAGGCTTGATGAAAGAACCGGAAATTTCTTTGGTGATACCTGTTTATAATGTTGAAAAATGTCTTGTACGATGTTTGAATAGTGTAATTAACCAAACATTCACAGATTTGGAAATAATCTGTATAAATGACGGCTCGGAGGATAATTCTTTGTCGATTCTTCAGGAGTACTCTAAGAAGGATGAACGAATTCGAATAATTAATCAACAAAATGCAGGACTCTCTGCTGTTAGGAATGTTGGAATTGATGTGGCCCGTGGTAAATATATCAGTTTTATCGATTCTGATGATTGGATAGATTTGGATTTTTGTGAGAAATTATATAGTAGTGCAGAAAAGTATTCTGCAGATATTGCTGTTGGCGGAATTATTAGGACTTGCAGATTTAAAAGAAAATATTTCCTCAGGTTTGAAGAAGAAAAAGTTTCTCTCGACTTGCAGGAGAAATTTGATATATGTGACGTCCCTGAAAGGTGTTATGTATGGAATAAAATTTACAGGCTTGATAAACTCCGTGAAACAAATTTAAGATTTTTGGAAGGGCGGGTTTTTGAAGATATAATTTTTACACCCAGAGTTTTGTATTCGTTGGGTAAGCTGGTTACGGTTCCAAATGTATATTACTATTATTGGGAAAATCCTAATTCAATAGTAAAGAGTCCTTCTGAAACTAATAAGCAGGATCGTGCATACGCATTTGAAGAAACCGGAAAATTTTTGAAAGAACATAATATTAATCCGGAAATTTGGGCAACAAAGCTGAAACGATTTAAATTTCTCGGGTGCTCAATATTAAAAATAAAAACTAAAAGAAATAAAAAACAATATATATTATTTAATATTTTTAAGTTTGGCCGTATTTAATTGAAAAGTTCATATATCCATAAATCAACCGTTTAGATGACCCGCTTTTGTTGACATCGCACGGGCAATTTGATAAACTTAAATTGTATTGGTATATTTAATTATACAGAAGAGGGAACGAAATGAAAAAAGATAAATTTTTAACAGCATTATTATTGACGTCTTGTGCGCTTAGTGTCAGTATGATGACGCTTGCTCCGGCACAGGCTGCTTATACTATGGATCAAGAGGCTGAAATTTCTCTGTGGACTGATTATATCAAAGATTCACCAAATGACGCTTTCGGATATCTGAATAGAGCCAACATTAACTATGCGGCAGGTGAATATACAAAAGCTATTGCAGATTATGATGCTGTTTTAAAAATTGATCAATATAATACTGATGCCTATGTTAAACGTGCCAATGCAAAATATACGACTAATGATTTGGAAGGCGCTTTAAAAGATTACGCTATTGCCCTTGAAATTAATCCGTCTTTGCCGGAGGCGCGTTTTAATATCGGAAGAGTTTATTATAGAACTCAAAATTTCCCTAAATCAGTAGAAAATATGCGTGCAGCCATTAAACTTGATACTCAAAGACCGGAATATTATTTTGAACTTGCAAGATCTGAATATAAAGCCGGCTTGTATACAGATTCCAATGAAAGTTTCTCTAAAGCCATTGCATTGAAAGATAATTATCTTGACGCTTATTACGGCAAAGGGCTTGCATCTATGAATCTGGCGAAATATGATGAGGCAATTAACTGCTTTGATACGGTTATCAGGTCCGGTCAAAGATATGAAAACGCGCATTATTATAAAGGCTTAGCGGAATATCAGCTTGGTAAATATGATCTTGCTATCGCTGATTTTGATGTCGCACTTGAGGAAACTCCTAATGATGGTTTAATCTATAATTCTCGCGGTAAAGCAAAAGAATTACTTGGAAATAAATCCGCAGCTAAAAAAGATTATAAAATGGCAAAAGAACTCGGGGTTAAAGTCGTAGGGCTGAATACAGCCGATAAAGCAGCAGCAAGTTCTGTAAATCCTGAAAATACTGCGGCTCAGGCAACACCGCAGGCTCCTGAAGCTGAAACAGTCACTGAAACAGCCCCTGTTACCGCTGAAGAAAGAGCAATCTTAGATGAAGCGGTAAACAGACGTCTTGCTAATGAAAAAATTGCGGAAGGTGATGTTTACAGCGCAGTGGCTCTCTATGATAATGTTGTAAATGGCGACCCTACAAATGCCGCTAATTATCTGGAACGCGCAAGACTTAAACTTAAAGTTAATGACTATGACGGCGTTATCAATGATTTGGAAATGGCTCTGAAAATGGGCGCAGATCCGTCGAGTGTATATTTCTATCAGGGTAAAGCGCTGGAAGGTAAAAATAATTATCCTTTAGCATATAAAGCTTACGCTTTTGCTCTCAGAGGAGCACCTGAAAATCCTGAATACAGATATTCTTTTGGAAATATGGCGTTTAATGTCGGAAGATTTGCTGAAGCTGATGAAATCCTTTCGCTTGTTCTGGAATCAGACGCGGCTCAATATCCGGATGCATACCTTATAAGGGCTAAGGCAAGATATCAAATGGGTGAATTCTATTCCGCAATTGCCGACGCTGCTAAATACACAAAACTTTATCCGAAATGCGCTGAAGCTTATTTCTACAGCGCAATGTCAAAAACAGCCCTAAAAAGCTACGAAGATGCTGTGAAGGATTTCAATCTGGCTGTAAAATATGATAAGGATAATACTAATTATTACCTGTTTAGAGCCAGAGCAAACCTCGCACTGGAAGATTATAAAAAAGTCGCAAGCGACTACAAAAAAATCGTTGAAATTAAGAAAGAAAATGCTACAACGGAAGATCATTTGAGAGTTGCGCAGGCCGAAGTCCTTAATGACAACGATGAAGAAGCTTTGCTCTATTTTGATATAATTCTTTCTAACGATAAATTGAATGATAATGTATATCTTGACAGAGCAAGACTATATGAAAAAATGGGACGTCATTATGATGCAATTAATGATTACACAACGGCATTGAGATTAAATCCTGATCAGAAAATTGTCTACAAAGAGCGCGGTCTGCTTCTTGTTGACACCAAAGCTTACAGAAAAGGCATTATGGATCTTGATGTCGCGATAAAGCTTGAACCTAAAAATGGTCAGCTATATTACTACCGTGCAATTGCGAAACAGTCAACCGGCGATAAAGAAGGTGCACTGGTTGATTTTGAAATGGCAAAACGGTTTAATGAAGATCTGTAAACTTGATAAAGCCCCCGTTTTACGGGGGCTTTACTTTTTATAAAAAATGATACATAATGAAAGAGGCAATAAGGCAATAAGAGAATAAGGCAATGAGTCGTTATGTCCAAATGGAAGAAAAAAAGAAAAGTCCTATTGCCGTAATGCCCAATTGACCTATTACTTATGATAAAGAAAGGACCAGCGGTCAGCGCGAGCGAGCCGAGAGTGGAGTGCGTGACGCACGTAACTCGTTTTCGACGAGTCGAGCAAGAAAAGCCGGTATTATAATAAGCCAAAGGCGAGAAGCCAGAAAGGATAGAAAGATGAAAAAACAGAGAAGTGTAAGTATTTGTACGGGGGGGGGGGGGGCGTGCCTTACCCGCAAAATTAGGTATTGAAGACACTACGTCCTCATGTCATCCTGAACAGCGAGCGTACTGAGGCACAAAGCGAGAATGTGAAGCAAAACTGTCATGCTGAACTTGTTTCAGCATCTGTCCCATGTCGCGAGCTACCGTTAACGCTGGCCAGATTCCGAAATAAATTCGTCGGGATGATATTAAAGGAAATACCGTCATTGCGAGCGACCGAAGGGAGCGTGGCAATCCATTCAACGTTGGTACTGCGCCCCGCGTTTTCTTGTTCGACTCGCGGAAAACGTGCCTACGTGCTTTCAGCACTCCGCACTCCGCTCGCTCACGCAAACGCCACCGCTCGCGCTTGCGCGAAAGAGCGCGCCGGCAAAGCCGGTCTTATAACGTTACGACAAAACCTACCAACGTATCGGGGAAGTGCCTCAGGCACGCCGCGTCGCGCGCTTGACTCTACACAAGGCAAGCCTTGTTCCGTGGCTCTGCTCGGCTTGGCCTTTACCATGGCGGAGATACTGTTATCAGGTGCTTCTTACAGGGATGCAAGTACTAAATGCCGTTCGTTTGACAATGCTCGTATGCCAAATAAAGAGGAATTAGCCTCTTTACTGTATAATAAAATATTGATAGGTAATTTTGCAAATAATACTGCGAGTCATTATTGGTCATCAACTTTTTATGATGAGAATAATGCTTGGTTATTGGGCGTCGACGGTGTCTATCGTAATTATAGTAAAGACTATTATGTCGGAACCGTTCGTTGTATTAAACGTTAAAAATCCCGCTTATTAGGCGGGATTTTTTGTTATTAACTAAAGTGTTTGCCTTTTCTTTTATAATAATCTTCAATGAAGCCGGTATTGAAGTTGCCGCTGATAAATACTTCATCTTCAATAATGTCCTGATGAAAAGGAAGAGTTGTTTCAATGCCTGTAATAACGTATTCTTTTAAGGCACGGTACATTCTTCTTCTTGCTTCATTTCTGTTTCTTCCCCAGCAAATCAACTTACCTATCATAGAATCGTAGGTCGGTGGGATTGTGTAATCCTGATATGCGTGAGAATCCACTCTGACTCCGAAACCGCCCGGTGTTACGTATCCTGTGATTTTACCCGGGTTTGGCATAAAGTTTTTGTCAGGGTTTTCAGCATTGATGCGGCATTCAATAGCGTGACCGCGAAGAACAATATCTTCTTGCGTGAAATCAAGTTTTTCGCCTGCCGCAACTAGGATTTGTTCTCTGACAAGGTCAATATTGGAAATCATTTCCGTTACGCAGTGTTCAACCTGAATACGTGTATTCATTTCCATAAAGTACCATTTGCCGTCATGGTCAAGCAGAAATTCACATGTTCCGACACCTTCATAATTAATTGCTTTTGCCGCACGAACAGCAGCTGCACCCATTTCCTGACGTGTCTTTTCATCAATTGCAGGGGACGGCGCTTCTTCAATTAATTTCTGGTGACGTCTTTGAATTGAACAGTCGCGTTCGCCTAAGTGGACAACGTTGCCGTACTGGTCTGCAAGTATCTGAACCTCAATATGACGAGGGTTTTCAAGATATTTTTCCGCATAAACGTCAGGGTTTCCGAAGAAATTTTGAGCTTCTGTCTGGCAAAGACTCATATTTGTTTCGACTTCATCATCACTTCTGACAATTCTCATGCCTTTTCCGCCGCCGCCGGCTGTTGCCTTAAGGATTATCGGGTATCCGGCTTTTTTTGCAAATTCTTTTACTTCCTGAGGCGTTTTAACAATTCCTGTTCCCGGTGTCACCGGAACATTATTTTCAACCATTGTTTTTCTGGCTGTAGCTTTGTCGCCCATTTTTCTCATTGATTCGGCGGAAGGTCCGATAAATTTAACGCCTGACTGAGTACAGATGTCTACAAAGTCGGCTCTTTCCGACATAAAACCGTATCCCGGGTGGATTGCATCAGCGCCTGCAACTTCTGCGGCTGACATAATAGCCGGTATACTTAAGTAACTATTGGCGCTGGGAGCGGGTCCTATACAATAAGCTTCTGTTGCAAGTCTTACGTGAAGCGAATTGGCATCAGCCTGTGAATAAATTGCAACCGTTGGTATTCCTAACTCTCTGCAAGCGCGGATAATTCTTACTGCAATTTCTCCGCGGTTTGCTATTAAAACTTTTCTAAACATATTCCTTTTCCTTAGTTCCCGCGCTGCCGGCAGGGCAGAAACGGGAAATCCATTTCACTATTCAACGTACATTAAAACCTGACCGTATTCAACCGGCTGGCCGTTTTCAACGCAAATTTCAACGATTTTGCCGGAGACTTCGGAGTCAATTTCGTTCATTAATTTCATTGCTTCAACGATACAAACGACATCGCCTTCTTTAACGGTGTCACCTACCTGAACAAAAGGTTTTGCATCCGGTGACGGTGCGGTATAGAAGGTTCCTACCATCGGGGATGTAATAGTTTTTCTGTTGTCAGCTTTAGGTGCCGCAGGTGCTGCCGGAGCCTGCGGGGCAGCTTGAGGCGCAGGGGCTTGAATAGCAGGTGCCGCAACCGTTTGAACTATCCCTGTTACTTCTTTTCTCAGAGAAACTGCGCAATTTTCATCTTCAAGTGTAATTTCTGTCAAGTTATTGTCAGAAAGGATTTTTGCTAATTTTTCAATATAATTTGTATCAATTTTCATTTTCATCTCCCTAATCAAAATATTAAAGAGAAGGCTTAGATAAGCCTTCTCCTTGAAAATTTATAATACTAGCATCTGTCTAGGTATTCGTTGGTACGGGTATCAATTCTGATCTTATCGCCGTTAGCAACGAAGAACGGAACGTTAACGACAGCGCCTGTTTCAAGTTTAGCCGGTTTAGTACCGCCTTGAGCGGTGTTGCCCTTTTCTGCCGGCGGAGTGTCAACAACTTCAAGCTCAACGTGAGCCGGAAGGTCTACACCGATAACGCGGTTGTTGTGAAGCAATACCTGAACAACCATGTTTTCTTTAAGGTATTTAATCCCGTCGCCGACCTGGATTTCTGTCAAAGGTAGTTGTTCGTATGTTTCCATATCCATCATAACGAAGTCAGCACCTTCTTTGTAAAGGTATTGCATTTCGCGTCTGTCAAGAGTTGCTTTGCCGACTTTTTCGCCCGCTCTGAAAGTTTTTTCAAGAACGTTGCCGGTTTCAACGTTTTTAAGTTTTGTTCTTACAAACGCCGCACCTTTACCCGGTTTAACGTGTAAAAATTCTACAACAGACCATAAGCCGTTGTCTAATTCAAGCGTCAAGCCTGTTTTTAAATCGTTTACAGAAATCATATTTTTCCCCTTTTTTAATTATAATATCTCTTTTATGTCCGAGAAATTTTCGCGTGATCGCGGAAATTTCGAGTGACGTGTTAGGCAGCGTAGCCACGGACTGACCTGCGTGAGCAGGGCGAGCAGGTGGCGGAGTACTGCTTTTTATCCCATTCTAGCATAAACATTTCATTTTACAAATTTTATTAATATATGTTTACGAATTCGGGGTTTTTAGTGTAAAATAATCCTATGGCAATCGGACAGGTTTATAAGATACATTCGGATTTTTATTATATTACCTCGGGGGAGGAGCATTTTGAATGTAAAATTCGCGAGGTATTGAAAAAACAGAATGAAAAAATTCTGGTCGGAGATTTTGTTGAGTTTGAAAACGGGCATATAACAAAAATTCTTCCGCGAAAATCTTTTATTCCGCGCCCGAGTGTTGCCAATGTTGATCAAATCGTAGTTGTTTCGGCGTTAAAATCGCCGGATTTGGATTTTAACCAGCTTGACAGATACATCGCGTTTGCCAAATATTACGGCCTAGATGTAAAACTTTGCTTTAACAAAGAAGATTTGAACGCGGAAGAAGGACTTATTGAGCTTATCAAATCTATCTATGAACCGCTCGGGTATCAGCTTTTCTTTACCTCGGCAAAAGAGCATCGCGGTGTGAAGGTTTTTGAAGAAATTCTGAAGGGCAAGACCAGCGTGCTGTGCGGCAGCTCGGGCGTCGGTAAATCCAGCCTGATTAACGCGATTAATCCTGAATTTCATCTGAAAACAAAAGAAATAAGTGCAAAAACAGGCCGCGGAACACATACAACACGCCATTGTGAAATTATGAAACTTGATTCGGACACTAAAATTATTGATACTCCGGGGTTTAGTAATCTGAAATTTGATTTTATTCTCCCGACTGAAGTCGATCTGCTTTTTGATGAAATCGCTGTTTACAAAGGTCAGTGTAAGTTTGCCGACTGCCTTCACAGGTTGGAAACCGGCTGTGCAGTGCTTGAAAATCTGGATAAAATTCCGTATTCACGCTATGCAAGCTTTCTTGCATTTGTTGAAGAAGCAAAAGAATACAAGGAAAAAGTTAAGTATGAGGGTAAAAAGGTAGAAACTTCAAAGAAAAAGATTAACGACAAAACAGCGGTTAAAATAAGCGAGCGCAAGCGCCAGTCCGCGCGTAATACGCTGAAACAAAACGTTTATAAGGATATAGAACACCATGATGAATGATTTGATAAAATTGATAGATGAAAATTTGGACAAATTCCTTCCTATAGAGTATCCGGAGGAGCTTTTTAAATCAATGCGCTATACGGTTCTTCTGGAAGGGAAAAGGCTTAGACCTGTTCTCTGTCTTGAAATTTGCAGGTGTCTTGGCGGTAAAATTGAAGATGCGCTGCCGACAGCCTGCGCGATTGAAATGCTCCATGCCCAAACCCTTATCCACGATGACCTTCCGTGTATGGATAATGACGATTTCAGACGCGGAAAACCCTCAAATCATAAGGTCTTTGGAGAAGCAACCGCAGTTCTTGCAGGAGATGCGCTAATCTCTTATGCTGCGCAGGTAATTTTGAGAAATTCTAAAAATCTGCCGGCTGATGTGCTTTTGCAGCTTCTTGATGATTTTTGCACTGCAGCCGGAGCGAGGGGTGTTATTGCCGGTCAGGTAGTCGATATTGAAGCAGAAGGACATCCTGAAAAACACTGTGCGGAAAAACTTGATTTTATCCATGAACATAAAACCGGCGATTTGTTTAAACTTGCAATTGTTTCAGGTGCAAGAATAGCAGGCGGCTCTTGTGAACAAATTGAAGATGCAAAGAAATTCGCACGTGATTTCGGGCTGGCATTCCAAATCGCTGACGATATACTTGACGTGGTTTCCGATTTCGAAACAATGGGTAAAACTTTAGGCAAAGACGCGCAGAGCGGAAAACTTACTTATGTTACAATGTACGGGCTGGATAATGCGAAATGTAAACTTTCTTGCCTTCTGGATAGTTGTGATGTTATAATTAACAAATACAATTCCGAAATATTACGGGAAATAGTAAAAGGGATTAGAAAGAGAGTAGGAATATAATGTTTTTAGAGCTATTTAGGAATAACGGACTGGAAGTCTTATTTTTGGGGCTTACGGCTGCATTCTGGGCGCAGGTACTGAAATTATTTACATTTGCCTTTGTTGATAAAAAGTTTAATTTCAAAATATTTACGACAACCGGCGGCATGCCAAGTGCCCATTCTGCCGGCGTAATGGCGGTTACAACGACCGTTGGGCTTCTGGAGGGCTTTACATCTGTAATTTTTGCGGTTTCATTTGCGTTTGCAATGGTTACGATGTATGACGCGGCAGGGCTAAGACGCGCTGCAGGTAAGACGGCAGCTTGCTTAAACCGTATGATGGATGATTTTTATAAGCATGATGTTCAGGCAATCGGCGGAAAGCTTAAAGAACTTCTTGGGCATACTCCCTTTGAAGTTTTTGTAGGTGCGGCACTGGGTATTTTTTATTCAATATTCATGCATACATATTTCTTTAATTAACAAAAGCGCAGGGTTTGTACCTTGCGCTTTTGTTACGTCTTGACTAATTCTAAAACATGTTACATAATGAAACTATAACAGAAGAAAGGATAGCAGGCTGAGCCTGTTCTACGATTAGACCCGAGCACCGACTCGGAGAAAGGATAGAAAGATGAAAAACAAAAGTGTAATTACTTATGCAGGGGGGGGGGGGGCCTCTCTTAACAGGCAGTAGCGAGCTGTCGGAAACCTCAGAACTGTCATCCCGAATTTATTTCGGGATCTGTCCAACGATACCGATAGCACGCTACTCCGGACAGATGCTGAAACAAGTTCAGCATGACAAGAGAGTGTTGGCTCGTATTGGTTTTACAATGGCGGAGATATTATTATCCCTCACGATAATCGGCGTGGTGGCAGCGATAACGCTTCCGTCACTCACCGGAAACATCAACGAACGCACATGGAACACACAAAGAAAAGCCCTTTATGCCCGTTTTAGTCAGGCAATTCCGCTAATGGATGCAATTAACGGGTATGGTACATTGCGGGAAGTGACGGACAGCGCGACCGGTTCGACCTCAATAGAAGATACTGCCGCTGAAACCTTTATTACTGGCGGGCTTGCAAAGGTAATGAAAATAAACAATATTTGTGATAATGAACATCTGGCCGATTGCGGAATTACTTCACGTATCACAACTTTGGACGGGGTTCAGATTGATATGCCGACTACGATGCAAGAGCTGAATAGTGATATGGCCGGTTCGTATTCAAATTCATTCAATGCCGTATCGCTGCTGGATACTAAAGCAGCGGCTTTTGAAACTGCCAACGGCGAGAGCGTTGTTGTATATTATAACCCGAAATGTGTCGGCAGTTTTAATGAAACCGGAGGCGGTTTCGGCGGTGTTTATTACGCCAATAAAGTTTGTGCAAATTTTGTATATGATCTGAATGGTAACAAGGGGCCGAATACTGTCGGAAAAGATATAGGGTTTATGACAGCAATGTACCCTTCCGATGTAAAGGTTGCGGCACCGGTTCCGGCGGCGAGTGCTTTATCCGGAACCTATCAGATAACTCCCTCATCGGGTGTTTCTGCCTCCGCGGCGTGCACGCAGTATGATTCCGAATATAAGCTGCCGAATATTGACGAATTAATCGCAATGGGAGTTAATAAAAGATTGATTGACGGTGATTTGTCATATTTTCCGGGTAAAAACTTCTGGTCGGCAAGTAAAGTTTATAATTATGGCTCACCGCAGCAGTGGGATTTAGTTGCTTATGCAATTGATAATCACGCACCAACACGTAGTTTCTATGTTTGGTGCGTAAAGCGTTGAGTTTTAGAGCCGGTTATGACCGGCTCTTTTTTATAGATAAATTGTTCCTCCGCCGATGAGAAAGCCTTCTTTTTCGTCATACATAACAAGGCTTTGACCGGGCGTTACCGAATTTACATCTTCGTAAAACTCTGCACAAATAGTTCCGTCTGTAATATGCAGGCGGGCTTTTTGCGCCGGCATGTTGTATCGGATTTTTACCATTGCATCAAATTCATTATTCTCTAGCGGAAAGCTTAGATTTATATCTTTTGCGCGGACTTCGCGGCGGCGACTTAATTCTTCTCTGCCGACATAAACAATGTTTTTTGCGGCGTCTGTTCCCAAAACGTAAAGCGGGTATGGATAGGCAATCCCAATACCTTTTCTTTGTCCGATTGTGTACTGGAAGTGCCCTGTGTGCTCGCCCAGTTTTTTGCCGGTTTCAAGTTCGATAAAATCGCCATTTTTCGCCGGTAAATGCTCTAATAGATATTTTTTAGTCGTCATGGGCTTTTGTATAAAACAGATGTCCTGACTTTCTTTTGAGGATTTGGACGGAAGATTATATTCGTGTGCAAGTTCCCGAACTTCGCTTTTCTTATATTTTGAAAGCGGGAATATAGTTTTTGAAAGAACCTCCTGTCCCAGTCTGTATAGAAAATAAAGCTGGTCTTTGTGCTCATCGTTTGCCGGATAAAGCTTAAAAATTCCGTCTTTTTTAACTATATTGGCGTAGTGACCGGTCGCAAAAACATCGGCATGAAGCTCCTTTATTGCAAAGTCAAAAAGCTCGCCCCATTTTATGAATTTATTGCACAAAATACACGGGTTCGGAGTTCTGCCGCAGCGGTAGCTGTCCAGAAAGTTATTTATTACCTTTTCTTCAAAAGTTTTTGATGCGTCATAAACGTAGTGGTCAATGCCGAGAGTTTCAGCGACTTCTCCGGCGTTTTCGATAATTTTTTCGCTTGCAGGGGATGAAAACATTTTCCCCGTAAGACCTATGACTTTGCAGCCCTGCTGTTTTAATAAAAGGGCAGTGACTGAGCTGTCTAATCCGCCGCTCATTGCGACTACGGCTGTTTTATTCGTGTTTCCCATAGGTTTAATTTTAATATAAACTACATCAAATGGTGGATATTCTTGAAGATTTGTTAAAGTTAGAATTTTTTCTGTCGTTTAGCATATAAGACACATTTGTGGAGCGTGAAATGGAACAAGTTTTGGTTGAGAATATAGCATCCGACGAACGGAATAAAATGGCTCTGGAATCGTTGGAAAAAGCCCGAAATTACCATGAAAAATATTTGTTAGGACAACATAATTCTGACTTGCAGGAGGCAATATCAAATTATATTTCTGCGGTCAAGTATAACCCTATGCTGCCTGAAACTTATTACAGGCTTGCAAGTCTTATGTGGGAAGAGGGGCAGATTTGTGTTGAAACCGCTATTGAACAATGTAAGGTCGCTGTGTCTATCGCTCCCGATGATATGAATGCGCACCTTTATACCGGATTTTTTATGCGTCTTGCGCAGGATTATGAAGGTGCAGAGGCTGAATTTAAAGAAGCCATTCGTGCCTCGCGTCTTGCGTCTGCGCGCCCGCGGCTTGTTTTGTCGCAGGCTATTCTGCAAAAAATAACCGCTTCTGACGCCAAATTCGGCGATTATTGGAACTTCCTGTACTACTTCTTATCAGGAAGCGTCATGCTGGCATGGGATAAGGCTTCTCTTAACATGCTTTATAAAAATCTTGTTGATGATTGCGCTGTCTGGAGTTATGACATGCTCGGTAAGCTATGCGAACACTTTAAGTGGTATCCGACCGCGCAGAACTTCTACCGCGAAGCTGTTCAAAAAACAAAGCATGACGAATTGTTTTATGAAAAAATCGGAGATTTAGCACTCAAAAATAAAGACACTGATACCGCCGTGGAATGCTACAGAACCGTACTTGAAGCTAATCCGGCGGCAAAAGATGTGCTGGTTAAGCTGGCAACGATTCTTCAAACTTATTATCCTGACGCTGCGGATGAGGCGATTGACTGCTACGAAAAGCTTTTGAATTTTGAAACAAACAGGGCGCAGATTTATTACGAACTCGGGCATCTTTATTTGCGAAAAGAGGACAGGCTTAACTCAATCAGTGCGTTTAAGCTTGCCTGTGACGAGTGCCCTGAAAACCCGTTTTATAATAATTCGCTTGCCTACGCTTATGCAAAGGCAGAGCTTTACGACGATGCAATAGAACATTATAAAAAAGCGATTGCGCTTAACCCTGATAATGAATGGACTTCAATCGTTTGTCAGGCTCTGGGTTCTTTATATTGCGAGGTTAAAGAGAATTTTGAAGCAGCTATTTCGACTTATCAGGCGGGGATTATTCTTGATCCTACAAATTATGATTTAGTCATTGCGCTGGGTGATTTATATTTGGCGCAGTATGATCTTGATAACGCGATTAAAGCGTATTGTGACGCGATTTTGCTTGATACTCAGGATTACCGCGGGTATTCCAAAGCGGGAGTCGCACTATGGGAAAAGGATTACGTTGAAGAAGCTCTCGTTTCTTTCCATAAAGCTGTGGAATTGAACCCGGAAAATTCGTTCTCATATAACAATTTGGGCATAATTTATCTTGACGGGCTGGGCGATGCGGAAGAAGCGCTTGATTACTTTGAAGAAGCTATTTCGCTAAACCCTAATTACACTCTTGCATACTATAATGCGGCAAGAGCCAGCGAAATTATGGGCTTTACGAATGATGCGGCAAATTACTATCAGAGTGCAATTGATTTAAACCGTGTGACGGAAGATTTGGACGAGTACGAACTTATACGACGCTTGCGTAAACTCTTTGAAGCTCCGTAAGGGGCTTTTATGCTGCATTGTTCTTAAGTTCTTTATAGTTATCCATTGTTATCTGCCAGTTTTCTTTTGTATCAGGCATTGTTCGTTCAGCAATATCCTCTGGAAGCCCTGCGTGATGAAGCCGCGGCAGCAGCCAGCTTTCAGGATATTCAATCGGCATGTTCACCTCATCGTCAGAATCCTGACAGATAAATATTGTTTCACCGTTTTTGTCTGTGCGGGCACCCACAATTGTTATTTCGTGCCCGCCGGCAATAGCATCTGCCGGCCGGTTTGGATCAGGCTGTTCTTTATCTTTTTCAAAAAATGTTATGCCTATAATGACATTCTGATCGCGTTTCAGAGTATCCAGAATTTGTTGTTTTGTTGTAGCAAAGTCGCACTCGTATCCTGTTACGACCAGATTATCATCTACCTGTTGATAAAGCATGGATGTTGTACTTTTGTTTTCGGCGACCGATTCAATAAATGTCTTTTCAAATTCAATTAATCCGGTATTTTCTGTTGCAATATCGCCCTTGCGTTCATCAATTAAAGAGTTATATGTTTGTTGGGAGCCTAAATTCATAAGAGTTGATTGAATAAGAACGTCTGTTGCGTTTCTTTCCATGCCGTCCTGATGCTTGGTCTGGATTTGTGCACGCAGAAGGGCATCCTTATCCGGTTTAAGCGTTATTTTTACCTTATTGGCATCTATTACTTCAAAATTAGTATTAAACATATTTAAAAGCCTTACAGCCTCTCCTAAATTTTTGGAAAGATTTCTTAAATCTACAATCTTTTCGGTTGAAAGTTTCGGAGAGGTTAAATCGTTTGCAAAACGGGCAAATTCTGCCTGATGCTTGCTTGCAAGGTTGAATTCAACGCATGCCGTAGGACAGGTGCTTGAATGCAGGTCGTTAAACTTCGCATCCGCTTCCTGCAAAGTATTCAAGCCCAATTCTTTGTTTTCAAGCAGCGAACCTAATACCTTAGCTTTGTATTCCGGCGGAATATCACCCAGTTTCTGGTTGATTGAATACGGGAAAGCAAGCGTTCTTATGACGTTTTTGAGAATAACAGTTTTATCAAGTCCTTCTGCGCGTTCGGTTGTCGCAATTTTGTATAAGTTGTCTAAAACCGTGGATTTATCATCAGAGTTGTTTTTGAGAAGGATGCCGCTTTTCAAAAGACCGTTCAAAAGTTTTTTATCTTCTCCGGAAATAGCCGAGGAAACTGTATTGAAATACTCTTTTTCCTCTTTTGACGCGAGTTTAGTCCTGAAAGTCACACCTGTTTTATCGTTATTCGCGCGGAAAGTCATTTTTTGAGCACGGTTAACAGTCTGTGCCTGAACAGGAGTATTTGCCTTGCCGTTCACGTTCTGCACAGGATTTGTACTGTATAAATTTATTCCGTTTACACACACTGTCATACTTATCTAAAGTTATTTTAACCTGAAATTTTGCTAATATTGTAATATTTATTACGAAATGTAAAAGATAGAGATTTTCCTCTGAATAGATGATATTTTCAGCCGTGTTTACAAATCTTAACACTATATAATTGTAAAAATAACACTTAAAAATAGCGTAATAAGTGCGTTTTGAACACTTTATGCTTTATCTCTTTTATTTCAAGCGTTTGAGCCAGTCGGGCTATTTTCTTTTTAAAGTGTTGACAAAAATATTAATATGAGTTATATTAAAAGTGTTAAAAGAAGTGTTTAAAAAACACTTAATAAAAAGGGCAGAAGGTTTTAAAGCCCGAAAGGAGGTCAATATGATCGCTATAAATCCAGTTAAAATCAATACAAATCCGGTAGTTTTCGGAAACAGAGATAATAATTATAATCATCATATCAATAAAAATCATTATGACAGACGTATGCCGAACATTGCAGCTCTTGCAATTCAAGGTGAAGGCGCAAGAACAAGCTTTGAAAGAGATTGGAACGTAACAAAAGAAGCGGATGCTGTTCAATCAAATATGTTCTTATCTCCGTTTTATAAGATTCAAAAAGCTATCAAAATTATTCAAAACAGACGAAATGAAGCTGTAAATAATATGCCGCATATTTCATATATGGCGTAGTAAAAAATAACTGAAATCCGATAATTATTTACCCTAGAACACATCAAAAAGCCCCGCAAGGGGCTTTTATTCTGTATTCAAATACGTAGTCTTGACTAAATAGAAAACATGTTACATAATAAAATAGTTAATAAGTTAATAAGTTAAAGAGTTAATAAGGGATATGACCGAATGGCAGAAAATAATATAAAGGTCATATTGCCTTAATGCCTTAATGACCTATTGCCTTATTCCAGTAGTTTGGGCTTTCCAGCCCAACACAATAAAAAGAAAGGATGGAAAGAATGAAAAAACAGAGAAGTGTAATTACTTGCACAGGGGGGGGGGGGCCTCTCTTAACAGGCACAATTGGCGAGTCGAAAGCCTATAATTGTGATTCCGAACAGCGCGAGCGAGCAGAGACACAAAGCGAAAACCACGCTTTTCGCGGTGCCGTTTTTCGCGAGTCGAGCAAGACAGTTTCGGAATCTGTTCCACAATACGAGCAGGTATCCAACATTGGCCAGACCCTGAAACGAGTTCAGGGTGACAATATTTCGTCATTGCGAGCCGACGAATGTCGGCGTGGCAATCCAGTCAAAAACACAGCGTCTCCATGTTGTCATGCTGAACTGCGCGAGCGAGCAGAGGCACTAAGCGGGAATGTAAAACATAACTGTCATGCTGAACTCGTTTCAGCATCTGTCCAGCGATGTGTTCTACCGGTATCAATGGCCAGATTCCGAAACAAGTTCGGAATGACACCGCCGGTCAAGGCGGCTTCCTGTTTAGGTTGGTCGTTAAAAAGTCATGTTCAACCCTTGTGGATGGTACTCAGTGCCTGGATTGCCACGCGGTCTGCGACCGCTCGCAATGACAGAGGGTGGTTGGAGCATGCAACGTTTACCATGGCCGCCCGGCTGAGCCGCTCGACTGAGTCGAGAGCCATAAAGGGTTTACGGGCTCACGGACGACGAATAGC
>CALVBO010000005.1 GCA_944325835.1 Candidatus Gastranaerophilales bacterium
TTCACCCTGTGGAAGCTCAAGTTTTATGCGGTTTTTGTCCTCATCTGTGAGGGTAATGCCGTCTTGTGAAATTTCAACATCTACAGTGATTTTTCGGAGAAATTTTGCGCTCTGTATTTCTTTTTCGTACTGTGAATCAAAATTTCGGTAAATAATATCACCCGTTTTGAGTGCCGGCATGCGGTTAGGGAAGATTTTGCGCCCTATAACTTTGTTTACCATAAAGCCTTCTAAATCCTCGCGCATAAAACAAAGTCCGTCCTGAGCGTTAACCTGAATGCTGCTGTCGAGTTCAAAGAAATCTTTGCCCGTGCTTTTAACTTTTCCAAGTTTTTCTCCGAGAGATTTCGGGGTGTTGAAGTTGAAGCATTTTTCGCGTCCTGTGAGAAAATATTCAGTAAATCCGCGGTTAAAACTCTTTTCTAATACCGGTTTAAAATCTGTCATCACCCTGCCGGAAGAGGTTTTTGAGGAATATTTGTCGAGTTCCTTGCGGTAGTAGCTGACAACGGTTTTTATGTAAGTTTCATCTTTTAAACGTCCTTCAATTTTAAAGGATTTAACACCTATTTCACAAAGTTTTTTCAACTGTTTTGAGGCGTTAAAGTCTTTTAGCGAAAGAAGATGTTTATTTTTTGCCAGATAATTCCCGTTTTCATCAACCAGCGAGTATTTTTTGCGGCACGGCTGCGCGCATTCGCCTCTGTTTGCGGAACGCCCGCCGATGAATTGGCTCAGGTAACACTGCCCGCTGTAGCTTACGCACAGCGCCCCGTGGACAAAAACTTCTATTTCTGTATTTTTAAGTTTTTTTGTAATTTCGCGGATTTGTTCAAGCGAAAGTTCGCGTGCAAGAATAACACGTTTAAGCCCGAGTTCTTTAAAGAAAATGACTTTTTCAAGAGTTCTGTTATCGCACTGCGTGCTGGCATGGAGCGGAATAGGCGGAAGCTCGCCGTTTTTTGCCAGTTCCAAAATCCCGAAATCCTGAATAATCAGGGCGTCAACACCTATTTCATAGAGTTTCCGGATAAGTTCTTTTGCCTCTTGAAGTTCGTTGTCTGTGAGAATTGTGTTCAGGGTTACAAAAACTTTTACATAGAATTTATGCGCATAATCGACAATTTCTTTTATATCATCAAGGGAATTCGGGGCATTTTTTCTTGCACCGAAATTTGAAGCGCCGATATAAACGGCATCAGCGCCGCAATTAATTGCCGTGATTGCGGTTTGCTTATTTTTGGCAGGTGCAAGAAGTTCTGTTTTCATAGCTTTATTTGGGCCCGGCGAGAGTCGAACTCGCGATCTCCGGTTTAGGAAACCGTTGCTCTATCCTACTGAGCTACGAGCCCGCAATTCGTGCCTGACGGGACTCAAACCCGTGACCTTTGGCTTCGGAGACCAACGCTCTATTCGACTGAGCTACAGGCACTTGACTTTCTCTAACTATTGTACTACAGAACACTAAAATGGCAAGCCTTATGTAAAACCGGCTTGACCGCCGGCGCCGGGCCCATATTTATATACCATTAATCGTAAATTTTACACAAAAATATTAATATTCTATTGACTAGGTGGCTAAAATAGTGTTATAATAAATGTGGTATTATTTATTACGAGGGTATATTAAAGATGAAAAACATTTTCTCAAAAGCGTTCGGCGCGTTCACCATGGCGGAAATTCTTTTGTCCTTAACAATTATTGGTGTCGTTGCCGCAATTACATTACCGTCCTTGACCGGTAATATTAACGAAAGAACCTGGGCTACTCAAAAGAAAGCTCTCTATGCTCGTATGTCACAAGCTATCCCGCTGTTGGATTCCATTAACACATACGATGACGCAGAATCATTTATTGCAGGTGCTCTGAACACAGTTACAAAAATCAACAACGTTTGCTCTCAGGCAAACCTTGAAGACTGCGGTATCAGCACGAGCATGTTCGCAAGATTGGCAGACGGTACAACTTCAACCTTCCCTGAAACATGGTCTGATTTAGGTATTGATCACGAATTCTCTTATGAATCAGCTTCAGGGGATACTGCAAGTGTTGCAGCATCAAAACAGGCAGATGCTAACAAAGCTCAAGTCGCTGCATTTGAAACAGGTAACGGTGAATCAATCGTATTATTCTACAACCCTGACTGTACTCCGGATCAGGAAGAATCTCCTAGCAGTATTGAAGGTGAAGCAGATGGTATTGATATGTTCAGCCATATTTGTATGAATATGATTTATGACTTGAACTCTAACAAAGGTCCAAACTCTGTTGGTAAAGATATCGGCTTTATGACTGTATTCTATCCGTCCGACTCTAACGTTGTATCACCTATTCCTTACGTACAATCAACAAATCTTTCTTCCACGGCTTCCTGTGATTCAGAATACAGGGTTCCGAACAGATTTGAAGCTGCGGCAATGGCTTTGAACGGAAACTTGATTAAAGACGGCGGTGAAGGTGATGCGTACCTGACTTCTACTAAGGGCGCAACCAGTGCAACAACTTATACTTACTGGCAAGATGAAATTTCAAGCGGTGAGCTTAAAACTTACACAGAAGAAGGCAGTGTTACTACCGGCTTTACACGTTGCGTAAAACGTTAGTATTTGGCTTTATTTCAAAAACTAAAAAGCCGATCCGTAAGGGTCGGCTTTTGTATTTCTATTTACAAATATAAATTAATGATGTAAAATTTTAACAGAGGGTTTTTATGGTAAAAGCTTGTGAGAAGAATAGGAAAGATATTTTAAAAATTATTTCTCTCTTGACTGATAGAGAGGCGGGTGAGGCACTGGCTGCTATAAAAGTGCTCTCTGATGATTTGCACGAAAGAAATTGTAATGATTTAAATTCCGAATGTATGAGTTTAATGGGGTTTGCAAATTATCTTGCGGATAAAAATAATTTTAAATCTGCGCTGGAAACGATTAATGAAGCGGGTTTCCTTGCTGATTATAACAATAATATTTCCGCAAAACTTCTTAACGAGTTCGTTCTGGGTGAGTTGAATTTCGCGGAAGGCGATTCTAAAGTTGCGCTTAAACATTATATGAATGCAAAAGAACTTTCCTCCGCTGACGGCATTGAATACGATATTTCAGATATGTTAACTATACGCATAAGCCAGATTAATAACGGACTTGATTTTTCGCACCCGGTGAAAGCCGATCCGCTTGTGTCGCTGGTTAAAATCGGGCGTTCTATCACGGCGCTGACTGATATAAAAGTGCTGTTGAAAGTTATTGCCGAAGAAACAAAAAATGCTATTCAGGCTGACAGATGTACGGTGTTTTTATGGGATAAGGAAACAGACGAACTCTGGTCAATGGTCGCGCTCGGTATGGACAGCGAAGAAATTCGTTTCCCTGCAACAAAGGGGCTTGCCGGATATGTCGCCAAAACCGGTGAAAGCATAAATATTAAAGACGCATATAACGATGAGCGTTTCAATCCTGATGTTGACCTTAAAACAGGATATAAAACGCATACAATATTATGCCTTCCTATCAAAAATAATAATCAGGAAATTATCGGTGTATTTCAGGTTCTGAATAAGTTAAAAGGCTGTTTTACTAAGAGTGATGAAGATTTGCTCGTTGCAATCGGCGGAAGCGCCAGTATTGCACTTGAAAATGCCCAGTTATTCGCGAAGCAGGAACAGCTTTATAAAGAGCAAAAAGAATTATTTGAAAGTTTTATTGATACGCTTGCGGCCTCTGTCGATGCGCGTGATAAGATTACGGCAGGTCATTCTACCCGTGTGAAGCTTTATTCGGTTCTGATTGCGCGCAAAATGGGGCTTTCTGATAAAGATATCGGGATTATTGAAAAGGCGGCGATTCTCCATGATATCGGCAAAATCGGGATTATGGATTCTGTTTTGCAAAAAGAAGGCAAGCTTACGCCGGAAGAGTATGCCCATATTCAGGAGCATGCAAGAATTACGCACGATATTCTGGATAAAATTCACATGTCAAAGGACTTTAAGCTTATTACGGAAATTGCCTGCTCGCATCACGAAAAGTATGACGGAACGGGATACTACAGAGGGCTTAAGGGTGAAGAAATTACGCTTGGCGGACGGATTTTGGCTGTTGCGGATGTTTTTGACGCAATAACCTCCAAGCGTCACTATCGTGACAGAATGCCGATTTTGAATGTAATAAATATTTTGTTGAAGGATTCCGGAACACACTTTGATAAGTCAATTGTAGATGTTTTTCTGGCGATCCCTCTTGTCGAGCTGGTTCAGGTATTCCTGAGCGAAAGCCCCGAAAAAATGCTTATGGCAAAAGATATTAAAGTCCTGAGCGACAGTTGTCTTATGGATGTTTACAGCGCGCTTAGCAGCGAAAAAATAACTAAAAAACAGCAAAAACTTGTTGATATTTTCGAGTTTTATTATGCGTGTAAAAATGGAGCGGGGAAAGAATAGGTAATGAAGAGATTTTTAGCGTTAAGTTTGATATTTATTACCGCAGCGCCGGCGCTGGCTGAGGATTTGTATTCCCAGTTGAAGTTTGTCGATCCTGTTATGCAAAATGTTTTGAACCTTACGCAGGAAACTCCCCGAAAAGTCACTATCAGCTATGACAGCCCGTTTTCATTGTATAACATTGCATTTGAACGGTTCAAAAACAGCAATATAAAACCGGCTTATGACGACTTTAAAAATCTTTTTGAAAATGCTGGCGCCAATGATTATTTCTATATGAAAATGGCGGAAGAAATGGCGCATATAGGCTTTTTCTCTCTGTCTGATCTTGCTATGAGCAAGATTAAGGAAAAAGAAATTGCCAATATTGTCGTTGAAGATATAAAACATTACTATTTTCCGGCGCAGCCAATGCGTTTGAAAAAGGAACTTTATCTGGCGGAACTCTATTCTAATATCGTTTATAACGAGCAAACCTCCGAGGTTATTAGCGAATTAAATCAGGGGGACGGCTCACTCGACGGGGTGGATTATGCTAATTATCTGCAAGCTTTTGCCTTAGTGCAAAATAACGATTTCGCTAATGCAAAAACCTACATCGACAGAGCAATAGCTCTTAATCCGGATAATTTGAATTATCAGTCGCTTCTGGTCGAAATCCTTGCCGAAACTAACCAGCCAAAAGAAGCGCTCAAGGTGATTAACAAACTTAAAAAACAGCAGATTTATTCCATAACCTTCACAAATAAAATTAATTCTCTGGAAGAATATGTTCAGTATAAACTTGCTAAAAAAGAATCAGTTAAGAATTATCACCTCGGATACTACTATTACTGGGAAAAGGCTTATGAAAAAGCTATCAGGACACTTTTAGGCATCGAAAAGAAAAATAAAGAAGTTAATGCGCTTCTGGCAAGAGTTTATTATGATTCAGAGGATTTTGACAAAGCCTTCGGGTTTGCCTCAAAAGCAAAAGGGTCTGCTGTCGCAAATGAAGTTCTCGGGGATTGTTATTCCGATAAAGAGGATTACACCTCCGCTGTAAAATATTACTCCAAAGCCTCCAGAATGGATAAAAAAAGGCTTCAATACCGCGAAAAACTTGCGCAGGCGTATCTGGCAACTGGAGAAATCACTAAGGCTAAAACTTTATTTGAAAGTGTTATAATGGTTTCAAATAATGCGTATCTTTCATACTATAATCTGGCAAAGCTTGATACTACTAAGGAAATGCCTTATCTCAGAAAAGCCGTTGCAATTAATATGAATTTCGTTGACGGCTGGCTTGCCCTTGCCGATTGTGAAATGAAAAAAGAAAATCTTGACAGCGCAGGCAAGTATTTAAAAATAGTAAAATCTATTGACGAAAATAATTATAAATATTATTATTATCTGGGGTTATTATGCAATAAGCAGGGTCAGAAAAATGACGCACAACAGAATTTTCAAAAATCTCTGCTGCTAAACCCCGGGTTTAAACCGGCAAAAGAGGCATTGAATATATGAAGTTAAATATTTTAATTGTTGAAGATCACGAATTAACACGTTTTGGCTTGAAAACAACCTTTGAAGGTGTTGATTATGTCAATGAAATTTTTGAGGCGGAATCTGCGGAAAAAGCGCTTGAAATTTTTGATGCAAACAATATTGACGTGATAATTATGGATCTGGGGCTTCCCGGCATGAACGGGATTGAGGCAACCCAGAAAATCCGCGCACGCAAAAAAGATGTTAAAGTTATTATGCTGACCTCGCACAATGACGAAAAAGAGGTTATAAGCAGCCTTAAAGCCGGCGCAAATGCGTATTGCTCCAAAGAAATTAACCCGCAAAGACTTATTGCAGTCGTTCAATCCGTTGCGGACGGCGCCGCGTGGTTTGACCCGAGTATTGCGCATATCGTGCTTAAAGCAAGCTGTCAGGCGCAGGTGCAGGAGGATAATTCCGCTGATAACGCTAAAAAATATGACCTCACCGCGCGTGAATCACAGATTCTTAAACTTATGACAGAAGGCTACAGCAATATGGAAATCGCTCAAATCCTTGTTATAAGTATTAACACTACAAAAGCTCACGTTGCAAATATTTTACAAAAACTGGAAGTTGATGACAGGCTTCAGGCCGCACTTAAAGCTCTTAAAAATAAAATTGTGTAAGTTGTGAAATTATGACAAAAGTTTTGCTTGTTGATGATAATTCAAAATACTTAAACGATGCGCTGCCGTTTTACGGCTATGAAGTTGTTTGTGCGTCCGACGGGGTTCAGGCTTTAAAAATACTTGCAAAAAATTCTGATTTTGATATTATACTTTTAGACGTAATGATGCCGAATATGAACGGGTGGGAAACTCTGCGTAATATAAGGCGGAATTCATTGACGGAACACTTGCCGGTAATAATGCTCACAGCCGTAAATGACGAGCAAAAAATGGTTCTCGGATTGAAAAACGGGGCTGATGATTATATAATAAAACCCTTCATTCTGCCAAATCTTCTGGCCCGTATGGAAGCGGTTCTCAGACGCGCTAAGCCTAAATCCGTAACAATTAAAAACTTAACCGTTGAAAAGCTGACCGGTAAAGAAAAAGAAGTTCTTGCAATGCTTGCAAAAGGCGCCAGCAATAAAGAAATAGCCGACAAAATGGTCGTTAAAGAGGTCACTGTTAAAACCCATTTGAATTCAATTTATAAAAAACTCAATGTAACAGGCAGAACTCAGGCAATTTTGACCGCTATGAATACAAATTTAGTATAAATTTTAAAAGGAGAAATTTTAGATGATAGATTATACAAGAGAAGAATTAGTTGAATTGTTGAAAAAGAATCCTGACAGATTTAACGAATGGAAGGCTGAACAGGGTGATGAAGAAATTAATTTAAGCGAAATGGATTTTTCCGGTCTTACTCTTAATGAAATTGATTTCAGCAATATTAATCTTAATTCAAGTTCGTTTGCTGATTGCAGTCTGTCATTGATTAATTTTACCAATACAGATTTGACTTCTGTTGATTTTACGCGTTCTCATATCATTGAATGCGATTTCACGGAAAGTCTTATGACCGGAACTGATTGCAGCTATTCAGTCGTTAGCTACTGTAACTTTACGGATACTGACCTTGCGGGATGTATTTTCTCGGAAGCTGATTTGAGTAATTCGGATTTCTCCTCTTCCGTAAACCTGCACGCATCCAGATTTGATGAAGATACCGTATGGCCGGATCCTGAATACCTGCCGGAAGATTTTGACGCGGTTTACAGCAAAGACCTTTCTTCTCTGGAAGATGAAGATGATACTGTAATTTCAGATTACTAGGTAGCAAATTATTTTTTCAGCAGTTTTATAAAGTTCTAAAAGGTGCTGAAAAATGAAAATTAACTCGATTAATAACTACCCGTATAAATTTTACAATAACCATTCTACGTTCAGCAGACCGGAGAATGGTTATTATTATAATAAAATTCAACAAAAGCCGGCGGCAGCAGACAGTCTGCGGCAGGTTAATTTTTGCTCAAAGAACTTGAATAAAGTGCTTTGCCCCGATATATGGCAGAATGATGTTTTGAAACCCGAGGTGGCTAAAAAGCTTAACCTTGTTGCAGATATCTTTCAGCAGACGCTTGCTCTGCCGTTTGAACGTAAAGATTTAGTTCTTGTCGGCTCAATGGCAAGCCATAATTACGGAAAATTTTCGGACATAGATTTGCACCTTGTGACTGATTTCAGCAAGTATAACACTGATGAAAGACTTCTGGCTGATTATTTTAAGTCGAAACGTGATATGTTTAATTACACAAACAGTTTTATGATGTACGGGCATCCGGTTGAGGTCAGCGTTGAGGATGTAGCAAGAAAAGCGCGTTCTCAAGGACGATATTCTATAATGAGCGGACAATGGCTTAAAAAACCCCTGTATGATGAAAATTTTGTAATTCCGGATGTGACTAATTCAGAAAAATATCTTAATCTTAAAAAATCTCTGGATGAATGTCTGGCTAACAATGATTTTAAGAAAATAACGCCTCTTTTTCAGGAAATTTATAAGTTGCGCGAAGCAGGACTCTCAACCGGCGGTGAGCTTTCAAAAGAAAATTTGATATTTAGAAGGCTGCGAAATGAAGGTTATCTGAAAAAGTTGATTGATCTTTCTTATAATGCGCTCAGTAATTTAATCTCTCTTAAATAGTTGAAATATGTAACAAAATTATTAAGTATTTGTTATCGTGTCTGTGGCAGGTTAAAATAATATCGGGAGAGTTTGTCTTGACGACAGGTGACGAATGAGTACTCAAAGCGCTAATGTAGTAACAACTAATGAATTATCCTATCAGTACGACTGGTATCAAAAAACATTTCCGCCGGTCGTGCAGGAGGTTTTTGACGATTTTTTCGCGGAAGATTTTACGTTTACCCTGCTGGGTGTTTGTAAAAATATAAACACTCTTGCCGATAAAGATTCCTATTTCGTTACCAAGGTAAAGATAGACAAGCAGCATGATATTTTTTTCAGGCTGTCGGAAACCGCTATCGGGCTTGTGCTTGATAAGGTTCTGGGCAAAGCGGGTAAAAAAATAGATTTAAATAAGCTTACGGAGCTTGAAACAAAGATAATTACAACCTTCAATGACTGTATGTACCGTTCGGTTGTGAAGTTTTTAAAACCCGCTCCGCCAACGCTTACCAGAACAAATTTTGATGTCGTATATTTAGGGTTTGTTCTCACGGACGGTTCAACCGGAAAGTCGGGGAGATTTGTTATAACCCTGCCGGATGTGCTTGTTCAGCCGGAGGAAATTCAAATGAGCGAAAGCTTCCCTATTGACAGATTTGAAAAAAGTACGATTTCTGTCAGTATGGAGGTCGGGAAAACAACATTTTCACTGTATGATGTGAAACATCTGGAAGTGGAAGATATGGTTGTTTTTGAGTCAAGTAATACGGATAAGATGAAGTTGAAATTCCGTGATTACGAAACGGATGTGTTATTGAAGCCGAACTTGAGTTTGGTTGTACCAATTGATAATGATGGAGGTTCTGAGGTGTCAGAAAAAGATATAAATATTTGGGATAGTATTGAAGTTGAAATGGTTGCGAATTTTGATGCTGTCGATATAACGCTTGGTGAGTTGAAGAAAATTCAGGCCGGCATGGTTGTGGATTTGACTTCGATTTATCAAAACCGTGTTACATTAACTGTTGAAGATAAGCCGATTGCCAGCGGGGAACTTGTTATAGTTAATGACAAATACGGTGTTAAGATTACGGAAGTTCTGGCGCCGAAAGCTCCGGAAGAAACTTATTTGCAGCAGCAGGCTCCTGCGCCGGCGGCTCAGCCGGCAGACGGTGAAATCCCTGCTGATATGCCTGATGTACCGGGTGTTGAAGCCAGTGCCGGCGGCGGTGATGACGAAGAATTCGATTACAGCGATTTTGATCTTGAGGAGGATATTTAGTGACTTCTTATATTTTAACTTTTACTGTTTATACGACTGCAATGATTGGCGCAATTTTCCTTGCGTTATTCGTCTATAAGAAGTGCTCTGTTAACAACAGCCGCGTTTCAGCGTCAAAATTCCTTGAGATAGAAGATTGTGTATCTTTAGGGGTTCGTAAGCAATTGTACGTTGTAAGAGCAGGCAGTGAAAAGTTTTTAATCGCATCTGATGCGGAAAGAACCACTTTCCTTTCTAAATTGCAGGGAGGAGAAGTGGCGCCTCAAACTTTGCCGGAGCACAGACCGGAAATTAACCGTGCACGGGATATTGAATTTGATATGGAAAATTTATATTCCGGCGCTGAAGTTGTAAGAAAAGATTCAACTACCATACTCAGAAATATAATCAGCAGCCCGAGAAAATTTCGCGAAGAGCGAAATTTTGGAGTGGCAGGTGAGACAGCGAAGCCGGGCATGGTTCAGGGTTCAGGGGGCCGTGACGGCGAAGAACTGCTTTAGGGGATAGAAGAAATGGATAGCGTGATAAAAGATATAAATCCTGTTTTACAGCTGCTTATCGTGATGACGGTATTTTCACTGATTCCGTTTATCTTTTGCTGTATGACAAGTTTTTTGCGGTTTGCAATAGTGTTTTCCATGTTGAAAACGGCTATGGGTACCCAGCAGGTGCCGCCGAGTATTGTTATCATAGGGCTTTCGATGGTTTTAACCTTTTATACAATGGGCGGAACATTCTCAAAAATGTATGAAATGGGTTCTGTTCCATATCAAAAAAATCAGAATATCGTTGAAGCGATAAGTGAGGGTTCCAAGCCGTTGAAAGAGTTTATGATGAAGCAGACGCGGGAAAGCGATCTGGCATTTTTTATTGAAATGTCGCAGAAAACTCCGCCGAAAGATCCTGATGAAATTACAATCTGGCAGGTGGCGCCGGCGTATATTATGAGTGAATTAAAAACCGCGTTTGAAATCGGGTTTATAATTTTTGTACCGTTTATTGTACTGGATCTTGTTGTTGCAAACATTTTGCTGGCACTTGGTATGTTTATGCTGTCGCCGACGATTATTTCGCTGCCGTTTAAACTGTTAATATTTATTGCGGTTGACGGCTGGGGGCTAATTGTTCAGGGTCTGGTAACGAGTTATAACTAAGAATGTGAGGGCGTTTAATTATGGAACTTATGGTTGAATATTTAGCAAGGGGTTTTCTGGTAATGCTTTCTATCTCAATGCCGTGCGTACTTGTGGCCGCGGGAATTGGTCTGGTTGTCGGTATTTTGCAGGCTGTAACGCAGGTTCAGGAGCAAACCATTGCTGCAGCGCCGAAGATTCTCGGGGTATTCCTTGTTATTATTATCGGCGGATATGCGTTTATGAATATGCTGAATAACTTTTTTATTCAGGGAATGGGGCTTGCGTTTAATGTTCTGCCTAAAAATGACAGCTTTGTTTTGTCCTCTGATTATTATAAATATACAACGCCGTTTCAAAAGGAAATGGAAATTGATAAATTTAAAAATGTTCCTGATATCAACGAGATTATGAAAAATCCGGGTAAGGTTCCGTATATTGATAATTACGAAAAAACAAAATATTATCCGTCACGCAGAACACCTATGCCGCGTCCTAACTTGATTGAAACAAACCAGATTATGAGAGGGCAGTAGGCTTCAGGAAGGTATAGATGAACGGGTTTGACTTTTTGACAGAACTGGTGAAGATTTTTCCGGAATTAAATGAACATTTAGTTGCGGGAATTCTGGTATTTTCGCGCCTGATAGGGTTTTCACGCTGGGCGCCGGTTTTGAACAGAAAAGAAATTCCCGGCATGGTGAAGTTGTGTCTTGTATTTATTCTGACTGTTGTAATCACTATGGTTTTGAAACCTGAGGGAGAGTTGTTTAAGGATTCGCTGCTGTTGTCGATTGTTCTGAATTTCGTTGTCGGCGGGCTTTTAGGTTACGTTGCGCAGGTAATTCTAATCGCAATTGAGGCTGGTGCTGATATGATTAATATGCAAATGGGGCTTTCATCAGCAATGGTTCTGGATCCTACAACGTCAAGTCAGGTATCAATTCTGGGGAAATTATTTTCTTTATTTGCATTGTGTATTTTTATTCATATCGGCGGTGTTTACTGGATGATGAATGCTTTTATGAGAAGTTTTGAGGTTTTCCCTCTGTATGCGGTTTCGGTTCCGCTTGAGAAAATTGTTAACCTTGATTATCTGGTGAAAATTACTTCAAATGTCCTGTATATGGGACTTCAACTGGCATCGCCCGTGCTTCTGGCAACTCTCGGGCAGGATATAATTCTCGGGGTAATCTCAAAAACAGCTCCGCAGGTAAACGTATTCCAGTTAAGCTTTCTTTTCAAACCGGTTCTGGGAGCGGCAATAATGGTCTGGATTTTGCCGATGCTGTTTAATGTTATTCAGGATTATTTGACCTCATACAGCGGCATATTCTAAGCGTCGAGAGTGATTGCCAAAATAAGAATTATTGCCATATACATCATAATGTTTCTGGATAAAAGAAGGCGAAAATAAAAGCTTTCGGCGCCGTCTTTAACTACCTGTTCCCAGTTGTCGAGCGGGAAATTTAGTTTGTTTATGCGCGGAATTACGGTTTTGTCACTATTAAACTGACGCAGTTCTTTAAAAAGCCAGATTATATAGGGGATGGTTAAAAATCCTGCAAGATAGAGGAAATTCCCGCTCATAAAGGTTAGCGCACCAAGTGAAATAAACCCGATTGCAAAAAAAACAATAAGCAGAATAAGCGCTTTATTTTTGTCGCCAATGCGGCAGGCGAGAGTTTTTTTGTGCGAAATCATATCTCCGTCATAGTCAAGAACGGTGTGAGTGTAGAGGAATTGCTCGGAAAACATAACACTTGCGAGCGAAAGCAGTAGAACTTCCCACGAAAAACTTCCGGTCATAACGTAATAAGTGCCTTCAAAGAGCAGCGGGCCGTAGACGATACCAACTGCGAGTTCGCTGCAACCAATTAGAGAGCATTTTTGATAAAAAAGTACTGCCAAGGCCCCTATTGCCATTAGCCACCAGACGTGCGGGCCGCTTAGGAAAAACAACGTTATACCGATTAGTGTCGCGATTGAGCAAAGAATTATTATTGCAATCCCGATTTGCCTGTGGCTGATAATCCCCTGGCAAATTAGCCGGCATTTACCCTTTTGAACGGTGTTGTGAAAATTTTTGTCGCGGCAGATGATTTTGTAATCCAGATAATCGTCTACAAGGTTTGTCGCAAGGTGTGCAAGTTCAATCCCGATACCTGCAAGCAATCCGAGCCGGAGGTCGCCGCCCGCTTTAAGCCCGTATGCGAAAACCACAGCCCACGACATCACCGTAATAGGTATTGAATAGGCTCTTACGCACTCGAGCCAGTCCTTGATAGTGTTCATTTCAAAAGCCCTTCTTTACTTTTGACAGCCTCATAACTCGCGCCGGCTTCTAAAATTTCCTCTGCACTCAGCCCGAAAAGGGTGATAAGATTGTCCGCATCACGATGGTTCTCTTCTAAAAGTTTTACAACGGTTTTGACCGCTTCTTCACGGCTGAGGCTGGAAAATTGGTTGTTAATTCCAAGCTGAAAACTCCTTTTTTTAGCTTTACCCATTTTTTCTCCTAATTGTGACGATAATTGCAAGATACTCTTTATTGGTTGGCGAGTAGTTTCTCCAGTGCAAGAAGTCCCGCACCAATCATTCCGGAGTAGTTGCCGGCGGTCGCTTTGCGGATTTTCAACGGCTGGGTGACGATTTCCCTGTTAACTTCGCGCTCAAGGTAGTCGTAATCCACAAATTCTGCCATTGAGCCTGAAATAACGATTACATCCGGGTCAAATAGGTTTGCAAGTCCTATAAGTCCTGCCAGAATATCCTCCTGCCACCGGTTAAGGATATTTTTCATTGCAATATCACCCTTTTGCGCGCCGCCGACGACATCATAAGTTGTTATATCAGGGTTCCCGCTCATTTCTTCTGCCGTAAGCTTTAAACCTGTACCGGAGGCGTAGATTTCAAAACAGTCCCACGAACCGCAGGTGCATTGACGGTGTTTATCTGTCCGCATTTTAAAGTGCATTTCTCCTGCTGCACCGCTTTTGCCTTTGTATAGCTTGTTATTTATTATAATTCCGCCGCCGACACCTGTTCCGAGCGTTACCATAACGGAGTATGCACATCCCTTTGAGGCTCCGATTTCGTGCTCTGCCCAGGCTGCTGCGTTGGCGTCATTTTCAACAAAAACGCGTTTTTTAGATAGTGATTGAAAATCCATATCCGGATAGCCGGCGGCAATGTTGCCGGTAGAACCGATTATACCTGTGTTTTCGTTGTTTACGGAACCGCAGGTGGAAATCCCGATAATATCAACATTCTCTTCATGCTTTTTCACAATTTCTTCTAAAGTTGATTTTATTTCTGCAAATGTTTTTGGCGTGTGATGCTTTTCTATATCCGCGATAATCTCGCCGTTTTCGTTGATAATCGTGTTATAAATTTTTGTTCCGCCAATATCAATAACCAGTGCTGTACGCATCTATTATAAACCCCTATTTTGAACAAAGCGTTTTGTAATCAATTGCGGGCGTGTTATTGCAGAGCCTATAACAACGCAGTGAGCGCCGAGTTTAAAAGCTTCCTGTACATGTTCGGGCGTCCAGATTCTGCCCTCAAGAACGACCGGCGCTTTGACGTTTTCGACAAGGCTTTTCAGTAATTCAAAATCCGGTCCGTCGCTTTCATTTGGAGAATTTTGCGTATAGCCCGAAAGCGTTGTTGAAATCATGTCCGCCCCCGCTTTTTCCGCCAGAATACCTTCTTCAAGTGTAGAAATATCCGCCATTGCGATGCGTTTGTTGATATGAATATATTTGATAATTTCATCAATGGTACAGTCGTCATGCGGGCGCTGGGTTCCGTCGAATGCAACAATATCCGCACCGGCTTTTATAAGCTCAAGCGTGTCTTTAATTGACGGTGTGATATAAACTATTTCTTTCCAATTCGCGGGAATTACAGGCGGTTTCGTTAACCCGATAACAGGAACATCAAAAAGCCCTTTTGCATTCCTTACATCCCTTGCCCCTGCAACCCTTAAACCGCCGGCACCGCCTTTTACAACCGATTTCATCATCGCAATCATGCACATCTCGTTATAAAACGGCTCGTTTGGCATTGCCTGGCAGGATACAATAACTTTATTTTTCAAACGATTAATAATGCCCATTCGTAAATTATAATCCAAAAGTTTTTGTTTGGGTTATAATATTGTTAATTGTAAAGGAAGTTTTTATGAAAAAAAGTTTTGTTGAATATCCGTACCTGACAGAGAAAGTTGAAGTTTACGAGCGCGAAAACGGGCATAAAATTATTCTGGCGCACAAAGAGGGCGAACTCGTTAATGTTTCAAGCTGGGTTAAGACCGGCTCTATTAACGAGGACGACACAAATAACGGAATTTCGCATTTTCTTGAACACCTTATGTTTAAAGGTACAGAAAGATTCAAGGTCGGAGAGTTCGACAGAATTCTGGAGGCAAAAGGCGGGATTGTAAACGCTGCGACCTGGAAGGATTATACCTTTTATTACGTAACGCTTCCAAAGGGCGAAAATGATGAAAACCTTTATCTTGCGATTGATTTACACGCTGATATGATGACCGGAGCGATTTTGCCGGAAGTCGAAATCGGCGCGCCGTTTGACCTTAACGACACAACCGTAACCGATAAACGCGAACGCCACGTCGTTATTGAAGAAATCAGAATGCGCAAAGACCAGAATTGGACGAAAGTTTATAACGCCTGCAACTTCAACATGTACACTCAACACCCTTATAAGCGTGATGTTATCGGGACTCCGGAAATTATCTCGCAGGTTACGCGCGAACAGATTATGGATTACTACAAAACCCACTATACACCGGAAAATATTACAACGATTGTCGTCGGCGATTTTGATAAGGAAAAAGTTCTTGATGCTGTTATAAAAGGTTTTGACTTCCACGGCACAAAAAAAGCTCCGCAGCGCGAAAATAAAATCGATTCACCCGTTTCTGAAACAAAAGTCGTTGAAAATACAACCGTTGCTAACACTGGTTATGTAATGTTCGGTTTTCTCGGCCCGAAAGCGCGCGAATTAAAAGAAAATATTACCCTTGATTTAATCAGTATAATCCTTGGCGAAGGCACAAGTTCACGCCTTTACCGGAATTTAATTGAAAAACAGGCGGAACCGGTTGTTAATTACGTTGATTCAACTCACTATCAATTTAAAGACGGCAACAATTTCTTTATTCAGGCAAACTTCCGCCCTGAAAAGAAAGATACTGTGATTGAGATGATTAAGGCGGAACTGGCTAAACTTTTGAGTGAAAAGATTACCGCAGATGAACTGATGAAGGCGAAGAAGAAAACGAAATCACGTTTTGCTGAAAACGCTGAAACGGTAAGCGAAATCGGCGAAACAATCGGGTATTATATGACGGTCTGCGGGGATTTGAAACTCGTTGAAGAATACCTGCGCGATTTGGAAAATATTACTGTTGAGGATCTTGAGGACTCAGTACGTAAATATTTAAACATTAATAACGCCGTAATTTCTTTATTAATGCCGGCATAATATATGGTGCTCCCGTGATGCCGCACTGCGACTACACCGGCTTACGCATTGCACCTCGCATAAAACGCCACCGCTCGCGCTAGCCAAATTCACTTGGCTCCTGACAAAATTTAAGCTAGTGTTATCAACACTAGCAAATTTTGAAACGTCGCAATCGTAGTGTTCCGTCGCCTGCCGTCATCACTCCCGTGATGCCGCACTGCGACTACACCGGCTTACGCATTGCACCTCGCATAAAACGCCACCGCTCGCGCTTGCGGTCAAAAACGCGGTTTTAACCGTTGCGCGCTCGACTCTACGCAAGGCAAGCCTTGCTTCGTGGCTCTGCTCGATGCAAAAAAAAACTTGCCTAAACGGCAAGCATTAAATAAACACGAGGATATTAAGAGAGAGAGAGTATAAAAAACTTTCTTTCAATTCCGTTCCTATAACTATCAAGAACCTGAACTATTTTCCTATTTTTTAATATCCAATTTAATAACTTCGATTAAATTTCCCTTTACACTTATATAAAGTATTTTGTTACGGAAGAATTGCCTTTTGTATTTTAAATGTTACAAATTTTTAACAATTCATAAGAAAGCCCCGATTTTCGGGGCTTTCTTACAACTATTTGGATAAGTATTTGATAATGGCGTCTGTAAAGGCTTTTGCCGACTGGTAATTCTGTCCTGTTATCAGGTTTCCGTCTTCGACAATATTTACAACGCCCACACCCTCTTTAACAAACTCTGCACCGGCGGTTTTTAGGGCGTCCTCGAGGTAAAATGGCAGCAGATCTTGTTTCTTTGCCGCGATTTCTTCATCATTTGTAAAGCAGGTTAAGCGTCTGCCATTTACGAATGCAACACCGTCTTTTACGGCAGGAAGAAGCCCTGCCGGCCCGTGGCAAATTGCTGCAATAAGTTTATTTTGTGTGGCAAAGTAGTTGATAATTTTACCTAAAGTTTCGTCTTTTGCCAAATCCATCATAGGCCCGTGACCACCCGGTAGTACTATTGCGTCAAATACCATATAATCTACGGTATTGAGTTTTAGAGGTGCATTCAGGGCTTTTTTTGCCTGTGACCATTTTACATCGTTAATCAAATTTTCGCTTGCCGGATCTATAGGTGCCGGATCGCCAATTGGTGATGCAACCGTTACTTCATAGCCCTGTTCTAAAAATCCCAGATACGGCACGGCGAATTCTTCAAACCAGACGCCTGTTCGCTGCCCGTTTGCCCCGCGGGTTGCATTTGTTACTACCATTAAAATCTGTTTTGGAAACTCAAAACTACATATCTCTTCTGTGCATTTCTGTCCCTGAACTTCTATTTCGTCTGTCATATTCCCCCCCCCTTACTATTGAGTAAAACCGATTTTGACAAATTTTCCATTGCACCGGCGGGGAATTTTTATAAATAACTTTACATATTAACAAAAATTTTTGTGTTAATATATTATAAAATTATGAAAGGGATTTGTTATGCCAATAGATTTTAATACACATTTTATATTTTTTAGTTCAAACAAACCTGTGAAACCGGTGATTGCAAGACAAATGACAACTCCGGCAAGTGAACTTAAACAGGATACCTTTGAAAAACAAGTGGAAGTAAAAAATGCTGATATCAATCCTGAGTTTGACGGGATGAAAATAGCGCAAAAATCTTTCGGAAAACTCAAAGACGGGCAGGAAGCCACACTTTATACAATAACCAATAAAAACGGCGCGAGCGTTGATTTGTCAACCTTCGGGGCTTCAATCATCTCAATCAAAATTCCTGATAAGACTGGAAAACTCGTTGATGTTACGCAGGGATATGATTCCGTAACCCCTTATGAAAATTCGCCAATCGGGCATGCCGGCGGCACGATAGGGCCTTGCGCAAATAAAATTAATAACGGCACATTTACTTTAAATGATAAAGAATATCAACTTGAATGCAACAAAGACGGAGGTAAAACCCACTCCCACGGCGGTTCACAGGGGTTTGATGTCAAAAACTGGAATGCCGAAATTATAAAAGACGGAATTAAATTTACCTACAATAAAAAAGATATGGAAAGCGGCTATCCGGCGAACGTTCAGGCCGCAGTTACATATAAATTTGACAACGACAACCAGCTTCACATAATCTATGAAGCACAAAGTGATGCGGATACAATTTTGAATATGACAAACCATTCATATTTTAACCTTGACGGTGCCGAAAACGCTCAGGAAAATTCTGTATATGAGCATATTGTAGAACTTCCGAACTCCTCAACTTTTACCGTAAATAATGAACTTGCAGTTCCGACGGGTGAAATCGCCTCTGTTGAGGGTACTCCGTTTGATTTTAGAGGGGCAAAAAAGATAAAAGATGTTATTGAAACGGAAAATGAACAGATTAAAATAGGTTCCGGATTTGACCAGAATTTCTGTATTGACGGTTATGACGGCGAAAAAATGATTGATATTGCAAAAGTTACCTCTGATAAAACCGGTATAACAATGCATGTTTCGACTAATTTGCCGGGATTTCAGTTCTATACGGCAAACCACCTTGGCAAAGACGCACAGCCGGCAGGAAAAGATGGCAAAAAATATGAAAAACGTTCAGCTTTTTGTATAGAGCCGCAGTTTTTCCCTGATGCAATAAATACGTTTGATGAAAAACCAATTTTGAAAAAGAACGCAACTTACAGAAGAGAAATAATTTATTCTTTTAGCACAGATGATAGTAATAACTAAAAGGGGGTATTATGTCTGAAACATCTGCGAAACAGAAAAGTACAAAACTTAAAAAGTTTTATACGATTCTTTGTACACTGTTGATACTTTTAATTCCGATACTGTTTTTGTACGGGATTGTAGAAGATCGTTCTAATTATGAGCGTGATGCCGAGCGCAAAGTTGAAACGTCGTGGGCTTCTTCCCAGACAATCACCGCACCGGTTCTGGCGATTCCGACAAATGATACCAAAAATCCGTATAAATATTTTACTCTCAACGATTACGATGTGGATGTATATATTACAACCGAATTACGTAAAAAGGGTATTTTTAAAGTCCCTGTTTACACCGCAAACGTTGAAGTAAAAGGGAATTTTAAGAATGACTATGCTCCTTTGAAAAACCAGCCGGTAGAATTTTCCTTCAATGTTTCTGATTCAAAGGGATTTGTTTCATCTCCGCAGTTTAAGCTAATGGATAATGAATTTATTCAAAGCCATGATACGATTTACAAGAAAAAGTTAACAACTTCTGCGCAATTGATACCGTTTGAAATAACTTATAAACTCCGCGGTTCAAAAGAGATTTATGTCAAGCCTGAAGGTCTGATGAATAAAATTGAGATAGAAGGTGATTGGAATAATCCTAGTTTTGAAGGTGATTTTCTGCCGGCAGAAAGAGAAGTTACGCAGGATCATTTTGAAGGAGAATGGGAAATCCCTTATATCGCGGTAAGTTCGCAAAAAGATGCACGGCTGGGAGTTTCGCTGCTTATGCCTGTTGATACTTACAGAATGGCTACAAGAGCGCTTAAATATTCGTTCTTATTTTTGTCGTTAACCTTCCTCTCGTATTTTATTTTTGAAATTACGTCAAAAGAGGATAAAAGAATTCACCCGCTTCAATATATGATGATGGGGGCGGCAATGTTGATTTTCTACCTGCTTCTGGTTTCGATGTCTGAATTTATTCCGTTCGGTGCTGCATATTTGATAGCAGGCATAATGACGGTTGCATTGATAGGCGCATATACGTATTTTATTTTGACGAAAAGACAAAATCTTAAATTCGCATTGTTGATTTCGGCAATAATGACGGTATTATATCTGTTCTTCTATACATTGCTGGTAATTCAGGACTTTTCGTTAATCATTGGCAGCTTTGTTCTGTTCCTGATAATAAGTCTTGTTATGTACACAACGCGCAACGTTGAATGGTATAATGATTAAAGCTCTTTATTATTAATAATACCCAGATTTAAGTCTAAAACCTCTGCGATTTTGTAGAGGTTTTTTAGCGTGATATTGCCGACCCCGCGTTCAAGTTTTGTGACTGTACTCATGCCGACATCAGCTAGTTCGGCCAGTTTTTCTTGGGAAAGTCCTTTTTTATCACGCGCATATTTTATTTTATATGCCAGTTTTAGAAGTTCGTCTTTGTTCATTTTTTTATTATAAAGTATTGACAAACTCTCTACAAGTTCATATAATACTAATATTGTTCATATAAGAATAAAAATGGTATTATAAAAAGGAGAAATAAATGCAGCCAAATTTAGTTGAGATAGAAAATTTAGCACGAAAAATACACAATGTAAGCATTGTTGCCAATGAGTATTGCAGACAAAACGAAGATGAAGATATTGAGAAGATATCACCACTTATTGAGGTTGTATATAAAGAGTCTGACAAATTATTATGCAAACTTTGTGAGTATTGTGATGATTAAGATTTATCGTTCAGGGCTTTTACAAGTTCCAGAGCCTTGACTTTTAAACTTTCATAATCAGAGTCGTTATGGACAACAAAGTCCCAATCTTTGATGTTATCCAGTTCAGTTTCGGTTGAATCGTTTTCACTCACAAGTTTCCCGCGCTGCGCTCTTATTTCGCGCGGCGCTTCAACTCTTATTGATTTTGCACCGGCTTTTTTAAAAACTTCGTATTCGTGCATTTTTCTGACGTCTGTCACAAAAATGTCGCCGTCCTGCGAAACTATTTTCTTTAACCAGTAATCGGGATCCTGTTTCCTGCCCCAGTCGCCTAGTTTTATGAGTTCCGGGCGGTAGAGAGGCTTGTTTGCTTCAACTTCGGCAACGGTTATGCCCTTTTGTTTTGCAAAAGTATCCTTGATTACGTCCCCCATGGCGAAACGTCTGAAAGTCGGCATTTTTTCAAGCATTATTTTGGCAAGTGTATCTTTGCCGGAAAACTGTTTACCTGAAAAAATTACGATACGGTTTGTCATTTTTATAATTCCTCAAAGATTTCAACGGGTGCGTAGAAGGAAATTTCTTCGCGTGCAAGCACCGCAACTTCATTAAAATAGCTCGAAAGCATTTTGAAAAGCAGATGTCTGAATTCAAGCGGTGCGATAACGGTCTTACAGTCATACTTTTTCATAAGTTTTTCAATCTTTTTGGCTAATTGATCCGCGTAGTGAGCGTCAATTTTTATTATCTCTTCGTCTTCTTCAACGCTTGTTTCGCACACATTCATCAGTGAATCTTCCGTTATTTCGATTGCCTGAATTACACCATCCTCATTAACGTAGTTTTTGGCAATCTGACGTCCGATTGAAAGACGCAGTTTGCGTAAAATATCTGATTTATCATAGTCGTTGGCAAAATCGTTTATTTTTTCTAAGATAAAGGTGATATCTTTTATAGAAACCCGCTCATTAATAAGGCTTGTCAGGATATATCTTAAATCTGCGAGGCTTAGAAATTCCGGGATAAGGTTTTCAATCAGGTAGGAGTTATTTTCGTCAACTACTTCGATATAGTTATCAAGTTCCTTATAGTCAAGGATTTCATCGACAAATTTTACCGCAATAAATTCCAGTGCGCGGGTTATGCACTGTGCACCGGAGATCCCTTTTTCCCAGAAATCTTTGCATTTTTCTTTCGGAACCCAAACGATTTTTTTACCCGTGATTTCGTCTGTATCGTAAATTGCGTCCTTCATCTTTTTCGTGGTCAAAAGACTGTCGGTGAAAAACATCAGGTAATTAGGATAGACCGTACCTCTGAATACCTCAAACCCACGGATTTTGATTGAATATTCATACGGATTCAGGGTTTCATCATCTTTGAAAATAATCTTCGGGATAACATAGCCGAGTTCTTCGGTGAGTTTTAATCTCAAACGGACAGTTTCTGCAACCAGTTCCTCTTCATCAATGTCCTGCTCTGCATCAATATAGCCCAAAATTTCTTCACTCAGTGATATAGCCAGTTTGTCCTCGCGGAGTTTTTTATACATACCGTCAGGGGAAGTTGTTTCTGCAAGCTGACGTTTGAGTTCGTCAAGTTCCCGCAGACCGGAGGAAATCCTGTCGTTAAGCCTTTTTCTGCCCAAAGATGCCGGCGCTTCGTTCTCAAGCTCTTTTTTGGCTTTTGCAATTTTATTTTTTACTTCCTTGATTTTTTGTTGAATTTCAATGCAGGCTTCATAAGGAGTAAGTTTTGGCGAAAGAAGCTTTTCCATCTGGCTTTTGAAGTTGGAGATGTTAATTTCATCCGTATTGTGAGTGTAATTTTCGTCCTCTGCTTCCTTCATAAAAATGCAGTTATACTGATAACCGTCGTCAACTTCGACCTCGTTAATAGTGTAAAGTTCCCAGCCGTTCATGGACATTTCGTTTAAGAGGTTTTGCAGTGCCTGCGTGTCCTCGCTGGAACAGGTTTTGATAACATATTGCATTTTCTTGTTTTTAAACATATCTTACTCCCTTTTTTATCATTATAACATGCTTTTTAAAACGCGTATAGAGGGGCAATTTTAAATATCCTTTTTACAAAAATTAACAAACTTGACGCGCAATAAATTTTTTTAGCTGTTTTTGGTATAATGAAAAACAAGGAAGTTTTATGGCAGCAGATAAATCTATTATGGAAAAAGTTAGTTTGTTATCAGCAGAAAAGGCATTAAAGAACACACATGATGTGATTTCTCATGTTTTACCGTTTGAACTTTTCAGAAAACATGAAGAAATGAAATCTCTTTTAAAATATAATTCATCAATTGACAATCCGGTTTTTGTTTCTTTGAAATCGGATTTTTTGTATAAAATGCAGCGCCTCTTAAAGCAGGATCGCCCGATTATGGTTGCGATTACCGGCGAGAGCGCGAGCGGAAAGTCGTGTTTTACGCAGAATTTAAAGCAGTTTATCCTTGATATGGGGATTGATTGCTCTTTCATAAGCTGTGATAACTTTTATCAGGATATTTCCTGCTACTATGAAAAATACGGCAACTACGGAAATGCCCTTGCGGCAGGTGTAGATTTGGAAGGCCCGGGTGCGTTTGATCTGGAAGAACTTGCTAAAGCTCTGGATGATATCTCGCAGGGCAAAGAAATTTGTATCCCGAAAATGAATTTAAGCAACGGCGTTTGTATTAAAAACCAGACACCGGTTAAAAGCGCAAAAGTTATCCTTGTTGAAGGGATTGCTTCTATGTGGAACGGGCTGGATAAAAAGTTTGATGTGACAATTTATGTGGATTTGGACGAAGAAACACGTAAAACCCGCCATGTTGAGCGCGCCGCAAGCCGCAATAAGTCAAAAGAAGAGGCGCTTCAAATGTGGAAATATATGTGCGCTTCTGCGGAACTTCACATCAAACCGCACAAGGAAAAAGTCGATATAGTACTGAATGGTAATTACTACAAAGAAGATTTATTTTCTATGTTTGCAAAAATGCGCCATGTTTTTGCGTAAAATTAATGCTTCTTAATATTTTAGCGTTTAGTGTTTCTTTTGTCGTATAATAGGTATGTTTCGGATATTATGTCCGGTGATTAGGGATTAATTAAGAGGCCGCCGTTCGGGCGGGTGAGGTAATTATGGAATACAGAATTGATGCAGGCGAAATTATTACCGCAATGGTAACACCGTTTAACTCTAAAAGAGAAATTGATTATGATAAAACAACAGCTCTGGTCAAGCATTTGATGGATAACGGCAGTGATGCCATACTGGTAGCCGGAACTACCGGCGAAAGCCCGACTCTTACACATGATGAGGAAATAGAACTTTTAAGTACCGTTAAAAGAGCTTCTGCAAATGCTTGCAAGGTTATAATGAATGCCAGCTCCAATTGTACAAAAACAGCCTGTAGAACTGCAAAACTTGCGCAAAAAGAAGATGTTGATGCACTTTTATCTGTCGTGCCGTATTACAATAAACCTAATCAGGAAGGAATGTTTGAACACTTTTCCGCAATCGCTGAAAGCACTGATTTACCTGTGATTTTATATAACATTCCGGGGCGGACAGGTGTTAATATGCTTCCACAGACAGTTGCAAAGCTCGCAAATAAATATTCCAATATCGTTGCGATTAAGCAAAGCTGCGGCGATATGGATGCGATTAGTGAAATGAAATGCCTTTGCCCTGAAGATTTTGTTATATATTCGGGTGATGACAGTCTGACACTTCCAATGCTGGCGCTTGGTGCGCAGGGCGTTATTTCCGTTGCGTCACACGTGTTCGGGTGCGAAATGAAATCTATGATTAGAAATTTCAAAACAGGGAATTTAAATGTCGCGCAAAATATGCACAGAAAACTTTTCCCTTGCTTCAAAAAATTGTTTATGGCGCCGAACCCTATTCCGGTCAAGGCTGTTCTTGCACATAAAGGTATTATTGAAGAATATGTAAGACGTCCGCTCGTTGAATTGTCTGACGAGGCTAAAAAAGAATTGTTCGCTGTTATAGATGCGTTTTATGAGGATGAACTATAGTCTTTCGGGCTATAGTTTTATCTTTAGGAATATGTTTAAGATTATTAGTAAAAGAGGAATAAAAAAGTGAAAAACAAATTGATTATGTTCTGGGTGATTATGGCAATAACTATTGCATCTATTGTCGTAATCTGCCTGAATCCGCCAAAACTCGGGCTGGATTTAATCGGAGGCTCCAGACTGACACTGGAAGCCAAGACAACTGATACTCTGGCAAAAATTACACCTGAGGTTATGGATAGATTGAAATTCGCTATCGAAAACCGTGTTAACAAACTTGGTGTTGCCGAAACTGTTGTTCAGCAGGTTGGTGAAAAACGTTTGCTGGTTGAAATCCCTAACGTTTCTGACCTTAAAGAAGCAAAAGCATTTATCGGTGATACCGCTGAATTGGAATTCAAAAAAGAAAACGGTATTGACGCAAACGGCAATCAGATTTGGGAATCTACAGGCCTTACCGGTAAAGATCTTTCAAAATCTACTCTGTCAACAGACAGCGCCGGTAAGTGGGTTGTAGATCTGGAATTTAACGGAGAAGGTACTAAAAAGTTTGCACAATTAACAACTGAATTGGTCGGTAAACAAATGGCAATCTTCTTCGGCGGAGATTTGCAGTCTGCGCCTGTTATCCGTGAGCCGATTTTACTCGGTCGCGCGCAAATCTCAGGCAGCGACGGGTTCGCGTATGAAGAAGCAGACAGAATGGTTAAACTCCTTAATGCAGGAGCATTGCCTGTTCCGGCTGAAATCGTTGAAGAAAATATCGTAGGACCGACTCTCGGTGCAGACAGTTTGGAAAAATCAAAATTCGCAGGACTTGTCGGTTTAAGCCTTGTAATGCTGTTTATGCTTGTTTACTACCGTGTTCCGGGCATGATTGCAAACATTGCGTTGATTATCTATAGTTTAATCCTGTTTGCACTGTTCGTAACTATTCCGGTAACACTTACACTCGCCGGTATCGCAGGTTTCATCCTGAGTATTGGTATGGCGGTGGATGCGAATATTCTTATCTTTGAACGTACAAAAGAAGAACTGCGGGCTGGCAGAAACCTCTATACCGCAATTAACTCCGGTTTTGACAGAGCGTTTACAAGTATTTTCGACTCAAATATGACAACAATTATCACCTGCGCAATCCTCTACTTCTGGGGTACAAGTATTGTTAAAGGATTTGCTTTAACACTGGCTCTCGGGGTAATGGTTTCTATGTTCAGTGCAATAACGATTACCAAAAACTTTATGCACCTGATTTTCGGAACAGGTGAGTTGAAATACCCTCAAATGTTCGGCTTGAGTAAGGAAGATATTGATTCGGCTTATACCGCAAGCGAAACTAAACGTGAAAAAGCCCGTTTCGGTATTTTGGACTAGACCGCGGATATTTGACGGGAACTGAATAGACGCGCCTAAAATAAATGGCGCCTGGAAAATGCTTTTAAGGAGAATAAAATGAGTAATAAACATATAGTTCATATAGTTAAATACAGATGGGTGTGGATGATTTTGTCTGCGCTGCTTCTGTTACCGGGGCTTATTGCGATGGGCTATTCCATGGCAACATACCCGAATCACGCACCGCTTAAAGTCGGTATTGATTATACAGGCGGTACTATTTCACAGTATGCTGTGGCTGAAAAAGTTAGAATTGACGACAAAGATCAGCTTGCCGAACTCCGTGACGGCTTGAGTAAGGCGGATATTGAAAACCCTTATATCCAAATCTTAGGCGTCAACCCGACCGCTGAAAACAAAAATGTTGAAACAATTATTTCTATCAGAACGAAATTTATTGATAAAGATTCTCAGGATTTGGACAAAATAACTTCTGTTATGAAACAGGAATTTCCTTCTTCTGAACTTGTTTCTGTAAGTTCTGTCGGCCCTACGCTGGGTAATGAATTGTTTAAACATTCGTTTATTGTTCTGGCACTGGCGTTTCTTGGCATAGTAGCTTATCTTTCTGTAAGGTTTAGATTTGACTATGCTCTGGCTGCAATTCTGGGTGTCGGGCATGATGTCCTTTTTGTTGTAGGTGTATTCTCAATACTTGGCTTACTCTTCAACGTTCAAATTGACGGATTATTTATTACGGCTGTGTTGACGGTAATCGGTTTCTCTGTTCACGATACAATCGTTACTTTCGACAGAATCCGTGAAAATTTGAGATACTACTCTAAGAAAATGACATTTGGCGAAATCGTTGACGCCTCTGTTAACCAGACACTGGCAAGAAGTATTAATACTTCACTTACAACATTGTTGACACTTCTTGCACTGTACTTCTTTGGCGGAGTTACAACAAAAGATTTCGTTCTTGCAATGATTTTAGGTATTGCAATCGGTACTTATTCCAGTATCTTCTTCTGCTCAATGCTTATTGAGTTCTGGAACGATAAGAAAAATAAACCGGTTAAAGCTGCGTAAGATTTAAAAATTGGAAATAGGGGCTTGCTAATGGCAAGCCCCTATTTTATTTATCTATGTTTATCTTTCGCAAGAATTATCATTAAGACGGCGGTTAGGATTGTTATAATTCCGGTGATGATTCTTGGCGTGAGTTGTTCGTGGAACACTACGACACCGAAAAACAGGGCCGTAACAGGCTCTAATGCCCCGAGCACCGCAGCAGGTGTTGAACCTATAAGCTTTATTGAAATAGTCATTGCTTCAAGTGATACAATTGTCGGAAGGATTGAAAGTGCAATTGCACTGAGCCATAATACAGGCGTGTGTATGAACTGTAATTCTGTGCAGAATTTCAGGTTGATAACGTATACCAGAAGCCCGAATAACATTACGTAAAAAGAGAGTTTCGCGGTATTTATATGTTTTATTGCCGGAATATTTTTTACGCCTATGATGTAAATTGCGTAAGTCAGAGCAGATAAAAATACAAGAATAACTCCCGTGAGGTTTAAACTTTGGCCCAGCTTGCCGTTATATAAAAGTCCTATGCCTATGGTTGTCAGAAGGATTGAGAGGATTGCGCTAAAACACAACCTTTCTTTAAAGAAAATTGCCATAAGAACGGCAACCAGTACCGGATAGATAAAAAGTATTGTAGAAGCAATTCCGGCGTCAATATAAGTGTAACTCATAAACAAAGTTAAGGAAGATAGCGAAAACATAATCCCCATTATGAAAAGCAGAAAAAATTCTTTCAATGTTATTTTTAGCGAGATTTTTTTGAAGAATTTTACCCAGATTCCGAAGATAATAACCGCAAAAACGTATCTGTAAAAAAGAACAGAATTGACGCCAATGCCGTTATTTATTAACGGAAGGGCAAAAAGCGGGTTCATCCCGTAACAGGCTGCCGCAGCTGCTCCATATAATCCGCCGGTAAGTTTTCGTCTTATCATTATTCTATAATCTCCTGTGCAACAGAATAATCTAAAAGAAATAAAAAATCAAAATTTGTTGAAAACCTTTAAAAATACGTTATAATATTAATAGGCATTCTAATGGAAAGGGAGTTATGGATACAAAATATATTTTGCTGTATATTATTGCTGTAATTGCATCTCTGGGCGGTTTGTTGTCCGGTTATGACACGGGTGTAATCTCTGGCGCGCTGTTATTTATTAACGATTCATGGAATTTGTCGGATTCCCTGCAAGGGATTCTGGTTAGTTCCGTTTTAATCGGTGCGGTAATCGGCGCTGCTACAAACGGGGTTCTTGCAGATTTATTCGGCAGAAAGAAAATTATTATTGCAACGGCAATAATTTTTATTCTGGGTTCAATTGCCTGTGCTTTTGCTCCGAATATTTATGTACTTATACTTTCGCGATTGTTCGTAGGCTTTGCCGTTGGAATTGTCAATTTCGTTGTTCCGCTGTATCTCTCGGAGGTTTCGCCAAAACATCTTAGAGGAACTCTGGTATCGCTTTATCAATGGGCAATTACATCAGGTATTTTGTTCTCGTACCTGATAAATGCGATTTTTGCGCACGCTGTATATAACTGGCGCTGGATGCTTTTTGCCGGCGTTGTTCCGGGCACGATACTTCTGGTGGGAATGCTGTTTTTATCAGATACGCCGCGCTGGCTTGTAAGTAAAGGCAGAGAGGATGAGGCAAGAAAGGTATTTAAGAAAATTGAGCCGGATGCGGATGTCGATGCTGAAATAGAACAGGTTAAAGCAAATATTGCGCAGGCTGAAACTACTGACAAAAAATTCCGTTTCCGCAAATGGATGATTATGCCGTTTGTTGTTGGCATCGGGATTATGTTTGCGCAAATTTGTACCGGTATAAATACGATTATTTATTATGCCCCTACAATATTTAAAACTGCGGGATTTGATTCAAATCTTGGCGCGATTTACGCAACAACAGGAATTGGAGTGGTAAACTTTTTGATGACAATTGTTGCTATATATTTTACGGACCGACTCGGGCGCAAACCGCTTTTATATTTCGGGCTTGCAGGTGTAATGTTAAGCTTATTTGCTCTGGGTTCGGCCTTCCAGTTTGAAGCGATTTTGGGGGATAACCTTAAATGGGTTGCGGTCGGAAGTCTGGTAACTTATATTGTATGTTTTGCAATGAGTTTAGGGCCAATTGGCTGGATCCTCGTATCGGAAGTGTTCCCGCTCAAAATCCGCGGGATTGCAATGAGTATCTGTACGGTTTCAAACTTCGCGTTTAACTTTTTTGTTGTCGCAAGTTTTCCGATACTACTGCACAGAATCGGCGGTGCGTTTACATTCTGGATGTTCGGTGTCGTATCATTCATTTGCATTCTGTTCGTTTACTTCTTCGTCCCTGAAACAAAAGGAATTTCTCTGGAACAGATAGAGCGCAACTGGTTGAAAGGCGTTAATCCCAGAGATTTTTAGCTTGTAGTGCGGTTGCAAACCGCGTGGAATCCATTGAGTTCGGGATTATAAATGATGCTTATTAACCGAAAGTCTTAAATCCGCTTTCAACAGCTTTTTCAATAACCTTTGAAACAGCATCTTTTTCATTTGAAACCGCATTGTGTTCGGTGTCGAGCTGTTTAAGACGCAATTCAAGGTTTTTATCTTCAGATTGGATTATTTCAATTTTGGCATTGATTTCTTCAATGGATTGATCGTAGGATGCTTTGTCGTATTCATACTGGTTCATAGCATCTTCGTAGGCATCCTGATCTGTTACAGTATTGGTAGACAACGCATAATCTTTACCGTCAATCGTAATCTTTATGTAGCGGCCTGTGGAATCCCGTTCCAGTTCAACTCCGTCAACGCCCTTAACTTCTTCAATGCGTTCGGCAGAACCGAGTTTGTAAGCACCTATGAATGATTGGGAATTGTTTTTACCATCCCAGACCGCACCGGTTACTTCATCAGCTTTGTAGTAGACTCCTTCATATTCGCCTGTGGAAGTGTTTTGAACGTATCTCACAAACCATTGACCGGTTTGATCGCCGTTATTTAATTCGTCGTTCAACAGTTTTAAAATAGCCTTTTCTTCCTCAACGGTCTGCGTGACTTGATCCGGACTTAATGTGCTAAGGTATGGATCGTTCGCTACATCATTATAAATCGTAATGCTGTTGATTTCATCTGTAGTTAAATATCTTTTATTGGTGTTGACGATATCTGCTTCTTTGCTATAAGTGTTATCTGCATTCTTTTGAACGAGAGTGACCGCTTTATCCGGATCTGTCTGGGTGTCATCATAAAGACACATAATTAAATCATCTTCGGTTAATCCGGCTTGAGTAACTTTTGTACCGTCATCTGCCAGAGTATAGAAAGAACCGTCTGTATCTTTGTAAACCCTTTCGGCCGCGCTGTAATCAGCATTAAATTTGTAATATTCAAGATTAGCGACTTCCTGTGCAGTACAAACTTTTAAACCGCGGGTTGTAGTTTCTTCGTTAATATAATAGCCGCCGGTATCATTATTGACAGTGTAGGTTGTTCCGTCTATGTTGATTGAGTTACCGACGGTTGTACCGCCTCCGACCTGTCCTAAAAGTCTGAGTTTAGTCCCGCCGATATTATAAGTTCCGCCGCCCATATTTGTGACAATACTCGGAGATGCGGAAACAATAGAAAAATCATCAGTCCAGGATCTGATGTAGCTAACTTTGTATGTACCGGGGTTTGCCGGATCTGAAATCAGAGAAGTTATTTGATTAGTTAAAGCCCCGTCGTTAAAGGAATAGACTGTCTGGGTAAATTCTTCAACAGAAGGCGCGGTCGGCACATCCATACCCAGAAGATCTGTGTAGTATGAAGCAGATTTATTTGAAAGGGCAGTTCTTTGTTGGTTAATTTGCTGTCCTTCAAATTCTAAGTTATTCATTCTTGCCGTCAAACCCAGAAACCGGGCTTGAGATGCTGCCATACCCATTGTTGATTTCCTCAAAATAATACTATCATGATTGATATCGGCATTTTGAGGTATATCTTTAGTAATAAGGATAAAATGTTACAGAATTTTACGACAATTTATGCGTAGTCGCCGTAAGTCCACCATTTCCAACCCGGAACGGGTTCTTTTTCATCTTCGCTGACTATACCATCTCCGTTAAGGTCTGCATTTTCTACGTTATTGTAGTAAGTATCAATGTGCGTGTTAATAGAATTCTGTTCGTCAGAACCGCTCCATTGACCGCATGCAATACTGTCGAGGTAATCTTCTTCTGTCTGGTATGCAACATACTCGCCCCATGTTTCTCCAGTGCCGCGAACAAAGGCTGTGGCGTGTGTGAGTTCATGTACAAGTGTTCCAACTAAATCATACCATTGGATAGATGGTTGTGTATAGTATGTTTCATCTAAGAATAACCCGCCCTGATCAAAGTATGCTTGCAGAGGATTGCCATCGGCATCGTAAGCATAGGTATACCAGCAATCGTCATCTGTATAATAGGAACCGTCATTATTTGTTAAGCTTATATACGCTCCTAAATTCCATGGAATGTTTCCGCTAAGATAATCATCAAAGTCAGAACCGGAGTTTAAGTCTTTGAATCCTATTTTATTTTCTGCAATAAGCCTGTTTAATGCTTGAATTTGGTCTGTCATACCGGTCTGTTCAAAATATTCTCTTGCTTTTTCAATCGCGAAATCCAGTTTTTGCTGTGCGGTCATATTATTAAAATCTTTTTGAAGTTCATTTGAATATTCTTGAACTTTATTCAGATAATCAGAAACGGTAGCCATTTCATCCCCGACGAAATCGGAGATTTCTTCATAAGATAGAACACCGTCGTTGTCGGTATCTATGAGGTTAAACCCGTGGTTCATTATACCGAAGAAGCTGTTGTTGTTTCGTTCCCAATCGTCACGCTGGGTTAACTGCCACAGAGCATTACCGTCAAGTCCGGTTTCTTTTGTGACGGTCGGATCAATCGTGTTAATATAATTAAACATTTCATCAACATCGTCGAAGTCATGCATAAACCCGATTTGTCCGGCAGGCGTTTCGCCGGTATCCGGTGTCGTTCCGGGGCCAGGCGTAGTTGTCGGGTGGTGTAAATCATAAATTACCTGCTTAATACGCGAAATTTCTGCGGCAGAAAGCGAGGAAATAGTAACAGCGTTAGTGTTTACCGTCAAAATGTTAGAGGTCGCTGCGGCGATTTTCTGACTTTCGTTAAAATTATTCATAGCAAAATCATTGGCGATTTCATAATCCGCCGAAGTCAGGGTAGTACTAACAGTACTACCGGCAGAGCCGGTGACGACCGGGTCTGCCGAAGCATCGCTTTGTAGAATATTTTTATTTTGTTCGCTCTGCGCTTTTTTGTATAAAAGCAGCTGGAGCATCGGTTCGCCTATTTGCATTGCCGCTCCTTATAAAAGGAGTGTCGACAATTTAGAAGTTATTCTTTATGTTTGCAGTAAGAAAATTTACAAAAATTAATAGTATATATCACTTGAGATGAAAGTTATTTAGTATCCGAGAATGTTCTGCGATATGGAATTTAGATAGCCGAGATTTGCTTTATTCGTTCGGATTAAAAATTTTATTTTGTATCTTTTCTAATTGTATCAACGCATTCTCATATAATTTTTTTTGTATTCTGAAAGCCATGCCTAGCATTTTATTATGTATTAGAGTATCCCGTGAGTTGAGGTTCTGCATTTTTGTTATCATCGGGTTTATAAGGTCAAGTTCTTGCTCTGTTAGCTCTTCAGAATAAAATTTTTTTTGAAATCTTTCCTCGGCAAAATCTATTATACTTCGCTCCATAAAGTCTTCATCCTTCAAGGCTTCATTAATGGGTGTTTTGTAATATTGCTCTAACTCAAACTCACATTGTAGTTCCTCTGTAATATAATTGCTTGCTACTTTTTCTTTATTTACAAAGATATCTGTACCTGTCGGACTCTTATATAAAATACCTGTATTTTCTGTTTTTTCAAACTGGATAACATCATCTTTTGAATCATTTAAAATAGCATTAAGTGCTTTAATAAGGCTTCTACAATAACCTGCTTCTTCGTCGTATATTGTTGCATTTTTGATTGTGTGTGATATTGTGTTTTTCAGGCTTTGTGTGGGTATAATGCGTGATTCAAATTTTATAGAATGTTGATTATTAAAATTATTTTGCGCTGTATTAATAGTAATCATAGAAAATCTCCTTACTATAAGTGTAATATAAATGCTTTATTTATATAGCGTTTGTAAAGATTTGTGAAAATTGCATTAAATGTAGATAAAATTTTTAGTTTACGTAAATAATTTTTCAATCCAACGTAAATAAAAATTTTTAGTTTAATTTTAAACTTTAATTATTGTAATGGTTTTAGGCTTTTCTACGTAAATAAATTCTTGCATTAACGTAAATAATATGTTATATTGATGTAAATAACCGGAGAACATTATGTGTGATAAATTAAATTTAAAATTACCTCAAATATCATTTGATAGTAATTTGGTAGAACTTATTATGCAACTTGAAGTTTTACGAAATCAAATTGCTCCATTAGAGATTAATCCAAGATTATTTACGCAGGTAAAAGAAATTTTTCACATGATTGAAAGCTTGCAGTCAGCAAGGATTGAGGGTAACAGAACAACTATTTCTGATTATGTTACATATAAATTTGAAGAAAACAAAGAATTTGAAAACATAAAAGAGATTGAAAATATTGAAATTGCAATAAACTATGTGAACACCTGTTTTGATGGAGATAAAGAGTTTAAAATATCAAATAAGTTTCTAAAAGAATTACATTATTTGATTACCAAAGGTTTAAAAAACGAGGGAAGTAATGAAAGCGGAAGTTACAGAACTTGTTATGTTAAAATAAATAAGGCTATACATACTCCGCCAAATCCTACAGCTGTTCCGGGTTTTATGCAGGAACTTATTGAATGGATAAATAAAGATGATAAAATGCAAATGCAATTGTTAAAGGTTGCGATTGCACACCATTGCTTTACCTGGATACACCCGTTCGATAATGGTAACGGCAGAATGTCAAGAATTTTGACATATTCAATGCTGCGTCAATACGGTTTTGATATGGCATATCTTCTAAACTCTACCGCTGTTTTTTGTATAGATAGAAACAAGTATTTTGAAATGTTACAAGTGGCAGATGAAAATACAGATGAAAGCAAAGCCATTTGGTGTGAATATGTTCTTAGCGGTTTGCACAAAGAAATGTCGAAAGTTTCTAAACTTATGAACAAACAATTTTTTGCAGAACGTATTGTTATGCCGGCAATAAATAAAGCACTTGAATTACATTTTATAAATAACGATTACAAGAAAGTTTTAGAATTGGCATTGAATAAAACTGAGGGTATTGTTAAATCAAAAGATGTTCAAGGGGCATTGCCGGAAAAGACCCCGCGCCAGATAAATTTGTTAATAACCAAAATGGTTGAACTCGGGTTATTGCAACGTACTGAACCTAATGCACGCACATACGTTATCAATTTAATCTGCAAAGACCTTACAAGAGGTATCATAGAAACACTTTATAGAGAACAATTCATTAGTGTTGAGGAATAAATGTAATTTCCTCCTTTTTTAAAAACAAAATACAGGGTAAATGTAGTGCTAATGAAAACCGTCTTTAAAGCGGTTGTATGTATAATGTTGCAACTAAATTTACTCCTAAAATATTTGAGTGTCAAGTATAAATTAATAAATAATTTGAATAGTATATATCACTTGAGGTGAAAGTTATTTAGTTCGTATAAAAGTTTATACGCCAGTTTCAACTTTGTAGAATCCATAGTGTTTAACAATTCTATAATATCATCCTGAATTTTTTCTGATTTGTTATTTCTTTTGTCAAAGATAAATAACTGATAGGGTTTTATGTCTAATGCATTGCAAAGTTTTGGAACTTTGTTAAGAGCAATGTAGTTATGACCATTTTCAAGCAATGAAATAGATTTCGTATTGAAGTCCATAAGTTCAGCCAATTGTTCTTGAGTTAAACCTTTTAGCTTTCTATAACTTTTTATTCTATTGCCAATTTCCTTTTTGAAAGACTTATCGTTCATAACAATATTATCATTTATTGCTGTTAAGATAACCAGTAAGTATTTAATAATAAATATGTACTTTTACACCTAAAAATAGTTTAAATGGTTTATTTACAAAGCAAATAGCAATGGTAATATATTTAATATAAATAGTTAATTAAAATTTCGTATAGGAGGAAATATGAAGAAGATATTTATTTTAGCGGCGTTATTATTTTTTGCAAGTCCTGTATTTGCGGCACCTTGGGATGATAGCGACACGCACAAATGTGTCGTCTTAAATGCCTCTATTTGGGAGGTTGAGCAAACTGTCACGGATTTAATAAAAGCGTATGACGGAGTCGTAACGCCACGGGAAATGGATGGTAGCAGGCATGTTTATACTGTTGATTATAATGACCTTTCATTACTTGGTTACTGGGGTGGGGGTGAAAATTGGGCAACCTCTCGGTTTGCAAAAGCTACATTTTCAGTTTCTTTAAAACCCTTGGGGCAGGATGTTCTAATTACTTCGCGTTATCACGCATATAAAAATTTGCCGGTTTTTAGGCATTACAAAAAAGTATACCGTGAATTAAAATTTAATAATAAGAAAATTGTAAGTTATAAAAGATATAAAAATATGCCGCGCAGACAATATTCTAGTCCTATAGAACGGGGTTATCGCACATTATAAACCACAACGTATTTATAATATAAAATATTTAATAAAAAGCAAGGGACAAGCCCTTGCTTTTTATTATCTTTTAAATGGTGGGACCAGAGGGATTCGAACCCACGACCAAGGGATTATGAGTCCCCTGCTCTACCGCTGAGCTATAGTCCCAAGCTCCTCGCTACAGTTCCCAATATATCATCAACAACTTCAAAAATCAAGTACGTTATTTCTTCTCAATGATTACCAGATTTCTCTCATAAACTTCTTCAAGCGGAAGCCGGTATTCTATTATATCAACGATTTTCCCCCCGAGCCGTTTGATAGTTCTTCTGCCTTCTTCAATTTCTTCCGATACTTTTTTTGATTTGTAGGCGATAAAATATCCGCCCTCCTTCAGTAGTGGAAGCGCGTATGTGCTGATTTTATCCAGCTTCGCAACCGCGCGGGATGTTATAAAATCGTATTCACCTTTTATATTCTCAGCGCGTTCGCAAAGCGTTTTGAGGTTCGTTATCTTCAACTCTCCGGCAATATTCTCTATCGCAGTGAGTTTTTTTCGTATACTATCAAGAGCCGTTACATTAAGTTCAGGGTACCTGATTGCAAGCGGCACGGCCGGAAATCCGCCGCCGGTTCCAATATCAAGAAGGCTTTTCCCTTCCGGCTGTATTCCGTATTTCTCAAAAAATAATTCAAGCGAAAGGCTGTCAAATACGTGTTTTTCCCATAAAAACTTTTCCTCATTTTGGGAAATAAGGTTTATTTTTGCATTTTCTTTCAAAAAACGCGTCATATAATCTGCGTATAATTCTTTATTGTTCATCATAGTTAAACTCTTTTGCTTTTTTCTTAAAAACTTCTTCGCTCACGCGGTATTTAACGTCTAAAATCCGTCTTTCAAGTGTCTGGATATTTTCCTTGATAAAGTTATTTTTTGCAAGTGTGCGGGCTGTAAAGTATTTTTCAAGCGCTTCGATAAGTCGCGTTTTCCCGTATAGGAAGTCACCGTAAGCGATAAGTGCGGAAATCGTATAGAAATTGTCTTTCAATTCTCCGGCAAATTTAAGCGCATTTTCATAATATCCGCAGACTGCTGCAGCATCAGCGTCAGGAGCATTTAATTCTGCCAGTTTAATATATGAATTATAAAGACCTTCGGCGTTGTTGGTTGTAATGCTTATTTCCAGCGCTTTTTGGCAGTATTGCTTTGCAAGTTCAATGTTATCCGTTTCTGTGTATAGGGTTGTCAGATTTGAATAAATTTGTTGCAGAAATTTGTTTGTATTCGGGTCATTATTGAATTTAATTGCTCTTTCGTAGGCTTCAATTGCGCGGTAGTTATTATTTCTGGATTCCAAAATTACGCCGCATTTGAAAAGCAGTTCGCAGATTGTTTGCGGCTCCTGAGTTTTGTCTGCAAGCTTCATTGTGGCTTTGCAAACGTCAAAGGCTTTGTCCTCGTCCCCTTCTTCCATATAAATGTCAAAAAGAAGCAGATTCGATTTAATCTGTAGGCTTTTAGACATGTTTTCGCTCATATTCTCTGCCAGAACTTTTTTTGCTTCTGTACGTTTGAACATTAAATAATTCATTTTTGCTATGTAAAAATTCGTTTCAATAAGATTTTGGATATCGTTTAATTTTTGATAGAGTTCTTTTGCGCTTGAAAAGTGTTTAAGAGCATTGTAAGCATCAGAAAGATTAGCAAATGAAATTGCAATTTTACTGTTTATATAAGCTTGCAAGGCGGTTTGACCTTCACTTTTTAACAGAATTTTTTCGCATAAGGAAATTACGCGTTTGTAATCATATCCGGCTTCGGCTTCTTTAACGAGATTTAGAAGTTCGTCAGTATTCATTTCCAACTCGGCGGTTTCCTGTGCCCGTGCTTCTGCCAGAAACTCATTTATAGAAGATGCAATGTTTGCAAGAAGAGAATTTTCTTCTTCTTCATTAAATACGAACAGGATATCTTTAAGCTCTTTTTTCTTAGGCGGAGCCGGCGGAGTAACAGTTTTTTTAGTTTCCGGTGTGGAAGTTTTTGCCGGCGGCTCCGCCTGCTTAAACATTAGGGCCTGTGCATTATAAACTTCGACGCTTTGTGTATGTTCGACTTTTTTCGGTATAAAAAGGTTATGGTATTCAATTTCCTGCCTGATTGTACGTCGGGAGATAAGCAAATCTCGTTCTTCCGGTTTGCGAGGAAGCTGCATTTCATAAAGTTCCGCGCAGGCTCTGTGAAGTTTTACGAGAATATTATCCGGGATTTCGCCTTCTGTAATGTCTTTGTAGTAATCCTTCAAATAAATATTGCCGTGGTCAACTTCAATAATATAACTTGCCGCATATCTTTGCAGCCGGACTTCATCGTAAAGATTTAGAGATTGGAGTAATTTTGTGTTAACCGGATATCTTATAACGGTTAAAAATCTGATAAGGTGTCCGCCGGCAGGGTCGACCATTGACAAAAATTCACGGAAAAGAAATTCTCTGAGCGACAAAAAGCTGTTGGCGTGTTTTTGAATTAAATCTATAGGTGAAAGCTTTTGAGCGTTCATTATTATCAGGGCGAGGGTTGTATAAAAATAGTAGCCTTTTGTAAGTTTATAAAATTCTTCAAAAACAGGCCCGTGAATACGGATTTTATTCGCGGTAATATACTTTTGGAAAAGCTCTTTATCGAGGGCTTTGAAGTTTATTTTTTCAAATTTAATTTCAGGTTTAAGGTTTTCAGTGTTGAAGTTTCTGGAGATAATAATTGTTTTGATTTTTGCGAATTCGCTCAAATGTCCGATGAAATCCAGCAATAATTTTGCGTTGTCAGGCAGCAGCGCCTGATAAGAATTAAGGACAATTACTATCGGTTTTGAAATTGAGTAGAAGTAAGCGTTAATTCTTTGTGAGAAGTTTTCAAATTTTGCCTGCGGAACTTTTATTATATTGTGTGATGCAAGGTGCTTAAACTCTTCAAAGAATTCAAGAAAAATATCGTCAAGGTTTGTTGACTCATAGCAGTTTGCCCATAGCAGAACGCAATTTTCACTCAAAGCCCCCAGACATTTTTGAATAACTGAAGTTTTGCCGGTTCCGAGAAAACCGGTGGCAAGTAAAACCGAATTATCCGACTTGAAAAAGTCAAAAATTTTATTAATCTGTGCCCTGTTGTTTTCAAGCAAAATGGAAGAGCTTATATCTTCTGCATTTTCGATAATTGCATCGGGTGTAATATTTTCCTGCAAAAACTGATATTTCATAAAGTTATATTAATAGATTTTGTTATTTTTTGCAAATTTATTTAGAAATAATTGCACTTTTTGTGTGTTTCAGGTAAAATCTATATTACTAAGGGGGATTTTGTATGGAATTTTTCAGAAAAAATCAGAAAATAATAATATTTGTGATAGCATTGACTTTCATTGCCTGGACGCTTGGCTTGCTTTTGTTACCTGTATTGTTTTCTTAAGAAACAGTCTTATAACCGGATTTGTGGAATATGAAAAATTTTTTAAAGATTTTTATACTGGCAGCTTTTATATTTACCTTTGTCCCGTTCTCGTACGGGGCGCCTTCTCAGCAGCAGGTTGTTAATAAAAAACTCAAAAACGTTAACCAGAAAATTAAAGATATTAAAGTTTTGGAGGGTTTGGAAAAAAACAGGCTGCATAGAAACCAACAACAGCTTGAAACAACTGCCAGAAATCTTGCAAAATCCCAGAATACTTACAATATTCTTAAATCCGAACTTTCTGATGCCGAAAAAGATTATGATGTTGCTATGCAGGAATACAACATCGCTGTTACCGATTTTAACAATAAAATCCGGTTTATTTATAAAACCCAAAGAACGGGTATGCTTCAACTATTATTCTCTGCCAAGGATTTAACCTCTTTTCTGGATACTATTTATTATGAAAAAATTATCCTGAAAAAAGATGTTAATAAAATTATGTCGGTAAAAACTAAAGCACAGAAAGTCGTTATGATGAAGCGCAGTATTCAGTTAAGACGAAATTATCTGGCAAAATCCATAAAAAATATTCACTCTCAAAAAGAATCGTTAAGACGTGCAATCGCAGCTAATGAAAAGAAAATTAATAAGCTAAAAACCGACAGACGGGCGTACGAAAGAGCTGAACGCGAACTTATGGGACAGTCCAATAAATTGCAGCACATGCTCAATAACAAGGGTTCTAATGCAAAACTGGTAAATTCCAGCTTTATAAGACCAATCTCGGGCAGGATATCCTCGCCTTTCGGAATGCGTACACACCCGATATTTAAAAGTAAGTCTTTCCACTCCGGTGTTGATATCGCCGGCCCTAATGCAGGTAATATTATTGCATCTAATGACGGCAAGGTTATATATGCCGGCTGGTACGGCGGTTACGGTAAAGTCGTAATTATTGACCACGGTAATGTTAATAATTCTCCGATTACAACATTATATGCGCACATGTCATCAATCAATGTAACCAACGGGCAGTCCGTTAAAAAAGGTCAGGTTATAGGAAAAGAAGGCTCGACCGGATATAGTACCGGCCCGCATTGTCACTTTGAAGTGAGAGTTAACGGCAAGCCTAATAATCCTACAAATTATGTTCTCTTCTAAAAAGGTAATTATAATTGAAAAAGTTTATAATCATATCCTTAATAGCGATTTCTTTTTCTACGGCAGGCGCATTTGCCGCGGAGGCCGGTATGTTCGGCGCATTTGATGCGATGGGCGGATATGATATGTTCCCTGAAAATGCATTTCCGGAAGCTACACTTATAAAAGAGAAAAAAGAGAAATTTGTGCCGGAAGAACAACAAATTGATATGCAGGAAGGGCTTTTTAACGGAGATGAAACGGTTCAGTCTGTTATATATAATTCTGTGATGACACAGGATCCCAGAACAATGCACATGGGCGGCATCCCGAAAAATAAAGTATATGATTCTAAAAATATTCCGGTTTTCAAAAGGACAAGAATTAAGTTATTTAACTGGCTGCGCAATAAAGAACACGAATCTTATTTGAAAGATCTGGAAAAAGAAAAGAAACAGCTTGAACAATTTGAAAAAGATTTAGAAAAAGAAAAACTTATTAACGATATTTTTTATTCCTCAAAGGAAGAAAAAGAGGCTGCTGAAAAATCACTCGAAGCACCTGCCGTTGATGATGTGAAGATTGAAGATCCACAGGCTGCACCGGATAAGCCGGATACTTCGGAAGCATCTAAGCCGGTTAAACTCAAAGGAAAATTGAAGCAAAATAAAGGCGAAAATCTGGTTGTTCTGGATGCAAAAAATATCTATTATGTTGAGGAAAATGATGAAATAATTGCAGAAAATAACGCTGTCGTTAAGTTTCCGAAACAAAAAATTACAATGAAGGCTGATAGGTTTGTTTATATCAATGCGGCAAACATCGTCAAAGCTATCGGTAATGTAAGGATTAATCACAGCGGCAGAGAAATTTTTTGTGATTATGTTCAGGTCAACGTTAACGAAGAAGAAATCTCTTTTGAAAATATGAACGCTGAGTTCACTGGCACATCTGTCAAGGCGGAAAACGGTGTTTCCAGAAATAATACGTTATATCTTTATAACGGATATTTAAGTTCTGACGGCAGCAAGCGTATCGGGCTTCCATCCAGAAGACTTAAAGGTTTTAAGCCGGATGATTTGATGCCGATTAGTGAAGATGATAAATTCTTTATTCAACCTTATCTTTCAAAAGATGACACTGTTCACTTTGACACAGATAGGATTATCATTAATTCCAAGCAGGATCACGATGTTATAACCTTAAAAGATACTAAGATTCATTACGGGAATAATAAAGTTTTTAGAATTCCGTCTTTGACTGCATATATGGATAAGCAGCATAAGAGTTTTGAGGCTAATTATCCTGAATTCGGCAGTATTGCACGTTTAGGTATGTTTATCGGACCCGGTATAGTCCTTGAAGTTCCGCGTGCCGGCACATTAAAATTTATTCCGTTTCTTAACTACAGAAAAGATGAACTCGGGGTCGGCGGTTCCCTGCGTTATCACGGTGCAAATAATATTACGGAATTGTCTTACGGTTCCGTATCAGATATTTTTGTAATGAAAGGGCATCAACAACTTGATGATAAACTTTCTCTTGAATACGGTATGAACTATTTCTTTGATCAGTGGTTCCTCGGCGGGATGATGCCTAAATATGCTCTGGAATTATTGTATAAAGATAGTTACCGGATACCGAGTACTTTCCGCAAGGGGCTGGATATGACGTATCAGCACCGTGCGTCTTTTGGTTATTATCACAACTCTATGTACAATATGTATGCTGAACGGTTTAAATCAGGTAATATCGGTACTTTTAGAGGCCGTTATATGGCACAAATTGAACAGGATTTGTATAAGCACATGGATGAAGAACACTTTAGAACATTCACCCTGAGTGCATTAATGCAGGGCAGTGCGGCATTATATGGTACCGGAGATACGCAGATTATCGGTCGTATGGGCTTACGTGCACATTCACAATATAAATACTGGATGCAGGATATTTCGTATTTCTTGACCGCGTGGGATGATAATACTCCTATGCAAAGATTTGATGCTTACAGATACGGTACGTCAAGTTTACAAATCAGGGAAGCTCTGAAACTTTGTAAGTTTCTTTCTGTTGCCTGGAGCGGAACTATGTCGTTGTCTGATGACGCTTCAAACCAGAAGCTATTTCAGGAAAACGCTTTTCTGATTATTCTCGGGCCGGAGGATTTTAAATTGACTTTCGGTTATGATTTCCTGCGTAAAAGAACGTATCTCACCGTTGGTTTTTCTCTGAATACTACAGGGGCTACTTTAAAATATAAAACTCTGGAGATAAAAAATCCGGATAAGCTATCAGGCGATGACGGCGAACAGATTGTTGAACTGCAGCCGGAATTCTGGCTTATTCCGCATGAAAAAAAAGTAAAAGCTGAACCGCTGCAATATGCGCAGGTAATTAATATTAGTGAAGATGATAACAGGGAAAGAATAGATTAATGGATTATAAAAAGACGGTTTCTGAATTAATATATTACGGAAAGCTTGCCGGTGAGAAAAATTTTACTCCGGGGTATTCCGGAAATTTTTCTGCGAGGTACGGTGAAAATATAATTATCACAGCCTCGGGAACCGCAAACGGGTATTTGACGGAAGAGGATTTTGTTGTCATTGATTTTGACGGAAATCTTATAGAGGGGAATGGTAAACCTTCCAGCGAAAAATTTTTGCATCTGGAATTTTATAAAAAACGGCCGGATGTAAATTATATTATACATGTTCATCCGGTGTATTTAAGCGCATTTGCGTCAAGCGGGCGGGATTTAACAGCGCCTGTTATGCCGGAAAATGTGTTTTATTTCGGAGAAATTCCGCTTGCAGAATACGGGCTTCCCGGTTCCGGCGATTTAGTTGAAAAAACAGCAAGATTTTTCAGCACCCACGACGCGGTTTTAATGGCAAATCACGGCGTAATTATAGGCTCTGCGACCCTGCGGGATGCTTATATGAAGCTTGAACTGGCAGAGTCTTACGCGCAAACTATTGCGGTTTGTGAAGTTTTAGGCGGGGCAAAGTACTTGACAAATGAACAAGTTAAAGAGATTATTGCATTAAAGAGTTAGAAGACAGCTTGGCCGCGGGCTGGTAAGCGGTGTTTGCCAGAGGCAGACGGCGGGAACTGTTTTTCAGGAGGCATAAAAAATATTATGGCAATTACATTAGATAGTAAACAAGGTTTAATAGCCGGCGACGGGCATCTGCCTGTTGAAGTGGCAAGATGCGCAAAAGAAAACGGATGTGAAGTTGTTTGTATTTCGCTTGCGGATGATAATGTTCATCAGTTGAAAAAATACTGTTCAAAAATTTATTCCTGTCATCCGGGAGAGATTAATAAAATTGAAAAAATTTTAAAAGATGAAGGTATTAAACAGCTGACGTTTATCGGTAAAGTTCATAAACGTGTGCTTTTGCAGCTGCATAAGTTTGATTCGCGCGCCATTGAACTCCTTAAGGAAGTTGCAAGACTTAATGACGATCAGGTAATGCTTTTGATTATTCAAGAGCTTGATAAGCTGGGGATTACGGTGCTGGATCAGACGATTTTCATAAAAAATCTTATGATACCGGCAGGGGTTTTAGGCGATGTAAAACCTACAGAAGCGCAAATGCAGGATGTAAATTACGGTTTCTGGCTGGCAAAAGAAATGGGTAAAATTGATGTCGGGCAGTCGGTTGTTATTAAAGATAAAATGATTATGGCCGTAGAGGCAATTGAAGGAACGGACGTTTGTATCAAACGCGGCTGTAAGCTTGCCAAAAAAGGCGCTTCCGTAATTAAAGTTTCCAAACCGTCACAGGATAAGCGTTTTGACATCCCTGCAATCGGGTTAAGGACTTTAAAGACAATGAATAAATACAAAGCTTCTTTGATTGCGGTTGAGGCGAACGAAACTATTATTGTTAACCAGCAGGAAGTAATTGATTACGCAAATAAACACAATATTGTAATTATGGCGGTTTAATTTATGGTGAAACGGATTTTTATCGTAACGGGTGAACATTCAGGCGATATGCATGCTGCAAAGGTCGTAGAAAATTTGCGCAATTCCGGCATGGATATTGAAGTTGAAGCAATTGGCGGAGAGGCGCTTGCATCTCAAGGTGTAAAACTTTTTGCAACACACGATAAAATGTCTGCAATGGGGCTTACGCCTAAAATCATTCTTGACCACCTGTTACTGGGTAAAAGGCTTGTTGATTATCTTGAAAAAGAGTATAAGCCGGATCTGGTGCTTCTGATTGACTATGGCGCGTTTAATCTTAATATTGCAAAGTTTCTTCACCATGCAGGGATAAAGGTTTTCTATTACATTCCGCCTCAGGTCTGGGCGAGCAGAAAATGGCGCTTGAATACCATTAAAAAATATATTGATAAAGTTCTTTGTATTTTCCCGTTTGAGAAGAAAATGTATGAAGAAAAAGGAATTTCTGTTGAATACTGCGGGCATCCGCTGGTATCACAATTGCCGGCAAAAGCTGACAGAAAAGCTTTTTTTGAACGACACGGCTTTGACCCTGCAAAGAAACTTGTTTCTATTTTTCCGGGGTCAAGAACTTTTGAATTAAAGCAGCTTATGGATGTTTTTGTCGCCTCGGCAAAAGAATTGCAGCGCCTGCATCCGGATTTGCAGTTTTGTATTTCGCACGCGCCTAATTTGAAGGATGAAGTTTATAATAAGTATCTGCACGGTACGGAATTTAAAGTGATTAAGGGTGAAAACCAACAGCTGCTGAGTGTTTCGGATGCGTTAATTCTTGCCTCCGGAACGGTTGCGCTTGAGGCCGCGATTTATCAGACCCCGATGTTAATTGCCTATCGCGGGCCGTGGTTTTTCTATCTTGTTTACCTGCTTGTACGCTGTATTAAAAGGGTTTCGCTCCCGAATATTATTGTTGATAAAGAAATCGTCAGAGAAATTATTCAGGGAAAAGTTTCTGTTCACAATATCGTTGCCGAAACAGAAAAACTTCTCTACGATAATGAATACCGGACTAATCATATCAATGATTTAGAAAAAATTAAATCTCAGCTTTCTGAAAAAATTTCTTCTGAAGAAGTTGCAAAGATTATTATTAAGAATTTGTAATAAAAACGTCTTACATTCATTCTGCATAAGCAATTGCACGGAATTTTATGTTTTTATATCAGTAGTATGGTAGTAAATCAGGTTAGTAATAATTTGAATACAACTTCCACTGTGAAGTTTAGCGAATTTAAGCAGCCGCAATACGGCTACTATATTCAGCCTGAGCTGAATCCGGATGATAAAATCGACAAGAAAAAACTCTGGATGAAAATCGGGTTCGGGGTTTTAATTGCCGGTTTGACCAGTTTTGGTATAGTTAAAGCTATGCCTAAAAGCGTTATAAAGAAGTTTGATAAATTTAAAATATTCCTTGAAAAAAAGATAGAAGAAGAGTCAACAAATTCAAAAGCTGCCATATTTTACCGGACATTACTCAAAACCTCTCTAAAGGCCGGCGAAAAGTTTCAGGGAATAAATAACCTTGTGTCCTTTAAAGATTTGTGGTTTAAGCATCAGGTAACAGACAGGGTTCCTGTTGTTAAAAAAGCTTGCAATTCTATTACCGGCTGCTTTGACGATATAAGTAAATTTACCGTTAAAGTTTATTATAATTCAATGAACAAAAAGTTTAAAAATTTGAATGAATTTTTATCTAACGTTGAACGCGAACTCGTTTTAAAAGATAAGAACGCCTTTGTTACGGTTAACGGTCAAACAAAAACCGTAGGCGAATGGATTAAAATTCTCGGACTTAAACGTGAATCTGTAAACGGCAAGCTTAGTGAAAACTTTTCTATGCAAAAGGTTAAAGAGCGCCGTGGAACGATGTCAGAGATAATGTCTGATCTGGAAGATAAAGTCTGGGGCGCAAGTTTTGGCAATAAAAATAATTTCACCAAGAAAGACACCTATTTCACCTTTATTGCAGATAAATTCCTTGCGATTGATAAGGCTAATTTAGTGCAGGGCATACATAAACTAAGAAGTGAAATTTCATATAATATGTATGATAAGATTAAATCCGCTACAGACTACGTAATTCTGAATAAGCGTATGATTAACCCGAAAGATGTTGTGTCTGAAAAACTGTTCAGAGAACTTAATAAACAGCTTTCCGAACTTAAAAGTTGCGATGTCAATTCTGTCCGGTTTGAAAAACTTAAAGGAGAAATATTCGCAAATCTTGATGCATTTAAAGAAAGTGTCACTATGGCTAAAGATGTTTATAAATATGATGATAAAATCATCGGAGCTGTCAGTGAACACAACCGTATTATAAAAGAAGTTCTTAATTCTAAGCAAAAAGGCACGCTTGATGAAATGCTTGAAATTTATAAACAACTGCTTCCGGAAAAAGAATTTAATAAACTGCAAAAAGAAATTCGCACTGCCGTAAAATCACTTGATACCACTATTAAAATTGAAGGTGTTGAATACTTTGATAAACTCAGGGATTTAACTTTAGGCTCTGCGCCTACCGACCTTTTGACAATATTACTGGGATTCGGGTCACTTGGTATCGGGCTTGCAAGCACAGAAGATAAAGATACACAGGCTTCTATTGCACTGAAATACGGTATCCCTGCTATTGGAGGCATGCTGACATCAATGGTTGTGACTTCAATGCTTGTATCGGGGTTAAAATCTCATTTTGTAGGGTTTATATCCGGCTTATTGCTGAATAAAGCCGGAACATATACCGATAAACTGCGCAGAGATTATAACGCAAAACAGGCGGCTCAGCATAACCAGCAGGAACAGCAGAATAACGAACAGAAAAAAGTTTGTTAAAATTTATTTTTTCGTATAAAATTAGTATATGGTAATTAAGATTAATACTGCAAGCGTAATCGGTCTGGAAGCGTTCAAAGTAGATGTTGAAATTGATATTGTAAACGCAATGCAGCAGGGCATTGTTATTGTCGGCCTGCCGGATACCGCAATAAATGAGGCGGCGTCACGCGTGAAATCCGCGATTAAAAATTCTGATCTGGCGTTTCCGTCTAAAAAAATTATTGTCAACCTCGCGCCGGCGGATTTGAAAAAAGTCGGAACCCATTTTGACTTGCCCATAGCGGTCGGAATTCTGGGTGAAGAGGACGTTATTGAAAAAGAAAAATTAAAAGGTTATGCCTTTATCGGCGAACTTTCGCTTGACGGCGCTTTGAGGGGCGTTCGGGGCGTTTTGCCGCTCGTTATGGGCTTAAAAAATTTTGGAATTGAAAATGTAATCGTGCCGCAGGATAATGTAAATGAGGCGGCTCTTGTTGACGGCGTTAATATTTTTGGCGCAGCTTCTTTAAATGAGGTTGTGCACCATTTCCTTGATGAGCCGATTGCCAAAACGCAGGTGAATTTGGATAATTACTTGCAAGACGCCGCGGAAGAAGATTTCTTTTATGATTTTAAAGATGTAAAAGGCCAGCAAAAAGCCAAACGTGCAATGGAAATTGCAGCAGCCGGCGCGCATAATATGCTTATGGTCGGCTCCCCGGGTGCCGGTAAAACTCTGCTTGCCAAGTGCTTTGAATCTATTTTGCCGCCTCTGTCGCGTCAGGAAGCGCTGGAACTTACCAAAATTTATAGTATTGCGGGGCTTTTGAGTGAGAAAAAACCGCTTATGACAAAGCGTCCGTTCAGAACTGTTCACCATACCGCGTCTGCCAACGGGATTATTGGCGGCGGGTCTAACCCTAAACCCGGAGAGATTACGCTCGCACATAGAGGTGTACTTTTCCTTGATGAAATGGTTGAATTCCCGCGTTCTGTGCTTGAAGTCCTCCGCCAGCCGCTTGAGGATTCTAAAATTGTAATCTCCCGTGCACAACATTCTGTTACCTATCCCGCAAAATTTATACTTCTTGGCGCAATGAACCCTTGTCCTTGCGGCTTTCTGGGCGATAAAGAAAAACAGTGCACCTGCTCTGAATTTCAAATAAGCCGTTATCTCTCTCGTCTATCGGGGCCGCTTCTTGACAGAATTGATTTGCAGGTAGATGTTACACGGCTTACCTCGGATGAGTTGTTGAATATGGCGCCGGCAAAAGAAACGTCTGCCGATATCCGTGCACGCGTTGTGAACGCAAGAAAAATTCAGGCTGAAAGATATAAAAATGACGGAATTTTGACCAATTCCGAACTTGATACAAAGCTAATTCGCAAATACTGTCAATTAGATAAGCAGGGGCAGGAACTGCTTAAATCCGCGGTTATAAAATATCAGCTTTCGGGCAGAAAGTATGACCGTGTTTTGAAACTTGCAAGAACAATTGCAGATCTGGACAATTCGCAGGATATCCGTACCACACACCTTATGCAGGCTTTGCAATATAGAATTTCAGAGGTCACGGAACTCGCAAATAGATAATGTTAAGTATTGCTATTCGTTAATTCTTGAAATATTCCGTCGTTATAATAACTATCAATTGCGCTGAATGGAAGTACCTCGCCGCCGAATTCTTTTCTTACCTTCGCCAGAACTCCCTGAATTTTTGAGCGCGGAACATAATCAATTTTTGTCACAACTGTCATTACCGGCAGGTTATACGCCATAACCCATTCACGCATTTGCCGGTCATTATTTTGAACCCCATGCCGTCCGTCAACAAGCTGTATAAGGCTTTTTATCTGTTTTCGCTCAAGCAGATATTCTTCCAGATATTTCTGCCACCTGTTTTGTGCTTCTTTGGAAACTTTTGCGTAACCGTACCCCGGAAGATCCGCTATCATAAATGTATCTGAAAAGTTAAAAAAGTTAATAAGACGCGTTTTGCCGGGCGTGTTAGAGGTTTTTGCAAGTTTTTTTTGATTGGCAAGCCCGTTAATAAACGAGGATTTCCCGACATTTGAACGCCCTAAAAGCGCAAACTCCGGTAAATCCGTTTCCGGACATTGTGAGAGCATTTCAGCGCTTTTTAAAAATTTTGCCTGCATGAATTTCTGTGTCATTCATCCCCGTCTTATTTTGATTTCAATGCTTTTGATTGCTTTTCTTTTATACGTTTTTTATGGAGAACTGTCTGGAATAAATTGTACATTCTTTCGCTGTCAACAACGGTAATTTGAGCCTTTTTTTCAACAATATCAACATTTACAGAGGGCTTACTGCCAAAAATATTTGACTGAATATTTACAAGTTTAAAGAGTCCTTCTGTCAAGATACTCAGTGGTTCACGCCAAAAAAGGTCAAATGATTTATTTACATCAAATTTTTTATTCATTTACTCCTTAGCTCCTTACAAATATTTGCAACTGTTATAAAACAATTGCAAATACTGTATGTTTATTAATATCTCTTTGGCAGCCTCATTATTTTTTCTTTTTCTTATTGGTTTTATCGGTCTTATCGGTTGTTTGCTGCGGCTGTATTTGCTGCTGCTGAGCTTGAGGCTGCGGGATTGCTGTAGCTCCCGGCTGTATATGAGCTTTGAATTTACTGATTTTTGCAGTAATTTCATTTTTATCAGCGGCATTAGGGTTCATTGACAGATATTGAATATAGTATTTTGTTGCACCTTGATAATTCAATTCTGCTTCATAAGCCATTGCTTTCAGCTTCGCGATATCTGCGCTGTTGTGGTAGAAGTCGATAGCTTTGTTGCAGTATTCAATAGTTGATGCGTAGTTGCCTTCTTTGTACTGTCTTTTGGCGATATCAAAGAATTCATTTGATTTGATTTCGCAAAGATCAATATATGCAACGCCGTCAAGTGCTACAATATTTGTCGGTTCGCTTGCAAGAACTTTTTGGAAAGTTGTTCTTGCGGTTCTGAACTGTTTATTGTGAACCATAATTTCTGCAAGATATAAGTCATCTTTTACGCTTTTTGAGAAATCTCTTGCGCTTTCAAATGTATAAACAGCATCCTGTTCTCTGCCAAGTGCAAGGTAAGCTTCCGCTTTTAATACAGAACCCATTACGCTGTCGTCAGCAGACTGGATAATGTAGTTTAAGCTTTGTTTTGACATATCTGTAGGGTCTTTGTGAACAAGACGTGATAATTTGATTTTTGCAAGGTGCAATTGAAGTGCGTTAGGGCATTTTTCAAGCGCCTTGTTTATGTAATCGTAAGCAAGATATAAGTCTTGATTTGTGGTGAAGTTTCCGTTGTCGCCGGAATCTTTTGCCATTTCATAGTATGTGTTTGCAATACCTATAACCGCATCATCGTTGTAAGTTTCGTTGCCAAGAAGCATTGTGTAATAATCAAGTGCCTGCTGGTATTTTCTCAATTGTAGCGACATATCTGCTATTCTCATTTTTGCAGCGTTGTCGTCTGTAACAGTTAACATAGTTTTTAACTGTTCAACAGCCATTTCAAAGTCAACTCTGTCCTCATAAACTTTTGATAAGTTCATATAAGAAGGAGTGTATTCAGGTTTAACGACTTCTGCTTTTTTGAAAGAGTTGATTGCAGCGGCGTGGTTACCCTGTCTTAAATAGAGTTCGCCCTGTAAGTTAAGCGCCGGTGCGCAATTAGGGTGAATGTGAAGTGAGTGGTTCAGCCAGGTCAAAGCTGCCGAGTTGTTACCGCGCAGTGATTCAACAATACCGAGGTGATACATTGCAGAAGGGTTATGTGAGTTGCATCTTAGTGCTTCTTTAAAATATTTTTCCGCTTCGTCAAGATTTTGTTCGTGAACTTCAAGCAGACCTAAGTTATCATAACCGTTTGCATAGTTAGGATTAATCTTGACAGAAATTTTGAATAAATCTCTTGCATCTTCAATGTTGCCTTTTTTGAGTGTTGCAACGCCGAGTGCGGAATATATAGGATAATTGTTGGAGTCAAGGTTAATTGCTTCTACAAATTCTTTGATAGCTCCGTCAAGGAGTTTATCTCTTCCGTTGATGTATTCAACATCAGAAGATGCCAGTCTCATCATGTAAACCATACCTTGTGCGTAGTGCAGGATAGGGTTATTCGGATTAGAAGGCATTAATTTGTTAATTTCGTTTTGTGCAGGAGCCAGTTTGTATTGTTTTGCGTAGGCTAAGGCTCTAAGAGCAAGTGCATCAACATCATTCGGGGTTTTATTAATTATTTCTCTAAGTTTTTTTTCTGCGTCTGCATAATGATTGTATTCAATCATCGTTGCAATTTCAGTATATTTACCGGCTTGATTATTAGTTGCTGTCGCATCATTTTTGGAAACCTGAGCTTGCAAACCGGCAGCCTGAACTGCATTTGCGCTAAGCATTAATCCAGCCATAAGAATTGATGCAATTAAAACTTTACGATAATTCATGAATTTATTTCTCCTACGATATATCCTTTTTCTTAAAAACATTGTATAATAAGGAAATAAAAAAAGCAACATGCTTACATTATATGGATTACAAATTATGTTGAATAAAGATTTACTTGAACAGTTCAGAGCTTATCTTCTGGTTGAGAAAAATTTCTCGCAGTATACGGCAAAGGCTTATACCTCAGACGTTATGAGCTTTTTAATCTGGCTTGAGGATACTGATGTAAGCTCGGTTGATTATAATAAAATCCGTGAATATTTGAGATTTATATATAAATATAATTATAAAAAGACAACTGTGGCGCGTAAAATTTCGGCGTTGAGGACGTTTTACAAGTATCTCTACCGGGAACGTGTGGTAGAGGCAAATCCCGTAGCCGGCGTATCGGCGCCCAAAAAGACCAAAAGTCTGCCAAAATTTTTGGATAAAGAAGAAATTGAACAAATATTAAATAATGTTAACATTGAAAGCCCTTCCGGTTTTAGAAACCGCGCGATTTTAGAACTTCTCTGGGCAACGGGAATGCGGATTTCAGAACTCAGCGGTTTGAATTTCGGGGATTTGAATCTGGAACACAACGAAATAAAGGTTTTCGGTAAAGGTTCAAAAGAACGGATTGTCCTGATTTCCGAGCGGGCAAAACAATATCTGGAAAGATATATTCATACAGCGCGCAGGCTGGTAGCAAAAGACTTCCCCCCGCCGCCGCAGGAGGAAAATTCTCCTGTATTTATCAACAACACCGGCTACAGGCTTAACCCGAAAACAATTCGCAACGTGATAAATTCTATCGTTGAAAAAATTAGTCTGCCCCAAAAAGTCACCCCCCACATGTTCAGACACAGTTTTGCAACTTACTTGATAGAAAACGGGGCTGATTTAAGAGTCGTTCAGGAACTTTTAGGGCATGCCAGCATCTCCAATACCCAAATTTATACCCATATTTCCACTAAACACCTGACCGATACTTACAATAAGGCACATCCTAGAGCTTGACAAAATTTCTTGACTGATTATTATTAGTGTTATGCTTTAGTATATAATAAAGTAAGTTAGTATAAACACAAGAAAAAGAAGGAGATTAATCTCATGGCACGTGAAAAGTATGAACGCACGAAACCGCACGTTAACATTGGTACTATTGGCCACGTTGACCACGGTAAAACAACATTAACAGCCGCTATTACAGGTGTTATGGCTGCTGCCGGAAAAGCTCAAGCAAAGAAATTTGATGAAATCGATGCTGCTCCGGAAGAAAAAGCAAGAGGTATTACCATCTCTACAGCTCACGTAGAATACGAAACAGATGCAAGACACTATGCACACGTTGACTGCCCGGGCCACGCTGACTATGTTAAAAACATGATTACAGGTGCAGCTCAAATGGACGGCGCAATCCTCGTTGTTGCTGCTACTGACGGTGCAATGCCTCAAACTCGTGAACACATCCTTCTTGCTAGACAGGTTGGTGTTCCTAACCTTGTTGTATTCTTGAACAAATGCGACATGGTTGATGATCCTGAATTGTTAGAATTAGTTGAAATGGAAGTTAGAGAACTTCTTTCTTCTTACGAATTCGACGGCGACAACATTCCATTCATCCACGGTTCAGCATTAAAAGCTCTTGAAGCTGTTCAAGCTAATCCGAAAATCCAACGCGGCGAAGATAAATGGGTTGATAAAATCTGGGAATTAATGGATGCAGTTGATTCTTACTTCCCAACTCCTGTTCGTGATTTAGACAAACCGTTCTTGATGCCGGTTGAAGACGTATTCTCTATCACCGGTCGTGGTACAGTTGCTACAGGTAGAGTAGAACGTGGCGTTGTTAAAGTTGGTGACGAAGTTGAATTAGTTGGTTTAGGCGAAACTAAGAAAACAACTGTTACCGGTGTTGAAATGTTCAGAAAATCTCTTGACCAAGGTCAAGCAGGTGACAACATTGGTGCATTGCTTCGTGGTATCGACAAAACTGAAATCCAACGCGGTCAAGTTTTGGCAAAACCTGGTTCAATCCACCCACACACTAAATTCACAGCTAACGTATACGTTTTAACAAAAGAAGAAGGCGGACGTCACACTCCATTCTTCCCTGGTTACAGACCACAATTCTACATCAGAACAACAGACGTTACCGGTTCAATCAAATTTGATGGCGAAATGGTAATGCCTGGTGATAACGTTGTAATGGAAGTTGAATTGATCGCACCTGTCGCTATTGAAGAAGGTATGAGATTCGCTATCCGTGAAGGCGGTAGAACAGTTGGTGCTGGTGTTGTTGACAAAATTATTGAATAATTAAGTCCACGTCATACTGATAAGTTTAAAAAGCTCTCACTTATGTGAGAGCTTTTTTGCTATTGACTAAATAGTTAAAATGTTACATAATAAATATGTGTCATAAAATGGCATTTATAAATAGAACGGGGTAAAAACCCCAGAAAGGATAGAAATTATGAAGAACAAAAGTGTAAGTATTTATGCAGGGGGGGGGGGGGGCCGGCTGAGCCGGTGCCATATTTGGTTCCGAGCGATTGGACCACGAAAAATCTGAGAGAGGGAGTGTTGGCGTTTAACGCGAAGGGCGGAGTGCCGTCTGGATTTACCATGGCAGAGATATTGTTATCCCTCACCATAATCGGGGTTGTCGCGGCAATAACACTTCCGAGCCTTACCGGAAACATTAATGAGCGAACATGGAATACACAAAGAAAAGCGTTATTCGCAAGATTTTCACAGGCTATACCATTGATTGATAGCCTTAATACGTATGCCAACGGGGAAACTTTTGTTACTGGAGAGTTAAGTAAAGTCCTCAAAATTAACAATATCTGTGATAAAGAGCATTTAGCTGATTGCGGTATTGTTTCAAAATTTACTACTTTGAACGCGGGGACTAAAAGTACTCCTAAAACACTCGGAGAACTTAATATTAAAATGACTAATCTGTTGTATTCGGATGTTTATATGGGTTCAAGCAGAACATTTTCTTATTCTCAAGAGGATAGTGATGCTGTCGCATTCGAAACTCAGAATGGTGAGAGCGTAATAATGTACTATAATCCGCGATGCGCTTCTGATATGAATAATACCTCCAATTATTATGCCCAGAACAGAGTTTGTTTAAATTTTATTTATGACTTGAACGGTAATAAAGGGCCGAATACTGTCGGTAAAGATATTGGCTTTATGTCTGCAATTTATCCGAGTGATAGCAAAGTCGTAGCGCCATATCCGGCTATTAATAATGCCGGTTCCGGAGCACAAAACGATGCTTCCGGATTGTGTACGCAGTACGATGATTCTTACAGAATTCCTTCAAGGGAAGAATTGCTATCTATGTTTGTAAATATGGAATTAATGGGCTTAACCGGCGGTATGTTCTGGTCGAGTTCAGTAGCTTCATCAAACTCTGCCTGGCTGCAGTCCTTTAATATTGGTATGCAGGAGGTTCAGCCGCGCAGCAATAATATGCTGGTCAGATGTGTTAAACGTTAAAATAATACAAAACGCGGGACTATTATATAGTCCCGCGTTACAATTCATTAACCATTTCCCCAAATTAGATTTAGCTGGTTCTCAAATTTTCCCTACGAATTGTGCACCTGTTCAGCCTGTTTTAGTACATCGTATTTCGATTTTTCTTTGCTGGCTTTAAGATACTTTACCAATGATTTAGCGATGATTTGTGAATTTTTTTCCGTTTGTTTGTCCAAAATATCAAAATATTCTTCAATACTGGACATCATATACTTGCTGTTATTTTCCATATTTTCCCCCGATGGAATTTTTCCCTTATTACATTTCCCGATTTTGATTATACTACTAAAATTCTTTTTTGTCTATTCGAGTAAGCTTTCTAAAATTGCTGCGTTATTTTGTGCCTTTTGGGTATTGCGTACTCTGTTACGATTCATATATGTTCGGAGTGCTTCCCTGATTAATTCTGAACGAGTACGGTTTTCGTTCTCTGCTACTTCGTCAATCTCGTCTAAAAATCTTTCGGGCATTGAAATTAGTACTCTTGCCATAACTTTATCTCCTTATATTTTCCCTGTCTAATTACTTACTAAATAGATTAAGCTGCCAGTGCTTGTTGTTCCTTTTTGTTTCTTAAGTACTTAACTAACGATTTTGCAACGATTTGTGAATTTGTTCCGGTTTGTTTTTCAATAGCGTTGAAGTATTCTACGATAGTTAAAGTCACATACTTTGTGTTCATAATTCCCGCCTTTACAATTCCCATTGTTTCCTCTGTATTTATATAAAGTATTTTGAGTTTAAAAAATTGCTAAAAAAAGATGTAATTTTTATAAAAAATTTATTTATTGTTACATTAAAGAATACATACTTTTGATATAACCCTTGTGTTGGCTGGTTTTTATGATATTTGTTACGAATTGTAACAAAAAACACCTTTTGTGAAATCGAAAACTTTTATTTGTTTTTATATAGGTAAGAGAGCAATTTATAAACAAGGAGAGATGAGATATGTCGTTCTTAGCTATGGCATCACAGAAAAGTTTATTCACACTGCAAAAAAGTCAACTTGAGTATGAATATACGATTTTGATGAGCAGGACAAATGTTATTACAAGTCAAATGGCGGATTATGCACAGGCAAAAGAAGATGAAGACTTGGATGAAGATCCGTTTTACATTGCGTTAGAAAAGACGAGTGAATATCTTCAAACCGAGGCAGAATCTGTTAAGTCGCAGATTGACGTTATGGAGCAAGAGATTAACTCATTAAAGACAATGGTTAACAATGGTATTAAGAATACCTGCTCGCTTAACCTCATCGGCGGCTAGATAGCGTAAGCCGGTGTAGCGCCGGAGCTGGCACACGTGAGTGTGGCAGGCAGGGCGCGGAACACTACGTGAGCGACGTTTCAATTTTCGACGAGATTGTTATCTCGGAAGAAAATTGTCAGGAGCCTTTACATTATCTGATATTTTGTGCGAGATACAAGTCGAGCAGGTTATACATCAGGGCAGTCACGGTCATCGGGCCTACGCCGCCCGGAACCGGCGAGATGTATGATGCAACTTGTGACGCACTTTCAAATTCCACATCCCCGCTGATTTTACCTTCCGGGGTACGGAATATTCCAACATCTACTACTACACTATTTTTTTTCAATATTTTCCCATTTACAATTTTTTCCCCTACGGCTGAAACGACAATATCAGCCGTTTTTATTATGCTTTCAAGATTTTCGGTTTTTGAATGGCAGGTTGTAACCGTGGCGTTTTCAAATAAGAAAGCCTGTGCTGTCGGTTTGCCGACAAGATTGGAACGTCCTATGACGACTACGTGTTTGCCTTCTATTTCAATATTATATTCTTTAAGAAGCATAATTATTCCGCGGGTAGTGCAGGGAATTGCATACGGTTCCTGACCGGTATAAAAAAGTCCGGAATTGTAGGCTGTCAGCCCGTCTACATCTTTAATCGGATCAATTGAATTTAGAATAATGTTTTTATTAATCTCTTTAGGTAAAGGCAGTTGAACAAGAATTCCGTTGATATTGGGATCATTGTTCCATTCTTTGATATTTGCAATGATTTCTTTTTCTGTGACATTGGAAGTAAGTTGTTTTAGTATGGCTTTGAAGCCGATGCTTTCGGCTTTTTTAAGTTTTGCATTGACATAAATCAAGCTTGCCGGATTTTCGCCGACGAGCATAATTGCAAGAACCGGTTTTTTAGCAAGAGTGCTTACTTCTTGCTGCAATTTTTCCAGCAGTTTTTGACTTGTCTTTTTACCATCAAGAATTTCGGCTGTCACAGTTTGCTCCTTTTTTAATAAGATTATTATACTTACTGATTGTAATATGTAAATATCAGGAGCTACTGCGGCAGATTCAGGCGTACGAAAAATTGTTCGATTGCTTCTTGAACGGGTGCAGAATTGCGTGTTAGCTGTTCAATATTTTCATCTTTTGGAATAACGCCGAGTATATCCAGATCATACTTCTTCAGAAGGGTGTATAGTTCTTCTAAGTTGTGATTTTCGACTTTGTTGATAACAACACCCATTTGTCCGCCGATAGCGTATTTTGCGCTGAATTCTTCAATCCGTTTTGCCAGATGCGCGGATTCTTCGGTCGGGTTGGCTATTATAAGCGTAAGATCTATGTCGGTATCGACAAGCTGGTTAAAGTATTTGAGGTCAAATTCGCAGTCAATAATTACGAAATCGTAGCGCGCGATTAACTTTTTCAGCGCTTCATTAAGCTGACCGGTTATAGGGCAGCGGCAGTCTTTGGAGCCGACAAACCATGTTACCAGAATATCAACATTTTCGTTAAGCGGGTATAGAATGTCTTCCAGCGCCCATTCAATGTATTCCTGTTTTGTCATGTTTTCCGGAATTCCGGTTTTGTATTCGTGTTTTCCGCTTCTGATACCGTAAACGGTGTTGCGGATATCAAGCCCGTAAGAGTGTCCGAGTTCACCTGTTAGATCGTTATCTATAAGCAGAAAAGTTTTATCCGGAAACTTGCTGCTTAAAATGTTTAAAAAAGCTTTTGTAATCGTTGTTTTGCCGCTTCCGCTTTTCCCTGTAATTGCAATTTTTGTAGTCAAATAATCTCTCTCCCTTTTACTATATGTTTTAATAATAGCATAGAGTTTATAAAGTTCAAAAATGTTACAAAAAAAGACGGTTTTCAAAACCGTCTTTTTGATTATCCAATTTGGGCATTTGCGCCGGATACGACTTCCACAATCTCTTGCGTAATCGCCCATTGACGCGATTTGTTGTATTCAATAGATAATGTATTGAGCATTTTTTCGGCATTGCTTGTTGCCGCAGACATTGCTGTCATACGGGAAGCCAGTTCACTTGCCTGAGCTTCCAGCAGTGCCTGATAAACTATATTTGTCAAATACATCGGAATAATTTGCTGCAATATATGGTGGCGATCCGGTTCAAATTCCATTAAAGATTCAACCACGCCGTCAAATTTATTGTCTGCGTTAATATCCTGAAGCGGTAAAATCGTCCAGTTTTCAACAAAATAGCTCATCATGTTCTTGAAACGCGTTGTTATCAGTTCAATTTTATCAATCTCGCCTTTAACGTATAGTGTTGCAATATCATCTATGACAATGCCGGAATTTGTTGCATTAGGGTTATCTATAATATTCAGGTAGGTATTGATTATCTCAACGCCCAGTTCTTTTGCTTTTTTCTTTAATGCTGAAATCCCTTTTTGTCCGATGATAAAGAGTTTTACACCTATCCCTTGAGCCTGATAGTCGCGGATTGTTTTTAGTGTGCGCTTAACTATGTTGGCATTGTATGCTCCGGCAAGCCCCTTATTTGATGAAATAAGCAAAAGTCCTACCGCTTTAACATCGCGTCTTTCAAGGAGTTTAGGGTAATTCTCTATTGCATGTTCAACTTTGAGCGTGAATGAACTGTAATTCCCGCCTACACTTGAGAGCATTTTTTCAAGCATATTCACCATTTCACGTGTAAACGGACGTGATGCTTTTACTGTTGATTCGGCTTTTTTAACTTTTGCGGCCGCAACCATTTTCATTGCACGGGTGATTTTTTTTGTGCTTTGAACGCTCTGTATTCTGTTTTTTATATCTTTTAAGTTTGCCATTGTTTGTTACCTATGAGAAACTTTTCTTAAATGTTTCGATATTGCTTCTTAACGCGGTTTTGTCCTCATCAGAAAGTGCAGCGCCTTCATCAAGCTTTTTAGCAAGGTCTTTCATATTGGCGTTGAAATATTTAAACCATTCAGTTTTGAAGTTTTGAATATTTTTGTTGTCAACGTCATCCAGCAGACCTTCGTTAGCCGCGAAAAGGATACTTACCTGTTCAGCAACGCTGAGCGGGTTGTATTGCGGTTGTTTAAGAACTTCTGTAAGCTTTTGACCTCTCAGAAGCTGGTTTTTGGTTGCCTGATCGAGATCAGATGCGAACTGTGCGAAGGATTCAAGTTCTCTAAACTGGGCGAGGTCAAGTCTTAACTTACCTGCGACCTGCTTAATCCCTTTAGTTTGCGCCGCACCGCCGACACGGGAAACAGAAATCCCCGCGTTAATTGCCGGGCGGACACCACTGTTAAAGAGGTTACTTTCAAGGAAGATTTGACCGTCAGTGATTGAGATAACGTTGGTCGGGATGTATGCGGAAACGTCGCCGGCTTGTGTTTCAATAATCGGTAACGCTGTAATACTTCCGCCGCCAAGTTTGTCGTTCAATTTTACCGCACGTTCAAGAAGTCTTGAGTGAAGGTAGAAAACATCCCCCGGATAAGCTTCACGTCCCGGCGGTCTTTTAAGAAGCAAACTCATTGCACGATAGGCCTGAGCGTGTTTTGAAAGGTCATCATAGATAATCAAAACATCTTTGCCTTGTTCCATAAATTCTTCACCGATAGTGACACCTGCAAACGGAGCAATGTATTGAAGCGGAGCCGGTTCGTTTGCGGCTGCGGAAACTATAATAGAGTATTCCATAGCGCCTTTTTCTTCCAGAGTTTTTGCAAGCTGTGCAACAGTTGACGTTTTTTGACCGATTGCAACGTAAATACAGATTACGTTTTTGCCTTTCTGGTTGATAATTGTGTCGATTGCAATTGCTGTTTTACCGGTTTGGCGGTCGCCGATGATAAGTTCACGTTGTCCGCGGCCGATTGGTGTAAGCGCATCAATCGCAGTCAGGCCTGTTTGAAGCGGCTGGTGAACGGATCTTCTTGCAACGATACCCGGTGCAACACGTTCAATCGGACGAACTTTTGAATATTCATATTCGCCTTTGCCGTCAATAGGTTTGCCGGTAGGGTTGATAATTCTTCCGATTAATGCATCGCCTACAGGAACAGAGGCAATTTCGCCGGTCGTTTTAACCGTCATGCCTTCTTTAATGTGGGTGTAATCGCCTACAATTACGACCCCGACGTTATCTTCTTCAAGGTTCATTGTGATACCCAGTGTGCCCTGACCGTCCTCAAATTTTACAAGTTCGCTTGCCATAACGTTACGAAGTCCGTAGATACGTGCGATACCGTCACCTACTTCAATAACGGAACCTGTGTTTGCGACTTCTGTTTTCAGTTCGTAATTTTCTATTTTGCTCCGGATTATAGAGCTGATTTCATCAGGTTTAATCGTTGTCATATTTTTTCACCTTTATATTATGTTTTTTCCAATACTTTCTACTTTATTTCTGATGCTTGTGTCGACGACATCATCGCCTATTTTGAACACAAGACCGGAAATTATTTCTCTGTCGATTTTCCATTCCGGAACAATCTTTTTGTTAAGTTTTTCGCTTAATTTATTCAAAATTTTTGTTTTAAAATCCTCATTAAGTTCAATTGCCGAGGTTATTTCAACCAGCTTTACGCCGTTTTCGTCATTAACTTTTTCTTTGTAAGCCGCGAGGATTTGTTCAAATTCTCCGAGGCGGTTTTTTTCTGTGAGAATTTTGACGAATTGAAGAACTTTTTCATCAATTTTATCTTTAAAAATTTCGTCAAGTATGGAGTATTTAACGTTCAAATCTATTGCAGGATTGGACATTATGTGCATAAAATCCGCGGAAGTTGTCATAACCGTACTGATTAATTCAAGATCAGACGAGAAGGTTTGACCTGATTCAAATAAGGCTTCTGCGTAATTTTGTGCTGAATATGTTATTATATTATCCATTTTATAATTTAATCCTATCTAAAGTTTCGATTGCATCGTTGATATGTTTTTCGTGTAGTTCCGGATTTTTCTCAAACATTTCTTTGAGCCTTGCGGTTGCAAGGTCTACTGCGCTGCCCGCTGTTGTTTGAGAAAGTTTTGTATTGATTTTTCTGGTTTCATTGTCAATGATTTTATCAACGTTTGCTTCAATTTTTTCAACGCTTTTTTGCGCCATTGATTGAATTTCGTCAAAAACATTTTGAGCCAGAACTTTTGATTTCTCTAATGTTTCTTTGATTTCTTCATCTAAATGTTCCACTGATTTTTTAGTATCCGTGAGGTGTTTTTCGGAAACTTCGCGTTCTTTTTTTGAATTTTCAATGAATTGGGCGATTTCCGTTTTCATCTTTTCTATAGCGGAAGAAATGTTTAATTTCTGATAAATAATCGCAAGTATTACAAGTAAGACAATGAAGTTAAACGTGTTGCTGCGAACAATTAAATCCCAGAATTCAGCCATTGAAACCTCCTTGTAAAACTTTATTTACAATTGTTTGTGCCAGATTTTCAACGTGCGAATTCAGAATATTTTTAGCGTCAGCTTCTGAACGCAGAAGATCCTCTTTAAGTATTCCGACTTTTTCGTTTGATTTTGTTTTTGCATCGGCTACTTTGTTTTTGTAATCTTCGTTGGCTTCATTTGTCTTATCAACCATCATTTTACGGGATTGCTTTGCGGTTTCCGCCAGACGGTTTTCTTTATCTTTTGTAATTTCTTCAGCTTCATGACGTGCTTGTCTTGAGTGTTCATAGTTATCATGTACAATATTTTCTCTTTCGTCAATGACTGTCGTCAGCGGCTTATAAAATATTGCATTCATAATATACATGAACACAAGAAAGCTTACAATTGATACTAAAAATGTTGCGTTGAATTCCATTTTTTCCTCTTATATTTGCAAAAATTGAGAGCAGCCCCCGTGAAGGAGGGTTTGCGGCTGAGCCACTTATTTACCCAACAGCTGCATTGCAACAACGAATGCATACAGTGCGCAAGCTTCTGATAATGCTGCACCGAGCAGGAAGAAACCGAATGCTTTGCCGGCAACTTCAGGCTGGCGTGAAACTGCATCCATCAAACCTTTTGTAGCAAAACCAATACCTAATCCGGCACCGATTGCACCGAAACCGATTGCTAAACCTGCACCTAAGTGTGCCATGCTCAATCCTAGATTCATTACTTGTTCTTCCATGATTTTTTCTCCTTTTGATTATTAAGTTATTCGTTACTTTTTATGTTGAGCCAATTATGGCTGTCGACTCCCTCGACTAATGTTGTTCACTTGTTGCGGACGAAATATATGCAATCGTCAGCATCATAAATACTGTTGCCTGAATGAATGCAACCAGAATTTCAAAAAACATAACCGGCAGCGGCGCAAGATAAGCGCATGCTCCCAGAACCAGTGTTACCAGAATTTCTCCTGCAAATACATTCGCAAAAAGACGGATTGCAAGGCTTAAAGGTCTTGTAACCATCTCTAAAAGCTCAACAAGCATCATTACAATACCGACAAATGAAAATTCATGCAGCAGGAATTTTCCTTTTTTCGCGATAATTCCGGCAGAAACATAGTAAACTAAAACTATTATTGCCAGAGCTGCGGTTAAGTTGATATCGTTTGTCGGGGATGCAAGTTCGCCCTGTTGGAGGTGAATTATTCTGAGCGGTAACTGTCCCATTAAATTTGCAAATAAAATAAACAAAAATAATGACGCAACGAGCGGAACATGTTTCCTTGAGCCCTGCGGCATCATGGTATCCATTGTTCCCCAGAAAAATTTCAGAATATTTTCGCAAACAGCCTGAAACCTGCCCGGTACAAGGCTCAGGTGTCTTGTTGCAAAGAAGGCGACTAGAATTAACACGCCCATTGCAAACCACATTGTGAAAATGGTGTCTAAATTGAAGGTGAAACTATTGTCTGCCAACGTTTTTGTCCATATCCAGTGGGTCATTTCACTCATAATTTTCTCCCTCTTACAAATTTTATTGTACAACCTAAAAAAAAAATCGCAAATATTTTTTTGTTTGATATAAAATAAAAATATGAAAGATAATTTGAGAGAGATTTTTTTAGAAAATATTGATTCTACTAATCTCTGGGCTAAAACTAATATTGAGGAATTGGAGGACAAAACAATTGTCTTTGCAGGGGCGCAAACTCAAGGACGGGGCAGGTTACAGCGTAAATGGGTTGATCTTGGCAAAGGAAATTTATTTATGTCCATAGTCCTTAAACCCGATAAAAACTATGAACACTACGCAAATCTCACCCAGTACCTCTCTGTTACGCTTTGTAAAACTCTTGAAGAATATGGCATTAAACCCGAAATAAAATGGCCGAATGATGTCTTAGTAAATGGCAAAAAAATCGCGGGAATTCTTGCAGAAACCTCTGTTAAAGGTACAAAATTTAAAGGTTTGGTGTTAGGCATCGGGGTTAATCTTAATGCGCAGGAAAAAGATTTCTCTAAAATTGACAAAAAAGTTACATCTTTAAACCTTGAAGTCGGGGAAACTATTGATATGGTTGAGTTTAAGAATAAACTTGTAACTAGCTTTTTTAAGGATTATAATCAATTTCTGGAAGAAGGTTTTAAATTTATAAAGAGAGATTATCTGGCACTGGCAAATTTTCTTGATAAAGAACTTTGCGTTGCTTTGATAAATGAAACAAAGACAGGTGTCGCCTCAGGTATTACTGATAAAGGCGAACTTATTCTTACAAATAACGGCAATGAATTTATTCTGAACATAGGAGATATATTATGAATGAAAATGTAGTATTGGGAATTGAAATGCTGCTTATCGGAATGGGGTTTGTACTTGCATTTCTTTGCATCCTGATTGCCGGAATGGCAACAATGTCAAAGGTAGTAGGGTACCTTAACAAAATTTTCCCTGAAGCAGTTGAAGAAGTTAAAAAAGTCGCTAAAAAGGCTGCGGAAGATGATTCTGTTATTGCGGCTGTAATCGCTGCTGTTTTAACTAAAAAAGGTGCCTGAAGTACCTCCCGTATTAATCGTAAAAAGTAATGACTAATTTATAAAAGAAAAAGAGGGAAAAACATGTCAAAAAAATTAATTAAAGTTATGGACACATCTTTCAGAGATGGTTTTCAGTCTGTCTATGGCGCGAGAGTATTCGTAGACGACTTTATTCCTGCACTTCAATCCGCAGTTGCTGCAGGTATTAAACATTTTGAAGTCGCAGGCGGTGCAAGATTTCAATCGCCGATTTTTTATTGCAATGAAAACGCTTTTGAAACTATGGATAAAATCAGAGCCGCAGTCGGACCGGATATTAATTTGCAATCTTTAGCACGCGGTGTTAACGTTGTAGGACTTGATTCTCAGCCTAGAGATATCATCAATCTTCACGCTAAAATGTTCAAAAAACACGGCGTTACAACTATCAGAAACTTTGACGCGTTGAATGATGTAAACAACTTAATTTATTCAGGTCAATGTATTGTTGATAACGGTTTGAAACACGAAGTTACAATTACAATGATGGAACTTCCTATCGGCTGCACAGGCGCACATGACGTTGCATTCTATGAAAGAGTTTTACGCTCAATCTTAGATGCCGGCATTCCGTTCAATAGCCTTGCATTCAAAGATGCATCCGGAACTTCTTCTCCTAGAAAAGTTTACGAAACGATTAAGAGAACACGCGAAATCCTCGGTGCAGATGCTCATATCAGATTCCACTCACACGAAACAGCAGGAACCGGTTTGGCTGCATATCTCGCTGCTCTTGAAGGCGGTGCTGACGGTATTGACCTTTCTATGAAACCGGTTTCCGGCGGTACTGCTCAACCTGATATCGTTTCTATGTGGCATGCTCTTAAAGGTACTGAATTTGATCTCGGTATTGATATTGAAAAAATTCTCGAAACAGAAGAAATCTTTAAAGATTGCATGAAAGATTACTTCTTACCGCCGGAAGCTTTATCAGTTAACCCTATGATTATCCAGTCACCGTTACCTGGAGGGGCTTTGACTGCTAACACTCAAATGATGAGAGATAACGGCGTTATGGATAAATACCCTGAAGTTGTTGCTGCTATGAAAGAAGTCGTTGAACGCGGCGGTTTCGCAACTTCTGTAACTCCGGTTTCACAATTCTATTTCCAACAGGCATTTAACAACGTAATGTTCGGCAAATGGAACAAAATCGCAGAAGGTTACGGTAAAATGGTTCTCGGCTATTTCGGTAAAACTCCTTGCGAACCGGATCCGGAAATCGTTAAAATCGCGGAAGAACAATTGAAATTACAACCAACGACAGAAAAAGTTGTTGACCTGAACGATAAAGATGAAACAAAAGGTATTAAAGCTGCAACAAAAATGTTAGAAGATGCAGGATTACCGGTTAATGATGAAAATATCTTTATCGCTGCCGCTTGTAAAGAAAAAGGTATTTTATTCCTTGAAGGCAAAGGCACAATCGGCGTTAGAAAATGCGAAGCCGCTTCTAAAGATTCTGCACCGTGCGCTGCTGAATCAAAAGACGGCGGTTACACAGTTTCTGTTAACGGTAAAAAATATGCTGTTAAAGTTGAAGGTGATAAAGCCGTTGTTAACGGTAAAACCTATGACATTAACGTTAAATCCGGAATTGATACAGCTTCTGCCGCAGGTACAGGCGAAGGAACTCCTGTTAAAACCGGTTTACCTGGCAACGTGTTGAGAGTTCTTGTTGAAGAGGGCGATCTGGTTGAAGAAGGCGATGTAATAGCAGTTATCGAAGCTATGAAAATGGAAACAGAAGTTAAGACAACTGTTGCAGGTACCGTTAAATCCGTAGAAATTGAACCGGGGGATAAAGTTCTGCCGGGTCAAGTGTTGGCAACAGTAGGCTAGGAGGTTAAAAGATGAATTTAGTTGAAAGTTTAGAAAAACTTTGGATGTCAACGGGTATTGCAAATTTTGTTTTGCCTGCGGATCCAAACATAACTAACGGATTTGAACAGTTCCTCCACCAGTTCGGTTCTCCTATTATGCTGCTGGTGTGCCTGTTCTTGATGTGGCTCGGTATTAAAAAACAATATGAGCCGCTGCTGCTGGTTCCTATTGCATTCGGCGGTTTCTTGTCAAACATTCCGGTTGCAGATATGGCAGGCCCTCAAGGGTTTCTCGGAATTGTTTATGAAGCAGGTATTCATAAAGGTTTATTTCCGTTAATTATCTTTATGGGTGTTGGTGCAATGACAGATTTCGGCCCGCTAATTGCCAACCCTAAAACGGCATTGCTGGGCGGTGCCGCGCAATTCGGTATTTTTGGTGCATTGCTTTTAGCACTGTGCGTATTTGGCTTCACGCTTCCGCAATCCGGTGCAATCGGTATTATCGGTGGTGCTGACGGCCCTACTTCAATTTATGTAACAACAAAACTTGCTCCGGAATTACTGGGGGCAATTGCTGTTGCCGCATATTCATATATGGCGCTGGTTCCTGTTATTCAACCGCCTATTATGAAATTGCTCACAACTGAAGAAGAAAGAAAAATTCAAATGGAACAATTGAGAAACGTTACAAAACGTGAAAAAATTGTTTTCCCAATTGTTGTTCTTTCACTTTGTATAATCTTCCTACCTGATGCGTGCCCGCTAATCGGTGCGTTGACATTCGGTAACTTATGTAAAGAATGCGGCGTTGTTGAAAGACTTTCTGATACAATGCAAAACGCTTTGATTAATATTGTTACAATATTCTTAGGACTTTCTGTTGGTTCAAAACTTTCAGCAGAACAATTCCTTACAACTCAAACATTGTTTATCCTGATATTGGGTGTAACAGCATTTGCACTGGCAACTGCCGGCGGTGTTGTCTTTGCAAAAGTAATGAATTTCTTCACTAAATTGAGTGATAAGTTTACCGGCAAGACCAGCCCTCTAATCAACCCTTTGATAGGTTCCGCAGGTGTTTCGGCAGTACCTATGGCAGCGCGTGTTTCAAATAAAGTAGGCTTAGAGGCAAACCCTCAAAACTTCCTCTTGATGCACGCAATGGGGCCAAACGTAGCGGGTGTTATCGGCTCCGCCGTTGCGGCAGGCATTCTGCTGGCTCTTTGCACATAATAGACAAAGAATATATAAAACAACAAATAAAACAAAAAAGCTCCGGTTTGGAAAAACCGGAGCTTTTTGCTACTTCTCGATAAAGACATGGTTTCCGTTGATAGTAACCCACCTTCCGTCGTCGGAATCAGTCGAATTTGCGGCAAATCTTTTTTATCCGGTAAGCCAATAGATTGAAGCTGTCCCATGATTTCGAATTCATTTTTCATAAACTCGTCGGCACTCATTTTAGCGATTTCTTCTTTCGTATAAATTTTTTTAGAACCGGTATTAGGGTTAACGAAATTGTCGTAGTCAGGTTTTTGTTCTTTAAATTGCCCGTTTCTTAACTGTTGCAAAATTTGCGGCTCGTATTTGAGGTAATCCTCATTAGACATATTTGCAATGTCTTCACGCGTGAAGGTTTTTTCTGCGTAAAGTTGGAATGGGCTATTATTTTTGCTTGATATAAATTTAGGCTCAATTTCTACAGCATCATCAAGGGAACTCATATTTTCAATTTTATGTGCTGGTATATGAGGATTATATTGGTGACCGACTTCATAAATTTTGTCAGGATGTAATTCCGTATTAGTAACAAAACTTCTTCCGGGATGTTTTGTATAGCTTGAATTAAAAACGGGGTCATTTATATTACCATAATTAATTATGTTTAAATCTTTTGTATTGTAAATACCTGTGTTTTTTAAAATATCGTTAGTTCCGTAAGCATTAAATGTGACCGCAGAACAACCGTTTTCAGCCGAAACTAATTGTGCTAAACTACCGCCAAGCGAATGCCCTGTAACTGTAATATTTGCATTGGGATATGCGTGCCTAATTTGTTGATAGACTTCATTGGCATTTTTATACTGTTTTGGTAGTTCCTTGAGGTACATTCGTCTATCGCTCCCCCAAAAATCTCTTGCGCTATCAGTTCCCCTATAGCTAATGGCGATATCATTGCCTTTTTTATAAATAGTTGATTGGAAGCCGTTGTCAGCGCTATAAGAGGTTATCTCTTTCTAATCTGTTGGAAGTACAAACTTCCCATTTTTGTATGTGTGTCCTGATAAAATCATTAAGTCTTTATGAAGTTTTTTATCCATAGTGTTTATTCCTTATATTTATGTTTGTAATACAATAGTTGTATGAAAAATCCCTGCAAATCATATACATTAAATATTATGTCGTTAATTTCTTTAATATGTTTTATATATTATGGCAAAGATTTGATAAGTATGTTTGTATCCCCGAGTGGTGGCGAATGGGATATTATTGGATTCATATATATTCCAGCCAGTTTTATTTTTCTTGGCTGGCTGATAGTCAGTTTACTTCTGGAACATGCTTTTTATAAATCAAATCCCCAATCTTTTGCGTTAAATTTTCCATACGAAAAAATACCTTTGAAAATAATATATTATCCATTATTTTATCTGGGTTTGATATACGGTTCCTTTTGGGGGCTATTTACGATAATAGCAATGCCCGCAATGTTTTTATTCAAATAACATAGCAGTCCTCCTTTATATAGGCGGACAATGAATAATGAAACAGGTGAGAATATTGTACTAAATTTGTAGTAATTTGTCAAATAAAAAAGCTCCGGATTTTTCCGGAGCATTGTGCTACTTTTCAATAAAGACATGGTTTCCGTTGATAGTAACCCACCTTCCGTCGTCGGAATCAGTCGAATTTTGCGGCAAATCTTTTTTATCCGGTAAGCCAATAGATTGAAGCTGTCCCATGATTTCGAATTCATTTTTCATAAACTCGTCGGCACTCATTTTAGCGATTTCTTCTTTCGTATAAATTTTTTTAGAACCGGTATTTGGGTTAACGAAATTGTCATAGTCCGGTTTTTGTTCTTTAAATTGTCCGTTTCGTAGCTGTTGTAGGATTTGCGGTTCGTATTTAAGGTAATCCTCATTAGACATATTTGCAATGTCTTCACGCGTGAAGGTTTTTTCGGCGTAAAGTTGGAATGGGCTTGCAGCATTATATTCGGTTGTTGTAGGTTTAATTTCGATGGCATCCTCAAGCGGTCCCATTTGTTCTATTAGATGATTCATAAAATTTACATTTTTTAGGCCATTACTTTTTTCCCAGATTAAATTTTCATTTTTATTAAAATTTGTATTAGTTAGAAATGTTCTTCCGGGCTGTTTATCGTAATTAAGTTTGAATATAACATCATTAGGATTACCATAGTTAATTATATTCAAGTTTTTTCTATTATATCCTGTGTGATTTAAGATATCTCCTGTTCCATAAGCGTTAAATGTTACAGCCGGACAATTATTTTCCGCAGAAATTAATTGTGCGAGGCTTCCTCCCAGAGAATGCCCTGTGAGAGTAATGTTTGCATTAGGATACATTTGTTTTATCTGTTTATATACTTCATTTGCATTTTTGTATTGTACTGGTAATAATATTTTAGTTCCCATTGGGATATCGCTTAAAATAAAATCTTTTGGCGTGTCTGTTCCTCTATAGCTAATAGCAATGTTGTTACCATTTTTATAAACAGTTGCTTGAAATCCATTATTAGCACTAAAAGAAGTTAATTCTTGCCAATTGTTTGGAAGTCGAAAATTACCATTATTGTATGTGTGACCAGCTAAAGTCATTAAATCTTTATGAAATTTTGTATCCATTGTTTTTTCCTTTCATTTGTATTAGTATTTTAGTGTGATGAATTTATGTAAGTCTTATGCTTTAAATATGTCGTCAATAATGGGATTGTTATTTCTTGCCGTAATGGGCAAACCAATGTTAGAGTCCTCTATTCCTTTGACGACCGGAACAGGTGGCGTTTTTGGTTTTATATTGCTCCCTTTATCATTGGGGATGTGTATGGCAACATGCTTGGTGTTAATACTGGAGTATTTGGCGAAAGAATTTAAGTTTAAATTCGCTTATAATTTCCCGTGTGAAAAAATACCTCTAAAGCCTGTTTACTATACAATTTTTTATTTAGGGTTAATTGGTATAATATCTCCAATACTTTTATCATTAATAATATTCAAATAACATAACAAGTCCTCATAAATCAGTCGGACAAAAAATAATAAAACAAGCAGGAGTATTATACTAAATTTGTAGTAATTTGTCAAATAAAAAAGCTCCGGGTGTCCGGAGCTTTTCTACATACAAAATTTTTATGAGCAATGCAGGGCGATTTTACCTGTTTCTAACGTCTTTTTGACATCTATTACACGCTGGTTTGTACTTCCGACCCAGTGCTTATTATTATCAAGCAATTCTTCGACAAATCTGCCTTCTGCAATTACGTCAACGTCTTTCAGTTCCTCGCAATCCTGAATATCTTCCCAGTTAAAACCTGTATAAAGCCAGATTGTTTTTTCAGGGTATAATTCACGGCATTTTTTGATAAGTCTGAAAACTTCCGGACGATTAAACGGATGCAAGGGATCACCGCCACTGAATGTTATACCTGCAATATGCGGTTTGGCAAGTTCATCAAAAAGTTCTTTTTCCGCAGCTTCATCAAACGGGATACCTCCGCCAACATCCCAGGTTATAGGATTTTGGCAGCCATGGCAGTGGTGGTTACAGCCGGAAACCCATAATACTACCCGTAAACCGTCGCCGTTTAACATATCGTCTTTTGTTATATTGTGATAATTCATTTTTCCCCTATACCCCTATAATAAAGTTTTCAAGTCACTTGCGTGACCTGAAAACTTTTATAATTTATGTTATTACATACTTACGCGGTCTTTTATTTCTTCCATTTTAGCGTCATTAAGACGGGTGTCGCCTTTGACTCTTGAATATGAAAGATAACCGTTCATTCTTTCAATTTTTGTCAGGTTTTTGCTTCCGCATTTCGGGCAGACATCCATATTCAATTCCTGGTGCCCGCAGTCTTCGCAGTAGGAAAGTGAAAGGTTTACACCTTCATAAAATCCCATTTTCATTGCACGTCTGATAAGCATTTTGATAGCATCTTTGTTATATGCAATCGGGTATTTTACATATTGAATTTTTCCGCCGTTGAACAGATCCCAGAAACGTTTTTCGGAGTCTTGTTTTTCAATTGGTGTAATGTCTTCGGATACGTGGCAGTGGAAGCTGTTAGATACGTAGCCTCTGTCTGAAACATTTTCTACTACGCCGAATTTTTTGCGGAACTGTTGAATTTGTAATCCGCAAAGGCTTTCAGCAGGTGTTCCGTAGATTGCGTAAAGAATACCGTCTTCTGCTTTGAATTCTTGAGTTTTCTTGTTGATGTATTTCATAACTTCAAGAGCAAATTCGCCGTCTTCTGCAATGGATTTTCCGTTGTAAAGTCTTTGAAGTTCATTCAAAGCCGTGATACCGAAAGATGCTGTAGAAGATTTCAAGATAGGTTTAATTTTATCGTGAATGCCGAGATTGCCGCCGTAGAAACCGCCTTCGCAGTAAGCCAGAGGGTTTACGGAAGCTTTCATTTCGCCAAGATAATCATAAGTTCTCTTGTGAATTTTTCTGATTAATTCAAGATAGTAATCTAAAACTTCATAGAAATCTTTGCTTTCTTTTTTAGCTTTTGCATAAATCATTGGCAGGTGTAAGCTTACAGCGCCAATGTTAAATCTTCCGACAAAAATAGGTTTGTCGTTTTCATCAGCCGGTTCCATACCGCCTCTTTCAAACCAAGGAGAAAGGAACGCTCTGCAGCCCATAGGAGAAACGACTCTTCCATATTTTTTGTACATTTCTGCAACGTATCCTTCGCCGGAAAGTGATAACCAATCCGGATACATTGATTTTTGAGAACATGCAACACCGGCTTCAAACAGGTCTTCTGAAATACAGCCTTCACCGTGAAGTTTTTCATCATACAGGAATACAATTTTAGGGAAGAGAACAGGTTTTTTGTTATTTTTCTTACCCTGTCCGCCCATTCTGATTTTGAGCATAGCAAGTGTTGCCATTTTTTCGTATTCACCTGTACCAAGACCGGTTGTTACCGTGATGAAAGGATAATCGCCGCGGCTTGATGCAACCGTGTTGAACTTGTATTCCCAGCCCTGAAATCCTTGTTCAAAGTCTTTTTGAACATCTTTTAAAGCTTCTTCTCTTGACTTTTCAAATGACAGGCCAAGACAAATATATTTATTGTATCTTAAATTGTAGGTTTTTTCAGCGTACGGTGCAAGAATTTTATCGACTTCCGCAACCGTGAAGCCGCCGTATTGCTGGCTTGCTGCAGCCATAACGATGTCGCCGATTACGTCAAATGCAACGTCAAGGGTTTTGGGTTCATTGTACCATAAGTTACCCATTTCAAATCCGCCTTCAAGAACTTTTGCAACGTCAAAAAGACAGCAGTTCATTGTATCACGGCGTGCTGACATGTCGTGGATGTAGATGTAACCGTCACGAATAGCCTGCAAATCATCTACGGTTAAGAAGAATTTTTTATACAATTCTTTGTTCAGTTCGTTGAAAATCAATGAACGTTTTGTTGAAACTAAAGTAGAATCAGCATTGGAGTTTTCTTTGTCACCAATGTACATAATTCTCTGGCTTTCTTGATAAACTTTGTCCAGCATACTTACGAAATCCTGTTTATAGTTTCTGTAATTTCTGTAGCTTTGAGCAACTTTCGGGTTAAGATATTCAAGTGCACCTTCAACGATATTGTGCATTTCTGCGATTTCAACGGTATCGCCGGTTCTCTGGTTAACCTTATTTGTTACAAAGTCACAGATTTCTTTTAAGTCTTCATCTGTTAATTTTACCAGCATTCTTGCTGCGGATTTATTAACAGCATTGATAATTTTTTGGATATTATATTCTTCTTTAGTACCATCTTTTTTAATTATATAGATAGTTTCTTTTTGTGGTTTTGTTTGAAGGAATGATGTTTTTCTTTCATCAGCCAGTTTTTCAGCTGATTTTGAAGTTGTAAATTCAACTATGTTATTTCCGTTTGTTGTAGAATATGCGTTTTGCATAGTGCCCCCAGTCCCAGATTCTTTATTTTTGTTATCGGCTGCACAAAAGTACAACCGAACCTCCCATGATTTTGTCCTATTTATTTTAGGATAAATAAGACCCCCTGTAAAGTCTTTTTGTGAAATCTTAATATTTACTTTCTTTGCATTGCGAACACTGATTTTACAGAAAATTTTGTGCAAATTTATATGTAAATTTTTTTATAAATTTGCATGATTTTTCTGTTTTCGAGCATGCTCATCAGTTATTCCTGAACCGGTTGTTCGGTATTTTCTGCCGGAACAGGTTCAGTTTCAACCTCTGCCGGCTTTTCAGGGGTAATTGTCAGCTTTTTCTTAGCTGCTTTTTTGTCAACTTTTTTAGCTAAGTCAATGTACAAATCTTGTAGTTCTTTTACCTGTTTTTCTAGTATAGCGTTACGTTCTTCAAGAGCTTTAATTTTTTCTGAGTTATCTGTCATTTTTTTGAACAGATCTTTAATTGCGTTGAGTGCTGCATAGAACATATCGTCTTTTCTTATGTAGAGATATCCGTCATCATTTTGAGATACGGCATCAGGAAAGACTTTCTGAAGGTCTTGCGCCATGACGCCTACTCTAGGAGTTTTGTCGGCATCTCTTTTATATGTAAAATTGTAGAATGTTAGTTGGTTTAACTCGTCAATCCCGCCGGTGAATTCCTTGCCTACGTTTTTAAGACGGATATCAGATGGAACACCACCAGCTGCTAAGGCATATCTGGCATCAAGCTTTGTCATAAGCTTTTTTGACCCGAAGTATATTTTGTCAAGATCATAGTCAATACCGGCATTCCCGATAAATATAAGATTACTTTCACCCCAATTTACAGTTCCCGGTCCGCCTTCTGTTATCCCGATTCTATAACCGGAATCGGCTCCCAGGCAGATGACATTTGAACCGGTATTGCTAAAACAAGCATTTTTACCGATAGCAGTGACGTTACTTACGTTTCTGTCGACTAAAGATATTGCGTTTGCACCAATAATTGTATTGTTATATTTATTTACATTATATGGATATGCTGTGTCATACGTCGAGCCGGTATCCAAGTTACTGCTTAATATAATATCACCAAATTTTTTATCCCAAACTTGAGCAGGAGTCAAATCGATATCCGGAGTTACAAATAGCGCCGCAGGATAATTTTGGGTGGTTCCATCGTAGGTTCCAAAGCTAATCTGCGGAGTAATAAGGTCTTCCGTACCATTGTTATATTTTGAGCCCATAATTAGAAGCTTTGGATCATTTGCTAAAGTATTATCAATTTCATTATCACCTATAACGACGGATTTTTGATCTCCGGTTGTCCCGAAATATACTCCTGCGTGATCACTCATTACATCAAAGGTAATTTTGTTATTACCGCCGGCAGATAGTGTTCTTTTGGTAACGACCGGAGCAAAAGCTGCCATCATTATCCCTAAAATTGCCATTACAACGACAACTTCTGCAAGAGTAAATGCTAATCTTTTATTTCTCATTAGTTTTTTAAAGTTCATACCGAAAATCCTCAATAATTCCAACTGTTATAGTAATATTTTATCATATTTTAGAACATTTTTCAATCCACCCTCTTGACGAGATTTTTTTTTGATTTAGAATAAGAAATGTCCATTAGATTGATAAATGGATTGAACTGTCGGGATGTAGCGCAGTTTGGTAGCGCACCTCGCTTGGGACGAGGGGGTCGCACGTTCGAATCGTGTCATCCCGACCATTAAAAGAGCCGTCAATATTGACGGCTCTTTTAATATTTTTTTACAAACTAGCAATATTTTCTTTTTATATACTTTATATATAATATAAGTTTTAAAAAGGAGAGTAATGATGGCTATTGGAGATGACAATACTTTATCCGGAAAATCAGATAGTATCAGGGTGCCTTATAAGCCTGAACCGTTTAGATATACGGCACCGTGGAATGATGCAGGAAGTCAGCCGTTGTCGGTTTGGAAGCCGGAAATTAAGTTACCGGTCGTTAAGAATGAAGATATTAAGATTCCCTTTAGGCCGGCAGATGAGGTTGATAGCGCTGCCGGTAGTGAGGAAATTAATTTGAACGGTAATGGCGAAGCTGTTATCGACAGTTTAGAACAAAACTATGGCAGCAATTTTAATGTTACAAAACATCTGTTTGCCGGTACGGCTGCGGATTTGAATAAATATCTTGAGGGCACGAAAATGGCCGGTCAGGGCGAAGCCTTTTTGAAAGCTCAGGAAAAATACGGTGTAAATGCTTTGTTTTTAATGGCGATTGTCTGTCGCGAATCAGGTTACGGTGCAAAGCCAGCTCGTGATGAAGATGGTAGTATCAAACGTTATAATGTCGCGGGTTTGAAAAAACGTGGAGGCGGGTATCAAAACAATGCAAGCTATGAAGCCTGTATTGACTCTTTAGGCTCGGCCTTGAAACGTTTGTATTTCAGGAACGGTAAAGTCACCGTAGAGAAAATCCGCAAAACTTTTTGTCCGGGAAATGCAAAATGGACAGGTGAAGTTTCAGACGAAATGAAGAAAATTTCAGCCCATATATTACGGGATTATACCGGTAAGTAATAGGTTCATTTGCAATTACCCTTGTTCATGGTATTATAATTTTGGCTCCGTGTAGGGCTTTATTATCACATTATCATGAGGATTAGGGAAATTGGATTTTACAACATTAACTATTGAAATATTAAAAGGTATCTCATCATTTGTCGGAAATTACGGCGTAGCGATTATTGTTTTGACGATTGTTATAAGACTTTCAATGTGGCATTTGAATGTGTCGCAGCAGCGTTCTATGCGCGTAATGCAAAAGTTGCAGCCGAAACTTAAAGCGATTCAGGAACGTTACAAAAGCGATCCGCAAAAAATGCAGATGAAAATGATGGAATTTTACAAGGAACACAAGTTCAATCCTATGGGCGGGTGTTTGCCTTTGTTAATTCAAATGCCGATTTTTATCTTGTTATATACGGCTCTGATGAGCCCGCAGTTTATCCAGATAGCAGGCGACAGCCAGTTTTTATTTATTAAAAGACTTGATACTACGCTTCGCGGTATAAGCGCTTTCGGCGTTTCTGATGATAAAGTTTTTGAAGTTAACGCCAACGATCATTTTATGGCAGGCAATACCGCTAAAATTTTCCTGACTGACGGAAGAACTCAGGAAGTGAAAATTGACTCTCCGGCAACAGCGGTGAAAGTTCAAGGGGAAGTCGTTCCGGGTGATGATTTAGGATTAAAAGTCAATGTAGACAGTTTTAACATCTCGCTTGATGAAATCGGAAAGGTTCAGGCTGCTGAAATCCCTGTCATGAACCTCGGGGCTTACAAGGGCGGTACTAAAGTTAACAAACGCTACATAAGAGAGTCCGAAAACGTTAGATTTGAAAAGAAATTTGACAACCTTCTGGTTGCATCTGTTCCGACCAAACCGCTTACAAAGCAGGGCTCTTTCCATTATGATGTGTTAGCTTTGATTATTTTATTCGGTGCAACAATGTTCCTTTCCCAGAAGATTATGATGGGAACTCAGAAAAATCAAAACACAGATCCTACACAGCAGGCAATTCAAAAATCAATGGGAACTTTTATGCCGATTATGATTATCGGTACATTTATCATAATCCCTATCCCTGCGGGTGTTCTGTTGTACCTTGTAACAAGTAATATTATTCAGATTATCCAGACAGTTATTGTCAATAAACAAATTGACGCCGAATTTGAGAAAAAAGAAGGCAAAGTTTCTGATGATGATTTGAAGAATGCCAAAAAAGTAGAAGAGAAAAATTAAGGCGGCAGGCATGTTGTTATCGGAATTTGATTATGAACTGCCGGAAGAGTTAATCGCGCAGTTCCCTTCTGAAAAAAGAGAAAATTCAAGAATGTTAGTGTTGGATAAGACCGATGAGTCTATCCAACATAAACATTTTTACGATATTGTTGACCTTTTGGATGAAAATTGTATTTTGATTTTGAATAACACAAAAGTTATTCCGGCAAGACTTTTCGGGGTTAAAGAGGAAACCGGCGCTCATATTGAAGTGTTTTTGCTTAAACAGCTTGACGGGCATAACTGGGAAGTGCTCATTAAGCCTTCAAAACGGGTTAAATCCGGTACAAAAATTAAGATTAGCGGTGATTTATCCGTTGAGGTTCTGGACCCGCTCGAAGATGACGGGAAATGGCTTGTAAGGCTTGAATATGAAGGAAATATTTTTGAAGTTCTTCACCGTGTCGGGAATATTCCGCTTCCGCCGTATATTGAGCGCAAAATGACGTCTGATGAATTGAAAAAACTGGATTTTGAACGATACCAAACCGTATATGCCCTTAATGAGGGTTCGGTTGCGGCACCGACTGCGGGGCTGCATTTTACGGAAGAAATTCTTACCCGGCTTGCGAAAAAAGGTGTTGAAATCGGATATGTCACGCTTAACGTAGGGTTGGGAACTTTCCGACCGGTTAAGTGTGAAAATGTTCTTGAGCACAAAATGGATTCTGAAACCTTTGAAATTCCGCAGGAAACGGCAGAGCTTATCAACAGGGCAAAAGCTCAAGGCAAAAAAATTGTGGCTGTCGGAACAACAACGGTTAGAACACTTGAAACCGCTTACAAGCTTTACGGTGAGATAAAAGCCTGTCATGATGCTTCTACACTTTTTATTTACCCTCCGTATGAGTTTAAGGTCGTGGATAATTTGATTACAAATTTCCACCTGCCTAAATCTACGCTTCTAATGCTTGTCAGTGCGCTTATGGGCAAGGATTTTATAATGCGCGCCTACAAAGAGGCGATTGCAAATAAATACCGTTTTTACAGCTACGGCGATTGTATGTTACTTAAAACGAGGTGACAGGCATGGTGAAAAAAATACTTTTAATAAATTTTGGCGGTATCGGGGATGAAATATTATTTCTTCCGACAATTATTTCTTTGAAAAAGGAGTTCCCGGACTCGCAAATAACACTTGCACTTGAGCCGAGAAGCCGCGGGATTAAGGATTTAACAGATAAAATTGATGATTTAATCCTTGTTGATTTAAAGCGCGGAAATAAATATTTTGAGTTGATGAAACTGGTTATGCAGGCATGGCGCGGGCATTATGATATTGTAGTGTCCTCGGGCGGAAACAAATTAATTCCTGTTTTGCTGTTTCTTACGGGGATAAAAGAACGTTACGGGTACGATAGCGGCAAATTAAGCCGGAAATTTTTAACCGCTGCGATTCCGCTGAATAAAAATCAGTACGCAGCGGCGATGTATCACGACCTGATTACGCCGTTGACTTCTTTGAAAACAGAGCTTCCGCAGATTGATGTTGAGCGGGCGCAGGTGATTGAAAATTCTGTCTTGATACACCCGGGGGTGAGTAAAATCAGCGTTGAAAAAAATATGATTAAAACGATTACGCCTGAGGTATGGGCAGAGGTTATGCGCGGGCTTGCTGCTGCCGGTAAAAAAGTACGGCTTGCCGGCGGCCCTGATGATAAAGAATGTATTGAATGCATTGTTGAACTTTGCAAAGATGTTGACTTTGAAAATCTTTACGGCACGACAAAAAATCTTAAAGAGCTTGCGCAGTTGATTTCAAGTGCGCAAACGTTTGTATGTTCGGATTCTGCTCCGCTCCATGTTGCTGTTGCACTCGGGGTTAAAACTTATGCGGTTTTTGGCCCTACTGATGATAAAAAACTTATACCGTCCTCAGTTACGGCTCTCAAAGCCAATGATAAATGCCCTCTAAAGCCTTGTCTTTGGGAACGGCGGCAAACATCGTGCGAAAATCGTGACTGCCTCAAACTCAGCGCAGAAGATATTGTTAAAAAAATCCTTGCCGGCTGATGTCTTTAATACTGTGCTTCCAGTTCTTTACGGATTTCATCGGCAGTGACGGTTACAACAGGTGAATTTTCATCTTTTTTCAGGACAACCTTTTTAATCCCTGCCTGTAAAATAAAGCGTTTGCAAAGAATACAGATGAAGTTATGCCCCCAGATATACATTGTCGCGTCCATACATCTGTCCTGACCGGCTTGAATAATAGCGTTTTGTTCCGCGTGGATTGAACGGCAGGTTTCGTAACAGGTTCCGGACGGAATATTGTTTTTTATTCTGTAGCATTCGCCGCGTTCGTAGCACGATTCCACTTTTGAAGGGGTTCCGTTGTAGCCGGTTGCTTTAATTTTTTTGTCATCGCCCACGATAACGGCGCCGACTTGCGCGCGCAGGCAATTAGAACGGCTGGCACAGGTTTTTGCCATGTCTAAAAAATATTCTTCCCAGCTTTTAATTTTCATAATTTCTATCCTTAAATTTTAATTCCGGTTGTTAATATCGCAATATTGAATTTGTCTGCAAGGTTGTTAATTTTCATATTAAGATGTTTGCCGCCGGAATAGATAATTAACCCGATTCTTCCCTGTGCGGCAGCATGGATAATACCTTCTGTCAGATTGTCATCACTTACATACAGTACAGCATTTTTAGAATTGTCACAGGCAAAATTAAGCACATGCTCCACTGCATTCTGGCAGTTTGCCTGCGCCTGATAAATGCTTAAAGTCTTGAAATCCTTTGCAGCCATAGCGCAGATTGGCGATAGATATTTTGCAATTTTCCACGCAAAAATAGCGTCTTCAATTTGTTCTGTAGTCGGTTTGGTTTTTGTCGCAATTTTGAAGGTGTTTTTATCCAGTTCAATTTTATTTTTGCTTTCGGCGCGGATTTCACCAAACGGGGTATGCGTTACGACAGCCTGTTCAAAAGCTTTGTAACTTTTTAACGGTGAAATGAGTTTTATAAGAATAGTTTCGCTGTTTTGTGTCAGGATATCAACAGCTTCAGCATCAAAATCCACCGCGACAATCATTGGAATTGCGTAGGATTGAAGGTGCTTTGCGGTTTCTGCATCAACGGTTGAACTGAACCCGACGCTTGCGGAGAAACTACTCAACGGATCGCAGTCAAAAGCTTTGAGGTAAGCGTCATTGGATGTTTGACCAAGAGCTGATGCAAAAACAAAACCGTTTTTTACGAATGTGCAGGCCGGAACATCAAAAAATTCACTCAAAACATTACTGATAGCGTGCAAGTCAACAACCGCTTGCAGACTAAGATTTTCACCGGTTAAAACTTCATATTCAAATAAGTCTTCACTCATCATTAAAACTCCTTATTGTTCCCGTATTATAGCACGAAAAATTACTTAGATTTCAGGTAATGTTAATAAAACTTAATCATGTAAAAGCTAAAATTAAACTTCTGTTTTTAAAGTGCCGATAAGGTAAATGTATCTTATAAACAGGAGTATAAACAAATGACAGAATCAGGTGCATCTTTTAACAGACCCTATAAACCATTTGGTTTCAACGTAAAAGTTCCGATTCCTGGCGAACGTACATTAAAACAAATGGGCGACACTCTGGGTAATGTAGCAAAAGCGCCTATTGATCCTCTGTTTAAATTTTTAGAGGAAAATGAGGAAGTTTTTAGCGGGGATTTAACATATAAAATTAACAAAATGAACGCGGAAAGTTTTACAATCGGGCAGGCTATGCGTATTCAGGATTTGAAAACTAACGGTAATCCGCCGAATTTTGATATGCACTTTTAATATACGACAAATTTTGTGTCCGGCTTAGCCGGTGATATAAAAAAATCCGGTTTTAAACCGGATTTTTTGTTTTTTTCTTTTTTTTCTTTTTATCTTTTTTGATTGTACCGCCATAGGTTTCGGCAACATCGGCGATAACTATAAAGGCATTTTTATCAATTTCTTTTGTAATTTCTTTTAGTTTGTTAAGTTCAAGGCGTGAAACTACGCAGTAAATCATATTTTTTTCGTTACCTGAGTAGGCGCCTGTTCCTTTTATGTATGTAACGCCGAGTTCAAGGGTTTCCATAAGCTCTTTGCCAATTTCGTTTGTGTGGTTGCTTATAATTCTTACCGCTTTTGAAGTGTTAAAGCCTACCTGAACAATGTCGATAACTTTATATGCAATTAAATAGGTTATAACTGCATACATTGCGTTTTCAATACCGAATACAAAACCGGCTGCCGTGTAAATTAAGACATTAAACGCCATAATCCATTCGCCGACGGAAAATCCGTATTTCTTTGATAACACAACGGAAAGGATTTCTGTTCCGTCCATAGAACCGCCGTTTTTAAGCACCAGCCCGACCCCGATACCAAGTAAAATTCCGCCGAAAACAATTATTAAAATCGGCTGGGTCGTTATTACGTCGTGGTGGTGAAAGTAATTAACACCCAGAGAGAGTGCAATTACTGCATAAATAGTCTGTAATACAAATTTTTTACCTATTTTGTTAAATGCAAGAAATACAAACGGAATATTCAATAGTAATATGAAAATTCCCAGTCCGTATTTGAAAAAGTGGTTTAAGATAATTGAAATCCCGACAATTCCGCCGTCAATGATATTATTTGGAACAAGAAAACATTCAAGTGCAAATGCTGCAATAAGAGCTCCTAGAGTTAAGAAGAAAACTTTGCTTAATATTGCCCAGAATGAAAAATGAAATTTATCTGTTCCCATAATTAGTCCTTTTCGCTGCTATTACTGCTTATCAGGTTGTTAAATTTAAATATTTTTTTACTTTTGGAGTTGTCATCAAAATCTTTATCTATTAAAAGGTTTTCAAGATCGGTTTTTAATGTCGCCAGATCATCGTATTTTTTCAAGACTCCGTCTATTGCGACAGAAACGTCGCCAGTTTCTTCCGAAACAACCAGACAAATTGCATCGCTGTGTTCGCTCATGCCGATTGCGGCTCTGTGGCGTGTGCCGTATTTCCAGCTTAATTTAGGGTCTTCTGTGAGCGGAAGTAGAACGCCGGCTGAGATGATTTTTGAACCGTTGATTACGACAGCGCCGTCGTGCAGCGGAGTATTTACGTGAAAGATTGTCAAAAGCAATTCTGTTGAAAGATCCGCGTTAAGCATTGTTCCGACATCGGTATAGGTGTTGCTCAAATCCTTTTGAAACACCATTAATGCGCCGGTGTGGGATTTTGATAAATATTTTACGGATTCAATTATTTCTTTTATAATGTTGATTTCTTCTTTTTCGTTTAAGTTTGAAAAGGCTTTATGGAAAAAGTCCATTTGCCCGAGATAACCCAGAAATTTTCTTAGTTCCGGCTGGAATATGACAATTAAACTTAATGCGATAACCACAACGATTGATTTCAGGAACATCCCGAGAATGTTCAGGTGAACTATTTGTAGAATTTCGCTGAAAATCCAGAAGAAAATCAGGATAAAGCTTCCTTTTACAACCTTTTCGGATTGCGAACCTTTGATAAATCGTTGGTAGAACGCCCACAAAATCGCGATTATGATGAAAATTTCAACAAAACTAACCCAATTTAAAAGATTAAAAATTGAGATTATCTGCTTTGAAATATATGTTAAAATTTCATCCATCATGTTTCACCAAGCCTTTTGGGTATTCTGTCGTTACGAATTAAATCTTGAAGAGTTTCCCGCTCTATTATTATATCAGCGCTGCCGTTATTAACAAGAACCATAGCCGGTTTTGGAACGCGGTTGTAATTGGAGGACATTGAATAATTGTAGGCTCCTGTGTCGTAAACGCAGAGAATATCGCCTTCTTCTGGGTGCGGAAGAGATATGTCTTTTATAAGAATATCTCCGCTTTCGCAGTATCTTCCGGCAATTGTGACTGTTTCAAGGGGGGCGGCATCCGGTTTGTTCGCAATCCGGGCGGTGTATTTAGCCTGATACATTGAAGGCCGCGGGTTGTCTGCCATTCCGCCGTCGACTGAAACGTATTTTGTGCCGTGTGGAACCTGTTTGGAAGAACCTATGGTGTACAGGGTTACGCCAGCTGTACAGACTATGCTTCTGCCCGGTTCAAGGTAGATTACCGGCGGTTTTGTTCCGTATTTTTTTATGTTTTCCTCAAGCGCGTTGATTATAATATCTGCGATTTCAAAAGTTGAAGGCGGATGATCCGCGTCTGTGTATTTTACGCCCAGACCGCCGCCAAGGTTCAGTTCATCAATATTAAGGGCAAATTTTTTATTGATTCTTATCATTTGCTCAAATAAAATATCAACTTCATCTTTATAAACTTTTGTTTCAAAAATCTGGGAGCCTATATGAGCGTGTAACCCTTTGATGTTAAGGCTTTTGTATTCATCTTTGATAAGTTCTATTGCACTGTCGATTTGTGTCAGGTCAAAACCGAATTTTGAATCCAGATGTCCGGTTTGGATGTATTCGTGGGTATGACATTCAATCCCCGGGGTAATTCTGAGCAAGATATCAGCGGTTTTGCCTTCCTTGAGAGCAAGTTCATTCAGAAGGCTGAGTTCAAGGAAATTGTCAACCGAAATCCTGCCGATGCCCAGTTCCAGCGCAAGGGTAAGTTCGTCAATGCTTTTGTTGTTTCCGTTAAATAGTACGGTTTTCATATTAACGCCGGCGTGGTTGACAGTAAACATTTCGCCGTCTGATACCACATCAAATCCGAAACCTTCCTGTGAAAATATTCTGGAAGTCGCAAGTGTACAAAGGGATTTTGATGCAAAAAGCAGGCGTGTTTCGGGGTATCTTTTGAACGCTTCTTTGTAATCATTGCAAATTGTGCGGAGAGTGACTTCATCCAGCACATATAAAGGGGTTGAAAAAGTTCCGGCAAGTTCTGTCAGGTCGCAGCCTGAAATTTCCAGATTCCCGTTTTCATTTATCCTTGTCGTAAGCGGTTTAATATTTTGGTTTGCGCTCATTATATTTCCCCTTCATTTTTATATTAACATGTTAAAAGTCAATTGAAAATACGTAATATGGTGTACAAAACATCAATTTTAGATATAATTAAAGTACTTTATGAAAAAGCAATTTCTAACCCAATTATTTTTTATAGCAATATTAATTTTATTTTGCCTGTGGCGGGGATTTTGTAGTTTTGAAAGTGTTGTATTGAAAGTCTTTTCGCCGGTGTCACTCGCGGTCGATTTGAACGGTGACAGGCAATTTGAGGGCGGGGAAACGGTTTGTATTTCCGGTATTCAAACTTTCAGCGATAATCTTGCGGATTACAATGAGGAACTTGCGCAAAAACTCGGAGTCAGCGAGAAAGACGCTCTGGCACTGGCGTATTTGACAAAGGATTACGCGGAATCTGTGCTTTCAAACAAATCTGTAAAATTTGTAGAAGATAGCGGGTCAAAAAACGGTGATTGCCATAGCGGCGATGTTTTGATTGACAATTTCAGCTATAGAAAGAAACTGCTGGATGAGGGGTTTGCATATAGCGAAGAATATCCGTATAATTCCCGAAAACTTCAGGAACATATTGCTTCTGCCAAGCTTATAAATCCGGTAATCCTTAACAATAAAAGTAACAAATACCATGAAATAGGTTGTAAATTCGGAAAAACTGCACAGGATTATTCTATTTTGCCGGAAAGTGAATTGCCTGACGGCGCCCTTCCGTGCAAATGGTGCCATAAAAATTCCGCTTCCGGTGAAACTACACGGGAACTTTCAACAAAAGTTTATCCTGACAGAATTTCAGACGGAACCGTTAAAATGTATCTGACAGATATGACAAATAATTTGAAGCTGCGTAACGACTGTTCGTCAAACATTTGTCAGGCATTTTTGAATGAAATTAAAAGTGCTGAAACTTCAATAGATATTGCTGCCTATGGGTGGGTGAGTATTCCGGAAATTGATGAGGCGGTAAAAGCTGCGGTCGAACGCGGCGTGAAGGTGCGTTTTGTGTATGATTTTTCCGCGAAAAGGTCTTATTATCCGGATAGCGCTAAAATCGCCCGTTATGCGGTTTCCTCAAAAAACGATTTGAAACCCGGTGACAGCCGTCAGAGCGGGTATTTAATGCATAACAAGTTTATGATTTTTGACGGGAAAAAAGTCGCAACCGGTTCGCTAAATTACAGCAAAACAGATTTTTCGGAATTTAATTCCAATTGTATTCTTTTCATAGATTCACCGGAAATTGCAAAAGTTTATACCGGAGAGTTCGAGCAGATGCTTTCCGGGAATTTCCATACAGACAAGACAAAGCGTGTGGAGTATATTACTTATAAAACCGCCGGTTCTGAAATTCAGGTTTATTTTTCGCCGCAGGATAACGCTATAACCGACAGGGTTCTGGATTATGTCAATAATGCGAAAAAATATATCTATATGCCCGTATTTGTCATAACACATAAACCGCTTGAGGCTGCATTATTAAACGCAAAGGCCCGCGGGGTGGATGTAAAACTTATAGTTGACGCTACAAATGTTTATGCTACGAAATCGTCAGTACAAACATTGCGCTCAAAAGGTATTCCGGTCAAAGTGGAAAATTATGCGGGCAAATTGCATTCCAAGTCAATAATTATTGATGATAAATACATTCTTGCAGGGTCAATGAATTTTTCCCGCTCAGGCGAAAGCAGGAATGATGAAAATATTCTTATCATCAAAAACCCTCGTCTTGCCGTGTTTTACAGGGATTTCTTTAATTATCTCTGGGCGAAAATCCCTGAGGTTTATCTGGTTCGTTCTCCGCGGGCTGAAAGTCTAGACTCTATAGGCTCCTGTTTTGACGGAATCGACAATGATTTTGACGGTAAAATTGATAGTATAGATGAGGGTTGCTTCGGGGCTAAGGGCTTGGAATAATTTTTGCATCGACTTCTTTTCTGGAATTAAGGCTTTGCGCAAGACTATTTGCAAGTTCGCAGGCTGTGTTTGCTGTGTAGAATTTCCCGCTTGTCACGAGCGCCGCGCATTCCAGCTGTGCCAGATCGTCTTCGTTTTCTACATTGAACGCAATTACATCAATAAGAATATCGCGTCTTGTCCGGATAAGTTCCATTGCGAATTTACACGGGCTTTCGTCACAGTTTTCACCGCCGTCTGTCAGAAGAATTATGTGCTTTTTCCCGCTAAACCCCGCAAAATCATAACGTATTGCCTGCTTGAGCGAATATGTAATCGGAGTCATTCCGTTAGGGCTTACACTGTCAAGCGAGGACATGATATTTCCTGCATTGTTCGGACAAATGGGATTCATACACTTTGACGCTCTGCACGCATCCATACTCGTAAAACCGTTTCTATGCCCGTAAACCCTTAAACCGATTTGCGTTTGCGGCGGAATAGTGCGTAAAAGATTCTTGAGTGTCCTAATCATAAGCACGCACTTTGGCTCGTCTTCAAGGTATTCATTCATGCTGTTTGAAAAGTCCAGAATAAAAAGGATTTTTTCATCAGGCGCACTTTGAAGCCTGTAATTGTCCTTGTTGTAAACCCCGTAACCGTCAGCCCAAACCCTGCTGCCGGAAAGAATGATTATACCTAATACTAATAAAAACCTCTTCATAAGAAAATTTTAAGCAGAATTTTTAAAATTTTCATTGCCTGTTCGGGTAAACTCTTTCTTGCATTTTACTTCCTCTTGCCTTACAATTAGTGAGGAAAGAGGAAGATTATGCAGCCGAAAGAATTGATTAAAAAAGCAGAAAAAGATTTACACGAAGTTTTTGAAAAATTTGATGATATAAGAGATTTTAATCAGGAAAAAGTTTTACGCGCGTTTGTCGACAACAAAGTAGCACCGGAACATTTTTACACGGTTTCGGGCTACGGGCATGATGATATCGGACGTGAAGTTTTAGATAACGTTTTTGCGCAGGTATTTAAGGCTGAAAAGGCCCTTGCGCGTATTCATTTTGTATCAGGAACCCATACTCTTGCCTGCGCACTTTTCGGGAACCTGCGTTACGGTGATAAGCTGGTTTCTGTTGCGGGCGCGCCTTATGATACAATGCAGGAGGTTATCGGCTGCGTTGAACCAAAACGCGAATCCTTAATCGGTCACGGCGTTTTATATGAAGAAATCCCGCTGATTAACGATATGGATGTTGATTTAGAGGCGCTTGAAAAGACAATTGATGAAACTGTTACAATGGTTTTAATCCAGCGTTCACGCGGTTATTCACTTAGAAAATCCCTTTCAATTGATACAATCGAAAAGATTTGTAAAATAGTGAAATCCAAAAATCCTGATACAATTTGCTTTGTTGATAACTGCTACGGCGAATTTGTTGAAGAAAAAGAACCGCTCGAAGTCGGTGCGGATTTGATAGCTGGGTCTTTGATAAAAAATCCGGGCGGCGGAATTGTCGAAGCCGGCGGCTACATAGCCGGAAAAGAAAAATATGTTGAACAGGCCGCAATGCGCCTTACCGCGCCGGGGATAGCAGGAGAGGGCGGGGCAATGTTTAACCAGCACCGGTTAATCTTTCAGGGGCTTTTTATGGCGCCTTCCATTGTGTCGGAAGCTGTTAAAGGCGCTGTACTTGCCGCGAAGATTTTTGAAGAAATCGGTTACGTTTCTACCCCAAAATTTGATGAAAAACGTACTGATATTATCCAGACAATAGCTTTTGGCGCACCGGAACCGTTAGAGAACTTCTGCAAAACTATTCAGGAACTTTCTCCGGTAAATTCGTATGTGACGCCGATTCCGGATGATGTTCCGGGGTATGAAGACAAAATTATTATGGCAGGCGGAACCTTTATTGAAGGTTCAACGATTGAACTTTCGGCTGACGGCCCGCTGCGTGCGCCTTATGCCGTTTATATGCAGGGCGGTTTAAACTATGCGCACGTTAAAATTGTGCTTGAAAATATTTTAAAAAAATCGCATTGTTAACATTTATAAACTTTTTGCCACTGGTTAGCCGGCTGGTTTAAAATATTTGTAAACTCGTATTTTAATTAATTGTTTAAATAAGGAGATTACAAATGAAATCAACATTCGCAAAATTAGCATTATCATTCACCCTTTGTGCAATGTGTACCGGAGTTGCAATGGCAGACGGTTCAGCTTTTACCCCGTTGAATTTTGATGATACAGCATACGGCGGTTCAGGTTCTGCAGCAACAACTACTCAAACAACAACAATTAACAGTGCGGCTGCTGAAGCTGCAGGCAACGAAAGCATGCAAAGCGCAATCTTGAAGCTTGATAACGCACAGGTTGAAGTCAGAAATGAATTATTGAATGCAAAAACCCAATTTGCAGACGTAGATGCTCAATATACATCAATCAAGGCTCAACGTAAGGCTTTAAAATCACAAATTAAATCTATTGAAAGACGTATTAACCAGATAGATAAAGCAAAAGAAAAAATCAGAAAGAATATGGTATAGCGTCAGCCGGTGTCGGCTTGCGCTTTGAGCAGGATAAGCAGGCAACGGAGAACTGCTTTATTAAAAACTTTTCGACATAGACAAATATAAGTCGCCCGAGGGTCATCCCCGGGCGTTTTTTTATGGGATGTTTATCGTTTAACACAGCGGACGTAGTTCTCAGTAGGCTTGTTATCAGAACCCCGTCCTCCGTAGCTCGCATTGACATACCATGCCCTCTCTGAGTTGTAGACTGATCCTGACCAAAAACGAGCGGAAGCTGTTAAGTTTATAATATTCTGGTTAATTAGCATAGCAGAAAGTTCGTCGATGTTTGGTATACGCGTTTCACTATCTGCGTCAGTACACATTTTTGCTGCATCATACCATGATGCAGTACCGGCGTTATTTGCTGATGACGGCATTGGTGCTACAACAATGGAGTCCGTAGAATTGAATACTGTCATAATGCCGATATCTTTACCTACGGTATTGGGTCCTTTGTTACCGTTTAAATCGTAAATAAAGTTAACGCACATATTTGATTGCGGAAATCCAAAAACATTATCATATATGGTTAGTGTTTCTTGAGTCAGATATTCCGTACGGCAAGATTGATTGTAAAAAGCAATAATACTTTCTCCGTTTTGAGTTTCAAAAGCCGCTGCCTTAGTGTCTATAGTAGAGTATGAGAGTCCATAATAAATAACACTCCTGAACGAAGAACTTAATTCGTATAAAGTAGAAGGCATCTCTATCTGCGACCCGGCCATGTTTGTGAATGATGTGACTATCCCGCAGTCTTCTAAATGTTCATTGTCACAGATGTTATTAATTTTTAAAACTTTAGCAAGTCCAGAAGTTATAAATGTTTCAGTTGCAGTGTCAACAGCATCTCCAGCGCCGGAGGAACTCTCTTCCTTTAGGGTTCCATAGCCGTTAAGTGCCGGCATGAGCGCTATTGCCTGTGACATACGGGCGTAAAGCGCTTTTCGCTGCGTGTTCCACGTACGTTCGTTGATGTTGCCTGTCAAACTCGGCAGCGTAATCGCGGCGACTACGCCAATAATCGTCAATGACAGTAATATTTCTGCCATGGTGAACGCTGACCGTAAGCCGACCAGCCTATTATGGAACCGGCTCAGCCGGGCTACCTTAGTAAAGGCATCAAAATTTTGTTTCATATTTCCATCCTTTCTCTGCATAATTTGAATACTTTTTAAAAAATAGTGTTGTATTCTGTATATTTATTATGCACGATATGCATATTTTTGTCAATATATATGAAAATCAGATTGTTTAATTTTATTTAAAGTATCGTTTATCTTGTATATGTAGGGGGTGTAATGAACGATACAAAAAAATATCTCGGGGCACGCATTCAGGAAATCCGCAGACAAAAAAGTTTGACTCAGGCTGAACTCGCTGAAATGCTTGATATTGATGCAAAACATATGAGTAAAATTGAATGCGGAAGGTGTTATCCTTCTTTTGAGTTATTGGATAAAATTGCTGATAAATTAGGTATTCCCGTAGGTGATTTCTTTATTGTAGAACATCTGCATAATAGGGAGGAGTTAGTTGCCCAACTTGCACAAAAATTAAAGGAATTACCTAATGAAAAATTTTGGATGCTTTATAAAATTTTAAAAGAAATTATCTAGTAAAAAAGCCCCGATTTCCGGGGCTTTTCGTAATATTAACGTTTTGAGAATTGGAATCTCTTACGAGCTCTTTTTCTACCGTATTTTTTACGTTCTTTAACTCTAGGGTCACGGGTTAATAGACCTTCAAGTCTTAAAACGTTTTTGTATTCTTCGTTAACTTTGAGCAATGCTCTTGCAATACCGTGACGGATTGCGCCGGCTTGCGATACAACACCGCCGCCTACTGCTTTTGCTCTTACGTCATATTGTTCTTTTGTTTCTGTTAACACCAACGGACGGTTGATTAACAATTCGATTGAAGGACGGTTGCCGATATAATCACTTAACTTTTTACCGTTAATGAAAATTCTGCCTGAACCTTTAACCAATTTTACAACTGCAACAGAGGTTTTTCTGCGGCCTGTAGCTATAATTTCAGTATTTGCCATTATTTAGCCTCCTTTTCCAATTTGATTGGTTTTTGTGCTGCGTGAGGGTGTTCGCTGCCGGTATACACTTTTAATTTGGTGAATTGTTGTGCACCCAATGTGTTATGCTGCAACATACCTTTTACAGCTTTTTCGATAGCTAATCTGCCGTCTTTTTCTTGTAATTCTTTGAAGCTTGCGCTCTTTAAGCCACCCGGATATTTTGTGTGGTGGTAGTAAATTTTATCTGTTTCTTTATTACCTGTTACACGAACTTTGTCTGCATTGATAACGATTACAAAATCGCCGGTATCAACATTTGGTGTGTATTCAGGTTTATTTTTACCTCTAAGAATGTCGGCAATTCTAACTGCTAATCTGCCGAGAATTTCGTCCTCAGCATCAATCAGATACCATTTTCTTTCTACTTCAAGAGGTTTTGCTGAATATGTCTTCATGCTTTATTCTCCGTATTTTCCCGGATGCGCGGATATTATCCGTCATCGGGCTTTAGTATTCTACTTTCATAAGTGTCAGACCGTAAGGACTGACTGTGCGGCCGGCTGTTGTCCGGTCACGGGATTCCAGAACTCTTTGCATGTGCTCAGGTTCCAGATTGTGCCCTTCTATTTGGAGAAGGGTTCCGACTATTGTCCTCACCATATTGTAGAGGAATCTATTCCCCTCAATATCAATAAGAACGTGATCGCCTTGTTTTTCAACTCTGGCATCGTATATAAAACAAATCTTGCTTGGGTTGAGCGTTCCGGCACTTTTGAAAGCTGAGAAATCATGTTCGCCTTTTAAATAATCCAATGACTTTTGCATTCGCTCAAGGTTTAATGGATATTTAATCAGCATCAAATCACCGTCAAAAGCGTTTTTATATTTCCGGTTAACAAACTCAAATCTGTAAAAACGCTTTTTCGCTGATTTTTGTGCATGAAAAGTTTTATCAACTTCCGTAAAGTTGCTGATAGAAATGTCAGAAGGAAGGATTTCGTTCATTGAATACACGAACTTTGAAGCAACAATCGTTCTGTCTGTATCAAAGTGAACGACCTGACCTTTTGAATTAACACCTCTGTCAGTTCTTCCGGAAAAGACTGTTTTTATCGGTCTTTTGTTTCGTTTTTCGGGGTTGCCCCCGATTATCAATGTGCTTAGCGCTTTTTCTAATTCTCCCTGAATTGTCGGGGCCTCAATTTCTTCTCCGTTTTCGAATTGAATCTGGCTTCCCGCGTAATTCTTGCCTATGTATTGAATTTCAAAAGCGTATCGTTTTGGCATACTAAACCAGTTGGATTAGTGCCATTTCAGAAGCGTCGCCGCGTCTTGGCGGTAATCTGAAAATTCTTGTGTAACCGCCTTGTCTTGATGAATATTGTTTGCCTATATTGGTGAACAATTTTCTCAAAACTGTTTGCGGTGCGGATTTTTCATCTTTTACTTCTGAAATTTCGCCTGTTTCAAGGTTGATGTAGCTTCCGATTTCTTTATCGTAAACATATCTCAACGCTTGACGGCGGCTGCTTAAATCGCCTTTTTTTGCAAGGGTGATAATTTGTTCTGCGTATGGTTTCAAAGCTTTTGCTCTTGCCATAGTTGTTATAATTTCACCGTGCACAAAAAGTTCAGTCGCTAAAGAACGGAGCAAGGCTTTTCTTTGGTCTTGCGCTTTCCCCAGCGTATGTTTTTTAGTTTGGTGTCTCATTTTTATATTCCTTATTGTTTAATTAGTTATAATTATTTGTTCGTTCCTAAGGCTTAGCTTACGCTTATCCTATTTCTTCTTCAACTTCAGGGTTTGGAGCGAGGTCTAAACCGAAGTGGTGAAGTCTTTCGATTACTTCGTCAGAGGATTTCTTACCGAAGTTTTTAATGTTCAACAGATCGTGTTCTGATTTCTTCAACAATTCAGCCATTGAGTTGATGCTTGCTCTTTTCAAACAGTTGTAAGCTCTTACTGATAATTCCAATTCTTCAATTGTCATTGTAGGAGCGTTTTCTGTTGTTTCTGAAACAACTTCATCTTCAACGATTGCGGAAGAAAGTGTTGACTGACCTGAAATTGATGCGATTTGAACAAATTTTTCAATCAATAAGTTTGCAGCCTGACTTAAAGCTGTTGAAACTTCGATTGAGCCGTTTGACCAAATTTCAAGAGTCAATTTATCAAAGTCAATCATATCACCGACACGGGTATTTTCTACGTTGTAGCTTACGCGTTTGATTGGCATGAATGTTGCGTCAATCGGTAATACATCGATAGAGATGCCTCTTGATTCTTTTGAAACATCATTAGCAACATAGCCTTTGCCGGTTTCAATTGTTATATCTGCGTGGAAGCTGCCGCCTTCTGCAATTGTACAAATTAACCAGTCAGGGTTAACAACTTTAACGCCTGCCGGTAATTGGATGTCGCTTGCAAGAACTGCGCCTGCTCTATCCACATCTATTCTTAAATGTTGAGTTTCTTTAGAATCCGTTTTAACTACCAGACCTTTGAGGTTTAGCATTACGTCGATAACGTCTTCCTGAACACCTGGGATTGATGTATATTCATGTGTAATACCTTCAATTCTTACAGAGGTAACTGCTGTTCCTTCTAAACTAGACAACAAAACACGTCTTAAAGAATTACCGATTGTTGTACCGAAACCCTTTTCTAACGGTTCGATTACGAATTTACCGTATTGTGAACCATCTGAGCTTGTTGTTGTGTTTACACATTTAATTTTTAATTCCATGTTCTATCTCCTATTTTGAATAGTATTCTATAACAAGTTGTTCTTTGAAATCAGGGTCCAGTTCTTCTCTTTCAGGCAATCTGTCGAAAGTGATTTTCAAAGCTTCTTTATCAATTGTCATCCACGCCGGAGCACAAGCTAAATCAATTGATTCAATTACAGTCTTGATGAATGCTGCACTTCTTGATTTAACGGTGATTACGTCGCCTGCTTTTACAAGGTAAGACGGAATATCTACTTTTTTGCCGTTTACGAGTACGTGGCCGTGGTTAACAATTTGTCTTGATTGGCTGCGTGTTACGCCGAAGCCTGCTCTGTAAAGCACGTTATCTAATCTTGATTCCAGTAATTGAAGTAATAATGTACCGGTTACGCCTTTTCTTCTTGTAGCTTCGTGGTAGTATTTCGCAAATTGTTTTTCACTTACTAAGTATGTTAATCTGATTTTTTGTTTTTCGTTCAAGTGGAGAGCGTATTCAGAAAGTTTTTTTCTGACAGCACCGTGTTGACCGGATGCGGTTTGTCTCATTGAAGAGGTTAACTTTCTGTTTGATAAGTCTTTTACTCCCCAGTTGCGGAATAATTTATTTTTTGGTCCTGTATATCTTGCCATTTTTTATTTTCTCCTTTTGTTTGCGGGGCATCTATGGTTTGCTATTTTGGCGTTTAGCAAGCCCCCGCGCTACTTTTATAACTGTTTGTTTCTGACAAATTTGTTCGGTTATACTTAATAACCTCCAAATTTGAAATGTCGCTATCGTAGTGTTTCGCGCCCAGCTCGTCACACTTCTGTGTGCCGGCACCGGCGCAACACCGGCTGACGCATCTTATACTCTGCGTTTTTTAGGCGGACGGCATCCGTTGTGAGGGATTGGGGTTACGTCTTTAATAAGAGTAATTTCCAAACCTGCAGCTTGAATTGCACGGATTGCTGTTTCTCTGCCTGAGCCAGGGCCTTTGATATGAACTTCAACTTTTTTCATACCCTGGTCAATTGATTTTTTAGCAACAGATTCTGCTGCTGACTGAGCGGCAAACGGAGTACCTTTTCTTGCTCCTTTGAAGCCTGATGCTCCTGCTGTTGCCCAGGCAATAGCATTACCTTGTGTATCTGTAGAAGTTACTATTGTATTGTTAAAGGTGGATTGAATGTGTACAACACCTTGCAATACATTTTTCTTTTCTTTTTTCTTTGTTTTTTGTGGTCTTGCCATTTCGTTATCCTTTTATTTTTGTTACTTTTGTTTTTATGTTTTTGCCCTGCGCGTTTCGCTATTGCGAACCGGTCGGGGCGTTATACCGGCTTACGCTTTTTTCTTGCCTGCGATAGGGCCGGTCTTTTTGCCGCGGCGGGTTCTTGCGTTGGTTTTTGTTCTCTGGCCTCTGCAAGGTAAGTTGCGTTTGTGGCGCAGCCCGCGGTATGAACCGATTTCTTGAAGACGTTTGATGCTCAATGATACTTCACGTCTTAAGTCACCTTCAATATTATATGCTGATAATGCATTTCTTAATAATTTGATATCTTCATCTGTTAAGTCATCTGTTCTTAAATCAGGTGAAATTTTTGTTTCTTCAAGTATTTTTTTTGCTCTTGTAGGGCCGATGCCGTAGATGTATGTAAGAGCGATTTCCATTCTTTTGTTACGAGGTAAATCTACCCCTGCTAGTCTTGCCATTTTAATATTTCTCCTTTTCTTGGCTTTGGTGAAATTAGACTCAGGCATTAAGTCACGCCCGCATCTGATTTTGCACCCCTGTTGTTAGATTTTTTTGTGTAAGAGGCATAAATACTTCCTCTCCAACCGCTGAACCTCGCGATTTCAGGCTTTGCTAAATCCTAGCTCCTGGCAAATTTGTTCGGTTATACTTAATAACCTCCAAATTTGAAACGTCGCTGACGTAAAGTTTCGTCCTCAGTTCGCCGGCTGCACTGCGTACGCCGCCGAATTCGGACTTCACTCCGACTGACGTTATCCTTGTCTTTGTTTATGCTTAGGGTTTTCGCAAATTACTGCGACTCTGCCTTTTCTTTTAATAACTTTGCATTTGTCGCACATTGGTTTTACTGATGTTCTTGTTTTCATTGTTTTTTCCTTTTATATGTTTTTTACGTGAGATTTTCTTTTTTGTTTGACATTACATTTCGTCATTGCCAGCTACGGACGGCACTCAGTCCCCGCGGCTGAGCCGGTTATTTCAGGCGGAACGTGATTCTGCCTTTGGTTAAATCGTAAGGCGTCATTTCAACCTTTACTCTGTCGCCCGGAAGAATTCTGATAAAATTCTTTCTGATTTTACCTGAGATATGTGCCAGAATTTCGTGGTCATTTTCCAATTTAACCCTGAACATAGCGTTAGGCATTGATTCTATTATTGTTCCTTCTATTTCTATTACGTCTTTTGCCATTTGTTTTCCTTTTTATTCGGCTAAATTTTGGCACAATAAGTGTGCTCATGATAATCATACTTGCAAAATATCTAATTGCAAGCGTTTTCGCGAAGAAATACACAGTGAAATTATCGGGCCTTTAAAATTGTTTTTCTAAAAACACGGTTTATTCGCTAATAGCTTGCGTGTATCTAAACGCTTGTATATTAAAGTTTTTAACCTGTTTGTAACAATTTCTTAATATAGTTAATAGAATTTATTTTTAATTAAACAGCTATTTCTTGTCCGAGAAAGACTCGCGCCCGGCTGAGCCGGAGCCATACTTGTATTAATCGTTACCGTGAGCGTATAACCCAAGTGTGGAAGCCACTCAGTGGCCGAGTCTTTTGAGTGGCACTCTGCCGAGCAAAACAATCCAGTGAATTGTTTTGCGAGAGGTAGACAGCACTCTGCCGAGAAAAACAGTCCAGTGAACTGTTTTTCGAGAGGGAAGCGCACAGCTCGCGGTTCAGCGCGAGCGAGCTGAGGCATTCCAGGCAAAACCGCGCTTTTGCCTGAATGCCGTTAAGCGCGAGTCGAGCAAGAAGCGAGGCGGTGCGGCGGAGAACTGCTTTATTTCTTTTTTAAGATGATAAAAGATTTTAGCATGCGACCCTGACCGTTTTCGGGGTTAGAAACAACCTCTATTTTGTCAAGATAGTTCATAGATGTCGACCCGCCTCCGTCAAGTGCCATTGCGCGGTCAAGGTTTAGGTCGGCGCAGTATTGCGTTACTTCTTCCAGTGTCATCGGGTGTTCATCCGTGAAGATAAGAATATGAATGTTGTTATCTTTTAAGCCGATAATTGTGCGTGCGACTTTGTGCAGGGCAGACGCGGATTCACGGATTACGTTTCCGTTTTCATCCTTAACGACAAATAATTCTTCTTCCATCTGTAATCTCGGAAATACCAGCGGGCCTGCCTGAATTGAGTTTACAAGCTGGCATTCAAAATCTACAGGACTTTTGTGCTGCGCTATTTCAAATTTGTACCCGTTGAAACATTCCAGCACTCTAAATTCGCTCCTGTTAAGAACTTTGTCTAAATTTTTTCTCAAAAGCGGGTCTGCAAGCAGGTTTTCGTTGAAAATCGGATCCGCAACTATCTGTCCGTCTGTTGTAACGTAAGATACTGTTTTTTTATTTTGCGGGTCAAAGAAACCTCCGTTAACGGTCAAAATGGCGTCTGCTTTTTTGTGGATTTCGCGATTGGTCATTAAATCGTCTGCAATTACACATTTCAGGCGTTTTGCCAGCTTTTTGTTCTGTTCCAGAATTATATGATACACCCCGTCTGTTTCATTTATTTCAATAGCTTTTGCCGGTTGAATACAGAAAAGTGAAAAACAAATCCCCATTAATAATATAATTTTTTTGTTCATAGGTTAGATATCCTTTGATTTATATAGTGCGATTATTGCAGCGGTGAACGCGGCAAGCGGGAACAGTGAAGTTATTAGCGGCGGAAGAACCCCTTTTGCCGCCAGCAAATCAAAAAACGGAAGCGTTATGTAATATGCAAAAATACATCCGATAGCGATTACAAAGCCCACCATTCTGTGTTCGCGCGGTTTGCTAAAACCCAGAATAACCCCGAGGATTGCAAGCAATACGCATACAAACGGGTGGAAAAATCTTTGATAATACTTGTTTTGCATTATACGAAACTCTTCATCCAGTTTTTCTTTTTTCAGAAGTTCTATGTAACTTTTCAAGTCTGCGTTTGTAATTTCTCTATCTCTTTTTGTGGAATAGAGCATTAATTTCAGGGCATTTGCAGCGCTTTCGCCGTTTAAAATTTCCATTGATTTCAGGTAACGTACCTCTTTGAAGATTCCGTCTCTGGAAATTTCGTAGTGGCTTATGTTATATAAAGTCCATTTGTCGTTTGCGGCTTTTCCGGTTTTTGCGTAATAGATGTCAGTGAGTTCGTGGACATCGGTGTACTGTTTTTCGCCGAAGTCAAGATAGATGATGTCCTGCATATCGCCGTTAGTGAATTTAGAAACAACAACGTAGTCCTGCGGAATATTATTTTTATCTTTTTCGGTGTAAATGTATTGCGTAGTAACATTTTTGCCTTTAATTGCGTTGAGTCCGACTTCTGACATCGGGATTAGTTTATCGTAAGTTATAAAGCATAGGATTGTAACGATAACGCTGAAAAACAGCACCGGCGCCAGAATTCTTTTAAAAGAAAGTCCGACAGCTCTGAAAATGGTAAGTTCGGAATCTTTACTCAATTTGTCGAAGGTAAAGAGACTTCCCAGAAGCAGACCTACGGGGAATGCTTTCCCGAGGATTTTGGGAAGTTCATATAAAAGAACTTTTACTGCTGTTGCGGGTGTATAAACTCCGGAGAGGGTTTTTTCTATAGTTTTTAAAAGCATTTCCGGAGCAATCCACACGACAGTAAACAGAAGGATTGCAACAAAAGTCGTAACAAAAACCTGTGAAAAGATATATTTGTCGTATATCGTTACTTTTGGGATTTTCAACATTATAGTGCGAAATCCTTTCCTAAATAAAATTCTTTTGCGACCGGATCGTTTGCGACTTCTGAGCTTTTGCCCTGAATTTTGATTTTACCGTCAAAGATTACGTAGGCTCTGTCGGTGATAGAAAGTGTTGCCTTCGGGTTGTGGTCGGTGATAAGTACGCCCAGACCTTTATCTTCGGAGATTTTTTTGATGTTATCTTTAATTTCGCCGATTGCAATAGGGTCAATGCCGGCAAACGGTTCATCCAGAAGCATAAAGTCCGGACTTGCCGCCAGTGCTCTTGCAATTTCGACCCTCCGGCGTTCTCCGCCCGAGAGCGCAACAGACGGGGATTTGCGGAGCTTTTGAACCCCGAATTCTGTCAGAAGTTCTTCCAGTTTTAATTTCTTTTCGTTAACGGTTAGTTTATCGTTCATTTCAAGAACGAGTTTCAGGTTATCTTCGACCGTAAGTTTTCTGAAAATGGATGTTTCTTGCGGAAGGTATCCTATACCGAGTTTCGCGCGGATGTTCATAGGCGCGGCGGAAATATCCTGACCGTTAAGAATAATTTTCCCCATATTCGGTTTAACCAGACCTACAACCATATAAAAAGTTGTGGTTTTACCCGCGCCGTTCGGCCCGAGTAAACACACAACTTCACCTTTTTGTATATGGAAAGACACATCGTTTACAACGCGTCTGTCACCATAGATTTTTATTAAATTTTGAGCTTCTATCTGCATGTATTATTTTCCTTAAAATGGATGTGCTTCCGGCGCCTATTTAGCGTAGAATTCTGCGTTAACTGTAGCGTAAAGCTTCATAGAACCGCCTTGAACCTGAGTAGATGAGGATTCGACGGCAGCATCTGCTGCGGAGCCTGCGTACATTACTTTTGCGTTCATAAGACGCGGGTAATAATTTGTAGAGTTAACGCTGCAAGAAGTTCTTAGTTCTTTTATGCCTGTAATTTTTTGACCGGAAGCTTTTGCAACCACGTCAGCTTTTGCTTTAGCCTTTTGTGTTGCAACGCTTAAAAGTTCATTGCAGTAGGAGTTTTGATCTTCAAGTTTGAATTCAATGTTGCCGATATTGGTTGCACCGAGGTTAAGTGCTTTATCAATAAACATACCGACATCGGTTACTTTGTTTGTGTGAACGGTTATTGTATTATTTACTTCATAAAATTCAAAAGTTCTTTTGCCGTTGTTGTAGTAATATGAAGGGCTTGCGGAGTAGTCTATTGTTTTAATATAATCGCCCTTTGTTTTGTCAATCATAGTGTTTAAGGCTTGATAAACTTTTGTTGAAATTTCTTTGTTTGCGATTGACGCGTTTTCAAGTGACGTTTTGTCTTTTGTCGTAACGATTACGTTAAATTCGACTACGTCCGGTTTAAGGTCAAGGTTGGAGGTGGCATCAACATAGATTGAACCCTGCGGTTTTGCCTGTACCGGAGTTGTTACACACATTGCAAAAAGCAATAATAGGAATATTGCAAGTAAATTTTTCTTTTTCATTAAACTACCTCTTTAGATTTTTCTTCTTCCTTTTGTTCTGAATTTTTTTGTGCTGCCGGTTGAATTTTTATATCCTGAGTTTCCAGCGGAGGAGTTTCGTGTTTCAACTCGGCGGTTTGGGATTTTATTTCGTTTATGATGTCTTTAATTTCTCTTTTACTTGTTTGCGGTTCAAACGCAACGAGGTATTTTTGTTTTTTATTGATGATGAGGTATGAAACCGCAAGGATAGCCCAGAGTATCAGCCCCTGAAACATATTTATATACGGGATTGCGCCGGTAATGTCTGCGATATGGTTCCAGAGTTTATTTAGAACCAGTGCCGGAAAACCTATAAACCCTGCGGCAAGGCAGACTACTATAAATGCTGCGGAAAGCAGTCCTCTGATACCTGATATCTGTATAACTCTCAATTTATTCTTTTTCATATTATTACCTTTTTCTTAGTAAAGCTAAAAATTCTTCTTCTGACAATATTATAACACCTAATTTTTGGGCTTTGTCAAATTTTGACCCGGGGTTTTCTCCTGCAACGAGATAGGTGGTTTTGGATGTTACTGAAGATGAAGCTTTTCCGCCCAGAGATTTAATTTTTTCTTCTGCTTCTGAACGGGTCATGGTTGAAAGCGTTCCTGTCAGAACAAAAGTTAAATCTTTTAATTTATCTGATTTTACCACAGAAGTATGTTCGGGGACAACACCGAGGGCTAATAAGTCCTTAATAATTGCAACATTTTCCTGCGTGTGAAAGTATTCATAGATGTCGGAAGCCATTTTTCCTGCTATGCCGCGGACTTCTTCAAGACTTTGAGGGGCTGCCTCCATAAGTTTTTCAAGGCTTCCGTATTGATCTGCGAGAATATTAGCGTTTTCTTTGCCGACATTTTTTATGGAAAGAGCGGTAATGAAACGCGGGAGTGTGCAGTTTTTACTTTTTTGAATAGCTTCATAAATATTGTTTGCACTTTTTTCTTTAACCAGATCAAGTTTTAAAAGATCCTCAACGCTCAGCCTGTAAAAGTCAGCAAAATTTCTTACCATGCCGAGATTATAAAGCTGTTCAATGACCGACGGGCCTATATTTTCTATGTCCATAGCGTCTTTTGAAACCCAGAATTCAAGCAGGGCTTTTACTTTTGCCGGACATTGCGGGTTTTCGCAGTACAGACCTACTTCCCGCGGGCGTGTTGAGAGTTTTTCGTGGCAGGCAGGGCATTCGTCGGGAAGTGCGATTTCTTTTCGGTGGTCGTGACCGCTGTCTTTTAAAACCGTTACAACTTTCGGGATAATTTCTGCCGCTTTTTTTATTAAAACCGTATCGCCTAATCTCAAATCAAGCCTTTTTATTTCGTCAAAGTTGTGGAGGCTGGCTCTTGAAACGGTCGAACCTGCAAGCTGGACGGGTGTAAGTATTGCAACAGGGGTAATCGCGCCGGTTTTCCCGACTCCGAGTTCAATGCTTTCAAGTTTTGTGGAAACTTCTTCCGGCGGAAATTTGAATGCTGTTGCCCATTTTGGCGCGCGGGAAGTGTAGCCTAAATCCTCCTGTATATTTAACCGGTTAACTTTTACGACAACGCCGTCTGTTGCATAATCCAGATTATTGCGTTTTGTTTCCCATTCTTTGCAGTAGTCAATGACCTCCTGTGCATTTTTGCAAAGCCTTATATTTTTGTTTACTTTGAAGCCGAGTTCTTTAAGGTACATCAAAGTTTCATAGTGGGTTTTAGGCATTTCGCTGCCTTTTTCAAGGATTGCGCCATAGGTAAACATAGATAAATCACGCTTTGCGGTAATCCGGCTGTCAAGCTGTCTGATAGAGCCGCTTGCTGCGTTGCGCGGGTTGGCAAAGACTTTTTCGCCGTTTTTAAGATTTTCTTCGTTAAGTTTTTCAAATGAAGTTTTTGGCATATAGATTTCGCCGCGGACTTCTATGTCAACATTTTTGAAAAGTTTCAGCGGAATTGCCTTGATTGTTTTAAGGTTTGGCGTGATATCTTCGCCTGTTATGCCGTCGCCGCGGGTGACACCGCGTATGAAAATGCCGTTTTCATACGTCAGAGCAATCGCAAGCCCGTCGATTTTAAGTTCGCTTACAAGTTCAACGTTTTCCCCGTATTCTGCGGTAAGCTTTTCGTACCATTTTTCAAGTTCTTCGTAGCTGTAGGTATTGTCAAGACTGTAAAGCCGGTATTTGTGCTTGTATTCATCGAATTTTTCACCTATTGCGCCAACGCGCTGCGTCGGGCTGTCAGGGGTTATGAATTCCGGATTTTCCTCTTCCAGTTTTTGTAATTCTTTGAAGAGTGTGTCATATTCAAAGTCGCTGACAGCAGGGCTTTCTTCTACGTAATACAGGTAACTGTATTTGTTTAGTAAGTCTTTTAGTTCTTCTATTCGTTCTTTTATCATAATATAAACCTAGGTCGTATAATTCGTAATAATACGGTTGTAAAAGAGTTTCAGGCTCACATCACCATGAGTAATTCTCTGATAACTTTTGTCGCAACGGCGGTTGAAACACCTGATGCATCGTAGTCCGGTGCAAGTTCTACTACGTCTGCGCCGATAATATTAAAGTTTTTCAGGTATTCAAACCAGCCAGCAAGCTCGTTAAATTCAAGCCCGCCGGCTTCAGGAGTACCGGTTCCCGGCATGACGGAAGGGTCTAAAACATCTAAATCCACCGTAACAAAAATATTTTTGCCGCGCAGTTCATCTAAATCGGAATATTTATGTGCAAGCGTGTTGTATTTTTTCATAAATTCCCACTCCTCTTTCATACCGGAGCGAATACCGATTTGCTTAATGTTTTGCGGCCCGACAATTTTTGAGGCATGGCGGATTACGGCAGAGTGTGACATTTCTTCGCCTAAATATTCTTCTCTAAGGTCTGTGTGCGCGTCAAAATGGATAATTGCAAGATTATCATAAAACTTTGATACAGCTTTGATTTCCGGTAATGTTACGAGATGTTCGCCGCCTATACCGAAAACTCGTTTGCCGTCACGGTAAATGTCTTCTACATTTTGTTCTATGACATCGAGTGTTTTATAAGTGTTGCCGAGCGGAAATTCAAGGTCGCCCGCATCGTGAAAGTTTACATCTGCCAGAGTTTTATCAAAACGCGGTGAATATTCTTCCAGCCCCCAGCTTGCAAGTCTTATCTGCTCCGGCGCAAAACGCGAACCTGAGCGGTATGAAACAGTTCCGTCAAACGGCAGTCCGAGCATTACAATTGACGAAGAGTTGTAATCTTCATTTTGTCCCATCCAGCTTCTGTCTAAAAAAGGTCCTCTTAACATAGCACATTCTCCCTAATAATCCTTCCGCTATTGAGTATAACATAAAAATTTAAAATTTGTTCGTTGCCGGAAGATATGATTGAGGATAGTTGTAATCTTCTTTGAAACCGAGATTCCTGTACATTTTTAGTGCCTGAAAATTATTTGTTTCCGTATTCGTATTGATTTCTGTAATAGGAAGCTGGTTTTCATCGCTGATTGCCAGAACTCTGTTGAGGGTTTCGGCAAGAAGATATTTTGATAAGCCTTTTGCCTGATGTTCTTTTGCAATTGCAAAAATAGGGATATTAACAATTCTGCCGCCTGTAACATTTGCAAAACAAAAGCCTGCCGGTTTCCCTTTGTAAAGCAGTACACTGGAGGCTGCAGGGAAAAAATCGGCATAAACATTTGTGACAATTTTATTCAGAATGTCGTAAGTCCCGTCAAGCGAGGCAAATCTCGTATCAAAGAGAGCGTCGGCACTTGTTGAAAATGCGTTTTGAACAACACGTACGGCATCATTCATATATTTATCTTCCCAGTATTTAATGGAATAATCTTTTGGTAATTCGCCCATTGCCGCAATATTCAATATCTGGCGGGAAGTTGTTTCGTGAAGCAGAAATCTTAAAACCGCTATGCCGACAAATTTGAATCCCAGAAGTGAAATCTCGCCGACAATTCCTTTTTGCTTGCCAAGCATCGGATAACAGACAACTTTTTCTCTTCTTTCAGTTTTAACTTCTTCCATAAAGAATTTTATCAGAGCGCAGCTTCGCTGTGCCAGATGTTCAAAATTCTGGCTGTGGATTATATTCAACTCTATTGATTCTGAAATCGCAAGAGTATAAACCAGAAAAGCTTTCGGAATTTCATTTTCAATATAAATAATGCAGTTGATTAATCTGTTTTCAAGCGATTCAATAAAGCTGTCGTAATCAAGCGGCTCTAATTCAAATTTGTATTCGGTGACTGCGCTACGGCAGAAGTCTTCATACAACGGTTTGAATGCGGCATAGTATTTTCTTGATAAAACTTTTACGCATCTGGTTAATTCCTGCATCTAATATCCTTTTTCGGTTTATATCATGTGACACATTTTCTCTTTTTTTGTGTTGATATATTTTTCATTGTACTGATTAATTTCAGGCTTTATATTAACTATATCATGAATTGTCAAACCGTAACCCCCCAACCCGACTATTTTTTTAGGGTTGTTTGTAATAAGGTCAAATTCCGTAAATCCTATATCGCGGATAATTTGGGCACCTACCCCGTATTCGCGTAAATCAGGCTTAAAGCCCAGAGAAACATTGGCTTCAACTGTATCCTGTCCCTGTTCTTGCAGGGCATAAGCTTTGATTTTATTAACGATTCCGATTCCGCGGCCTTCCTGCCCTTTAAGGTAAACAAGCGCGCCTTTGCCGTGTTCGTTAATCATTTTTAGAGCTTCGTGGAGCTGCTGGTTGCAATCACATTTCAGGCTGTGGAAAATGTCGCCGGTTAAACATTCGCTGTGGACGCGGATTAACGGCATTTTGTCAGAGCCGTCATCTTTTACCAGCGCAACATGTTCCTGACCGTTAAGATGGTTTGTGTAGCCGTAAATTTTAAAATCGCCGAATTGTGTCGGAAGGTTCGCTTCAGCGTCACGTGTCACGAATTTTTCGGATTGAAGGCGGTACGCAATAAGCTGCGCAACGGAGATGAATTTTATATCGTGGTGGTTTGCAAATTTTCTTAAGTCATCACGTCTTGCCATCTGGCCGTCGTCCATCATGATTTCGCACATAACGCCTGCCGGAGCATGCCCGCAGATTTTTGCAAGGTCAACGGCAGCTTCTGTATGGCCCGTACGGGTTAAAACGCCGCCTTTTCTTGCCATGCAAGGGAAAACGTGTCCGGGGCGCCTTAAATCTGACGGAACCGCATCGGGTGCAATCGCAATTTCAATGGTTTTTGCCCTGTCGTAGGCGGAAATTCCGGTTGTAACGCCGAATTTTTCCGCGCCGTCAATACTTAGAGTAAAGGCGGTTTTCATACCTTCGGTGTTATTTTCAACCATTTGCGGCAACTCAAGGCGTTCTGCAATTGTGTGATCAATAGCAAGGCATATAAGCCCGCGGCATTCACGTGCCATAAAGTTTATAATTTCAGGCGTTGCCATTTGCGCGGAACAAATCAGGTCGCCTTCATTTTCTCTGTCTTCATCATCTGCCACAATAACAGGTTTTCCCGCTTTATAATCTTTAATAGCATCTTCTATATTATCAAATTTAAAATTAAACAAATCCATTTTCCCTTAGAAACTCCATACTTATTTTACTTTTAGCAGTATTATCATTCAGAGATAAAAATTTTTCAACATACCGTCCGAGGATATCGGTTTCAATATTTACCCACCCGCCGGTTTGAAGATTTTTGAGTGTTGTATTTTCAAACGTGTGCGGTATCACGGCAATTTTGAAGCAGGTTGCATTCACGTCCGCTACGGTTAAACTTATTCCGTTCACTGCAATTGAACCCTTTTTTACAATATATTTTGTATCTGATGTTTCAAAGTACATGTTGTAGAAATTATCAAGCTTTTCGACTTTTAAAAGTTCACCGGTTTGGTCGATGTGTCCTTGAACAATGTGTCCGCCCATACGGGTAGTAGGTGTAAGTGCTCGTTCAAGATTGACTTTCATTCCGGATTTAAGCTGCGAAAAATTTGTTACCGCAAGCGTTTCGGGGCTGACTTCGACCTTGAAAGAATTTTTAGAAAATTCAATTACTGTTTGACAAACGCCGTTAATCGCAATGCTGTCGCCGAGTTTCACATCTTCTAAAATTTTGTGACAAGAAACTTCCAGCACCGTATTGCACTGAAAACTTTTAATTTCTCCGATTTCTTCAATTATACCTGTAAACATATTATTGTTATATCATAACTTGACTAAATAGAAAACATGGTACATAATGAAATAGGCAATAAGGCAATAAGAAAATAAGGCAATGAGTCGTAATGACCGAATGGAAAAAAGAAATAGTCCTATTGCCATGATGCCCTAATGACCTATTGCCTTATACCAGTAGGTTTGGGCTTGCCAGCCCAACGCAAAACAAAGAAAGGACCGGCGGTCAAGCCGGTATCATAATTAGACAATGGCGAGAAGCCAGAAAGGATAGAAGAAATGAAAAAACAGAGTGTAAGTATTTGCACGGGGGGGGGGGGGGCCGGCTGAGCCGGTTCTACAATCGGAAAGCGTGCTCACGGACAACGTAAAATTTTATTGTCACCCTGAACTTGATTCAGGGTCTGTCCAGCAAAGCGAGCTACCGGTAACGTTGGACAGATCCCGAACTAAATTCGGGATGACGAAAAACGCAGCGTTCACAATGGCAGAGATATTATTATCCCTGACGATAATCGGCGTGGTGGCAGCGATAACATTACCGAGCCTTACCGGTAACATCAACGAGCGAACATGGAACACGCAAAGAAAAGCGCTTTATGCAAGATTTTCACAGGCCGTTTCACTAATGGATTCAATGAACGGATATTCCGATGCCGAAACTTTTGTAACAGCAGGGCTTTCTAAAGTTTTGAAAATTAATAATGTCTGCGACTACGACCACCTCGAAGATTGCGGCATAACCTCAAAACAGATTACCGATAACGCGGGCAATCCAACGTCAATGCCAAAACTCGTCAGTGAGTTGAACCCTAAAAACACAAGTATGTCATTTACCGATACTCACGGAACAACTCCTGTGGACTATTCTTACAGTAATGTCGATACCGAAGCTGCAGCGTTTGAAACACAGAACGGCGAAAGCATTTTGGCTTTTTATAACCCTTCTTGCAGCGCAGATATGCAGGAAACTGATTACTATGGCGCCAGCAAGGTTTGTGCGAACTTTGTGTATGATCTCAACGGAAGCAAAGGTCCGAATGCAGTCGGTAAAGATATCGGGGTAATGACAGTTTTGTATCCGTCTGACAGCCTTGTTGTCGCGCCTATGCTGTATCCACGAAATTCCGGCGTAGAAGTAGACTTTAATGAAGCTCCAAAGGCCTGTACGGCTTTAGATGCTGAGTATCGTGTGCCAAATATAGGTGAAGTTATTTCTATGTTTTATAATAGTAAATTACTTAATATTATTGAGAGTTCGCACTATTGGTCATCAAGCCGCTACGATTCATCTAAAGCATGGAATATGAGCGGAACAACGGGAAGAATATTTCTTGAACCAATTAGCAGTACCGGATGGAAAAAGGTTAAATGCGTCAAGCGTTAACACAAAGGCGGGGCAATGTTCCCGCCTTTTTATTTACATTACTTTAATCTTTTTGCCTAAAATCATTTTTTATAATATTATATTACATGTATTAAGAGATACATGTATTTTTTATAAAAAGAAGGTAGAACTTATGGTAAACAAACTAATCAAAGAAGACACAAAGATGTTTTTGACGGGGAATGAAGTTTTGGCGTACGCTGCAAACGCTGCGGAAGCAGACTTTATGTATGGTTATCCTATTACCCCGCAAAACGAGATTATGCACACTTGGTGTAAATTGCTTCCGAAAACAGAAGCTGGATTTTTACAGACAGAAGATGAAATCTCTGCAGGCTTTTCTACTATCGGCGGAATTTTAGCCGGTAAAAGGGCCTTCACCGCAACAGCTGGTCCCGGTAACGTAATCATGCAGGATGCCCAATCAATGGCTGAAATGATGAGAATCCCTTTTGTCTGTGCAGTTATGCAAAGAGGCGGTCCTTCGACCGCTACGGTAATTTACGCTCAGCAGGAAACACGTTTGACATGCTTTGGCGGAAACGGTGAAGGCTTCAGAATCGTTTATTCTACGGCCGGACACCAGGATCTTTATGATTATATGATTAAAGCTTTCAATACAGCTTGGACTTATAAGTTCCCTACATACCTACTGGCAGACGGATATCAAGGTAAAATGAGAGAACCTGTTACATTGTATGATCCTGCTTCACGCGGAATTAAAATGACACCGGTTACTCCATACTTATTGGGTGAAGGCGAAATCGGAAAAGACAGAAAATCTGTTCACCTTAGAAATACTTACAATATGGAAGAAGAACTTATGGAAGTTCTTGATCAGTATCAGGTCGACTACGACAAAATGGCTGAAGAAGTCGCTGAATCTTTTGAATATAAAACGGAAGATGCTGAAATTCTTATTATTGCTCACGGTATTGTAGCTCGTTCTGCAATGACCGCTGTTGATGAGCTTAGAGCAAAAGGTATTAAAGCCGGCTTATTCAGACCGATTACAATCAGACCGCTTGATGTTAAACCGCTTAGAGCAGCAGTTAAGAGAGCTAAACAGGTTCTGTTTACAGAATCTGCAAACGGTCAATTGGCGCAAATGGTACTTGAAAAAATCTACGGCTTAACAACACCTTATCAAACATTATTCAAAATGGGTGTAGGTGTTACCGGTGATGATATCGTTAACAAAGTTGTTGAAATGGCTGACGTTCCGGCAGCAGTTTAGTAAAAGGAGAAAAACAAAATGACAGAATTATTAACAATGCCTCCAAAATTGCCTGACGCACAAAATGCGGAAGTCGGCGCTTCCAAATTTTGTCCCGGCTGCGGTCACGGTATGATATTAAAATCACTAGCCTGGGCTATTGATGATTTAGGTTTAAAACAAAAAGCAGTTTTCGGTTGTGATATCGGATGCTCATTGCTTTCGTGGAATTATATGGATTTAGACACCGTTCAAACCCACCACGGTCGTACAACTCCTGTAATCTACGGGTTTACCAGAGCAAATAAAGACGCAATCGGTATTGCTTATATGGGTGACGGCGGCGGTTTGGCAATCGGTTCACAGCACCTTGTCAACGCAACTGTTCGTTCCGAAAGAATGCTGATTATTGTTACTAACAACACTAACTATGGTATGACAGGCGGACAAATGTCACCGACTACAATGCCGGGTCAAAAAACGGAAACAACTCCTTACGGACGTGATTGTGATGTTACCGGTCGTCCTGCAAAAGGCGCTGAAATGGTTGCTGCGATTGCTGACCCTGCAAAATCTTATGTTGCAAGAGCTTCTGTTTCTAACCTGAAAAAACTCCGCGTAACCTTCAAAAAAGCACTCAAAAACGTTGAAATGGGTGGCTTCTCATTTGTTGAAGTTCTATCTCTTTGCCCGCTCAACTGGAGAACTAATAACGTTGATACGTGGGGCAGATTAGAACAAATGGAAAGCGTTTTTGAAGTTAACGAATTCCTTGTTAGAGAAGGCTTAGAATAATATCAGGCGTGGTTTAACAAAGAAGAAAGGTAAAAATATGAGTAGAACAAAAATGGTATTAGCAGGTGAAGGCGGTCAGGGCGTTCAGTCTGTTGCTAAAATTCTTGTTGAAGCAGGCTATGAAGCAGGCAAACAAGTTTTATATATTCCAAACTTCGGCGTAGAACAACGCGGCGGGGTTTCTATTGCATTCTGTCAAATCGCTGATGAAAAAATCGGCGAACCGCGTTTCGCTAAGGGCGACATCGTAATAATGCTTTCTGATAGAGCAATCGACAGATGCGATACTTATGTTGATGAAAATTCTATTGTAGTTTACGATACATCAGTTTGTACTAAGAAACCGGAATGCAAATGCAAAAAACTCATCGGTGTTGACGCTAATAAAATTGCTAACGAAAAACTTAGCGCACGTGTATTTAACATCATTATTTTGGGCGTATTGCTTGCAGCAACTAATGTTTTAAAAATTGATGATATCAAAAACGCTATGGAATTGGCATTAGGCAAAAAATTCGCTGTAAAACCTGAATTGAGAGAGTTGAACCACAAAGCTCTTGAAATGGGTATGGAAATGGTTAATGCAGCTGTTTAATGCGGAAAGGTGATTAAAATGACAGAACAATTACAATATAAAGGATACAAAATTGAAGGTGTCGGCAAAGGAAAAGCTGATTACTATGTATACACAGACCTCTGTAAAGGCTGCGGTCTTTGTATCGCAAAATGCCCAATGAATAAAATGGGTAAAGACTGCTTAAAATGGTCAAAAGAAACCGGACTTTTCCAAACCCCTGCGGTTGAACCGGATCCTTCTATCTGTATTGCCTGCGGAACTTGTGAATTAACTTGTCCGGACAGTGCAATCAGAATTGAAAGAAAATAAAAAGTAACGCCCCGAAAGGGGCTTTACTTTTTTTGAAAAATACTACATAATCGCCGGTCAAGGCGGCCTCCTAATTAGACCCTTGCTATCGGTCTTGACTAAAATTGAAAAATAGTAAATAATAGAAGAGGCAATAAGGCAATAAGAGAATAGGGCAATAAGCCCGGAAAGGATGGAAAGAATGAAAAACCGAAATGTAAGTATTTGTACGGGGGGGGGGGGGGCGTGCCTTACCCGCAAAATTAGGTATTGAGGACACTACGTCCCCATGTCATGCTGAACTTGATTCAGCATCTGTCCCATGTCGCGAGCTACCGGTAACGTTGGACAGATCCCGAAATAAATTCGGGATGACATTAAAGGAAATGACCCTTGTATGTGCCTTTACCATGGCAGACCGGCTGAGCCGGATCCATAATGGGCTGGTCGGCTTACGGTCAGCGTTTACCATGGCCGAAATATTATTATCCCTGACGATAATCGGCGTGGTGGCCGCGATAACGCTTCCGTCACTCACGGGCAACATTAATGAACGCACGTGGAACACGCAGAGAAAAGCTCTTTATGCACGAATGAGTCAGGCAATTGCCCTGATGCCGTCTTTGAATGGTTATGGAAAACTTTCCGGTACTATAAGCGATGACGGTTCACAAAGTGTTACAGAGGATACAGCCGCTGAGACGTTTGTTACTGACGGACTTTCAAAAGTCTTAAAAATCAATAATATTTGCGATAATGAACATTTAAAAGATTGCGGTTTAGCTTCTAAAATAACCAATATTAAAGGAGATTCTCTTGATTTTCCATTTGATATGCAGACCTTAAATTCCGGAATTTTAAGCCAAAATTTTGCGGGTCACCCTTCTTATAATCAGTTAAATACGAAAGCTGCGGCTTTTGAAACACAAAACGGAGAAAGTATTGCGGTTTATTATAATCCGAATTGCAGTATTAATCAGGCTTTTACTAATTACTGGAATTATGTGCAGCCGTTATTTTGTGCAAATTTCCTGTATGATTTGAATGGAAGTAAAGGGCCGAATACTGTTGGTAAAGATTTAGGCTTCATTACAGTTTTTTATGCTGTTGACCCTGTGGTTGTAGCTCCGGTTCCGTTGATGCAAAATTCAGCGACCGGTGTAAGCCAGATCGCAGCAGGGAAAGAGTGTTTGAAATTCTCGGATGACAGTCGTGTACCAAATAAAGAAGAATTAGCAGCAATGTATATTAATAAAGAGCTTATTGGCAACTGGGATGCCGGAGGTTTTTATCTTTCCTCTTCAACGGATATTTATGAGGGTGCACCGGCAGCCTGGACTGTAGATATTAACCATGGCACTATGTATAAGACCAGTTCAAGAACTCAGGGACATGCTTTGAGGTGTATTAAACGTTAAAAAAGGAGCCAGAAGGCTCCTTTTTATGCTAATAAATTTAATCTTTGTTTGCTTGCCATATTTTGAGCTTCGGATTTAATGTTCCTTGCCTGTGCCGCAACCTTGTAGTCCTGACCGGAAGGGTCTGCCGGTGCCATAGCGGAGCGTATTACCGTATTTGCATCGTTAATCGTTTGCTGCGGGTTATTAGGATTAAGGGATGGCATTTTTATAGCCACATGTCCGGCAAAAGGTATGCCGTCGGCATTACGTTCAATTACGATAGCACCTGCGAGGTGCCCGCCTGCGGTTTTGTGCGCAAGTTCGTGTGCATAGATTTCGTTATAATTCTTTTTTATTAAAGCCTGTTTTGCTTCGTCTTTTTGTTCGTCATCCTGCGACATTCTTGCGTTTTGAAACCCGAAGGCATATTTATTCCCGTACAATCCGTTTCCTGTAATAGCACCTAACATAATTCTACCTCACACCTTTGCTACCATTGTAGCATTTTTGATGTGTTTTGGCAAGTCCTAATTATTAAAAATTGTTCATAAAAGTATAAAAATCAGTATTTTCATAATCTTTCGTGATACTATGGTAACAATAGAAGTTTTAGAAGGAGAGAAATATGACAGAATATTTTTATTTGAACGGGGAATGGGTTGATTCGACAAAGGCTTCTATACCGGTCAGAACTCATGCTTTTTTATACGGAACTTCTGTATTTGAAGGTATAAGAGCATATTGGAATGAAGAAGAAAAACAGCTTTATGCTTTCAGAGTCAGAGAACACTACGAAAGAATGTTTGCAAGTGCAAAAATTATGTTCATGACTCCGACCATGAGTATTGATGAATACTGCAAATTAACTGTTGAACAGTTGAAAAAGAATAATTACAGAGAAAATACTTATATTCGTCCTACATTATATAAATGCGCGCAAAAGGTTGGCCCGGGGCTTTATGATAACCCTGATGCGTTTGTTCTCCTGACAAATAAAATGGGTGATTATATTGATACTTCAAAAGGCTTGAGAGTTTGTGTTTCTTCGTGGAGAAGAAACAGCGATAATGCTATTCCGCCTCGTGCGAAAGTCAGCGGCGCTTATGCAAACTCTGCATTGATTAAAACGGACGCTCATAATGCAGGTTTTGATGATGCTATTGTTCTGGATGAATGCGGACAGGTTACAGAAGGTTCTGCAATGAACTTCTTTATGGTTATGAACGGAAAACTTGTTACCTCTGCAAAAACAGACAGTATTTTAATAGGCATCACAAGAAACACTATTATTGAACTCGCGAGAGATTTGGGGATTGAAGTTGAAGAACGTGCTATTGATCGTTCGGAACTTTACCTTGCGGATGAAGCGTTCTATTGCGGCACAGGTGCACAGGTCAGCCCGATTGTTGAAATCGATGGCAGAAAACTCGGTGACGGAAAAGTCGGCCCGATTGCTGCAAAATTGCAAGACCTTTATTTTGATGTTGTAAAGGGCAAGGTAGCTAAATATAAACACTGGTGTATGCCGGTTTACTAATTTTGTTAACGGGCATGTGTGAGGACAGATGTTTACATTCTTAGGTTTATGCGTTCAAAACTTAATACGTTGTTTTAAATACTTGTTCTCAGGGCAGGCACGTTTCAGTACAATAATTTCACAGGCATCGGCAATAAGTTACGACTCATTGCCGATATCCCTGATGATTGTTTTCATTGCGTCTTTGGTTATGACAATTCAGGTAGCGAAAAGTTTTGCAATGTCGGGGGCTGATACGTATATCGGCGGTTCTATTGCAATTGTTATGATAAGAGAAATTGCCCCGGGGTTTGTGGCGCTTGCAATCGGGGCGCGGGCGGGAACTGCAATTAGTGCGGAAATCGCCAATATGCAGGTTACATCTCAGGTTGATGCGCTTAAAACTCTAAAGGTTGATCCTGTCGGGTATTATTTTACACCGAGAATTCTGGCAGGATTTTTCACTGTTCCTATGGTTGTATTACTTGCAGAATTCGTCGGGATTGTCGGCGGAATGTTTGTTGCGCAGGCGACAATAGACCTTCATCCGGCAAGATATATAAGTTCTGTATGGGCCTGGCTTTCGATAAGGGATGTTTATATAAGCCTTTTTAAGGCAATGATTTTTGGAGCATTGATAACGCTTGTGTGCGCGACTCAGGGATATACAACTACAGGCGGGGCAAAGCAGGTCGGAATATCAACGACGCGCGCATCAATACTTTCTACAATTTATATGCTTGTTGCGGATTTTTTAATTAATCTTGTTTTCTATATTTTTTAAGATTACTTTTGTGCACAATGGCGCCGCAGTTCCGGCAGGCAAGGATTTCTCCGGTGCTGTCAACCGGCATAAAAACATGATTGCAGCGCTCTTCTTCAAGCTCTTCCGGTGTTTTTTGCTTGATATAACCGCTTTTCTTACTAAAAATTTTTACTATAAGTTCGATTAGATACATTAAATCTTAAAGCTTTCAGGCATGAGGTAGCTTAATTTATAAACTTTTGCCTCGCCATTGACTTCGGTAATAATATCCAGATCGTTACCGGCGAGAAATTCTGTCATAACCTGCCTGCAAGCGCCGCAAGGTACACAGTTATCCTCGTTTGGCGAATATATGGCAATCGCTTTTAGTTTTGTATGACCGTTAGCAATGGCAGTTCCGATGGCGTTGCGTTCCGCGCAAATTGTAAGACCGTAGCTTGCATTCTCAAAATTACAGCCGCTGAACGTACTGCCGTCTTCCGTCAATACGCAGGCGCCGACTTTAAACTTTGAGTATGGAACGTATGCGTTTTGGGAAACTTCTTTTGCTTTTTCTAATAATTCACGGTAATTCATAAGACACCTCAAAAAGTATTTTAGTATAATTTGTTCTTTGTAAAATCGTTTATTTGGAGTATAATATTGATATGAAAAAATTACTGGTATTTATTTTTATGTTTATTGGTTTGGCAGCGTACGCCAAAGAAGAGGAAATTTTTGTGCTGCCGCTTTATATGACAGATGTGCAAAATAATAATTCTTATGGTTTTGAAACCGCGTCTGAAATTGTTGCAGATGATATTATTCAAAACTTCTTGCTCGGGAATAAAATAAATTCGACTAAACTGGATAATGTTAAAGCCCTGACTGCCAATGATTTTTATGTAAAAGAAGCCGGTAATAAGTTTCGAAAATCCGGTTTGATAGATTTTGAAAAACTTGTCAAATCAATAAATACAACGGCGGATAAAACGCTGCTTGTTGTCGGGTATGTTGAGGACAAAAATGAGGCAAAACTTGAACTATGGGATGTTTTGAAGCTTGCTTCGGATTTTCAAATAGATTATCAATACAATTGGACTACAATGGTAATGCTTATTGATAACACTGACGGGGTTGCGCTGTGGCACAAATCATATACAATGCCGCTTGCATCAAATAAGAAGCCTTTTTCTGCAAAAAATTTCTCTGCGGCAGCCGATAACTATGAAAAAGTCCGTTCGTTTTCCAAAAATATTATAGCGAAAGATGTTGAAGAAAACGTTATCTTGCGGCTGGAAAATAAAACTATAGATTATTCTGATAATGTTAAACCGGTACCGAATGAAGGCATTGGTCTGAAATATTATAAAAAGGGCATTCCGGTGAAGATAACTCCGCCGGCAGAAACTATAGAGCAGCAGTTGTTGAAAGACGATACGTTTAGCCTGTAGGCTGTGCGTGTATCTATTATTACGGGCGAAGCCGTTCGGCTTCGCCCTTCAATTTTCTTTACCCTTAGTTGACAATCGAATTTTTCAACCATAAAATAACTTATATGTGTAGAATTGGCGCCATTAAATCTAAGAAGTATTTACACCCCTCAATCGCCTTAAAACTTATGCGCTCTCAGCAAAAAGGCCACGATGATTCCGGGTTTGCCTTTGTAATGCAGGATTTGGGTGGGATTTTTGAACATCATAAGGATTTGCCTATCCTTTCTATGGCGGGTACCGTTGAGGGCGCACGTAAGGCGGAAGATATTCTTATGGATTTGGGATTTAAACGGGTTTTGCAATGGACGCCGCATATTACAAATAAAAAAGGTTTAAAAATCGACCCGCTTCCTAACTATGTTTTTGAGGCGGTGCAGTATCCAAAGAGCCATAAATATGCGACTCAGGAAGAAAAAGAAGAATTGCTTCTTGATACAGCCCTGAAAATCAGAAAGGCTCTTGAAGAAGATAATTCAGGCTATATCTATGCCTTTTGGCCTGACACGTTAGTGTTAAAAGAAATTGGAAGCCCGAAAGATATCGGAACTTATTTTAATCTCTGGGAAGAAAATTCGGAACTCTGTTCAAAAGTTATCACTGCACAGTGCCGCCAGAATACAAATTATGATATTGTCAGATATGCCGCGCATCCGTTTTTCCTTGAAGGATATACGGTTCTTGCAAACGGTGAAAATACGTTCTACGAAAGAAATAAATATTATCAAATGAAGTTAAACCGTGCTTATATGGGATTTGAATCAGATTCGCAGTGCTTTTTGTACACCTTGCACTATCTGCACAAAATTTTAAAATGGCCTATTCAATACTACAAGCACGTAATAACGCCGCTTCCGATTGATAAAATTGAAAAACGTCAGGATAAAGATGTTTTGCTCAGAATAAAGGCTTCATTATCTCATCTTGAAATTAACGGACCAAACACTATTCTCGGTGTGACACCTGATTATGACCTGCTTTGCGTTTGCGATTCCAAAAAATTGCGTCCGGTGGTAATCGGTCAGAATGAAGATATGGTGGTTATGACGTCAGAAGTAACCGGGATTAATGAACTATTGCCGGACAGAGATTTGAGCAAAGATATTTATCCGGCGGAAAATGAAACTATTATTGTAAAAAATGATTTGACGGTGGAAAGATGGCAGCAGTAAAAGTTAATGAATTGCATAAGGAAGATTTACCTTGGATTATTGAATACGATGAATCCAAGTGTATTCAGTGCGGCAAATGTACGGCGGTTTGTTCCTTCGGAGCAATCAGCCCTGCTGTTGAAATGCGCAAAAAATCCGGCAATATTAATGAAAAAAATACTTATGAAAAAACTCTTGTAATAAAGCAGAATGTCGGGTTTGAAAACCACTGCGTAGGCTGCGGAATGTGCGCAAACGTATGTCCGAACGGCGCGATTAAGGCTGTTAGAAATTTTGATGACAGGTATGCTATCCGTTATCGCGCTGAAAAAGGTGAATCTCTGAAACGCGGCGGGCGGTCTAACCTTAATACAGAAGGCAGAACGCTGGATAAAATTAAAATCGGCAGAATTTCGCAAATGACAGATCCGTCACTGGATCCGGTTCGTCATACATTTGAGATAAAAACGCCTTTCGGAAGAGTTTTATCAGCCGATAAACTCGGTTTTGAGGTCGACGGTAATAAAATAATGCAAACAAAACCGCTTCCGCCGAACCGCTGGATTTATCCGATAATTTTCGGGGATATGTCAATCGGCGCAATTTCCTCGAGAATGTGGGAAGCAATTGCAATTGCAACGGCTTATCTTAACGAGAAAATGGGTATTCCTATCCGAATGGGAACCGGTGAGGGCGGAGTTCCCGTAAGCCTTTTGAAATCAAGATACCTGAAATATATGATTTTGCAAATTGCGTCAGGTCATTTCGGCTGGAACAGAATTGTTGAAACAATGCCTGAAATGATAGAGGATCCTGCAGGTATTCTTATAAAAATCGGGCAGGGGGCAAAACCGGGTGACGGCGGGCTGCTGCTTGCAAATAAAGTTTCAAAATATGTTCAGGAAATCCGCGGGGTTCCGAAGGCTGATCTGATGAGCCCGCCGACGCATCAGGGGCTTTATTCGATTGAGGAAAGTGTTCAAAAGATGTTCTTATCTATGAACGCGGCGTTTAATTTCCGCGTTCCGGTTGCGATTAAGGTGGCAGCGTCAGTTACAAGTGTTGCGGTTTATAATAATCTGCTTCGCGACCCGTATAATATTGTCGGCGGATTTTTTATTGACGGCTTTGCGGGCGGAACGGGTGCTGCGCACGAGATTTCTTTAAACCACACGGGCCACCCGATAACCTCAAAACTGCGCGATTGCTATCTCGCGGCAGTGCATCAGGGACGTCAGGGCGAAATCCCGCTTTTTGCAGGCGGAGGCTTGGGGCAAACCGGAAGTTTTGCGGCTGATGCATTTAAATTGATTTGTCTTGGCGCAAACGGAGTATTTACGGGACGTCTGCTTTTACAAATCGCGGGCTGCTGTGGTAATGACACTGAAAAGTGTAATGCCTGCTCGACCGGCAACTGTCCGGCGGGGTTGACTTCTCAAAGAGAATGTCTTACAAAAAGGCTTGATATCGACAAAGTCGCGGAAAATCTTGTTAACTTTATCGTTGCAACCGATATGGAACTGAAAAAGTTAATGGGGCCTGTGGGCTGTTCGACTTTGCCTATCGGGCGTTCTGATGCTTTGATTACAGTTGATAAACACATTGCAAGGCGGCTTGATATCCAGTATTCAATATAGGTTTTTACTATGGAAAGATTTAAGATTGAAACTTTAAAAAATGAAAACAGAATGTCCACTCAGGAACTTTTGCAATTAATTCAGGCAAAAATTGACGAGGGGTATACTGATTTTGAGATAAACGGCTGCGGACAGCATAATATCGGCGGTTCAAGCTGGGCTCGTGACAGAAGCAAAACTTTAAGTTTCCTCGTAAGAAATCCGGGGCAGCGCGTCGGGGCAATGGGTATGAAGGGTACCCGGATTATTGTTGAGGGTTCGGTCCCGGCAGATACCGGCTGGCTGAATTCCGGCGCGGAAATTATTGTAAAAGGCGATAGTGGCGATACGACTGCTCATTGTGCTGCATCAGGCGAAATTTATATTGGCGGACGGGTAGGAACACGCTCTGGCGCTCTGATGAAACACGATCCGCGTTTTAAAATCCCTGAATTCTGGGTTTTAAAAAATACGGGTTCTTATAGTTTTGAATTTATGGGCGGCGGTATTGCAATTGTCTGCGGCTATGAGTGCGAAGAATTTGACTCTGTTTTGGGAAAAGGCTCCTGCGGCGGAATGGTCGGCGGTACAATTTTTGTGCGCGGAAAAGTTGAAAACCTATCGCATTGTGTCGAAATCCTGAACCTTGATGAAAAAGATATAGAATTTTTGCACTCCGGCTTGAAAAGATTTCTTGACAAAATCGGACGTTCCGAACTTTTTAATAAACTTACCGACTTTAGCGAATGGCATAAAATTCAAACTCGTGCGGAAGCAGTAAAAAAACGGATGCCGGTTGCGGAATTCCGTCAAAAAGAGTGGATTTCGGGCGGAATCTTCGGAGATTTCATCACGGACGATTATGCGGTGTATGAACTCGCAGGCACAGGTGATGCCAGATGCCGTATTCCGCAGTGGGATAAAAAGCTTTGTATCGGGTGTGATATTTGTGTTAAAAACTGTCCGCAAAATGCGATTTTCTCTGATGAAAAAGTTTATCATTCCGAGGATAATAAATGTATAGGCTGTGGAATTTGTGCGGCCCTGTGCCCGCGTCAAGCGTGGAAAATGGTTGAAAATAACAGGGAAATTACAAAATAAAAAACGCTTTCCCGCCTGTCAAAAAATCCTATAGCATTGCTATAGGATTTTTTGTACACTCTTTATGTCCGAGAAAGTTTAGCGATAAGGAACGTGAGCGAAACTTTTGAGTGGCGTATTAGACAGCGCAGTCGCGGGTTGACCTGCGAGGGCAGGGCAAGCAGGCGACGGAGAACTGCTTTATTGCTCTGCTCCAATCGTAACGGCGGTATCGTAATGCTCACCTGCTCACCACACTAACGTGTGTTGACACTGTGAGCACCGGCTGACGCTAAACCGCAGCTTGTTTGTGATTTTTATAAGCAACCAATGCCTTTGTCAACTGATCCGGACAGCTTGTCGGTTTGCTTCCGCATTGAATTCCTTGAAGTCTGGAAATAACTTCATCAAGGGGCATCCCTTTTACCAGTTTGCCGATTCCCTGAAGGTTTCCGTGGCAGCCGCCCATAAATTGTACATCTTCCACAATACCGTCATTAACTGAAATTTGCATTAGCTGACAGCAAACACCCTGCGGTTTATATTGAAAAACTTCTGTTGCCATTTTAGTACTCCAGTGCCTGATCCATGGCGTTTTCAATGGCTTTTTGTTTTTCTGCACTGGCGTTATTAACTTTCATAACGGTTTTTTCTTTAAGAAAAAGTTCTTTCGCACTTGCAAGAAGCTCATCCTGGTTTTCGTAAATAAAGTATGCGCCTACTGCCAACAATATGACAAGAATTAATTTTCCCATACTAAACTCTCCTGTAATTCTTACAGTATAGTTGTATCATATATTGCCGTATAAAGTCAATAATTTTAATCTAAAATAGTAACCCCTGTGCGGGTGCCGACATTAGAATTAAAATCGGTAATAACCTGCTGTGGAATAGAATTTATAGAGTTTATATGGCCCGGGTACATAGGACTATGGTAATTTCCAATGCTCGGGTAGAAGCTTCCGTTAATAGGCGGCGTAAATCCTGTCATACTGCCGCTGTGGAAGAAACCGTTACCGTGGTAGTGCGGTCTGCTGTTATAGTGGTTATGGTATGGGCAATTGTAATTATTATAATACCTGCCGCTTCCCCAACCGTTGTTCCAAAAATTATTGCTCCAGCCGCGGAATTTTGAAAAAATTCCTGCGTTTGCCTGGCTTGCCGTAATTATTAACAAACTTACAATCCCTAAAACTTTTGATATTTTTTTCATCACTCAACTCCTTTTGCAAAGATTATATGCGTAAATGTCAATATATTTATTCGCTGATAAGGTGATGTAAACGGATAGAGTTTTTACATGTAACATTTTGTTTAAAATGTTGATAAATATGATGAAGGTATAGCGTTTTTATAATATATTCATAACGAGGAGAGTGTGAATGCGCAGACGTGATATCATAAGCGGTGTTCTAACAATAGTGCTACTGGCGTTGACCTGTAAGCATTGGCTTATATTTAAACCAATGCCTGTGAGTTTTCTTGTAAAGGGCAACGGTAGTTACACATTTACGGTTCAGTTAAATAAGAAGAATAATAACGAATTTAAAAAAATAAAGCAGTGTACGATAAAGAAACATCTAACCGGTGGTTATGAGAAATGTGAATGCAAAATAGACAGGGTACGTTTCCCCAAACGCTTAAGACTCGTTGTAAACACTTCCGACGTATCTCCTATAGAAATAAAAGACATAACGCTGAAAAACGGGAAATATAAACTACCTTCAGTATCCGAATTTGCGTTGCATAACGCCCTACCGGGGGGGGGGGGGATATCTTAATGCCGTCCTCTAGCACATTCACTCTGACTTATAACGAAAAATTGTCTGTTCGCTCCGGTATTAAATTTGAAGCAATGACGTTTATTATCATTGCGGTTTTAGGTTATTTACTGTCATATAAATTGACTTCATATCTTGCGGATTTTAAGGTTTTAAGTAATTATTCGCGTCTGGATATATTGTTTTTGCTGGTTTGTACCATACTGATGTTTCTCCCTATGAGTCATATTACAAATGATGTAAAATCAATTGCGGAAAACAGAGAGCTTGCAAAATGGGTGCCGCTTATCAACAAGGATAAAATAAATTATAATTTTGGAAAAGATTTTGATAACTGGTTTAATGACAGATATAATTTCAGACGGGATTATGTAAACTTATATGGCTGGTTGCGTTATTATTTCTCAAAATATTCTTGTATTAATAATGGGGTATTATTAAATAAACAAAATCACTGGTTTCTAATTCTGAAATTTCATAAAGCAGCACAAAAATTATTTACGCCGGAACAACAAAGAGTTTTCTCTGAGGATATTAAAATTTTGAGTGAATATTGTGATAAAACTCGTAAGAAGCTGTATTTTGTGATTATTCCGGAAAAAGGAATCTTATATAAAGATGAAATTTATGAAGGGTTGATTTCAAATCCGTTGAAAGTTTATGATCCGGTGCCTGATATTATTAAAAATGTTTATACGGCATCTGGAGTTGAAATTTTATATCCATATGATGAATTGATGAAGGCTAAGAAAGAACACCTTGTATTTTTTAAGCACGATCATCATTTGAATGATGTTGGTTATTTAGTGGTATTCAATTCTTTGATTAAAAGAATGAATGCTGACGGAGTACCTTTCCCGCAATTGCGGGAGTGTGATTTCACTGTGCAGGAAACTAATAAGGCAAGAAGCGGCAGTCGCTTTTCAATGGGGTCCGGTTTCTGTACATTAAATATCTGGGACGAAACATTATTAGATGAAACATATAAATTTTATACTCCAAAGTGTGAACTCCCGCTGCAGAAGAAAGTTCTTATTATAGGGGATTCTTATGTAAATATGACAAAACCTTTGTTTTTTAATATGTTTCAAACAGTGGATTCTATATTCGTTCGCGGGCTGGCTCAAGCAGAACGAAAAGATGTATTAAGAAAAAATTTGGATTTGTTGAAAAAGGCTGATGTCGTTGTTATGATGTTTTCTGCAATTCAACCTGAGATGCTGCTGGATATGGATTTTGATATATTGAGAGATGCTAGGAAGGAGCAATAATGTTATTTTCATCAATGACTTTTGTTTACATGTTTTTACCGATTGTGTGTACACTTTATTTGATTTCTAAAAAAGAATTGCACAATCCGATTTTACTTATTGCAAGTATAATTTTTTATGCGTGGGGAGAACCTAAATATCTTGCTATTATGCTTCTTACAATACTTGTCAATTTTTATGGTGCAAAGATTGTTGAGAGGTTTAAGGAAACCGGCAGAAATGCTAAAATCCCTTTGGTTTTGACTATATGTATTAACCTCGGTTCCCTGATTTATTTTAAGTATTTTAACTTTTTAATTGAAAATATTAATGGAATTTTTCATTCGCACATTGATCTGCTTCATATTGTAATGCCTATTGGTATTTCATTTTATACATTTCAGGCGTTATCGTATGTGGTGGATGTTTATCGCGGGGAGTGTAAGGCGCAGCAGGATGTTTATAAACTTGCACTTTATATCTGCCTTTTCCCTCAATTAATCGCCGGTCCGATTGTTAAATACCATGATGTAGCGGATCAGATTGACAACCGTGATGTGAATTTTGAAAAAGTAGTCTTTGGGACAAAACGTTTTATTGTGGGTTTATCAAAGAAAATGCTTCTGGCAAATACAATGGGAGCTATTGCCGATAAAATTTTTGCGCAGGCACCGGATACCTTTTCTCCGTTGATTGCGTGGGTGGGGAGTATTGCGTATTCTTTGCAGTTGTTCTTTGATTTTTCAGGTTATTCCGATATGGCAATCGGTCTGGGGCTTATTTTCGGATTCCATTTCTTAGAAAACTTTAATTATCCTTATATATCCAAATCTATTACGGAATTTTGGCGCAGATGGCATATTTCACTGTCCACCTGGTTTAAACAATATGTGTATATTTCGCTTGGCGGAAACAGATCCGGTAAATGGAAAACAATAAGAAATTTGGGGATAGTTTTTCTTTTGACAGGTATCTGGCATGGTGCGGCGTGGAATTTTGTTATCTGGGGCGCATGGAACGGATTCTTTATAATTTTAGAAAAGCTAACCGGCTGGCACGAAGAAAAGCAACACCGTTGGCAAAGAGCTTTGCAGCACCTTTATACGATTCTTGTTTTTGTAATAGGCTGGGTTATGTTCAGAGCCGATAATATGGCCTATGCGTGGACGTATATTAAAAATATGTTTGGTTTGGTAAAGGTCCACGATGTAATTTATGCACTCCCGTATTACGTTGATAATTTCGAGATTATAATTTTTGTGGCGGCATTTATTTGTTGTACGCCGTTATGCGGGAAAATGCTGCAGCAGGAAAATAAGATTATAAAAGCTTTTGTAAATTTATGGCTTATAGTATTGTTGGTATTGTCAACAGCGACAATTGCTGCATCAACTTATAATCCGTTTATTTATTTCAGATTTTAGAGCGGGGGTAAGATGCGTAAAAGAACTATAATAAGTATTATATTAGTTTTAGTAATCTTAGGTTTAAGTCATAATGCCTGGCTGACGATAAGGCCTAAGCCGCAAAGTACTGTGACCTCTATTCGGGGGGGGGGGGGGAGTTCCTCAACCGAAATAAACAGGCTTTTGACATTGCGCACCCGTGTGAGTATCAAATTTGATGCAATGATATTTATAATAATTGCTATCCTCGGATTTATGCTGTCATATAAATTAACCTCATATTTAGCGGATTTTAAAGTAGAGAAAAAATATTCGCGTCTGGATATATTGTTTTTAGCCGCCTGTGCAGTATTGATATTTCTCCCAATGAGTCATATCTCTGACGCAAAAAAATCCGAGGCCGAGAACCGTAATCTTGCGGTTTGGAAACCGTTTATTGATAAAAATGGCCGGATAAACTATAGCTTTGGGCGGGATTTTGACAGTTGGTTTAGTGATAGATTTAATATGCGTGAAGCTCTGGTTCAATACTATTATAAAGGTTTGGCAAATATAAGCTTTGATTTTGTGAGAACTAAAAATGGTTATTATTATAAGAAAAACGGCTGGATGTTTTATTCCTCGGCGCTAAATGAGTTCGGACCTATTAATTATAAATTTTTTGATAAATATATAAAAAATCTGGTTCGTTTTAATCAATGGTTGGCAGAAAGGAATATTAAATTATATGTGGTCATTATCCCCTCAAAGGAAGTTATTCGCAAAGAAGAAAATAAGTGCATAAATATAAATAGGCGTGAAAGAGCCGCTTATTTTATGAATTATTTGAAAGAGAAGAATCTTGATTTGAATGTTACATATTATTATGACGATTTTAGACGTCTACGCGATAAAGATTCTGTCTTTTATAAAACTGACCATCATATAACCGATTTTACCGTTTATGAACTTTATAAAGATATCATTAATAACATGGCTCGTGACTTTAAGGAATTATCGGTCGCGCCTGAAGATAAATTTAATATTTATGAACGTACATTATGCAGATATAGTGAACACAGAACATTTGACGGCGGCTGTAACTATAAAAACGGAAATGTTCATGATGAAAAACTATTGATGCCAAAATATACCTATTATGATTATATTCATCCTGAAGAGATAGCAATAGAGCAAAAAAATATTTTCCATTATATACACACTAATAAAAATAAAAAATATAAATTATTTTTGTTAGGTGATTCTTTTGAAGAAAGTCTTACTTACTTTTTGAATACAAGTTTTTATCAGATAGACAAACACAGACGAAGATTTAATATTAAAAACAAAAAAGGTGAGCTTGCAGAGTATGAAAAAGCAATAACTGATTTTAAACCGGATATGGTATTATTATTGTTCTATAGTCCATCTCTAAGCTGGTTGGAAAAATTGTATAATTGATTCTTCAAAAATTTTTAAAGGAGTGGGCAATGCAGGTGTACAAAAATATTATGAACTTTATCAACTAACTTTGCATAGTTTAAATTTTTATGATAGTCTTTATAGAAGGAATTTAATTATGCGCAGAAGAGATATAATAAGTTTAATATTAACGATATTATTGCTTATAGTTACGAGCCGGCACTGGTTAATCCTCAAGCCGTTGCCTGTAAATATTGTGGCAAGAGGTAATGGAGATTACACTTTTGTAGTTCAGTTAAACAAGAAAGACAGTGCTGATTTTAAAAAAGTAAAACAGTGTGTAGTAAGAAAACATTTAAGCGGTGAATATAAAACTTGCAGTTGTGAGATAAGCCGAGTGCACGGTGCAAAGCGCTTAAAATTAATAGTGAATAAGACCCCGTCTTCATCTCCTATCGATATAAAAGAAATAAGTTTAAAGAATGGTCGGTGTAAGTTATCCGCATTTGACCTGAAATCTTTGCACGGGGGGGGGGGGGGCCTCTCAACGCCTAAAAATAACAGCATAGAGTTTGTGACTCAGGATAGTTTTCAAGTTCGCTCAAGCATAAAGTTTGACGCAATGGTCTTTACAATAATTTTAGTTCTGGGTTATCTGCTGTCATATAAGTTGACATCATATCTTGCGGATTTTAAGGTTGTAAAACATTATTCCCGCTTGGATATAATATTTTTGCTTATATGCGTTATAGTCTTATTCATACCGATGAGCCGGATTTCAACGGAGAAAATTTCTCCTGCCGAGAATCGTAATCTTGCTGTTTGGAAACCGTTTATTGATAAAAACGGCCGGATAAACTATAACTTTGGACGGAATTTTGACAGCTGGTTTAGCGATAGATTTAATTTCCGGGAAGAATTGTTCCAATTTTATGTAAAAACTTTTGTACTGCCTAATAAATATCCGTGTTTTAGCAATACTATATGGAACAAGAAAGAGAATACTTTTATTAACCTTGCGTGTTCTATAAGAGAGTTTGATTCTGAAAGGGTTAGTTTAAAGCTCAAAGAATTACATCGCTTCCTTGCTGAGCGGAATATTAAACTTGTTGTATTTATTGTTCCTGACAGGGAATTTGTGATGGATGCCCGATCTGTCTATCCGCTTATAAATCCCAAATTCACATCTTTAGAGAAAATGGTTGCGGAATTGTCAGATAATATCAATATTTATTACGATATTGATGCCTTCAGGACGGAACAGGAGAAAAACAGCCTTGTTTACCATAATGACCACCATTACAATGAATTCGGCAGTTATGTTATATATAAATTCCTGTGTGAAAAATTGGACATAACACCGGCGAATCTTGATGATTTTAATATTACAACATCTAATAATACCAGAAATGTTGACTTTTTAAGAAAAAACTATTTTAACGGTTCACTGATAAAAAAATTCCCGGTCTTAAATCAAAGAAAAGACCTTCTTGATAGAGAGTATTCTTACTATGACTATAAATATCAGGACGATGTTAAGCTTACACCTATACCGGGTAGCCGTTTAAGTTATGAATTTTACAATCCGCACGGGCGGTCAGATGAAAAACTTTATATTATTCATTCTTCGTTTGGCGAACGGGTTTTACAGTTTGTACAGGCAAATTATAAGCATATTGTCAATAGGCGTTATAATCCTGTTTCCGGCAGGGACTTTTCCTCTGTGCCGATAGTTGAGGATATGGAAAAGTATAAGCCTGATACTGTTGTGATAGTAGTAAATGCCTGCTTATTTAAAGACATTCTTGGTTTAAAATTGAAATGATTTTGCATTATTTTCATTTTAATGATAAAAGTAAGTTATGAAAAAGCATGTTATTGCGTATTTGCACACTCACTGGGATCGGGAGTGGTATAGAGAGTTTGAAGTCTTTAGGATGAGGCTTGTTCGCGTGTTTGACCGCGTTTTGGCTATGCTTGAGGCAGGAGTAATTCCTTCTTTCTATTTTGACGGGCAGGTCGCGGCGCTTCTTGACTATCTTGAAATCAGACCTGAAAAAGAACCTCTTATCCGCCGGTTGGTGAAGGCAAAAAAACTTTTTATAGGACCTTTTTACTGTCTTGTTGATGAATTTTTAACTGACCGCATTTGTTTTGAAAAAAATCTTGAGATAGGCTTAAAAATCGCCCGTGACTTCGGCTGTGAAGATTTTATAGGCTATCTTGCGGATACCTTTGGGCATAGCCGTAATGTTCCAAAGATTTTGCAAGAATTCGGGATTGATAAATGTATGGTCTGGCGAGGGTGTCCGGAGTCGATTCCGGCGGAATTCAAATTTAAGGGCGTTGATACAGTGAATTTGGTCCGCGGGTACTTTATGGATATATTTTCCTCCCCGGTGACAACGGAAGAAAAGGCACAGTTTCTAAAGAGAAATTTGGATTTGATTGCGCAAAAATCAGGTGAAGTGCTTCTTTTGCCAATCGGCGCGGACCACCTTGGAGTGGAAGAGGATATCGCAGAGCAAATTGAAGGTGTAAATGGGCTTTTGGAAGATTATGAAATTCAATTGGGGACTCCTTTTGACTATTTTAATGCGGTGAAAGAGCGTTTCTCTCAGTTTGAGTGGAATGACGAACTTCGTGATAACTCAACGACCTTTATTCTTTCGGGTAGTTACTCTGCGCGTACCGGATTAAAACAGTTGAACGTAGAGGCTTCTAATAAACTGCATTTTGCTGATAAGCTGCAAAAGCATTTTGGCGGCGGGTATGACGCACAGATTGAATACGCTTACAGGTTACTTTTGCAAAATCAGGCGCATGATGGGATTTGCGGCTGTTCAACCGATGAAACGCACGAGGAAAATGTTATTAGATATAAAAAAGTTCTCCAGATTGTGAACACTATTGTTGAGGAGTTGCGTTTAACCCATAGCGGATTAGTTAATCTTTCTGATTTTAAGGGCGTTATTGAATACGAAAGTCCGCAGATTGAAAGTCAGGTAGTAGCTGAGCGCAAAGGTTTTGAAACGAAGCTCCTTCACGATACTCAGCGTATCCCTGTGACGGAGGATTATTGCACGCTTTATACGAATTTGCGCGAAGTTGAGCCAAGTGACGATGTTTTGCATATTCTTGACACGGAAATCGGCAACACACACCTTACAATGAAGATTGAACAAGGCGAGTTTAACCTCTATGCTGACGGCCGAAAATGGGAGAATTTCATTGAATTTACACGTGTTCGGGATCTGGGCGATACATATAACCATGGACTTGTCGCAGGCGACCGACCTGAAAGAGCCTTCATAATCTCTTACGATATTCTTTTTGAGGGAGATTTGCGCGTCGGTTTAAACGTCAAAACAACTTTCTTTGATGTTCTTATTACTCTGGACAAAAATTCCTGTCTTTTGAATTTTAAAATTGTTTGGGATAACAAATTTAAAAATACTCTCTGGCAAGCGAAATTTAACCTTCCAGCTCCTGTAACGGAAACGTTTTCCGAGGATATGAATGAAATAATCCGCCGCGAATTTAATCCAAATTGGAAGGTTCGTGAAAACCTGCCGCGAGAGCGCGGACATGAAGTTAAAACAAATTTTGCGCCGATGCAGCGCTTTGTCTGGGCACAGGGTTTGGGTGTTATTACAAAAGGTTTGACCGAATACGAGGTTGAAGAAAATTCCCTGAAAATTACGCTTTTAAGAAGCGTCGGTGTAATTTCCAATCCGGCAAATCCTTGCCGTACGACCCCTGCCGGCCCTCCGATAGAGGTTCCGGGGGCGCAGCAGGCAGGTATTAACAGAGCAGAATTTTCTGTCGGCGTTTTCCCTCTTGAGGATGCTAAAAAGTATATTGATGAGGTTTTCCCTCAAATTGTACTCTTTTAAGATGATTGCAGAAACTCTATAGTAAGCTATAATTCACTCAGAAGATAGAGAGGCATTATGGCTGTAAGAATTTTGATTTTTTTATTGGCGTTCGTGGTGATTACAAATCTGGTGATATCACTGGTCGGACTGATTTTTGGCGTTAACATGTACAGAAGATTTGGCAAAGAAATTTTAATAGGTTATGCCGGTTTCGCACTAATTGTGATTATAACGTTTATTGTTATGTCGATTCTCGGACTTGGAGGGCAATAATGAAATATAAAAGTTACACTCTTGCAGAAGTTCTGGTTACTCTTGGAATTATAGGAGTCATTGCGGCAATGACATTACCGTCGCTTATAAAAAGTGGCATATTGAGCAATTTGTTTGATTTTATTTTTATCATTGTCGTTCTGGTGCTGATTTTCAGTCCGCCGTTTATTGTAAACGCAAAACAAAATGCGCGGCGCAAAGCAAATTTCTCTAAAATGGACAGGCATGCAACGAAAAAGAAAACAGAAGATGATGACGTGATTGATGTCGAAGCCTGGGTTGATGATAAAAAGGTTTCGGGTGTAAATCCTTTCAATGATTTTATAGATAAATTTCAAAGTTATATTACAAATACAGGAAAAGAGGTAAAAAACATGGACAAAAATGGTGTAGCAGGTGTGGTTACAGTTTTGATACTGTTTGTGATAGCAGTATTGCTCTGTAACCCTATTGTTGTTGTCGGGGTAGGACAACGCGGTGTTAAAGTTACTCTGGGAAAAGTTTCGCCGGAAAGCCTTGGTGAAGGTATGCACTTTATCATGCCGTACATCCAGAGAATAGCGAAAATGGATGTTAAAACCCAAAAATACACTACTCAAACCCACGTTTACACAAAAGATATTCAACAGGCAAAAATTTCTTATGTTGTAAACTATAATCTTGTTGCGGACAGCGCTTATAGAATGTATCAGGAAGTAGGTATGGATTACGTCTCAAAAGTAATCAATCCTGTTCTTGAAGGTACGATCAAAGACGTTATCGGTAAATGGAACGCGCAGGATCTTGTTGCAAACCGTGAAGAAGCAACAAATGATATCCTCGCAAAATTAAAAGAGCAGCTTACAGAAAGATATGTTAACGTAACGGATTTCCAAATAATTGATATTGGATATTCCGAAGTCTTTGAACGCGCGATTGAAAGCAAAGTAACGGCAGAACAAGACGCTCTGAAAGCTAAAAATAAAACCGTTCAAATTCAGGAAGAAGCAAAACAAAAGGTTATTTCAGCGGAAGCAGAAGCGAAGTCAATGAGTATCAGAGCGAACGCCCTGACACAAAACAAAGCTCTTGTTGAATACGAAGCGGTACAAAAATGGAACGGAATTTTGCCGCAATATATGATGGGCAATTCAATCCCGTTTATTAATATGAAATAGAACATTAAAAAACCAAAAGCCATTCCGTCAGGAATGGCTTTTTTTATTTGAAAATTACTTATTGTCTATTGTATAGATTTCCCGTTTTTTGTGAGCTTTTACGCCCTCGCGTTAAACGGCACCGCTCACACTTGCCGCCAAAACCGCGGTTTTGCCGGTCGCGTGTTCGCCTGTTCGCAAGGCTTTGCCTTGCTCCTGCCTCTGCTCGGGCTATGCCACATCAGCAGGAGTTGCGTTTTTAGGGCCTACCATATAAGCTAGAGCTACGCCTGCAAGACCTAAAGCAGCTGCTGCGATAACTATCGGCCAAGTTTTAGCTTTTGGTAAGAATTTCTTGAATTTGCCTGTATCAAGGTCTTTCAATGAACCGTTTTCGCCTACTAATTTATCAACTTCTGCATTTTTAGCATCTTCAACTTTCTTAGCTAAGATAGCTTTCTTTTCTTCAACTAATGCTTTTAATTTTTCTAAAGCATTACCGTCTTTTTTTGCAGTTACGTCTTTTAAAGCTTCATCAGCTGATGAAACTAATTTTTCATTATACTCTGTGCGTTTTGCATTTCTTTCTTTGAAAGGTTTTAATGCTTCTTCTGTCATAACTTTTTTACGTTCTACATTTAAGGCATCTTTTGCTTTCTTAACATCAGCGTTTGCAGATACTTCTTTTGCAATTTTTACATTAGCCTTGTCAATTTTTTCCTGTGCAGCCTTTTTAGCTTCATCTGTTGTTGCTTTTGCAAGTTCGTCCTGAGCATCTTTTAATTCTTTGCCTAAACCGGAATCTGTTTTTTCTGTGATTGCCTTTCTTGCATTTTCTCTGGCTTGTTTTAAATCATCACGTTTAGCTTTAACGTCTGCATTTTCACCTGCAACGTGTGTTACCGTAAATTTACCGTCTGCATCTTTCTTGAGTTCAAGACCACCCATTTGCTTTCTTAACTCTTCAGTTTTGTTGAGAGCTTCCTCAAGAGCTTTCTTTTCAGCATCAGCACCTGCAGTGATTGTTTTATCTGCTACAGCTTTTTCAATAGCGGCATTCATTTCTTTTCTTGCTGCAGCTTGTTCTTTTTCAAGAGTATCGCCGGCAGAAGAAACGATTTTTCTACCATCTTCTAACTTTTTAAATTCTGTTTTTGCTTCCTCATTGCTGCTGGCGTCAATTTTCTTTTTAAGTTCTTCAAACTTGTCTGGTTCTAAGGTTAACAATTCTTTTGTATCTTTGAAACCTTTTTTCGGTGCAGCACCAACCCCTAAGAAATAGTTACCAATACCACCAATTGCGGCGCCTGTTAAGCCTGCGGTAACCGGGCTAATTGCCATTTGATTTTGTTCTGACATAAGTAATTCTCCTTTATCTATACACTATTTGTTAGTTTCTACCTAATAAAAGATAATAACCTTTTACTTTATTCTACTACAACTATATTAAAATTCCTGAATTTTAAAAATTGCGCTTTTTTTTAATTAAATTTTACAATTCTTAATATCCGGAACTCCCGCATATCCCATGCGCTTGAGTATCAGGCATTATCAGGGTTTCTATTATTGTAACACTTCAAACTTGTTTATAAAGCTTTTTTCAGGTAATATTAAAATATGTAAATAAGAGAGTCCTCTTTTGTCATGCTGAACTTGTTTCAGCATCTGTCAAACATCGCGGAACAGGCGGGTCAGAGTATATATTCTGATTTCAATACCGGTCAGATCCCGAAACAAATTCGGGATGACATGGCGGGCAACAGGAGATAGTAGACTATATGCCGGACGAAATTTTGCTAACTGTTATTATCACTACTCACAATCTTTTAGAAAAAAATCAGGTTGATGATTTTAACCTTTTGTTACAGCTTTTGGATATTCAAACGCTAAATGAAATGGAAACCATTGTTATTGATAACCAATCAAATGACGGAACAATTGAGCTTTTGAAAGAGTATAAAAACAAGGGGTATTTTACTTTTTATTCTGAAAAAGACACGTCAAAGTTTGAGGGGTTCAATAAGGGCGTGCTGCGCGCAAAGGGTAAGTATGTAATGTTTTTGAGTTGTGATGATTTCGTGCATGACATTACCGCGCTTAAAACGGGTGTTGAACTTATGGAAGAAGAAGAGGCTGATTTCCTTATGGCTACTGCTTATTGCAGGCATCCGGACGGGTTCGTGTTTGAATTCCCGCCTTCTCCTTATAATATTTTTGAAGTTTCGCCTTGTGTTCGTCAGGCAATGATGTTCAAAAAATCCGCTATTGCAAAGGTTGATTATTTTGATGAAAAATTTAAAATCATGGCTGACTATGATTTGATAATCAGGATGACTATGGCGCGGTGCAAGCCGGTTATTTTCGAGAAAAATATTGTTACCTGCAAATTCGGTGAGAAATCTTATACGCTTACTGATAAAACCAACGAGGAAATCTCGCGTATTTTCTTTAAGAATTACAGAAATCTTTATAAAATGACGGATGATGTTCTTGAGGATATGATTAAATACTCTCGTTTCCCGAAGCCGTTGTTGGAAAAACTTGCGGAATTTTATCCGCCGCAGGATAAGCAGTATTTTATGGACTATGCTGCAAGAATTGAACTTATCAGAACGGAAGCTCTTAAAACGCTTGAAGCTGAGCGTGAAGCTATGCGGGCTGAGGAGCCGCCGGAAGAAAAACCGGCAGATGATACTTTCGGGTTCGGCGATAACAGCGGGTTCCATTTTTAAAATAGTTAATAAGTTAATAAGTTAATAAGTTAATCGCAGCCTGCGGCTGCTGTTAATTAGGATTATTGTCCGAGAAAGGCTCGCGATAAGGAACGTGAGCGAGCCTTTTGAGTGGCGTATTAGACAGCGAAGCCGCCACGGCTCGCTGTTCAGCGCGAGCGAACTGAGGCATTCCAAGGCAAAACCGCGCTTTTGCCTGAATGCCGTTAAACGTGAGTCGAGCAAGACGCGAGGCGGTGCGGCGGAGAACTGCTTTATTCTATTAACTCATTAACTTTTTGCAAACCCTTGCCCAAATCCCTTTTTGTAATATAATACTGTCAGGGAATATTTGTAATAAGGAAGAAGATATGCGTAATCAAAGAATAGCTGTTATCGGCTGCGGGTGCTGGGGTAGAAATATCGTTAGGAATTTTTACAATCTTAATGCGCTGGAAGTCGTTTGTGATCTTGATGAAGAAAATTTGAAAAAGGTTCAGGAACAGTACCCGGGGGTGAAAGTTACTAAAGATTTTAATGATATCCTGAAAAGTGATATCGTGACCGGTGTTGTTGTTGTTACTCCGAGCCACACTCACTATAAAATAGTTAAAGCCTTACTGGAAGCCGGCAAGCATGTTTACGTTGAAAAACCGATTTCAACAGTTGCGCAGGAAGCTAAAGATTTAATGGAGCTTGCGGAAGCTAAAAATCTGGTTCTTATGGTCGGGCACCTGCTTCTTTACCACCCTGCGGTTAACAGGTTGAAAATGCTTGTGGAAGAAGGTGTTCTCGGAGATATTGTTTACGCACAAAGCGACAGACTCAATGTGAATTATTTTAAAAATGACAGAAGTGTTATGTGGGATCTGGCGCCTCACGATGTTTCCATGATAAGTTATGTGACGGGGAAAGACCCTGTACGCGTAATTTCGGCGCTGGGCTGCTCTTCCGAAAGAAATAATATTATGGATATTACCCATGTCGGAATTGAGTTTGAAGGCGGAATGATTGGACAGATTTCGGATAGCTGGATTACGCCGAAAAAACACGTTGTTCTACTCCTGCGCGGAACTAAGGCGACAGCAATTCTTGATGATACGCTTGCTGAAAACAAGTTGACAATTTATGATAACTTTGTGGCAAACAGTTCGCAGGTTATTCATTCCGACTACCTTGAGATTGAACCGTTGAAACTCGAATGCCAGCACTTTATCAGATGCTGTGAAGAAGGTAAAAAAGCCCGTTCTGACGGCCACAATGGGTATTTAGTAGTTTCAATTTTGGAGCAGGCTGAAAAAATGATGCTCGGGGATAAGACAGAACAGCTTGATAAAGTCGATTTCGCGCTTTCCCGTACAAAGAAAGGCTAAATGGAATTGCAATAATGGCGGTTTGCATCGCCGGAATAAAAGGAAAGAGACAAAATGGCAAATTTTATAACAATTTTCAGAGTATTTTTAATGTTTATCGCAGTGTATTTGATTATAGCACTGCCGCAGAGCGTTGCCGCATACGTTTGGGCGCTTGTCCTGACAATTCTGGCGTTTGCTCTTGACGGGGTTGACGGCTGGGTCGCTAGAAAATTCCATGAAGAATCAAAACTCGGCGCGCTTTTAGATATTATGAGCGATAGAATTGTTGAAAACACTTACTGGATTCTCTTTGCTGTTCAGGGTTGGTTGTCGATTTTGTTCCCGCTCATTGCGATTACAAGGGGATTTATCACAGACACTATCAGAAGCGCTGCTATGGAAAAAGGTTTTACACCGTTCGGAATGCAGCAAAATCCGGTTTGTAAATTTATTACCGGCTCAAGATTTATGAGAATAAGCTATGCGGTTGCAAAAGTCGTTGCATTTATTGTAATTGTTGCCTCTAAAATTCCGGGGCTTCCGCACGCAGATATCGTTTTTGAAGTCGGCTACTGGCTTGCGGTTATTGCGATTGTGTTCTGTGTAGTGCGCGGGCTGCCGGTTGTGATAGAAGCTAAAGCTGTTCTAAGTGAAGGCAAAGGATCAATGTAATACGTTGAAAGTATAATGCTGACGTTGGATGAATGGAAAAATGAGTAAGTTAAACATTGTTTTATACGAACCTGAAATCCCGCAAAATACCGGAAATATTGCGCGTCTTTGCGCGTGCACCGGCTCAAGCCTTTATCTTGTCGGAAAATTAGGCTTCGCTCTCACTGATAAATACACAAAGCGCGCCGGCATGGATTACTGGCAAAGTGTTGACCTTCATAGGGTTAATTCCATGGATGAATTGTTTGAAGCGAATAAAGGTGCTAACTTTTATTATCTGACAACCAAGACAAAACGAAAATATACTGATGTCAAATTTCAGGAGGGCGATTTTATTGTTTTCGGGCCGGAATCAAGAGGGCTTCCTGAAAAATATGTTACTGATAAAAACGCGCTTACAATCCCGATGGTTGAGGGGCAAAGAAGCTTAAATCTTTCCAATTCCGTTGCGATTGTTGCATACGAGGTAATAAGACAAAATGGAATTTAAACTTCCGTTGCGCGAGGAAAATTCGCATAAAGGCACTTTTGGTAAAGTCTTGAATATTTCCGGTTCAAAATATATGCCGGGAGCTGCGCTCATTTCTTCTATGGCCGCTTTAAAATCAGGCTGCGGTTATGTTTTTCTTGCAACGGATGAAAGTGTTATGAACTGCGGTTCGTGGCAAACAGCGCCGATAGTTTTTGCGCATACGGCTTCGATTGCGGAGCATTTGAAAACTTCACAGGCATTGTTAATCGGCTGCGGGCTTGGAACGGATTTACGCGCCGCTGAAATCTTTAAGCGAACCTTTGATACTCAAGCTGAAATCCCGACCGTAATAGATGCAGACGGGCTGAACCTTCTTTCACAATACGGTTCAGAATGGCTTCCGGAAAACCTTATCCTTACCCCGCATCCGCTCGAGGCTTCAAGACTGCTTGGCGGAGTTGAAGTAGAGAAGATTTTAAACGACACTGTTCACTGGGCGGGTGAAATTTCACAGCGTTATAATTGTGTAACCGTTCTGAAAACTCATAATACCGTTGTAACCTCGCCTTATGGAGAAGTTTATATTAATAATACGGGAAATTCGGCAATGGCAAAAGCCGGAAGCGGGGATGTCCTTGCCGGAATTATTACGTCTTTCCTTGCACAAAAAATGGATCCGTTTGATGCTGCAACGCTAGGAGTATATCTTCACGGTCTTGCAGGGGATCTCGCGCGTGACGATTTGACAGCATACTGCGTTCTGCCCAATGACCTCATAAATTATTTGCCAATGGCATTTAAGACACTTTTGTAACGAAATGTAAATGTTGTCTGTGTGAAAAAAGCAATAATTTCCTCTTTATATACTTTATATATATGAGAGTACTATAAGAGAGGTATAAAGCTATGGGCGGCAGTTTCATATTCCGTAGTTCCGGTGCGAGATCACCATTCGGAAGTGCCTATGTTTCAGGTTCATACAGCGGCAACAGAGCTTACTGGGCAGGAACAGGCGGCGGTGTAAAATCGAATACCTTTATCTCCGTAAAAAATTATAATTACGGGGGCGGTTGTCATAGCGGCGGCATTTTTGGCGCTCCTTACGGCGGTTATTATGGCGGCGGATGCTGCGGCGGTGGTGGAATTAGCTCCAAAGGCGCATGGTGGGCACTCGGTATCGGCGCTGGCGTCGGATTGCTGGCAAGCCCTCTTGGCGGACCGATTTTCCGCGGTATAGGTAAAGCGGCCTCATGGACTTGGAATAAAGCTATTAAACCGGCTGCGACCTGGACGTGGAATAGCGTGCTTAAGCCGGCCGGAAAGGCTATCTGGAAAGGTTTATCCTGGACCGGTAAACAGATTGGTAATACCTTCGCATATATTGGCAAGGGCTTTGCTAACTGGTTCACAGGTCACAAATGGAGCGAAAATAACGAGTGGGATAAATGCCACGCAAATAAATAAAATAAAGGAAACATTATATATAAAAAAGGAGTCAATTAAGACTCCTTTTTTTCTCTGGATTGCCGCGTCACTCACGCTGTTCGTTCCTCGCAATGACGTTATGCTGAAATTAACTATCTGTTTTCCTCAACTCTTTTCATAATCTCATCGAATTCTTTTTCGTCGATAGTTTCTTTTTCAAGAAGTTCTTTGGAGATTTCTTCTAACATATCGCGGTTTTCGGTGAGGAGTTGTTTTGCGAGGTTGTATCTTTCGTCGATAATATGTTTAATTTCTTCATCAATTTCATAGGCGACCTGTTCGGAGTAATCTCTCTGGTGGCCGAAATCTCGGCCCATAAAGACATTTTCCTGATTTTTGCCGTATGTCATATTTCCGAGCTTATCTGACATACCCCAGGCTGTAACCATTTTGCGTGCGAGGTTTGTGACTGTTGAAAGATCTTGTGAAGCGCCTGTGCTGACGTTATCTTTTCCGTAGACGATTTCTTCCGCTGCACGGCCGCCGAGGGATACGGTAATTTGTGCCAGAAGCTGTGATTTGCTTGTGTGAACTTTTTCATCTTTAGGACGTGTCCAGGTAATACCCAATGCGTAACCGCGCGGAATGATTGAAACTTTGTGAAGTTCGTTGGAATCTTTTACAAGTTTTGCGATTAACGCGTGTCCGACTTCGTGGTAAGAGGTTAACTCTTTATCCTGCTCGGTCATAACCTTGCTTTTCTTTTCGATACCGGCGATTACTCTGTCGATTGAAGCATCAATATCTTCCATTTCGATTTGGGATTTATTATTTCTTGCCGCAAGCAAAGCCGCTTCGTTAAGCAGGTTTTGAAGATCAGCGCCGGTGAAGCCCGGTGTGCGTTTTGCAAGAATTTTTAAATCCACATCCGGTGAAATTTGTTTATTCTTTGCATGAACTCTCAGAATTTGTTCTCTGCCCTTGACGTCCGGAGCATTAATATAAATTTGTCTGTCAAATCTTCCCGGTCTGAGCAGAGCATTATCAAGGATATCAGGTCTGTTTGTCGCAGCGATAACGATAATATTTGTTGTTTCATCAAACCCGTCCATTTCAACGAGTAACTGGTTAAGGGTTTGTTCACGTTCATCGTGTCCGCCGCCAAGTCCGGCACCGCGTTGACGTCCTACCGCATCAATTTCATCTATAAATATAATGCAAGGCTGGTGTTTTTTTGCCTGTTCAAAAAGGTCACGAACACGGCTTGCACCGACACCGACGAACATTTCCACGAAATCCGAACCGCTGATTGAGAAGAACGGAACGCCTGCTTCACCCGCAACGGCTTTTGCCATTAAGGTTTTACCTGTACCCGGAGGGCCTACAAGAAGTACGCCTTTTGGAATTTTTGCGCCCAATTTAATATATTTTGAACCGTTTTTTAGAAAGTCAACGATTTCTTCAAGTTCTTTTTTCTCTTCGTCAATGCCCGCAACGTTTTGGAAGGTTGTTTTCACCTTGCTGTCCAGAAGCATTTTGGCTTTGCTTTTGCCAAATGACATAGCCTGAGAACCGCCGGCTTGAATACTTTTTATCATAATAAGTATAAAAATAAAGAATAAAAGCGGAATTAATAATGAGCCGAAAAGATTTAAAATCTGGCCGGATTCACTTGGTTTTAAAACTGAGAATTCAACGCCGGCTTCTTCAATTTTTTGAGTCAATGTCGGATCGTCAGGCGTCAAAACCTTGTATCTTAATTGAGGTTTGCGTTTTTCAGGTGTTGTCGTTAAAAACGGGTTAATAATATCGTTTGACTGAGTTTCCGGCACTGTTGCCTCTACCGTCTGCGGCTGCTCAACAGGTACTGCAATCAGAAAATCGTCTGCTTTTTCAATTGATTTAAATTCTTTATTTGCGAGTTTTTCCAGAAATGCAGAGTAGGTGAGTTCTTTTGTTGTGGTTGTCGGCCCCGCCATTAAAATGGACGAAACAAAGACCATAACGAGAATTCCTAAGATTATATACATCCCTGTTGATTGATTTTTGTTCATTATTATCCCTCATCTTACCTTATACTAATTCCGCCCCGCCACGCGAGAGGGTGGACATGTAATATTATATTAAAAAATAAGTAAAAATGGAATAGGCAGCTTTAATAAATTTACTTTTGGGATAGAATATTGCTATGGGAAAGAAGTTTAAGAAGTTATTTTCTAATTTATGTTGTTCATATTGTAAGAATGACATTAATCGTGATGCGTTCACTGTTGTTCGTAAGGAAAAGGGGGCGAACGTTGTCAGAATGGTATGTCCTAAATGCGGTAAGGATTTCGGGCTTGGAATTTTAAAGATACACGAAGGTGTCGGCCAGCCGCACGAACCGCTTGAGATTGTTCAGGGTGCGGAGCCGATAACGCTTGATGAAGTGTTGGATGTGCACAAATATCTGCACGGTCTTGACTAATCCTAAAACATGTTACATAATAAATATATAAAATGAAAGGATAGAAAAAATGAACAAAAGAAGAAAAGTATTAGCTTTTACGGGGGGGGGGGGGAGCTTCCTTAACCGACTGAATGATTTTAGAGCCTTTACAATGGCGGAAATTCTGTTATCTCTAACAATTATTGGCGTGGTTGCAGCGATAACGCTTCCGTCACTCACGGGCAATATTAACGAACGTACATGGAATACACAGAGAAAAGCGCTTTATGCAAGATTTTCACAGGCGATAGCCCTGATGCCTGCGGTGAATGGTTATGGAACCCTGAAAGAAAGTACTGATAGCGCAACCGGTTCAACGTCAATAGAAGATACTGCGGCAGAAACCTTTATAACCGCAGGGCTTTCTAAGGTTCTTAAGATAAATAATATTTGTGATAGCGAACACCTTGAGGATTGCGGAATTACTTCAAAACTAACCACGCTTGATGCAAGTCAGATTAATTTACCAAAAACTATTGGGGAATTAAATTCGGCTTTTACTTCGGCTCTAGACGGCAGAGCGGACGTTACCTGCGCTTATAGTGCACTGGATACTAAAGCCGCAGCGTTTGAAACCGCTAACGGTGAAAGCATTGTCACTTACTATAACCCAAATTGTCAGCCTGATATGAATGAAACAGAAACTTTTTATGTACAGCCTAAGATTTGCGCACATTTTGTCTATGATTTGAACGGAACTAAAGGCCCGAATACTGTTAATAAAGATATCGGCTTTTTAACCGTAATTTATCCTACGGACAGTGTTGTGGTTTCTCCCTATGTCCATCCGCAGGATGCTTCAGCTTCGGTGTCTTATGACGATGCCGCGCGTGCTTGCACGAATCAGGATCCGGAATACAGAATGCCGAATCGTTATGAATTGATGTCAATGTTTGCATCTCGCTATTTGATAGGCGCCAACCGCTTCGGTTCAGGCTATAATACCTCTTCTTTGATGCAGCACCAAAATCAAGTGCTTGCCTGGAGATTGTATACTCAGCCCGGAACTATGAGCCCTGCATTTAAAAGTATCGAGTACAAGCTCAGGTGTGTTAGACGGGATTGATTGCGTAAGCGGGAATATTTTTATTCCCGCTTTTTATTACCGTCGGGCGGCTTGATTTTTTTTAATACATAATTATATATTTATGTATGAAGAACAATTATTACGAAACTCTTGGTGTTACTCCCGACAGTGATATGCGCGAAATTAAAACCGCATACCGCAATCTTGCGCGTAAATATCATCCGGATATGGCCGAGGGAAATATTAATAAATTCAAAGAGATAAATGAAGCCTACGAAACGCTTTCCAACGAGCGCAAACGTATGCAATACAATATGCTTTTCGGCTTTTACCGCAAAACTCCGCCGCCGCAAGAGCCAAAGACAGAACCAAAGAGAGAAACTTCACAAGCATCAGCGCAAAAAAAAGAAACAAAACGCGAAACCCCGCCCAAAACATCAAAATCAGAACAAAAACGCGAAGCTAAAAAAGAAGCGCCAAAAGCTAAAAAGCCTCGTGAAGAAAAAAACTTTTTTGAAGAAATTTTTTCTTCTAAATCAGAAAAGCAAGAGCCGCAAAACGGTTCGGATTTGACTGCCGACATTAGTATTACTATATCGGAAGCCAAAAACGGCACTTCAAAAGTTGTTAATATTATCCACACAGAACAGTGTCCAAAATGCAAGGGCCGAAAATTTATTAACGGCTCCTACTGCACAGATTGCAACGGAACCGGCGAAACTTCAAAACAGCGTAAATTGACTGTTAAAATTCCGCCAAATATCAAGCACGAAACAAAACTCCGTATCAAAGGCGAGGGCAATACCGGCAAAAATGGCGGTAAAAACGGCGATTTATTCCTTATTATTAAAATTGAAAACAGCCGCAATGTCCGCTACGAAGGGCAAAACGTTTACTACAACGTACCGCTTGAACCTTATGAAGCCGTACTTGGTACAACAGTTTCGCTCAAAACTCTTGAAGGAAATATTCTTATAAAAATTCCGCCCAAAACTAAGGCCGGCCAGAAATTCCGTATCCGCCAAAATGTTAACGGCAGAAATTTCGATATTTTTGTGACCGTACATATTGAAATTCCCGCGTATTTATCGGATGATGAAATCAGGCTTTACGAAAAGCTTAAAAAATTATCTAACAACAATCTGCGCGAGAATTTTATAAATGACTAAAACTTTTGTAAAAGAATTTTTTGTTTCAATTCAGGGTGAAGGCCCTTATGTGGGCTATAAACAGTTGTTCATACGCTTTTGCCGCTGTAATTTAAAGTGTAAATACTGTGATACGGAATTCCTTGCCTCGACCGGTGCAAAAGAGTATTCGGCGCAGGAACTCTTTGACGCTGTATCCGCGCTGGATTTGACCGGACTTCATTCGATTTCTTTGACCGGCGGTGAACCGCTTCTGGAAGCGGAGTTTTTAAAAGAATTTTTGCCGCTTGTGCGCCCCCTTGGCAGGATTTATCTTGAAACCAACGCAACACTGCCGGAACAGTTTGAAGAAATTAAAGATCTGGTTGATATTGTTTCCGCTGATATCAAGCTTGAAAGCGCAACAGGGATAAAAGATTTGTCCGACCGGCATGATGAATTTTTTGCCGCCTGTGCGGGCAAAGAACTTTTTGCCAAAGTCGTTTTTGACAGTTCAATTACTGATGAAGAAATTTTGACAACAGCCGCGTTTGCAAAGAAATACGGGCTTGAACTGGTGCTTTCGCCCATGATGCTGGGTAACAAAATGAGTGTAACATCAGAATTTATTTCCGCGGTGCTGGACAAATATCTCAAACACTATGACCGTGTGCGCGTAATCCCGCAGGTACATAAGTTTATCGGGGTTGAGTAAGAGAAGTGGCTTTGCTGTCCGAGAAAGGCTCGCGATAAGGAACGTGAGCGAGCCTTTGGAGTGGCGTATTAGACAGCGCAGCCGCTAACGGCTCGCGGTTCAGCGAGGCGGTGCGGCGGAGAACTGCTTTATTCGCTCTGGATTGTCACGCTCCCGTTGGTCGCTCGCAATGACGTAATGATGTGAACCCGCGTCATAATATGCAGGCAAGTATCATCAAAATCATTGTACCGATTTGCATTGCGGTCGACATGTTTTGCGCAAATCTGTTAGAATCATATTTGCTTGCGCTCTTTTGTGCGTTAAATGCGCTTGAAATCCTGCCGATACGCGTTTTTTCGTCCTGCTCTTCAAAACTTTCGCCAAACATACTCTGTTCTAAGCGCGCAAGGCGGTTCGACATAGGTTCGTTTTTGAAGTTCTGGTGATAAAGAGCGTTTTCAACCGTTGAAAGATTAACTTTTCTTCCAGCCATAGGAAAACTGTAAGAATCCGAGTCGTATGAACTGGAGGTTCCGCCGATTGTCATTCCGTCGTAATCTATAGGCGGCGGGTAGTAGCCTTCCGTGTGGTAGGTATCTACCGCGTTTGCAAGCTGCTGTTCAAGCCCCTGCGGGCGAACCTGTTCGCGCAAGCGATCCACACGGGTCGAAAGATCATCGGCTGCATAGTCTTTGGTGAAAACTTTTTTCTCTAACTGAGCAAGACGATCTTTGACTTTCATATTTTTAAACTCTTTATTGAAAACGCTTTTTTCAAGTTCGTTTATGACAGGGTAATCAATATTCGGATCTTCCGAGGAGAGAACTTCTTTTTCCTCTTCTTCTCTTGCAAGTGTATCCTCGCACGGTTCGATTTCCTGACCGTATAACTCAGCGCCGAGGTCTTTGTTTAGTTTTGCAATCCGTTTGTTTATGTCGCCGTTTGAAACCGTTCCGTAAACATTTTCCTCAATACGGTTTACGCGCGATGCCTCATCCTCGTTATTGTATTCAAAACCGAAGAGGGAATTTTCGATTTTGTTCAAAATCTCCGTGTTTGATGCCGCAAATGTACACGGCGCAAACAGTAAATTCATAAAAATCAGAGTTAATAAGATTTTTTTCATAATAACAAACCTCTCACATATTAAGGATAATGGTTGTTATTATTGAAAACTATTGCACCGCTACGCGGTTTAGATTTAGCGGAAATTAGGACTTTAATCCCGGGAAAAAAGTAGTAGATTTTTCAAAAACCTACTACTTTTGTTTATGTTAAACTCAAATTATGAAACTGACGGTTCTTGTAGAAAATACGACTTTAATAGATAAATACCTTCTTGGGGAACCTGGATTGTCCTTTTTGCTTGAGGCTGGGGGGAAGAAGATTCTTTTTGATACAGGATATTCGGATGTTTTTATTAAAAATGCAAAACTGCTGGGAATACCTCTTGAGGATTTGGATTATATCGTAATTTCCCACGGGCATAACGACCATGTCGGCGGACTAAAGCATCTTTTAAATCTGTCGTTCAAAAAGAGTGTTAAGCTTATTGCTCATTCTGCCGCGTTTGAGCCAAAGCTTTACGGTAAAGACGAGAAAATAGGGCTGGATATACCTCTTGAAGTTTTGGCAGAAAAATTTGAAATCTGTTATAAAGATAAACCGTTTGAGGTACTTCCGGGGCTGATTTTTTTAGGTGAAATTCCTCGCATTTCGGAACTCGAACCGCCGGCACCTTACGGTAAAAAACTGCTGAGCGGCATGGACGATTTCCTGTTAGATGACACGGCGCTGGCGTTTAAGTCTAAAAACGGGCTTGTAATAATTACCGGATGTTCACATTCGGGAATCGTAAATATTTGCGAATATGCAAAAAAAGTTTGCGGCTGCAATAAAATTTCTGCCATTATTGGCGGACTTCATCTTTTAAGAGCGGATGACAGCAGAATAAATAAAACAGTCGATTATTTTAAGGCGCAGAATTTAGATGTGATTTACCCTTGTCACTGCACAGGCTTCGATACAATCTGTAAAATGTACCAAAGCCTGAATGTTAAATCTATTGGGGTAGGTTCCGAAATGGAATTATTTTGATTTTTTCTTATTCTTCGTGTTTTTCATCTCATTAACATAAGCTATAGTTTGGGCTTTAATGGAAGCCGTCATATCCTCAGGATACATAAGCTTACTAAAGAAATTTTGGATTTTCATATTTGTCTTAGTCCGCCATTGTTCGTATGTGCTGATATTACAATAAGGGAAAATCTCTTCGGGTCTGTCCTGAATATCTTTATCCCAGATAGAAAGCGCGTCATCAAACCTTCCGGCAGAAGCAAGTTCTTTTGAACACAGTGCAGCGCGTGCCGGCATGTATTCCGTAAGTTTGGAATTTAAGCAGGAATCGTAAATTTTATCGTATTGCTTTAATCCCTTGTAGCAGCCCTCTTTTTCAAGCTCAATGTATATGGATGTGGTCGGGAATTCCTCTTCGAGTGTTTCCAGAATATCAAGTGCGTTCTGACATTTGCCGTTTGCCCTCAGTCTTTGCGCTGTAAAAATCGCCTCGTCAAATTCCCGCTGTTCCTGCGACATAGGAAGCGGAAGCTTTAATATAATCATACCGGCAGCAAGGATTAATATTATACCAAGTATAACCTTTGTTATGTTTTTCATGTGTTCTCTCCTTTATAGCTTTACAAAACTTATTAATTGTTAAGATAGTGGCAAAATTTTTATTTCTGCGTTATTATATCATACATACCTGAATTTGGCTAATTCTATGGAAAATGATAATATAATGCAATTATTATTGGAAAAAGAAACACATTCAAGCGACAAGTTACTTAAACCTGATTTTAACTCCAGAACAGGCCGTGAATTCCTTGCGTTTTATCTTCACGCAAAGTTCAAACAGTTAATAGCTTATGACCGGCGTCAGCCTGAACCGATGATAGTTGAAATGAATCCTAACTTTCCTAACAGTTTTTCAAGACGCCTTATAACAAATCCGACGAAACGTTTTTTAATAGGTATCACCGGCGAATCGGCTTCCGGAAAATCAACGATTTGTAAGGCTATAAAAACAGTTATAAGTGAACTTTCAATGCCCGTTTCCATTCTAAGCACCGATAATTATTTTAACGATATTTCAAAATTGATTGCGGAATACGGAAGCTTTGACAAATTGATAGAAAGCGGGTATGATATAGATGCACCGAGCAGCTTCCAATTGGATGTGCTCAGACGGGATTTGCTGGATTTGGCAGACGGTATTGATATAAAAGCTCCTGCGTACTTGCCTAACGGTACAGGAATTTCTATTCCGTCGTCCCTGCCGGTATCTTCCGAAAAATTCATAATAGTAGAGGGTACGGCAACTATGTTTGATGCGGTACGCGATATCTTTGATATCAAGCTTTATGTTGAATCTGATAATATAATACGTAAAAGACGATTTATGCATAGAGCCTGCGAAGAGAGAAACCAAACACCTGAAAACGCTCTAAAACAATGGAACTATCTTGAAACCGCCGGATATCAGTATGTAAGACCACATAGAAATTCCGCAGATTTCGTCTTAAACGGAAATTCTGATCTGGGATATTTCTCGCAAATCCTGGAATATCTTTATACTATAACCAATAGTTTTCAATAAGGATTATTGTTTTATAGGCAAAAAATACACTAAATAATTGATATCTAAAAAACAAAAATTGTTGTATCATTTTAATAGTGGATTATATGTAAGATTGTATAATCGGAAAAAAGAGTAGAATATGAAGAATAGAGAGAGTATTGAAAGTAAATATCTGAGTGTGGCCGTGTTAGGCTGTTCTCTGGCTGCGGCAAGTTTTGTGCCGGCCGCTTATGCAGCGGGTGAAACGCAGGAAGTACAAATTCAACCTATTAAAAATGATCGTAAGCAGGTATCAATGGTTGTGACGGAAGTGGGACGTAATAATCCGTTTGAGCCTGTATTTGGCGGTTATGACGAAGATACGGATTATTATCTTGCAGCACCGCCGGAAGTCCCTGGGCTTGATAACGATGCTCTTGATGTTATTAAGGCCAGAGTTGCCGGCATTATTTATGACAGAAATAATGTTAATTCCTCCGCAATAGTTAATATCGGCGGGCAGGATTACTTAACTAGAATTGGTGATAAAATAAACGGTTATGTTGTAACCGCGATTGATAAGAACGATATTACCGTCCAGCTGGGCGCTAATACTTTTAAAGCAGGTGTCGGCGACATCATTTCAAATGAAGATTTGTATGATGTTAATAAGACAAAAACCCCTGCTTTGGAAACTAAGTTTGCAGGTAGAAGAAAATAAATATAATTGGGAGCGAACATGAAAAATTCGGTTTTAAGCAAAATAATGTTAGGAACAATGCTGGCAACGACATTGTGTTTGAGCAGCGCGCCGGCGGTTCTTGCTGAAGTGACTGATGCAAACGGTGTTAAACTCGCCGTTAACAATCAGCACGATGGCATTTTATTGAAGGGTGATGTTTCTTTAACTGATAAAGACGAAAAAGTGTCTTTAAGTTTAAGAGATTCTGATGTTGAGCAGGTCTTGAGAATGTTTGCAGACATCGCAGGTTTGAACATTATCTTCTACGATAAAATTTCTTCAAAGATTACATTAGATATTGTTGATGAACCGGTTAATACAGCGTTTGATCTGGTTATGGAGCTTTCTCAATTGACTTATACCGTTATCAACGGCAATACTCTGGTAATTGCAAGAAACGGTTCTGATATAAATATGATGAAACAGGGAATTACTTTTATTCCTGTTAAATATGTCGATGCCGCTTCTATGGCAGACTTTTTGAATAAAAATATTTTCGGTATGAAAAAACCGGGTCTTGCAGGTTCAGATATCGTTATCACAAACCCTGTAACAAACGAATTGCTGGTTTTTGGTACCGATAATGATGTTTCTATCGTCAAAAAAGTCGTAGAAAGATTTGATAAAAAACCGACATTTACCGCTTTCAAAGTTAACTATACAACCCCTAAAGAAATGGCAGAGATGATTTGCGAGATGCTGCTGCCTACAACGATTAAAAATGATTCAATCAGTGACAGCCTGCTTCCGCTCTCTACCGGTTTGAAAATCGCAAACGACGGGTACATTACCGGTGGTGCTTCCGGTTCCTCTCTTGAACTCGGTGCCGGTGAAGTCGCTTGTACTGTAAAACCGACTTCTTCTGCGGGTAATTTGACATCTTTTGACCTTCAAAATTTCTCAATTTCTTATCAGGAGCAAAACGGTCTGATTAACATGATTGGCGGTTCTGAAGAACAAATCGCTATGGTTTCAGAATTTATTCAAAAATTCGACAGAAAAATTCCGCAGGCATATCTTGAAGTTTCTATCATTGAATTGACAGAATCCGGCTCTAAAACATTGTCTAATACATGGCAGTTCTATAGTGATGTATTCTCATTCAATGCTATGAACGGTACTACCGCTACGAACTTCCCTATCTGGTTCTTTGGTGATCAATTACCGACATTTGACCAGTCATCAGGCGATGTTACGGAATTCCCTAAAGATACTAACCCTAGATACAATAAACCTTCACTTGTATATAGCGTAAGCTATGCACTGAGGAACGGTAAAGGACGTGTTGTTTCTAACCCGAGAATTCTGGTAACAAACGGTGAAGAATCAACAATTGACTTGACTTCAGACTACATTTCCGATACAACAACCGAAATGACCGCAAGCGGTACCGGTTCATTTGCAACAAGAACTTATAATACCGCGTCTGATAACGGTATTAAAGTAACAGTTACTCCGTTCATAAGCCCTGACGGCTATGTTACAATGGATATTGCACCGGATTATGCAACTATCGGTGAAAGAATTATGGCAAATGACGGCTACGGTGAATATATCGCTGCTACCTTGCTTCAAAGACGTAACCTTGAACTTACTAACGTAAGATTAAAAGATGGTGAAACTCTGGTTATCGGCGGTATGATTAAAGAAGAAGATACCAAAACGGTTAGCAAAATCCCTGGTTTAGGTGATATTCCTTATCTTGGAGCTTTATTCAGATCTTCTACAACTGAAAAATCCAAACAAGAAATGATTATCATGATTACGCCGAAAATTATCTATGATGATGAAGATCTGTAAACCACAGGTCTTTATCATATTTGACGGGAATGATTTTTTGGAACAATGAATGAATTATTAATAAAATTAAAAAACAGCATAAATAAAAAAATATACAATCAGGTTAGCACTGAAGCTATGGAAAAGCACCTGTTTGTCCCTATTAACGTGCGTGATAATTATTTATTCGTTGCAATTAATTCCAATACTAATAAAGATGAAGTCAGCGATATCCTGAGGGAAACCTTTACCTATACCATTAAATTCATTCAGCTATCTAATGATGATCTGCTTGAGTTAATCAAGGCCTCAAATATAAATGTTGACCTTAATGCAACTAACGAGCGGGTGAAAGAAAGCCGTCATAAAATCGGCGAAATGCTTCTGGATGATGGCATCATCACTGATGCACAACTTCTTGAAGCTATGGCTGAAAGCAAAAAGACAAAAACTCCGGTCGGTTCTGTTCTTTGTAAGTTGGGGTATGTATCCCTTGAACAATTAAAAAAATACTTAAAAGTCCAAACCGGTATGGACTTTGTTACTACTGAGCAGATTGCGAAACAAGCCCAGTATATCAACCTGCTTTCAGAAGAATTTATCCGTATAAACAGATGTATTCCGGTTTATTCTGATGAAAAAGAAATACTTCTCGGTGCTGTTTCATTACTGAAACCGGCGATTCTGAAAAATATTCAGTATATTACCGGTTTGCAGCCGAAACAGTTGTTGATTACAGCGTTTGAATTTGAAAACGCTCTGGCAAAACATTTCTCTGAAGCGAAAAAAGAAACCGATAAATTAATGCAAATGGCATCAGAAGAAGCCAGTGCATTTAAACAGGAACAGACACTTGCAGAAATGGTCGATAAAGACTTGAATGATTCTGCCGGTTCTGTTGCGATGTTCGTTAACAAAATTGTTACCAACGCGATTGATAATAAGGTTTCCGATATTCACATTGAACCGCGTTTGAATAACTACATAGTCCGCTACCGTAAAGACGGTATGCTGCAAAAGGTTTTTGATATACCAAATAAGGTCGAAAACTCAATTATTTCACGTTTTAAAGTTATTGCCCGTTTGAATATCGCAGAACACAGACGTCCGCAGGATGGTACGTTTTCTATGAATTATAAAGGCGGCGCGTATGACTTCCGTATTTCAACACTTCCGGTTTCAGGTAAAGAAAAGATCGTTATCCGTATTCTGGCGCCTGCTGTCAGCCTGAATGCTATGGATAAAACAATTAACCTTGTCGGTGCTTCAAAAGAAGAAATTAATAAGGTTAAAGACATGTGCAGTGCTCCGAACGGAATCATTCTTACTTCAGGGCCTACAGGTTCCGGTAAAACAACAACACTTTATTCTGTTTTGAAGAGCTTAAACGACGAAACCGTTAACATTACAACAATTGAAGACCCTATAGAAATTCGTCTTGACGGTATTAACCAGTCACAGGTTAACGCTAAAGCGGGTATTACGTTCGCTGCGTGTATGAAATCCATTTTAAGACAGGACCCTGATATTATACTTATCGGTGAAATTCGTGACTACGAAACACTTGAAATTGCAATTTCTGCGGCCTTAACCGGTCACTTAGTATTAAGTACCGTCCACACCAATTCGGCTGCTGCAACCGTTACCCGTCTGGTTGAAATGGGCGCAAAAGATTATCTGGTAGCTTCAACACTGACCGGTGTTATTGCGCAACGTCTTGTAAGACGCCTGTGTGATAAATGTAAAGAACAATACTTCCCGACCTATCAGGAAGCAAGAAAAGTTCTGAAAGATGAAGCTGAGATTGAAGAATTTATGAAAACACCTATCTACAGACCTGTTGGCTGTGAAGAATGTGATTTCACCGGCTATAAAGGCCGTATGGGTGTTTATGAAATTATGCCTATTACTAAAGAAATTAAAAAATTGATAGCAGAAGGCGCTCACGATTTGGATATTGAAGAAGAAGCCGTAAAAGAAGGTATGCTGGTTCTGCAAACAGCTTGCTTGAGGCATATTAAGGAAGGTAAAACTTCTATTGATGAATTCGTTCGTGTACTGGGTTTAGCAACTGATTAAAGAGGAAGATTATGCCAATATTTAACTACACCGCATTGAAAAATAATAAAGATGTAATAAACGGAAAAATCGAAGCTCTTGATATTTCAGAAGCAAGAGCCGGTATAAAACGGCTTGGTTATACTCCGATTAGTATTGTTGACGAAAGAAGCGATACTACTGTTAAAAATAAGGCAAAAGCTACATTAGCGCCGCTGCCTAACCTTGGTTTGCAGGATAAAATAGAATTTACCTCAACAATGCAAATTCTTGTTCAGGCAGGTATTCCGATTATTGAATCCCTGATGTTTATTGAAAACGATGCGGCGAAGGCAAAACTCAGAAAAGTTGCAAAAGAATTAAGAAAACAAATTATTGCCGGCGGAACATTCTCCGGAACTATTGCCAGATACCCGCTTCAATTCGGTCATATTTATATAGGTCTATGTAAAGCCGGTGAAGATACCGGGGAGCTTGAAAAAACTCTTGATCGTTTGTTAGAACTTTTAACCAAACAGGCGGCAATCAGAGGACAGATTATCGGGACTTTGATGTATCCGGTATTCGTACTTATTTTGTCTGTTTTAATTATTCTGGTTATGTTATTGTTCGTATTCCCTGTATTTAAAGATATGTTTGACAATATGGGGCAGGAATTGCCGCTTATTACGGCGGTATTAATGGAAGCCGGTCTGTTTATGAAAGCTAACTGGATTTGTATTCCTATTGGTTTTCTTGCATTTGGTGCTTTAACAACGGCGATTATGCGCTGGGCGCCTTCAAGAAAATTTGTTCACGGCGTGGGGTTGAAAATCCCTGTTATGGGAACGATGCTTCTATTTGGTGATTTCTCAAACTTTATTGCGGTTATGCAGGTTGCGTATGATGCGGGTATTCCGATTGTTGAATGTTTGCACCTTGCAATTTTGACTATTACAAACGATGTAATGAGAGAACAGCTTGAATCCTCAATTATTAACGTATCAAAAGGTCAGCACCTTTCCGTAGCCCTGAGAGCAACCGGAATTGTGCCTAAGATGATTTTGTTTATGATTGCAACCGGTGAACAATCCGGTCGTTTGGGCGATATGCTCGGTCAATGTACAAACTATATTGATAAAAAGTTGAACGATATTATTTCAACATTGACCAAAATGATTGAGCCGATAATGTTGCTTGTAATCGGTGCGATTGTCTGCGTACTGGCATTAGCACTTTATATGCCGTTGTTCGCATCATATATGTCAGAGTAATTAAAACGGGGCAGTTTAAACTGCCTCGTTTTTTATCTCTTGACTAATTATAAAACATGGTACATAATGAATAAGGCAATAGGGCAATAAGTCGTAATGGACGAAAGGCCGAGAAAAGTTAATAAGTTAAAGAGTTAATAAGGAATATGACCGAAATTGACGAGAATAAACCCGGGTAACATTTTATAACCCTAATTAACTTATTAACTGATTAACTCATTAACAAGAATGTAGGTTGGGCTTTCCAGCCCAACGCCACAAAAGAAAGGATGGAAAGATGGAAAAATGCAGAAATGTAATTATTTGCACGGGGGGGGGGGGGGGGTCCCTTCCCCGAAAAATGGGTGATTGGGGAGTTTGGTCCCCCAGTTTATCCTGAAC
>CALVBO010000006.1 GCA_944325835.1 Candidatus Gastranaerophilales bacterium
GGCTCAGCCTTCTCTCTCAGATTTTTCGTGGTCCAATCGCTCGGAACCAAATATGGCACCGGCTCAGCCGGCCCCCCCCCCCCCCTGATAAAATGCTTACACTCTGTTTTTTCATCTTTCTATCCTTTCCGGCTTCTCGCCTTTATCTTATATTGAATGCCACTGTGTGACATTTCTTTTTTATTTTAAACTATTTTTAGAATAACGTCAATATTTATGTTAAAATAAAGTTATGGGTGATGAAGATAAACAGTATGACGCCACACCGCGAAAGCTCGAGCAGGCAAGGAAAGAAGGGCAGGTCGTTAAGTCCAAAGATTTTTCTATGGCCGTGTCGTTACTTGTACTGTTTTCGGCAATTTTCGGACTGGCACCTTTTATCTGGGAACAGATTGTTCAGATTTACACCCTGCTATATGAGCAAATCCCCAATGCACACCTTGATGAAATAGGTATGACTTATATCTGGACGACAACAATCAAATGTGCTGCGCTGATTATCGGGCCGATTTTGTTTCTGGCGTGGCTGGTCGCAATACTTGCGGATTTTATTCAGGTAGGACCGCTGGTCGCTATCGCTCCGCTTGTGCCGAAACTTGATAAACTTAACCCGACAAAATATTTCAAAAACATCATGTCTATAAAAACTCTTTTTGAACTTTTCAAAAATATTCTAAAAGTTGCAATCCTCGGGTTTATAGGCTGGAGCGTTTATAAAGAACACATTGAAAGCATTTTAATGCTTGCGGCAATCGACAATAATTTCGCCGTTATGATAGAGTTCGGCAAACTCATAACAGATTTCATCTTCAAAGCGTGTATCGCCTTTCTCGTAATCTCGGCGGCAGATTATGGGGTTACAAAATGGAAATTCTTGAAAGATCAGAAAATGTCTTTCAAAGAAATCAAGGACGAATACAAAAACACAGAAGGCGATCCGAACGTCAAAGCCGCTCTGCGCCAGCGCCGTATGCAAATGCTGCAGCAAGGTATGATGGACGCGGTTCCGGAAGCGGATTTTGTCGTTACAAACCCTATTCATGTTGCCTGCGCACTTAAGTACAAACAGGAAGAAATGGCTTCCCCGATGCTTATCGCGAAAGGCACAGAATTAATCGCTAAAAAAATTATTCAAATCGCAAAAGATCATAATGTTCCGGTAATAGAAAACGCACCGGTCGCAAGAGCTTTATTCAAAATGGTGGATTTAAACCAGATGATTCCGCCGGAACTTTACAAAGCAGTAGCAGAAATTTTACTTTTCGTTTACAATTTGAAAAAAGGCAATTCACCGCGCCGCTAACCCCTGTCAGGCTCAAAGCTGCGGATTGCACATGTTTCCTCTCTCAAAAAATCATACAAATAAAGGTATTATTTACCTGTCGATATGCTAGAATACAATTGGGACAATAATGATAAACATAGATAAACAAAAAATTCAGGAATATATAGACATCGTAAAGAAGGTAGCCCGCGTGGAATACCGCCGGATTCCTTCGCACATGCTTGATATTGAAGAACTTGTTTCTATCGGGGTAATTGCTATTCAGGTTCTGGTTAAAAATAAAACACCCGAACAGCTTGCGAAATACAACGCCGCATACGTAGCGACCGCCGTTCGCTGGGCAATGAGAAACGAACTGCGCATCCGGTATAAATGGTATTCTTTAAAACATAAAGAAGAAGAGGAGGAAAACGAAGCGCTTTACGATGAAAGTGATCCCGAAGCACAAAAAGCTAAAGTTCGGGAATCCATTTACGAAACTATCCTGTCCATTGACGGTTTAGCAGCTGCCGCAAGCGATAATGATTCTCCGTTTGATTTTGTCAAAGACCCTCATGCACAGCCGGATGAAAACGCTGAAATCTCCGAGCTGGCAAAAATGATTAAAGAAGCTATCGCAAACCTTCCGCCAAAAGAAAGAACCGTTGTGGAATACCGTTTCTACAGAAATATGCAGGTAAAAGATATAGCGACGCAGGTCGGACTTTCTTCCTCACGTGTCACAAGAATAGTTCAGGCCGCACTGGTTTCTATCAAACAATACCTGAATGCCAGAGAACAATACGGTTATTAATATGTTTTACGAAACTGTTTTTGAGGGAAAAACCCTTATTCAATCCGATATGTTAAAAGGCTTGACCCACTATTTTACAACACGCAGTTCATTTCTGGCAGAAAACAAAGATTTTCTGGCACGTATTACCGGAATTCCGGCAGAAAACTTCATAGCGCCTGTACAAATCCACAGCGCTAATGTTGCAATTGCACCGGCTCACGGCGGAATAATTCCGGATACTGACGCGCTAATTTTAAAGAATAAAGGTTTTGCGCTTACACTGAATTTTGCCGACTGTACACCGGTCATTCTTTTTGACCCTGTTTTAAATATCGCAGCCGGAATTCACGCGGGCTGGCGCGGAACCGCTTCATTAATCGCACAAAAAACGGCTCTCAAGATGATTGAACTCGGCTCAAAACCGGAAAACATAATCGCTGCAATCGGCCCGTGTATAGCAAAATGCTGCTTTGAAGTTACGGAAGAGGTAGTTGAAGCGTTAAAGCCTTATACAGTTTATGAACCTAAGGGCGAAAAATTTATGGTTGATTTAAAAGAAACTAACCGCCGCCAGCTTGAGGATATCGGAGTTACAAAAATTGATATAAGTCCTTATTGTACGGTCTGTGAACAAGACAAATTTTTCTCCTACCGACTGACAAAAACCCCATATCGCCACAACATAATCCTGGCATTAAAATAAAAGGAAAGCAGTTCTCCGCCACACCGGGCACTGAGTGCCACCTATAATGGGTTGGTCAGCTACCGGTTAGCGATTAACCCATTATGGAACCGGCTCAGCCGGCGCTATCTAACACGCCGCTCAAATGTTTCGCTCTCGTTCCCCGTCGCGAAACATTCTCGGACAAGGAAAGCCCGGAGTTTTACGCCCCGGGCAAGAATTTAATTAAAGGATATTAATTAATTTAGGTTAAGTTAAGAGGAATAAGATTACGCATTATAAAGAAGGCATCCGATTGCTGCTGCACCTGCCGCAATTGCTGCGAATTTACCGCCTTTGGCTCTGCGCATTGCGGATAAAGCATTATCCAGTGCTCCGCCGGTTTTCTTATCGAATACATTGAATTTTCCTTTACCGAAAAATCCGACTTTGCCGTCCCATTTCTTGGCAAATGACTGCATATTTTTTTCTAAGGCTTCATAACTTGTTTTTATGTTAGCTTTACGACCGGAAGCATCGGCCTTAACTCTGTTAAAAATATTGTCTACTTCGACATCAGTAACGCCTTTTTCAACAATGTATCCAATTCATCAGCTGTCAAATTAGCAGCATGCGGATTTGAACGTAAGTATTCAATTTTTGATGCAGAATCCGTACAATCATCAAGACCCTTTACAAAGTCATCAAAAGAATCATATACAGATTTTTGCAAATTGTAATTGTTTTTGAACTCTAAATCATTAGCACCTTTGAGTGTATCAGCATAATGTCTGCGAATTGCATCAACATCGGTATCAACCAATTCATACAGATATCTGTTAGTATCATCAATAGTAACACCTGCTGCCGGAACAGTCTTACCTATACGCTGTTTCAAAAAGCCTTTTAAATCATCAGACATATCCGCCACTTTTGGATTTGAAGGATCCTCAAGGAACATCTTCAATTCATCCATAATTGAGTCAAAATTCTTTTCATCAACAGTGAATTTTGCTCTGTCCGCACCGACTTCGGTCGATAAATCTTTAAAGAATTGTTTCAATGCAGCTTCATTTTTTATCGCTGCGTATTCACCCGAAAAACGTTTCATAAAGTCATCTGTAAACTGAACTTTACCTTTAACCTCTGTTACCGGAGAGTTGAACTGGTGGTTTAAATAATTCATACCTAAATAACCCGCACCGGCAGCTGAACCTGCAATTGCAGCTCCACCCATTAAACCAATTCCCTGCTTTTGTTGTACGTTTTGTTGTTGACCGCTTTGCTGAGATGCACCATTTGCACCATTTGTCCAGGCGTTAGCACTATTAGCGCCGTTCATCATTTGTTGGTAAAGCAGTGCAGTGTAAAAATCATCACCGCCAAAGCCATAACCCATTCCCATTGCCGGATTAATTCCCATAACTAACCTAACCTTTCCTTAAATTAAATTATTCCTAACCTTGTATATATAAAGTATTTTTTGCATAAAAAATTGCCTTTCAAAAAGAAAGGCAATTTACATTTCTTAACAATTTTGATTTAAACGTTAATACTCCTCGTCTTCATTCTCATCTTCCGCCGGAATATCAAAATCATCATCCAGATACTCTGTTTCTGCCAGCCGTGATTTAATAATATCACACAGTCTCAGGGAATATGCAAATCCAATAGCATTTTGAACATAAAAGAACACAACCACCAGAAAAATAAGAGTAAACGATGTTACCGGATCCATATTTTCAGCACCTCCGGCCAATCCGCCGGAGAAACCGGTAAGCATCGCTGCTGCAATAGTTATTCCGTACAAAAGAATTGATACAAGAAAAAGAATCAAATCAAGCAACGCTACCTGTCCCGCTACAAGCGGAAATAATCTAAACAGAGTCAACGGGTTTAAAACATGCTTATATGAAAAACGTTTTGCATGAAGTGCCATAATTACCGGCATAGTTAACGCAAAAAACATCAAAAAGATAAACAGCAAAATAAACGCCAGAAGCGGAGTTGTTGCCCTAACTGCATTAGTTATTAAACCACATATTATAACCAGAAAAATCATATATATTGCCCACACAATACTAAAAGGTATAAAACGCAACGCAGACACAAACATACCGCCAAAATCCAAATCCGGCAAAACATTTTTGTTATTATTCAGGGAATTTGAATAAATTTGCAATGAAAACCCGAATATCAGCAAAGATGCAAGTATATACAACAAAATCGCCGGAAGATTAATATCCGGAACCATACCCGCCTGCATTCCCTGAAACATATTTTGGGGATTAAAATATAACATTAATGCCTGCAGTGCGACAATTGTAAGTATTTTATACCAGGAGCCTTTTTCAGTAAAAACACGTCCTAAATAATAGAAATATCCAGCCATTTGACACAAACCTACAGGACATATTACATATCAGAAACTTGTTTCAAAATTGAAGTTAACTGGCTGATAAGGTATTCATTAAACTCATATATTTCAGAAGTATTAAATTGATAAGTACCTTCTTTTTGACCAATCAACTTTTTGAAGAACTGTTTATCAAATCTTACAACAGAACCCAGTTGTTCAATAAGATCCTGTTTATAAACAGAAGGCGCAAGATTTTTCAATCTTATCAACGCACGGAATAAAACGGCAACAGTTCTTGCAATAGTATCTATCGCCGGAATAATAGCAGACTTATTTCTGCCGTGTTCAAGATAAAAGCCTCTCAGTTTGAGAATTAAATTTTTAAGTTCACGTTCACATTGAAGTCTTAGATCAAAATAATTAATGTTTAATGCCTGAACCAGATCATCACCGTAAATCAACTGGTTATTCCATTTAATATCGGAATATTCAATTGCATAGATGTCAGACATAGCATAAAACTCATCTTTACCCATAATTAGCGGATAAGGATTACCCTTAGCAATCCAACGTTGGGTATACGGATAAAGTTTTGTTAAATCATCACTACGAACATTGTCAACTATTATAAAAAGGTCAACATTAGAATCCAGCGATTCATTTGTTGCATTTGCTTTAGATCCGAAAATAAAAACTGACAACAATCTGCTTGAAAAAACATCCTGTAGTGATATAACCAACTGATTTAAATCTTTCATTAGAATCTCCAATTATCTTACATAAAAATTTTTAATAATAATTAAATGCTAAATTCATTACCAAATCCGCCTCTTCTGACGTATTTAGGTTTATTTTTATGACATTTTTCTATTAAGAAAAGGATAAAACCTAAAGCCGCGCAACAAAGGCCAATAATCAATTCTTTATTTAATTCCAAAGGTTTTTTGATAGGGGCACTCATAGGTTCCAGTTTAATGCCGGAATCCTGCTTCACAAAAACCAGAGATGGCTCTATTACACGGGAGATATAATAGATACCTTTTGTTATAGCAGAAGAATAGTCACCATTTTTAAACGCAGGTGAAACTTCTTCCTGAATAATATTTCTCAAAGCAACGTAGGAAATTTCAGATTTAAGGTTTTCACCGATTTCCACACCAATTTTTCCTTCGGTAGGCGCAACCAGGAATACCAGCAGATTTTCCTTCTGGTCAGCCAATCCGCGTTCTGAAACGACTTTCGCGACACGGCTTGCCGGAACTCCATCCAGCGTATCCAGTGTCACAACCACAATTTGATATGATGTTTGCGCCTTGACGTAATCCTGATAAAAAGAAATTTTCGCACGGTCTGAATCATCAATTACCGATGCGCCATCAGAGATAAAGCCTTCGCCATCAAAATTAAACGTAAAGGTTGCAGCCAGAGCTTGCATACCAAAAATCAATAAACCAACCAATAAAATAAACTTCTTTTTCATACTTTTAATTCTAAACTATTTTCAGTAATCTGTCAATATCACTTATTGTTTGAAGAATTATTCAAATTTTTTGCAATAATCAAGCCTAAACCGGCAACAACACAGACTCCCGCCACAATAAGGGCTATTTTTTTCGCGCCTAGTTTATTTGAAGTATTTTGTGAAACATCAATATTTTCTTTGCCATCCGGTTCTTTTAAGATTTTAGCGAACTTGCATAATTTTTTATAAAGTTCAGGATGTTCCTTAGCGAGTCCGGCTTTTTCAAAGGCTCTTGCAAGAGCATCCGGCAGATTCAATGCCAGACCTTTTTGAACCGCATTGTGATAGCTATCTTTGTAATCTGACCAGATTTTATAACGGTAGTTTTCCATGTGGTTCAAACCTTGCGAATCGAACCTGCTCATTCTGCCAAGCGGATCCATATAGAACATAAAGTTATGTTTTGCACCCATAATATCCGCGAATTTGGTTCTTATAAATTCCGCAGGTTTCATCAAATTTTCAACTGTATCATGGTAAAGTTCCGCTAATACTCCGGCTTGAGAGTTAATTCTTATTGTCCGGTAACCGCTTTGTGAACGTGCAACACTGTCTTCCAGACCTAAAGCCATAGGTCTTAATGGTTGAGCGGTGTGATCACCTACACCGTAAATAATGTAATCCTTGTTCATGCCAAGCTTTTTAAATGCATCAAGCGAGCCCCAGTTGTTATCCAGATGTTCTGATTCCACAATTGCGACACGTTCAGCGACTTCCGGTCTTAAAGCTCCGTTGCGAAACATAGCAAAATCATCTGAACTTGCCTTAAATTCGTGGATAATATTTTGCGGGGAGTAACTTCCGCCCTGCACTGACTCAAATTCATGTTCAATAAGACGCAATGCCGTATCACCAAGATCCAGACGTTCAACCTTTCCTGTTGCAGCCTCAATCATTTTCGGATTAACATACATCCAGGCAACATCAATCCTTGTGCCATCATACCTTCTTGCGGAAAGTCTTGCTTTAAGTTTCAACAGACGGGAGGCCGCAGAATTTTCATCCCTGAGCGCAGGATAGTTAAGACATGGCCCGCGCCAATCGTTTGCACCGATGTAGTGGTCGTGCAAAAACGCATCCGGATTTGCCCAGATTTCATCTTTTGAAAAATTGACCGGCATGTCGCCAAAAAGTTTTAAACCTTTTTTATGAAGGATTTCGCGCCCCTCTTGCAGATGCTTTTCCGCAACAAACTGTTTAAATCTATAGAAATCAGCCTCTTTCGGATTTTCAGAAAGAAGAGTATTAATCCTATTTTGACGTTCAGCCTGTGAATATTCGCTTGTGCTCAAATAAAGCTGCTGGTCTAAGCGGCTATGCCAGCGTTCCCAGTCATGCCCGCGGTTTTCCTTTTTATTTTTTATAAGATGATAAACTGTTTTTGGAGTAAGCCACTCCTCATTTTCAAGTTTAAATTTATTAAACTCAATTTTAAGAGGATCGTTGCTGTCAAGAGTTCTGAACCTGCCATAGGCACGGCGGATATTAATATCAAAAGCAGAATTGCGGCGGTTAATATTTTCATAATTTACCATCTGTGCCCTGTCAATGACAGTATTTGCATCAACAATTTCTTTAAACTCTTTAGGCATAAGAATATAGCGCCATTGTTCCCCGGTTAAAGCTTCCGCATCTATAACAGAATCATTCAGCCCTAACGCGGAATAACCATAAGCACAAACAAGCCCGTTTTTGTGCTTACGTCCGAATTCACCCTGCGGAAGAACTTCTATTGTATTAATCCCGAAATATGTTTTTGCAAAGTCAAAAAAGCCTCCGGATTCACTATTCAATATATTTGCGACACCGGTATTTCTCTCAGCAGATTGCGGCAGGCACGCATCGTGGACAATCAGCACGGAATTTCCGGTATTGCCAAGAAGCTGCTTTGCTTTAGCATTAACCTGTGCCATTTCTTTTTCTTCTGATGAAGTTAAACGTCTTTTAAAACTAATATTTTGAGCGGGTGATACCGATGCAATCTTCATAAACACTAAGTCCTAATCAACAAATAAGAGTTATACCCTATTAAAGCATGCTGAAAATAAAAAGGCAATAGGGAAACCTTATTGGAATTTGAAACGGCGGGAATATTATGCCGCCTGCTTGTCACCCTCACGCCCGGCTGAGCCGGTTCCATAATGGGTTAATCGCTAACCGGTAGTCGACCAACCCGTTATAGGTGGCACTCAGTGCCCACCGCGGCACCGGCTTACGCATTCCGCCTGGATAAATTTTAAGCGGGTACTTTATACCCGCAAAATTTACAACGGCGGCATCGTAGTGTTGCCCTGCTCCCCGTGCTCACGCACGGTGACACCGGCAACACCGGCTCACGCAAAATAAAAAGGTATAAGAGAAATCCCATACCTTTTCCTTAACCTACCATTACTACTGGCTCCTCTTCACCTTCTACATATTAGCCGCCCGTATCTGGGCGGCTAAATCTTATCTCCGGCTTATGAAGCCGCTTTGTCTTTTAATCCTTTATCCAATTCCTTGGTAACTTCCATCCATTTAGTCATTATTGCTTCTTTCTTTGTAGCCCAAATTTTTTCTCTTAATTCTTTATAAGATTTAGCTTTGAATACAGTTGAACTGTCATATTCCCATTGGAACATTTTTGAGTTTGGAAGATAAGTAACTCCTGCCGGAAGAGCCGGAGTACCATTTACTTCTTTACCAGGATTAGCATTTGCGTGGTCTTTATAGAAATCAGCTGTAGCCTTTTTGATACGTTCATCTTGTTTTGCCTCAATTTTCGCATCAAAATCAGACTGTGTACCTTTACCTTTGAGTTTAGCAACAATATCTTTCAAGATTTCATTTACGTTTTTACCGCCTACTTTAGGACTTGTTGAAGGAATATCTTCACCTGTACCTAATTGATTTTCAACTTCGACTAAAGTATCTTTGATATTTTTTGCTTCCTCTGCGGTTAAATAACCGTTAGACTTCAATTCGTTTACACGCGCTCTTAATGTTTCGAATACCTTGCCAAGAGCTTCACTGGAGTTATCCATTTCATAGATACCATTATAAAGATTATAATTTGTGCTCAAAACTCCGTCAAGAACTTCTACGATGTTCTTAGAATTAACTTTTCCAGTTGTGAACATTGCCATAAAATCTTTATAGTTTTTAGCATCATCACTGTTATTAGTATTACGTTTCATTTCAGTTACGATAGAAGAAACGTCCTGTTCCGAATCAATAATAGGCTTTTTAACATCATATTCTTCCGCTAACTCGTCGGTATCCATTTCCTTGTCGCCTTCTTTGGTTGCTACGGAAGATTCATCTGAAACGTCACCACTTTCTTCAGCTTCACGTTCAATTCTTTCTTGTTCTTCTTCCGCTTTCTTAGCATTATATTCAGCTTCGGCTTCTTTACATCTTTCAAATAAATCTTTTGCGTCAACATTCAAATCTTTAACTTCTTCCGCAAGTTCTTGAATGTTTTCTAAGATTTCAGAAGGAGCCAGACCTGCTTCATTTTTCAGGGTAAGTTCAAGTTTTTTCTCTAAAGCTTTAGCTCTTGCTTCAAGTTCCTTAGCTTCTTGTTTCAAGTCAGGGTGATCTTCAAGAGCTTCATGATCTTTCCATGCTCCGATAGATTTAGCGAGTGCTATATCTGCCGCAACATTTTTAGACCGTGTGCCTAGCAGATGGTTAACAGTAAACGCCTCAGCAGAAGCTTTCATATCCGCGACTGTCGGAGTTGTACGATATCCCTGCAGCCCCAAAGCAACGCTGTATGGCATTTCTGCGGCACTTGCAACAATATATCTTGGAGTTCCTGTAAAGTTAAAATATTGGCCATAAGGATATGATAAGTTAAATGTACTCATCTCAAGAGCCTGCGTAGCTATTCTTGCAGCCCAAATATTTCCCGGGCAATAATTTAATGTACGGGTATAGAAATTTGATAAATTACCCAAATAATCATTATAAAGATAATTCCCGCTCATATATACGCTATCTGCTCTAAGTCCGTCATTTCCGCCCATAATATAATCCTCGTATTAGTTTCCTTTGTATATATAAAGTATTTAAACGTGGAAAAATTGCGTAAAAAGGTTTTCTATAGCTTTACATTTCTTAATAAATCTATAATATCAGAACGGGTTAGGGCGGGGTTAATTTCTTTTATACAGGTAATATCCTCCGTGGAAACTGGCTCTCTAAAGATTTTTTCTAAAAGTTCTCTGTCATAATTGTACAAAATTGAACCGTGCTGGAGTATATAACCTTCTTTTCTAAACTGCGCGGAACCGATTAATTTTTTACCCTGACAGCATAAATCCGCACCGGTTGAAACCAGCATGCAGTAATCAAACTTTGTATGAACGCCTTTATCGGTACCAAAAGTTAATTCAATACCGATTTCTAAAAATTTATCAATAAAAATCTGACAAATATCTTTGTAAGAGCCTGTAACATTCTCCCCATGCGGCAGATAAGAAACCGGACAAATAAGGCTATAAGTTATTTCATCATCGTGCAGAAGTGCCCTGCCGCCGGTCAAACGCCGGACTACGTCAATTCCGAGGGATTTTAGCTGTGCATAATCCAAAAAATCATCCCTCTGGTTGCGCCCGAGAGAAATACACGCCGGCGACCAGCCGTAAAGCCTGAATATTGGCTCTTTTAACCGTTCCCTAATTGCACGGTCTAAAAGTTCAGCATCAATTTGCATATTTTCAGCACCTGTTCGGACTTTATAATCAACAAATTTCATAAACAAATTATATATCAAAATCAAAAATAGACCATGCTGACTATCAGCGTTGAATTGCAATAAGATTTCAGCTAAAGTTTACAAAAGTTTAGTAAATTTTTTTGTAAAGAATTTGGCATGCAAAAGGTTTTTGCGTGATAAAAAATGTTTTTAGATGTAGAATAAAAATCAAGACTTACCCCCGTAAATTTTAAAAAGGGATAAGAACAGAAATAGGGCTCATATGTAGATTATATGGGAGTTTTTGGAATAGAAATTAAATTTTAGGGGCGGACATAAATGTCCGCCCCATTTTTATACTTTAATAAGCAGGAATTTACTGTCTTTAAGTGCAAGGACTTTGTGTTCTGTATCCTTTTTAAACATAAGAATTTCACCTTTATCCACTTTAAATTTTTCGGCATCAAAATGGATTTCGATTTCACCGTCCAGAACCAGAACCGCAGCATCACAGGTTGAAGTATGGGTATCAATAATTTCCTCTTTTTTAATTGCAATAGCACTCAAGGAACCGGTTTCCGACTCCATTAAGACTTTGCGCTGAAACTTTTCGTCCTCTAAATCAACCAGATCTTTAGCTTTCAAAACATTAAAAAACATAGCATTACTCCTTTCGCATGTAGTCATGTTCATTACAAACGATTTAGCTATGTATTTCATCCGACAAAGTATTAAGTTTTTTTTGAAAACTAGCCGCTAATTTCAAATAATTTACGCCCGTTTCTGCCTTCATAAACAAGTTCAGGATAGCGTGAGCGAAATTTTTCAAGCTCTGCCGCAGAAAAATTTGCCTCTTTACCTAAAATTTTAAAAATAATCTCATGCTTTGATTTCCGCTGGTTTCTTAATTTTTTGAAATCATCTGTCGTGAGGGAATTCCTGTCTTTACCCCATAAATAGAATTTTTCATCGGGCATCAGATTAAAGATTTTATTATAAGAATGCTTTATTGTATCAGCAAAATTTCCGGCAAAATCTGCAATTCCAAGCCACGGATCAATTACAAGCGCATCTTTGTTTCTAAAAATATTTTCTTTAGCAACGGGCTTATCCGTCATAAAAACGACTCTGTGATCCAGACTTATCGGGCCGAAAAATAAAGAGGCAGAATGAACATTTTTGGCTCCGTTCATTTTCGCGATAACTTCGGCAAAGGCAGCCGTTTCAAAGCAGTTTCCGAATTGCATATCGATTATTCTGTCTATAATATTACAATAACTTTTAAATGGCTTGCGTTCATCAGCCATATACAACATTCTTGCGACTTTTTGCCGAGCACCGGCGGAGGCAACTAATCCTCTATATTTATACTCAAGATAGGGATCACTATTTAGTTTACAGTCAATCATAGACGCAGATATATGCGGGAAATATGAATGAGCTTTTTGTGCGACCCATTTTGCATCCCTTACGGCCTGCTGCCTGCTTTTGAAACTAATATCATTATTAATCATACAAAAATAAATCCTGTAAAAATAAAATTTGCTATAAAATAATGCTTGACATTAAAATTTGTTCTTGCTAGTATGGTTTCACTGGCTGAGAGGCTGGTTTAGAGAAATATAAATAGAGATAAGCGCTTGTAGCTCAGCAGGTAGAGCACTCCCCTTTTAAGGGATAGGTCGCGCGTTCGAATCGCGCCAAGCGCAGAAAACAGAGGATAGGTTAAAACCTATCCTCTGTTTTATTTGTTTTGACATGATTTGCAAAACGCGCACAAGGCGTGAGCCTTGTCAAAGCGTTCGGCGGATTTGCGGACGGATGGAGTGCCGCAGGCACAAATCCGGATAGCGAACGGAACGAGCCGGCTTAGCCCTACGGGGCTTAGAGGCGAATATCCGTGAGCGTGGAGCAAATCCAAGACGAATCGCGCCAAGCGCAAAATAAAAAGAGGTCTTTAGACCTCTTTTTATTTTGCCGTTTTTGCAAAGATTTGAACGTAAACTTGCGTTCGAGCGCGAGCCGGCTGAGAGTGAAGGGCTTTTGCGAGGTGCTGCAAGCACATAAGCAAAACCCGTAATCTCGTTAAACGCCGGCGAGCAAGATAATCGCGCCAAGCGCAAAAACCAGAGGATAGGTTTTAACCTATCCTCTGGTTTTTAAGTTCGTCTAATAGTGCCATGTCCTGCTCCTTATAATTGTTGTTAAAATTTGCATTAAAAAAGAGCGTTTCCGCTCTTGTGTATAAAAAGTCTATTTTAATTTATTTTATTTTCCAATTTCTTCTTTTTCGTGCTGTTTAACTTCTTTTTCTCTTTCGTTATAATCTTCTTCGGTTAAACAGTACCCGATACCGTTCCCCTCAACCCAGAGAATTTCATTTTGTTCCTCTTTTTTGTTTTGTATATCATCATATTTCATGTTTAACACCTCCATAACCGCATTAAATAAACGCATCTGTTTATATTCTTTTTCGCTTATCTTAAAATGCTTGTTAATTTCATCTAATACCATTATGGCATATTTACTAGGATTTTTCAAGAGTGTAGCTTGTGCAAAACATTCTGCGACAAACTCATCTTTACTTTTTCGTGCATATTTTGAAACAAAGTCTTTATTTTTGATGTCATCCTCTTTTATGTTTTTAACATATTCTGTTTTTATTTCTTGTATTTTGTTCCAAAATGTTTCATCTTTTACTTGAGAGGTTATTGTATGACCTAGTTCATGAGTTAATACACTTGTTAGAACATCTTTGCCTGTTCTTGCAAGCCAGCCAGATTCAACAGACCTGTTAAACGCTTCAATTCCGTTTTCTTTAAAACATTTACTATCAAGCGATAAAGTTCTTGTATTTTTTGAAACAATGGCAACACCTAAACAGCCCTGTCCTATTGTGCATACATTTACGCCTTTAAGCGGTGGTTCTGTTTTATATGTTTGAAGTATTTTGTCAATTGTGTTTTTTAGATAGCTTTTTTGTTCTTCTGAAATTTTGGCCCGCGTTTGATGAAATTCGTATTTTATTTCCGCATTCTTCTCATTTGCTATTTTATGGTGAAAATCTAAAGCAGAACCACCTTGCGGTATGTAATCAGGAATATAAACCCTTAAAGGGTTTCCGTCTTCATCTACTTTTCCTTTAAGTGTTATCCAACCATTATTTATTGGTTCTAAGATTTCAATTAATCCGTTTATTATTTTGAAATCTTGTTTTGTTAGATTTTTAGCATTTATTTCAGTAAAAATTTTACATAAGCCATTATAAATTATATTGTCTGTCATAGTATTTCTTTGAATTTCCGTCTTTGAATTAAAGACAATATTCGCCCGCTCATAACGTGGATTATCTACGATTGCAAGGTGGGTAAATACTCCGTCTAAAAACTCAATATCATACGGGATGTTGTTTTCTGTGCCGCCTGCATCGTCTGCAAGCTTGACATCATAAGAACAGGAAACGCTCCAGCCTTTATCTGCATAAAATAGAGGATAGGTTAAAACCTATCCTCTGTTTTATTTGTTTTGACATGATTTGCTGAACGCGCACAAGGCGTGATCCTAACGACATAGAGGCGCGCATTATAACAAGGCTCTGCGCTGCTCAATGAGCTTTGTAAGAAGCTCTCTTACACGTTCATACAATCCTACAGAAGAGATTAAATCATAAACCTGAACTAAATCTTCTTTGGTTCTGGCGTTATATATTTTGGGTGCATATCTATTATATTCTCTTTTAATATATATACCTTCTTCCAGCTCAAAGGCTCTCACTCCGGCCTTTTTAACAAGCCGGTTTAGTTGTCCTGTCAGTTTTTGCCTTTGTTTTAACAATTCGTGATAATCATAATTATCCTGAGCAGTATAAAAATAACGGAGATTTTGTTTTTGTGTCCGGATATTCATATTCATTCGGTCACGTTTAACTAAAAGTTCATTACATTTTTCTTCAAACTCAGTAAACTCAAATTTCCGCGGAAGAAGATTCTCTTTTTTCGCAGAGATTTCCACGACATCAGAAACCGGAGTTTGTAAAGCCTTAAGTTTTGGCAATTTTGCTTTTGCGCCAAAGGTAAAATTTGATTTTTGCAGGGGTAATGTATTAAAAGAAACTATCATCATACCCTTATAAAAACCGAAGATTTTTATTTTTGCCAGTATTTTTCCGGTATTCGTTCAAATAATGTAGCAAATTAGAAAAAATCTCGTTGAAACGGATGATGTGTAATACGCGGCGTTTGAGTAATATAAAACCATACTCCTTAGAGACTAAGATACACATATCCCTAATCAACAGCTATGCACCTAAAGTACATAGCTTTTTTTTATGCTTGTTTATGATATAATTACATTATGTTTGACAGCTTAAGTTCTAAATTACAGGAAATCATAAGAAATACCGGCGCAAAAGAATTAACGCAGGAGAATATGCAGGATGCCCTGCGTGAAATCAGACGCGCGCTTCTGGATGCTGACGTAAACCTTCGGGTGGTAAAATCATTTATTTCTTCCATCCGCGACAAGGCAGAAGGCGAAAATATCGTTCAGGGAGTTAACGCTTCCCAGCAGCTTATAAAAATAGTTAACGATGAACTTGTTGCACTTCTGGGGAAAGAAGTTAAACCGTTAGAACTTAAATCAAAACCGAGTTTAATAATGATGCTGGGCTTGCAGGGTTCCGGTAAAACAACATCCAGCGCAAAGCTTGCGATTAAACTCAAAAAAGAAAACCGCAATCCGCTGCTTGTAGCCTGCGATGTTTACCGTCCGGCAGCGATTACACAGCTTAATACACTTGGTAAAGAATGCGGGGTTGAAGTTTTCTCTATCGACGGCAGTCACGATGTACAGCAAATTATAAAAGGAGCACTGGAGCATGCCGGCAGTAATAATTTTGATACATTAATCCTTGATACCGCTGGCCGCTTACAGATTGACACTGAAATGATGGCGGAATTGCTTTTAATTGACAGGATTTTCCACCCTGATGAAAAGCTTCTTGTAATCGACGCAATGGTCGGACAGGAATCCGTCAATGTCGCAGAGAATTTTGACGCACAACTCGGACTCACCGGTCTGGTATTAACAAAACTTGACGGGGACTCCAGAGGCGGTGCGGCATTAAGTGTTGTTCACTGCACGGGCAAACCTATTAAGCTGACCGGTACAGGCGAAAAACTTAATGCATTAGAGGATTTCCACCCGGATCGTATGGCAACCCGCATTTTAGGTATGGGCGATATTGTGTCGCTTGTTGAAAAGGCACAGGAGGTTTTTGATGAAAAACAGGCTCAAGAATTAGAAGAAAAGCTTGCAAAATCAGAATTTTCCTTTAATGACTTTTTAAAGCTTCAAAAGCAAATGAATGCGCTCGGCTCTTTCGGCAATATTCTCGGAATGCTTCCGGGGCTGAATATATCAGGCGATGACAAACAAAAATTAACCCACGAAAGCGAAAAACAGTTCAAGCGTTTTGAAGTTTTCATCCAGAGTATGACACCCGAAGAACGTGCGAACCCGAAACTTATTGACACGAGCCGTAAAAAACGGATTTCCAAAGGCTGCGGCATAAGTTTGAATGAAATAAACCAGTTTATGACCCAATTTGAACAAATGCGCCTTATGATGAGCGGTATGTCGGATATGAAAAATCTGTTTGGCAAAATTGGTAATTTTGGCGGCGGGATGCCTGATATGGGCAGAATGATGTCCGGAATGAAGGGTATGAAGGGTTTTCAACAGATGATGGGGCATAAAGGGAAACTCGGCAACCACGCCATAAACCGTGCAAAAGCCATGATGAGAAAATTTAAATAACCTGATATAGCAAATTTTATGTTTCAGGTTTTTTCTATCCTGTATCATGAACTTAATCGTAGGCAGCAATGTTTATTCACCCGCATTTCGCGCCAATTTGAATAAAACTTCTAAAGAATTATTACTCAGAAAATTTGAGGAATTATACGGCGACATTTCTGCGTCCGACATGGTCCGGCAATTAGGACACGAAAATCTGAAATATTTATATTTTCTTGCTTCCAAAGTCGATTTAAGCGGATATAACAGGATTGAATATAAATATCTTGAGCCGTTTTCTCAAATAGAATTGCATAAACTGAAAGAGATTGAACCCTTATTGTTATCAAAGAACGATCTCGGGCTGTGGAATTATTCTGCGGATTTCGTTCTGAATTTCCCGAGCCTCAACAAAAAGCAGCAAACAACATTATTAAATCTTGTACAGTGCAATGTTACACCGTTTAGCAGCAAAGGGATTATTGAAAACCCGGATTTAAACTGGGATAAAATGGTAGACAAAGCTAAAGCCATCAAAGCACATTACAAAGAAAATTTAAGAGAAATCGAATTTTACAGCAACACAAAAGGCGAAAATTTCTTCTTAGCAGATGTTCAGCTTCCGGATAACAATAAGCCGAGCTGGCTGAATTATAAAAGAATAACAATAAAAATGGATGACAATGTAAACCCTTATGCAAGACGGAATAAAAGAACCCCCATAGACCCTCTTATCGAAAAATTGTACTCAAAACTAACCGGAGAAATGAATATCTATTCCGAAAACGATTTAAATTCAGATATCAGGCGGATTGCCGGAGAAGTTCCGGCAGCTTCAAGCTCAGAAATCCTAACAACTATCCGAAAGTTGACACAATTTGCGAATTATTCCTCTTTACCCGCCATGGCAGAACAGTTAACAAAGCATGGAATTACCTCATTTGATGATGTGGGAGAATTGCATAAATATTTTCAATACTTTCATGATAATAAAGGGCTTTTTAAACTGGCGAAGTCAAAAGAAAACCCCGGCTGCATCGTTACGTTAAAAGATCTTAATGACGAAAAAACATTTCATTCTATTTCACAAAAAGTAAAAGAAGATAAATTAACACTAATACATTTGGAAGGATTTAGCGAGGGTATAAATTTATTCACCGATGATAGAAAATTAGCCGCACGTACGGTAAATATATTAAAAAAAGCGAAAAGTGTTCAGCTAAAAAATCCGGAATTAGATTTTGAAGATTGTGTTTCTTATGTTTTAAATAATCCTATTGATTCAAAATTAAAAGAAAATGGTTTAAACGCAATTCGAGTCAGGTTTGACAAACCTTCAACACCGGCCGGAATATTAAGTCAAATACAGCCAGTCATCCCCTCCAAAGAAAGAATACAGACAACTATTGAAGCAATTGCAGATAAATATTCCTCGACTAAAAAAGAATATAAAAAGCTAAGTAATTCAATAGTTGAATACTTTAATTCAAACACCCGTATATATAGTAAACAATCTATGATAGAGTCTTTAAAAGAAATGAATAATAGAATACAGGATTATTTGCAGGAACATAATATCCCAAAAGAAAACCTGTATCTGATAAAGGATAAAATTGGAAATGTAAAAAGCTTTGATATCCTTATAAAAATGTATAAGGATTTATTTAATTTTCCTTCAAATAAAATAGTTCAAATAGCAGATATGAAAGACTTAAACGAATATCCTTCAAACAGTGCATTTGTAATATTGGACGATATTGTCGGAACAGGAGATTCTATATTAAGCTGTGGAAATTACTTTATAAGTTCAGAAAAGATTAATAAAGATAAGTTTATAATATTTGCCCCGATTGTGTGGACCAAAGTTGGTTTAGAAACTATTAATAGACATATTTTGAAACATGCCCGAAATAATAATGATACGACGATATGTATTGATAAAAATATATTCAACAATAACAGTAATTGTAAAATATTTGAATACTGGTACCTCAACCTGAAAAGTTTATTTATTCCGTCAGGAATAAATGACAAAGGCTTTGATGAGCAGGCACTAAGTATTTCTTTTCCTTATATGGCTCCGGATAATAACTCTTTTGTTTCAGCAAACCTGCTGGATTTGTTTTTGATAAATAAATCCTGTATAAAAAGTAAACCGTATACATTTGATATATTGAAAACCAGAGCGGAGGATTATGACATATTCGGTCAGGAAGAAAAGTATTTAAAACCTAATTCTCCTAATGACAAAGCTCCGGGATTTTTTGAAAAAATAAAGATTTTTATACAATCAAAACACAATAAAAAATAAAGAAGAGTTTCGTTAATCTTGAAACTCTTCTTTATACTAGCTGGGGACAGATTCGAACTGTCGACCTTTCGGGTATGAGCCTAAAACAAAGCGTTTTAAAACTACCTGCGGCCGTCCGCAAAATGCACAATAATCTATATTTTAGCGATAATAAAAGATAACAAAAAGTAACAAAATACTAATATTAAGTGGGGAAATAATGGGGAAGCCTAAGCAAGAAATGTAAAAATGCCTTATTTTAGTATAATAGATACAAAGGGAAATTTATGACGCAAAATACTGTAAAAAAAAGAAAACCGTTTTTTAGGCAAAGGGCTGGATGACGAATGCCTCACGTTCAAAACAAACATAAATACGACTAAAGCACAAAAGGCTAAGTTAATCTACTTAGGCGGCGCCGAATTCATTCGAAAAATAATAGATGCAGAATGGGAAAAACTCATCGTCAATGATGACTATGCACAATTAATTAATAATACCCAAAACTGGGATGAAATCTTAGAAAAATATAAAACAAGGCGAATTGGCTACAAAAACCGCGGCTTATAAAGCTTATTTTTAGGCGCTCCGCAAGATTATTTGTAAAAAAATATTAACAAAACAGTCATTTATCTTGATTAATTTGTTGACAATTTAATCAAGATGTGGTATACTTATAGTATACAGAACATTGAAACGGAATACAAGCAAAAGATTTTAACGAGCATTTCAACTAAACGAAAGGAGGTTAAAATGTTAGTTGAAATCAACGAAAAAGAACTACTACTAATGATAGTAATAGTTCTTATGCTCAAAGTCCTTTAATAAGGGCTGCAAGCTCGGGTGTTAGCGTCACCCCTGCTTGTATTCTTATTCTAACTCATTTTTTATTCTTTTTCAAGTGGGGTTTTCAAATGAATGAAGAAAAATTTACACAGACGGCCAAACACGGCGGCAAACGCTTAAACGCAGGACGTAAACCCGGAGTTAAAATCGGTAAAATTAAACCGGAAACAATTCTCTTCAGCAGAAGAGTCACTAAAGAGCAATATGAGCTCCTTGAAGCTTATTTGGACAAATTACGCTCCGACAATAATAAATAAAAACGCCCCGGATTACTAAATACAATCTGAGGCGTATTAACAACGAGGAGTATTTATGTCAAAGAAGCTCTTCGCCACCCATTCACGCCACATTCGTTATCGCAAAACTTTCTCGGGCATTAAAAACATCTCTTTTTCTTCTCTGCGTCGTTTAACGAGTCCGGGTGTAATTTTGCCGCCGGACTTTGTCCAACGCTCAAACTGTTCAGCAGCTCCAGCATAATCTCCGGTGTTCAATAACTTTAATAAAGTTGATTTAAGCAGATTTCCAGCCCCGAGATTAAACGTAAAACTTACTAATGCATCAAATTGCCCCTGTGTCAATTTTACTTTTACATACCGGTTGACATACCGCTCTGCCTTGTTTTCTAAATCTTTTAAAAAATAAACTTCAGCCTGCTCCGGAGTAATCCTCATCCCCGGAACAATATCACTTCCGGTATGGCCATAACCGATTGTCAAAGCACCGGCGCTGCACCGGTAGGCCTCAAGTCGCAGGCCCTCTTTTTCTTTTATAAAAATTTTTCCGGCTTCAGAAGTTTTCATCAATGATTACCCTCCATTAAAAAACTTTTTATTTCATTAATACCTTTTTTGACGTCCTCCAGCTCTGTTACAACCTGCCCTTTAAACTCTTTATATGCAGGATATTGGACATACTTTGATGAAACATCATCCAATATTTCACGATGTTTTTTTTCTAGCTGCTCCGGCGTCGCAAAAATCCGATATTGTATAAAAAACATTAAAACAACTATCAATATCGGCGCATAAGCCAAAATATTTTCCATTAATTAACCTTCTTTACTTTATTTATATAAATCTGTGCACGCAATCGATCCCGCCTGCTAAACACCGGCAGATATTTTTGTAAAAGAATGGACATTGCAAAAAGCAGATCTTCCTGATCTTCAGTCCTCTTTTCTGCCTGCCGCTTGTCTTTTATCACTTCCGATTCAGCCTGATTCTCTATTGAAGTCGTGCGCCAGCTGAAAAATCCGGCGCACATATTCATAAATGCCTTTACCAAATCCGCAAACATACTATTTTGCCTTCTTTGCACGTTCATCAATAATAACATCAATCAGACCAAACGCAGCCACGCAAAAGGCTATTATCGCCTGCGTCAATCCGTCTGACACCACCACCCCGAATGTACCTAAAATAGTAAAAATACCTTTGTAAGTGCTCGTCTGCGTTAAATAATTAATCAAAACATCTAAAAATTTCATAAGCTTTGCTCCTTTCTTATTGCTCTATTCCTTGTAACTCTTCACGCAAGCTCTGAACCTGCGCGTTGTAATACTCAAGCCATGTTTCGTTGGTTTTCTCATCCTTCACAGAAGGCTCTGCAAGCGCCCGGATACGCTGTTCATCCAAAGCCCTCATTTTCTCTTTAATTTCCACAACCCGCCTTTGAACCGCACGTTCCGCAACCAACTTTTCATAATTCGGATTCTTAACAAGTCCGCTATCCGTAAACAAATAATAATCCTTATCTTTCAAAATCTGCGCCAGTTCATCGTCTGTAACTAAGAGATAGCCATCTTTGATTTCGCCCCAATAATCAACTTCATGTATATTCAATGACGAATCAACCACAAATTTATGTCTGTAATCTTTTACGACTTCCCAACCGCTGCCGTTAAATCTAACATTTTCGTTCTCGCCAAATTCCAAAGGAACCTCTAATGTCGCACCCTCCGGACAATAATAAACATCTTTACCCTCTTTTTCGCTCCCCAACACATTCAAATATGCCGGCTCTGTAACCGTCAAAAACCCGTTTTCATCATAATAATAAGCCTTTTTATCCATTTTTTGTTCTCCTATGCTATACGTTTCCAAACGTTTACGGCCAAATATGGCGGCATGTTGTTGTGCGCAGTTCCGCCGCCGGTGTTAGAGTTTGTAATAGTATGGGTGTGAGCGCCGTTTTCAGAAGATGCACCCGTCCATTTCCTTGACGCGGCAAAACGTGTTGCGCTAGCTGTACTATGATAGTTTCCATCAAATCCAAATCCATTATTAGCCGCAATACTTCCATTGTAAAAAGCTCCGGTCTGTCCGCTGCCATCAGTATCATAAGCATTCAATAAGGAACCCGTTATATCCTGCGTACCGCGGGAGTGCGTGTGCGCACCGGCGCTCGCTGATGAACCGGTGTGAGTGTGTGAAGGCATTTCGGAAGTCGTCAGGGTATGCGTTTCCTCACCGCCTGTACTTGAAAGTGCGTGATTGCTGCCGGCTGCAAGAAGAAATCTGTCCTTTATCTGCTCCCATTGGCCACCGAACAATAACGCCGGTGACGTCGAATTGGCGCTCATATATATTGATCCAACCGGATAAATTTTATCAAAAATATTTTGAAGGCTGTTTATACCGTTTTGATTATAAAGTTCATTAACTAAGCTGGCTGTCATCACTTACCCCCAGTTCTTTTAACTGTTGACGCAGCGCAACTGCCTGCGCCTCGTACTCTTCCAAATACGTCGCTTCATTCGCACGCAAGGCCCTTATTGATTTTAAATCCAGCTCATTCAACTGCGACTTTATTTTATCTATCGCACGTGCATTCAACTCCGCCGCATCCGGCTGCGGATTTTCAACTATCTCAAAAAGTCTGAAGTCACCGCTGCTTTCAAGTTCCGTAATATGGCAATCCCCACGATTATTACACCACTCCGCGGCTTCCGGCGGGTATTCACCTTCAAATATCTGACCTACATAAAATTCTGTCATATTTTCTCTCCTTTTATTTGCCAATCGCTATCCAGTTCTTTGTATACAATTCACTGTAACAACCCGTAGTAAAACTTGTAGCCGTTCCGCTATACGTAACAAGTGCAGCCTGTCTTATAGTATCGTTATTGTGCTGGTTATTCCTACCAGTCATTACCAGTGAATAATTACTGTTGGCAAAGGCAATCGGGAATGTTACTTTTAAATCTGCTCCGCTATTACTGTTATTACCGGTAAGATATCCCCATTGAATTAACGCAACCCGCGTCGTTTTCGCCGGAGAATTAAACAATGCTATATAACCCTGTGTTCCGGATATCCAGACTGTATGATACAAGCCGGAGGCAACCTTACTATTAATCAAGGCATTTACAAATGCCGTTGTCGCAAGTTTCGTTGAATTATCACTTGATGCCGGCGTCGGCGCGGTCGGGGTTCCGCTAAATGCAGGACTTGCAAGTTTTGCATACGAAGCAAGCAATGTTTTCACAAACGCCGTTGTTGCTGCCTTTGTTGAGTTATCCTCGGACGAAGGGGTCGGTGTCAAAATCGACTGCAAAAATGTTTTTATACCGTCTATCTCTTCATTTCCGTCCAGATGCACAAAATTCTCTTTTTTCAGTCCGTTATTATTGTAATTTTCAGGCATTAAGATTGCCCCCCCCCCCGACTGAAACGCTTGTTATATCTAGCTTTGCGGGTAGCGGAATAATTTCGCGCGACTCAAGTTCACCGGACGAATTCTTCATCTTTGACGAATATGGCAAAATTGATGTATCTACCCAAACATCATTTATCGCCATTTCCGGTTCTACTTCCGAAACAAAAATCGTATTCGCATACGTTTCCAATACACCTTCTTCAGCATCGTAAAATAGATTATATGTGCCTTCTGCAAGCCCGGAAATATCTATTGAAACATCCGCTGCAACAGTATACGTTGTACCAGCCGCGCTCGTTCCCACGGAACCCTCCAAAAGCGTCAGCGTGTTCCCGTTCAACGTCACGCACGCAGCTTTGCCTGCTGCATCCACCAAGCCGGCGTTGAAACAAAATACAGGCAGATTGTTACCGCCTGAAGATATGTTTGTATTAACATAAAAATTAATTTTATTATTTTTTTCTATGCTTAAAATCTTTATCCAGGAATCACTATTGCTTATATCATCAGTATTATTATTTTTTGCCGATTTATAAACTGTCAATATTCCGCCTACAATATCCCAAACTAAAATTGAAGAAGCATAAGAAATTCCTTGCGCGTATTTCATCAGCCCGACATTAACTAAGCTTTGTAAAAATTGCCGCTTATCTTTACCGTCCTCGAGCTCTCCATTCGGGACTATTCCTGCAAGCTGTAGAACCTGATACAAAGGATATTGAATATCCTGCATGTGTTCCGCTACGATATCTGTACCGTCCTTTGCGCCGGGCTGCGATTCATTTTTAAAACCGCCATAAGGCAAATCCAATGTTGCCGGCTTTGAATTTGCATAATCTTTTTGACTTCTCATATAATTGTGCTCCTATAACTCTTGACAAACTTATCATATTGTGATAACATGATAATATGATAATCTCTTTTAAATGCGAACAAACCCAAAAAGTTTTCTATGGCGAAAAATCCAAGAATTTCGCGAATATTGCTAAAATTGCTAAAAGAAAGTTAGACATGCTGCACTACGCAGTTAAAGAACAAGACTTAAATGTGCCGCCAAATAATAGGTTTGAACATCTAAAAAGAGATCTTGCTGGTTATTGCTCAATAAGAATCAATGACCAATTCCGGATTGTTTTCAGATTTGAAAACGGTTTCGCTTACGATGTTTACATTACGGACTATCACGATTAACGGAGGCTATCATGACAATTCCATTTACACACCCGGGTGAAATTTTACTTGAAGAATTTGTTAAACCATACGGATTAACTCAAAAACAGTTATGTGATCTGCTTGGAGTCGGGATTAAAACAATCTCTGAAATCTACAACCAAAAACGCGGCATAACCCCGGTAATGGCGCATAAACTTGCTAAGCTTTTCGGTACTACTCCGGAATTCTGGATGAATGCTCAATCATGCTATGAACTTTCTATCGCTTATCAAAAAAATAAATCTGAAATTGATAACATTAAAAAGATAGCATAAAACAGCTAATAAAGATTTATCTTTGCCAAACACGCCATTTCTGCCGGGCGTGTTTTTAATAAAATATCAATAAACGTCTTATATTGACCGTATGTTATAGGATCCAGTACCTCGATTATAAAAACCTTACTCCAATCCGTTATTTCACACGGATCTTCCAATGTTTCACCGGTATTAATAAGCCCATTAGCTATCAACACATAACCGGATGCACCATACTGAACCGACTGTTCATTTACGGTTTCATCGTATTGCACCTCACCATATTGAAAACATCCGATTCCGGTCAAATCTTCCGCCGGAATATTTTCTATAATTTTTGCGTTTATCCCGGCCGCTGCTAAAACGTTTTCAATATACCCGAACCCCTGGCCGCCAACTAAAGCCCACTGGGCTTCTGCATTCGCCTGACGTTCACTCAATATGTTTGATATAACGCTTAAACCAAATTGATTTTCGTAATTCTCTACATCATCAAGCTGCTCTTGCTCTGTAGCATACCTGTTTTGTGTTAAAAATGGTGCATACAAAATTCTATATGCAGCACGTCTAATCTCCTCAAACGGTTCACAAAGCGATTCAGAAAGAGCCTTTATATTACGGCCCATTAAACGCCATGCCCTGCCGGTTCCAAGCAAAATCTTAAATGTTCTAATAATTTTCATAAACTAATATCTGACCCGTTAACTTTTAACTTTTCTAAGTATGCAAGTGAACCTATTCCCAGAATAGTTTCAGTAATTTCAACATCCTCTCCATTTTTAAGCTGAAAACTGTTAAAGCTGCCGCCGTTATTCTTAACAACATTCTGAACTATTGCACTAATTTCTTGCGCGTTAACCCGTGCGTCCTGTTCGCTATAGCCAATCGCCTGAATATTCGGACGTTTCGTATCCAGACAACTTACTATATTACTCCTAATAAGCTTCACAATAGCGTCAGTATTAACGGTCAGACCGTCAATTACAACTCTAAATGGTATATAATTTGCAGTTTTCAATTCAACAACAGCTCCAGCAGGCCTGCGGGTATTCTTCAGATCATCTACACCGTTAATTAATTTCGCAACCTCATAAAACTGACCCGACCCTGATAATAATTTCATCTGGCCATTTTCCCATTCCGGAAACGGATTAGGCTTAACAAAACCCGAAGGAGTTCTATCAAGCCCGCTCCCCTCCCCAACCAGAAAAAGAGTTATTGTACCGGTATTCAAAAGATATGGTAAGACATCAACAATTCCCGGGCACTCCATGGCCCACTGGCAGTAATCCACAAAACTGCCGCCTTGCGGCTTCCGTTGATATCGTAATTTTACGCGCTTACGATAATCTTCGGTTTCCTCTGCGTTGGAACCTTCAACCACCACGGCAAGAACTTCCGCGGTTTCCGGAACTCCCTCTAACGGGTTAGCTATTTGTAAAATCTCTCCAACTGCCAAATTTCCAACAGGCCCCGCAATTTGTGCTGTAACGCTCAATTCTGCCACTCCACCGATCGGACTTACAGAGGAAATAGATTTATAAACAACACCACTGGTTAAATGCTTCCAAACCGTTCCGGAACGGATTATGTCAGCACTAACATTAATTAATCGTATCTGAAGTGTTGCGGTCGTGCCTTCTTTAAAAAATACTCCGACAAGTGCTCCCCAGAGTTTCAATACAACAAGACAGCAAGATTCAATAAATAATTGCAAATACAGCCAATTTAACTGATTCCACATCAAAGAGGCTACACCTGCAACCCCATACGATAAAGACTTAATAACAGATTTAAATAACAATGAAGTAACACTGTGGACTTTGGCGCGAAAACTGCTTATAATATTTGCCTGAATTTCTTTAATACTCTTTTGCTTAAATCCTGCCATAAATCTCTCCAAAACGTGATAATAATTTCTTTTCCTGATCCCAAATAAGCGAATATTTTTCCGAACTGCCGTCAGGCTGGCTGGTTGTTATATCAATACTGACAATCTGATTAGCCGTAAACACAGCTTTTGTATCAACACCAGCCACAAGACCGTCCCGAATGAGCCAACCCAGTTTTAAATTTGCAACACTTTCAATCTGTTTTAAATCTTTTTCAGTTGACACAGAATTCAAAAGAGTTTCAAAATCATAAGTATCACTCTCGTCGAAACCGTCCTCAAGCTGATTATAAAAATTCCGGCCTTCAAACAAACTTAAATACATTGCTGAATAAAAGGTATTATCAAGCTGTAAATCGCCGCCTGAAATACCTAATTCGCCACCGTCACCGCATTCATACATCAATAAATCAGACACTTGTATTCACTCCTGCGCTTGTTATTGTTCCTTTTGTACCATCTGCCATTGTAACCTCATCGCCTAAACGTGCAACAGGCTGCCCGCCGGAACCAAAATTACACTTCGAAAAGAATGCGTTTAATGTTTGACCGGATATATTCACATCTCCTGTTGCCGTAAATTCTATAGCCCCATTTGCAATTATTGAAACGTTTCCGTCATTCTTTAAATGAATTTCAGTTACAACGGAACCATTTTCAGGATTAACCGAATAAATTCGCTTTTCACCCGGTGCAGACTTTCGCTCTGTACCGTCTTGATACAACCAGACAACACCATCCCCGGGACGATCATTAATAAATCCGCCAAGAATTTTTGTTCCGGGCACAGGATTATAATCATCTCCGCCGGAATGATACTGCTCGTAATACGAATTATTTCGGCCGTATAACGAAATTTTAAAATAACGGATTACATTTTTTATTAAAGTTTCTGTTATATTTATACGCTTCAGCATAATGGTAAACTTTCAGGAATTTGACCGGTATAAGCACATGGCAAAGTCAAAACAATTGAATTACCTTCCTGCGAATCTTCATACATCTCTTCTACAATCATCTTTGTTTCATCATAAATTTTACATGACGGCGCTTGAACAATCACCATTTGTCCCTTCTGAAGCCCTAAAAAATCATTTACGGCAAGTTCAATTTTAAATGCCTCTCCAATAGAACGACAGGCCAGCCAATTTGCATTATTCTGCAAATCACTATCATACGCATCAAAAATTTCTTCACTTTTTGTTATGGGTAAATTAAACGGTATCTCTGCAACAGCACTTGCTCCGGCGGGATTTTGTGCATAAGCCAGATAATATCGGGCCAAATTATCCGTCTGAAATCTTGAATGCCATTCATAAACTCCAACCGCCGCACCTTCAACAAGTGACATAACCGGCTCACTATCCTGTATTCGGCCGACTTTAAGTTTTGTTCCGTCATCGTCTACCAAAAGCCCTCTTGAACTGGCTATTCTTACAATAAAATCCCAACACAATTCACCTTCTTGAGCACTGAAACTATTACCTATATCAGAGTTTGTAACATAATCCAATTCCGGATCGTCGCTAAATTCCACTTCTAACCCGAAATAATCACAAATTGTCTGAATTATCGTCCTCACACTCATATAAAGGAAATCACATGGAGGCGGCACCACAGTATCAAGCAAAATACCTGCCGATGATTTTATTTCCATACGACTTACTACACCGCCGCTATCAGACGTTGGATATATATTGGCAATGTAACCCTTCAAAAATAATTTACTGTCCTTATAAAGACACACTTGTTGGCCCATTTTAAAACTTTGAGTTTCCTCATGCTCTTCATAATCAAAAACACAACCGCGAATCGCGCCCAATAAATCAAGCAGCAAACTATACTGAAAACGTTCAAAAAGTTTACCGTCAATATTACATCTTATCCCCTCACCCTCTGCCGGTAAAACCTCATTAGCCGGAACTATAATATCACCATCTGTATTATTATTTATTTTTGCCAAAGCTCCGGCCTTATCCGGTGTTCCATAAAGCAGGCGTGAAATATTATCATAATCAAGATTACCTTTACTAATTTTTTTAAACATATATGATTATTTCACGCCCTTTATCTAAGATTAAGAAATCATCAAAACTAAAATCATTTGTCTGCGCAAGATAATCAAGCGCATCCTCCGGAGATTTTTTAAACATTTCCGAATAATATTGAGAGGCAACTAAAATCGGGTTGCTAACCTCTGTTAATACAATTGTTTTTTCAATTTTTAAATTCTCACTCTTTTCAAAAATTGACGCAATTACTTCATTAACAAGTCCGGTTGTATCAACTGCAGAAATAACAGTTTCAGATAAAACAACATTGATCTCTTGCTCCTTTTCTTGGGAATAGTCAACATAACTCTCATTAATTTCTACAAGACTCTCAATAGCTTCTACAGCCTCTTTACGCGTTACGAATTCCGTTTCATTAAGAACCTGCGCGGCAGCTAATATAGTAGACTTTGCATACAAATCATTCACCAGATAATCAGAACGACTTGTATATCCGGGCGTAAAATTTTTTATAATTGTATTTACCTGATTAAGTACACTCTTACCCTTTTGGAAGGTTAATAAACCTGTCTGCAACAAAATTCCGAGTTGTGAGGCCATTACAAGCGGATTGTTTAATAAATTTTGCGATGCTATATCACTCAATATTCCAAGAAATGCAGAATCCTGAATATCGGAAAAAGTTCCGGTTAAAGTTTCTAAATTACTTGTCCATTTACTTAACAAACTTTCTTTATCTTCTACAGTATCAACGACCTCTTGAAAATTTTCCGAAAGCACAGAGTTCATTTCAACTAAATCGTTATTTACGCTGCTTAACTTTGAAATCTTTGACGTAGGATAAACTGTTGGCCCGCATTCGTGAAAAGTGACACTAACCGTTGTCAGTGATGCGCTCTTAATACTATCACGCTCCATTTTTATATCCATCGCCTGAACTGTAATTAAGTTCCCCGGCACGAGCTGAAGCTTACTTTTACCTTTTTCGCAAAAATACATCTCAAATTCATCTGATGCAGCAATATGGTTTTCACCGGTAAAATAAATTGTCAAAGGTATATCCCGCCCCGATACACCTCTATCCTGAAATGTATCTTCAGATGAATTAATGATCTTATACGATTTTTTATTATTGCCCTCCCCCACAGAACGCCCGGGGTTATTCCTAACTTCACCAATACGCTTACGATTAGAAGATGTACTGCCGGAAATCTTCAAATCAAAAGTTTTACCGCTTGGTGAAGTCCATTGAACAAAATTTGCTGACATAAAATCAATCCTTGCTTATACACGAGGCTTGACAAATCAAATTAAATCGTAAATAATATAGATGTAGGGCGGTGCTCCTAAGAGTTAAGCTAGACTTAGAAGCCCTCTGCACCCTACAGTTGATTCATTTTTAATGCTATTACGGTAATTGCAAATGCCAGTAATAGCATTATTATTTTGTCAACCATAGCCCTTTGCCTCCTTTCGTCCAATTTCTCTGAGAATCGTGTGTGACGAAGTTGCATGTGCAAAGCCCTACATATTCAATATATTACAATCTCCAATGATTGTCCAGTTTATTGTTTTCTCTTGCCTCGTAGTTTCACTTTAAATTCTTTACCGGATGAACTTCTTGCATTGACGACTTTGGCGTCATAACCCTCCGGTGCATCCAATTCAATTTCCAAATAAATAACGTTATCCTCACGAACTTCATTATTATTTTTAATATGTTCCTTATTAAACGAAACAGTCTTTTCCGTCAAATAATCTTCTATCTTAATAACGTTATTATATTTTTCTATTGCTGAATTTTTAAAAATATCAATCGTATTTTTATTGCTAAATATTTGCGTTCTTGGAGGTAAAGATACAAGTTCAGGGCCTTTTTCACCGACAAGTGCTAACCCGCCGCTAAAGTTTGGAGTCCCTGACGCAAAACCCGGAACATCCGGCACTCCAACAGGCGGTTTCGGGCCTTCAAATTTATCTTTTACAGTTCTTACCGCATTAATAGTAATTCCAAGCGGCGTAAATTGAAAGACCTTTCGTGCGAGTTCAGCAATCTTATTAAATACAGGTGCGACTTTTTCCCACAGCTCCGAAATCTTGTCCTTTGCAACTTGCACAAAATTTATTGCAGCATTCTTCACTTTATCCCAGTTCATTGCAAGCAGTACCAAACCGGCTACAACTGCGCCAATACCAATAGCGATCCATGTCATTGGATTAGCCAATAATGCAGCGGTTTGTGCCGCAAAAGCCGTTACACTCGCCCAGGTTGAAGCGGTAAGTGTTCCCATTTGCATTGCAAGGCCCAGTATGGCCCAGGCTATGTTATTAAAATTCGTGATCAAAGCAACTGTTGCAATGCCGCTCAATGCAGCTACAACTAAATCCGAATGAGTTTTTATACCTTGTAAAATACCATATAAATTCACAAATATACCACAGAGGCTCTTAACTCCGGAATACATATCCTCAAATGTCTTTTGTATCACAGGCATATTTTCAACTAAAAGCCTATTCACATCTGTCAATATTTTTGTATATTCCGGCAATATTGTCATGCCAAAATTAGTTTTAATCTCTTTCAATGTTTCATTATACATTCTCATCTGGTTAGCAGCATTGCCGCCCGTTCTAAGGAAATCTCCCTGTGCTGTTTTTGTTTTCGCCAAAACATACTGGTACCTTAATTCGACCATTTCCGCGGTTTTCATTGCACTAATCTTTTTTTGAATTCCACGGGTTCGAGCAAATTCTTGCAAAGCTGCTTGCGTCATTACAACACCTAATTCTTTCAACGATTCAGTTTCACCTGTATACACACTCTTTAATGCATTCTTAGCTACATCATTAGAAATATTTTTAAATGATGCCAAATCCGCACTTAATTGAGTTAATGACATCGCCATTTCAGCAGCTTTAGCAACCGGAATATCCATACCAACACCCATATCACCAAATAATGCAGCATTGTCTAAGGCTGTTTGCTGTGCTAAACCCATATTTTTAATGCTTGACTGCGCCCACTTATGAATACTATCACTCATCGAACCAAATATAACATCAATTTTACCCCTGGTTTCAACGAGGTCTGATGCCATATCTACAAAGCTCTGCCCTACGCTTAAAACAGATTGTACCACTGTACCGGCAATAACAGCAGTAACCGCATTTTTAAATGTAAAAATACTGGCCGTAAAATTACTAAAGCCTGTCTTAATTCTGGTTAACCCTTTAGAAATTCCTTGAAATGCCTTGTTAAAGCTTTTAGAAACACCGGTAATTTGTTCCTGGAATTCATTACCACGACGTGCCATATCACGAAAGACGGGTGTTACCCCGTCTTTTGCTTTAAAACTCGTAAATACTGAAAATGCTGACATTATTTTTTACTCGCCTTTTCATTAAATTGCATTAATAATTTGCCATGTTCAAGCACTATATCCGCCGGCAAATCCAACAACCCGGCAAGGGTTTCTTTTCCAGATAAAAACAGATAATTTGAATAAAAATTGACCAGCGGAATGCTTACTTTAAGAAAAAATTTAAGCACGCCATGGACATCTCTAAATCAAGCCCCGTCAATTCATCAATAATGGACATCGGTAGTTCACACACCTTTTGTAGCATCTCTATTGTTGCTTCCATTCCTTCAAAACGTGACGCTTTTGAATCTCGTACTTTATATTTATTTTTGAAATAAAAATGTGTACGGGATGTTAATGTCCCAACTGTAATCGGGTTAAACAATTCTTGAACCAAACAGCCTTTTTCTTCATCATAATAAACCTTACCAACCATAATACCTTGTACTATCAACTTTTCATATCTGACCGCCATACCTTCCGGTTTTTGGGATGTAATTTTATCCAGATCGATTGCACCAAGTTTACCTAAAATTTCATCACGTTTTTTCTCTGCCTCTTCCCATTCCATAATTTTTTCAATTTTTTCTGACATAATTTGCTCCTTTTTTTAATAACAAAACAATGCGGGCAACTTAGCTACCCGCAAAATAACTTAACCGACTCTTACTGGGCCGGTATTTGATACAATAGTAAACTCACTTGTTGTATCTGTTTTTGTTTCATTAACAATCCCGTCACTGTTCATGATATAACCTGTAAGCTCATAAGAACGTGTACCATCCTCATACAAGACCGGCAGATTTTGTTCATTCAACAATTCTTTAAGGGAATCAAAATCAACACCTTTTGTTGATACCTTGACACCTTCCAGCTTCCCGACGACAACACCTTCAATACCTTCTGAAGTTCCGTCACCAAAAACAATATTTTCAGTAATACACCTACCGCCAATCGTGACTTTCACTTCCGCATCTGCCGGAATTTTAAAAGTTTTACCTTTTATCATAATACTTTTTGCAGCACCTGCCATTGTTTAATCCTCCTAATTTCCTGTCATAAAGCTTACTAAATTTACAATATCTAAAATACGACCGGTTGCGCTGCGTGTTGGAAGAACATTAATATTAATCCGATCCGGATTACTTTTATCCTGTTCTACAACCGTTTTAGTTTTTGTAGCCTCTACATTAGCGACCCAAGCTGCATCGCCCCACTGATCAATCATTGTATTTAAAGCGGTTTTTAAAGCTTTCAGTTTTCGAGCTTTCGGGTTTGAGGATTTATCAGATTCCCCAATTAATATAAATGATTTCCATTCCGCAGAATCTCTAAAACGAGTCTTAATATCGTAGGCCATATTGCCTAATACGCAGACATCAACATCATACTTATATAACGGTCTTTTGACACCAATAGGATGATAAAATGTGCACAAATCCCCGATTTCATATCCACCTTCAAAAAGCGGTACCAGATTCGGGATACCGGCTTTCAATAATTGATCACGTTCTTTATATTCTAAAGCACGTAACTCGCCATAATCACCATAAATACATACATTCACAGCATCATCGCGGCGCTTATTACCGATTTCTTTTAGCTTATCAAGATCAACAGTGCCCTCTATAAGTTCATTTTCCGGTAATTGTCTTGAGGTATAACATAAAACCATTTGTGCAATCAAAGGGTCACGGAACCCCATAAAATATTCTTTCATAGCATCCAGAGCCATATCATCATTAAATTGAGAACAAACTCTGGTTATACCTGCATTTTCCGGAATATTTTTCAATATATCATCAAGCTTAACAATACCGGCGCCATTATTTGAAACATTTATAGTAAAAGCAATACCATAATTATCAGCTGCCACAGCGTAACCGTCAGAATCGACAATATCAACCTCAAACTTACACGTTTCGCCAGGAACTTTTGCTTCCAAAACAATTCTAGGCCCATCCGTACCCTGCGAACTGCCAGAAATATTCAATGCCGCCAAAAGATCCGTACCGCCGGATGGTACAGAAACTTCAAGCTTAGAAGTTTCACCTTCCGTAGAAGAAGTTAAAACATAAGTCGCAGATGTACCGGAAGCCTCAACCGCGCTTAACGTTACACCCGTTAATTTAGCGTTAACTGCATCCAATACGTCATTTACAGTTGAAGCGTCCACCATACCAACATCTATTAATTGTTCCTCTCCGCCATCAACGGAAATAGCAATTTTATAATCTTCAGCATTCAAATCAAGACAGTCAACAGGTGCTGTAGCACTTAACACCGCAGATGATGCAGAAGTGGTTGAAACAATATGAGTAAATGGAACCTCTAAATATTCATCTAACTGATTTTTAATTGCATTTAATACATCGACTACGCTCATCCCTTTAGTAACCGTAAAAGGAACCAACTCACGATTAAATGCGTTAAGTTTAATACCTTTTGGATCTAATGCCTCATTCTGCTGGTAACTCGTTGAAATTTTTGAAGCTAAATCCGCAGCGGCTTCAAAAATTTGCTCTTTATAACGCAAATATAGAGTTGTACTCGTTGTTACCGTCCCTGCTACTGCAAGATTTACTTTATGCTTCACACCGTCCTTAGGGGCCGCAACCGACATAAAATACGTTTCGACAAGAGAGCCGCTGCCATCTATAGGATGAGCCTTTAATCCCATTCTATGAAGCGGACTTCCAAAGCCAAATATAGTTCCGATATCGTCAGCATTACCTGAACTAGAATATATTTTATTTTCACATACTTTTTTACCTTCTTGATAATTTCCTATAAATAGCAACCGTTCCGGTCTTGCATTAGCCGCGGTAGTTTGCACCTTTTGCATAAAAGATATACCTGTGGCACTTGCTTCCGCTGACGGATTAATCGCTTGTACTGCCATTTGAACCTCCATTTTTTCCTAATAAAATTTGCACAAGAGGATTGATAAATTCATCACGAATTTTCAACCCAAAATAAATTTCTTTTATCTCGCATCCGTCAAGCTGTTTAGTTGATTCATCGAACGTCAGTTCAAAAATCCAACGTCCCGCCAAAACAGTTTGTATAGAATCAGCAAGATTCTTCGGAACAATGCGTTCCCAAGATTTTACAAGAGTCTGTTTAATACCATAATTGCAACGAAGAGTTTCCGCCGCTTCACTCATAAATATTTTATAAACCTGGCTCCTAAGATATTGCAAACGTTTGTCTGCATTATAATCCGCCGTATTTTTATCTTCAGAATTAACACCAGCGGCATAAAGCTCAATGATCAATTTTGATGTAGCGGTATTTTCATCAAGAAATTGACGATCCTCTTTAAATTCCGACCGTTCAAAAAAGATATAAATACAAGGCATTTCAGAAATATGTGCCTGTCGATAGTCATGATTAAAAACATTAAACTGAATATTTGCAGCAATAAAATCTTCATCATACCCTAAATTGCGTGCGATAACAGTCTGATTTTCGACTTCCTTTTTGAACATTTCTGCAATAATGTCTTGAAAAACATCCTCACGCATCGAAGTAATTAATTCATCAGCAAATATTGCTTCCATTAACACCACCCAGTACAGTTCGTCCTATTAGAGTGCTATTACCCTTCTGAATGACCGTAGGTTTAATTAAATAAAGTCCTAACATCCTATCAGGGGCAACACTTTCAACCTTAAAATTTATCCATTTTGAAATAATCGGATACCAAACGTCAATATACCAATCAGTTTTAATATCACCAATTGTAATATCATTCATATCAAGAGTGATTTCTGCACGGTCTGCAAACGCACCAAATCCGGTCGTTAAATCAATATCAAGTCCGATAAATGGTGCAAAGCACATCAGAACATCATCTTTATCATAACCGGCAGTATTTACCGGCAATGTTGAACCTAATCCCTGAATTTTCTCTTTTTTAGAATCGTAAAGAATGCATTTTGTAGAAAACGGGCCATCTTTAATAATAGCCCGTTTATCCTGTTTTAATATATCAAATCCGTACATTCCAACCTACATAATATTTGAGAATGAAACATACCCGTCAGGGTTTTTCGGCACAAACAGCGGCGCAGATTTTACACCAAATTCGATTGTTCCGGTTCCCCCTTCAGCTTTTCCATATTGATAATTGTATTCTTTTTCCTTAATAAGCTGCATATCTTTAAATATGTTGCCACTGCCTACCGGACAGGAAACTAAACCGCCATAGTACATCATTAATTGATTCGTTTTTGGAAGCAAAATTGCACGATCATCAGGGATAAAATATTGCGTTTTACCCTCACCGGCGAAACCAAAACCCTCTGGTACTGTGAAATTAGCATTATAGCTCCATATATTAATAATAAAGCCCGCGGCACTAACTCTACCTGATAAAGACATCCCCGGAGTTTTTTCAACAGGCATACCCAAAGCCACTCTGTCAATCCCTTTAATAGCTTGAGCTGCTTTCTGGATATCATCATTCGTAATAATTGAGTTAATACTCTTTCCATTCGTTATAAAATGAAATTCAGTTTCACCTATCTTTGCATCATCAACAATAAGTTGGCAACCAGCCCCAAGATTGTCAAGAATTTTAGCAGTTGGATCTGAAAACTTCTTAGCAACGGTTATATCATGTGTTTCTTTTTTATTAAACTCAATTTTAGTGGTATCCGCTAGTACAATTCTACCATTTAATAAACCGTCTGCGACCTGTTTATTTTTGGAGTTTGCCTGATAATTGGAAAATATCCCCTGAATCCTTGTAACTTCTGCAACCGCATCTGCAACAACGGCGGAATAAGGTTTTTGCCCAAAACCACGCTCAAGAAAAAATGCTTCTGTTAATTGTGTATAATCATTATAAGCAGGGATTTTAAATTTAACAGTATCAAATCCTGTCATTTTATGATATCGCCCACCTGTACCACGCGACACATCAACAGAAGTTAAATTCTTAATTTCTCTGCTGTCAAATTCAACATACGCAGTATCAAGTTGTTTTTCCTGACAAAGGCCGACTAAAGCCTGTGGTGCTGCTTTTACTTTCTGAAAAGCTTCATCAAAATAAGTATTATATTCTGTAATCATTCACTAATCTCCTATACGTTTCACACCTTTTTGCGCATTAATAACTAAAATGCCGTTATTTTTTAACGAAATGGTAATATCAGCAAGCTTGTCTGCTGAATTGGCAAGTACAACTTCGCTGTCTAAGATTTCACCGATCATAAGCACTCGCACCCCGGTAAAATCAGCGCTGCCATCATCTTCACCCTCTTCATCTGCGACTTTTTCATTTTTTAAAGATTGTGCCAAAATACAACATGGGACCTTACTTCCATCCGTCGCGCCGGATTTATAAGGTGTTAAGGCATGAGTGGCCGTTATTTCACCAAGCACTGTTCCCGGAACCGCTTCTGTTTGTGCGGGAAGCGTAACCGTCATATCTGCATATTTTCCAAACATTCAAACCTCCTTATTAACTTATCAAACCTTTAGCCTTCAATGCAGCTTCAATATCTGCCTTTTCCGCAATTGCTTCCGGGGATTCTGATCCTGCAGGTTTTGTCGGATCATCTGTATTCAAAGGTGGCGGAGAACCTTGTTGCAACGCCATAATATTGCTTTCACATACCTGTTTATGAGTATAGATTGGAAGCATATCCATAAACTCGCGATTCTCATCAATCGCTTTTACAACATCCTCTTTCGCGATATCCAAAAATCTCATGTGCGCCTGAACCCTTTTACGCTCGGTTTCAACGCCTTTTACATAACCTTCCTGCATAATCTGTGCATAAAGATCGCCATGTTTCATTTTAAGTTCGCTTAAATCCATTTTTTCCTCCTGTTTATTTAAACCTACCTTGTTATTCAAATTCGCGTTCATAGTTACCACATCCATAGCAGGAACGGCAAACATTTTAGCGATATTATCCAAATCAGCTTTAACATAATCCGCTGTCATTTTTGCGTTAACCGCATTAATCCGCTCAAGAGCCATAGCCTTAATGACATCTGTATTTGCTTCTAAAGCATTTGGCTCTGCTGTATTTTGAACAGTTCCCCATAACGAAAGTTCCTCCGGCCCTATAAAATATGTTTCTGAATCCATATAATTCTTCACAACATCGTATTCAAGCCCTAAGCCATTCGCGTAGTCTTTACAACAAATCTCTGCAAGACGTTCCAAAAGGCTTCCATAACTCAAAACCGCTCTATAATCTCCCCGAACACCTCCGGCAGGATTATGAATCATAACAACAGAATTATTATTTAAAATTCGATTCTTACAGGCTAATGCAATATAACTCCCCATAGATGCAGCTAAACCTATATAGCCTGTAACTGAACCCTTATCATATTTTTTCAACAGGTTAAAAATCTTAAACCCTTCATATACACTGCCGCCCGGACAGTCAATTTCAACATCCAAATCACCTGTTGCATAATATAATTGCCGCTCGATATCAGCGGCAGTTATATCCCAACCTATTTCACCCTTAATCTTGATCTTAGACATTAATATTTCCTCCCGCAGCCGGAACATTCATTGTTAAAGACCTTTTCACCGCAAGCTATACAAATTCCGTTATAAACAGCGGAACCCTTATCAGATTTTTTCTTTGTTTTTTGCTGACTCTTATTTTCTTGCGGTTGAACACTTTTTGAATCCGCGTCGGATGGCAGAATGGTGGATGCTGCGACTACGGTTTCTTCTGTATGTACACTTTCAGACGGCAGTTCTTCTGCTTCCGGAGTAGAAGCATTTGTGGCTTCAGTGGTCGTTGTTGCTGCATTTTTCGCACTTGCGATTAATTTTTCAATTTCTTCAACAGTCATACTTGCAGGTGAGCAGCTTAATTTTAAAGATTTTAATTCTTCAAAAAGCACCTCTTTTTCTTCCTTCGATAATTCAGTAAATAAACGAGTATCGGCCATTATTTATCCTCACTTTCTTCATTAATTTATGTGTCTTTTATAAGAGAACCAGACAAGCTTATGTCCAGATCTTTTAGTTTTTTAAGCTGTTTTGATAAAGAACTGCACATTGTTTCAAAGTTTATTTTGCTGCCAAGCTCTTGTAAAGCTCCTTCAAAATCAGTTAAACCATTTTGCAATTTGGTTACAACGGCATCAACTTCTTTAACTGGATCAATATGTGGTATCGGCATACCTTCAAACTTACAAAGCATATACGCATTGTCTGCATATCCCGACGAATTACGGTATTTTAAATAATCAGGAGCATCAATATTACCTTTAAGGACCTCTAAATCAAAAAAGTGTTCATAAGCATACTTATAGAAGCCATCTATTGTTAAATATTTCCGCATAAATTTGAGAATAAACTCGAACATCTTTAAACTGGCCCTAGATGCAGAAAAGTTATTTTGAAATACCATCAATACGACTTCATAAGGCAATCCCATTGAGGCAAAGGCGTATTTCATAGTTGCATCTAAAAAAGCGGCAAAATTAACGTTAGGTCTTGAACTGTTATAAGCGTTAAGTTTCTGACCGCGTGGCATGTGCATAATAATTCCATTAGTCAAACGTCTTAACTGACTTACAATCCTTTTAATAAGGCCATCATTTTCTGGTGGTGTAGGAGATACTGGAACGCCCGTTGTTCGCCTGCTAAAACCTCCTAGTGTTGCTCCATTCAGTGGATTCAATCCCGTAGAAGATTCATCCTGATCAATGGTCGCAACGAATTTTGCATTAGTTGCAGCTGCTAAAGTTTCCGATTCGGTATATTCACCAATTTTATCAAGTTTTTGCATAATCGCACCGATTATGCTAAACCCGCGTGTATTTCCAAGACGAATTTTATTGCAATATACAAGCCAAGCAAAACGGTTTCCGAACTTATCATAAGCCTCAATACGGTTTTCTTTTCCGTCCTGATCCACAACGTAATAAGCGACATGACGACCAGTAGAATCAACCTCAACGCCATTTTTAATTTTATTACCGTTATCCGAATTAACCTGCTTAGAAGATTTTACATTACGACCGTCAACAAGTTGATATTGATTATACCGATTTACGACACGCCTTACAACAAGCACATCACCCCCAATAATCGCATTAAACGTTATAGTTTTTGCTAAACCATGAATATCATTTTCGCCATCGGTAGAAACACATTTTTCAGTACAATAAAGCTCCCAAAGATCCTTAACGTCTTCTGAAAATTTTTCCGGAAGTTCTACTTTTAACTTTCGTTTGAGAAAATTTTTTTTAGGAATAGGATACAATTCCAGGCCTAATCCAACGACAAATTGCACTAATCTATCAACAGAAGCTTTAACGAACTCATTAGTAGTATAAAGATTATATGCCCTGTCGGCCATTGTGTAATAGTCGACATTATACGCAATAGTGGACGAGTTCATGGCAAAAAAGTCTTTTTCACCATTAAAAAAAGAATCTATTGGGAATGTTTCACAATATCCTCGTGGTTCTGTAGTTTGCCCCTGCGTTGTCGGTTCTTGTTTTGAAAACAAAGAATTAATAAAATCTTGTAGCATTATTAATGTTTCTCACTATTGAAATATTTGATCCTGTATAATACTCTTTCTTTTCGTTGTATTCGTATTCCAAATTCCGTTTCATATCCCAGAGTTCCGCTAAAGTTGCGCGTTTAACCGTAGTAGACCCCTGCCCGCTATTTAAGGTATAACTTGAAACACCACCGCCTAAAGCTGCTTGCCTAATCGCAATATTTATATTTGCGATATTTTCTTCCAAAAATTTCAATTCATCAGCAACATTCATTATGCAGCTCTCCTAAACATTTCAAAAACAGCGCCTGCGTTAGAAACCGGTAAGTGCAAATGACTTTTAGATAATTCATTAATCACTATTTCTGCAGCACAAAGATTGTATACATTCAAGTCAAAGGCTTCGTTACGGCCATGTGCTTCCCACGTAATAACAATCAATCCTGAATCTAACTTTTTCTTTATACGCTTTTCTGTTGTTAATTGTCTTAAATATTCATCGGTATAGCCATTCGCAATAGTAGACCAACCATCAGGATATTTTTCACCGACTCGCCATTCCTGATTAAACCAGCGGGCGAGCTGGTTTTTATAAAGGTCAACCGTGATTGTAATCAAAGGAACAGAGTAATTTTCAATTTTCTGAATTTTAAACTTATCCCTTGAACTTGCGGTTAAGCCAACACCTTTGAGCGGATATATGACACCTTCACCATAATTTTCACAAAATCGGTAAACTAAATCAGTCTTATCACCATCACCGGAATCGACAAGCATATAGTATATTTGCTTACCATTCCACATTTCATCTTTAATTTTAGCTAACTCTTGCCAACAAGGATCCATTGAGTTTGAAGTATTACCATAAAATATCCGATGATCTATACCCCAGTTCCTAAATCTATCACCCCAAGCTTTAATCTCAACTTCTAAACGATCATCTTGAACATCGCAGGCAGCAGTTAAGAAATATGCTTCCTCTGGGCATTCATTATTTTCATAAACGCCATCACGCAATTTTGTAATTGACACTACATCAACGCCGGAAGCCATGTCCTCAAAAGGCAAACCAAGGTCGTTATTATAAAACGTTTGTAATTTTATAGGATCTTTTCCGGCTTCAAGAAAATCGTAAACAATATTCCACCATGAAAAAGTTGGTGAAAGAAAGCCACTTACATGATAGCTAACAAAATTCGGTTTCCTAGATTGAGTAGTTGGCTTCCAATAACCTTTTGTAAGCATTTCCGGTTTGTAATGTTCTGGAATGAGTTCTCCACAATGTTTACATTTGTAAAGCACAGAACTAAAGTCGCCACATTTACATTCTTCAGAATTAAAAACTAACCCGTAAGGTTTTTGTAAAACTCCGTCTTTTATAATACCTTTTTCATCAGGATACTCACCGCCATTTGCATCATAAAATATTAACTCTTGAAAGCAACCGCAAAATGGACATGGTACCTGATAGCGTCTTTGATCTCCAATTTCAAATAGTTTATGTATCCTGCCATTATGTTTCAATCCCGGAGTTGAAATATAACCTATTTTTTTCGTATTTGGGAAAGCATTAGTGCGGGCCGTAAGTAATTTGATGGGATCGCCATCCTTTACCTTTTCTGGGAAGCCCTCAACTTCATCAATTAATAAGCCTTCAACGGAAAAGGTTTTAAATGCATTTGCATTATGAGAACCAACAAGCCGAAGGCTACCGCCAATAAAGTTAATTTTTTCAGCAGTTTCACCAAATTTACGACTTTTTTTATCATCCGTTTCCGTAATAATTTTGGAACGAAGGCCGGAATTATCAATCATTGGTGAAATTCGCTCATCCTTAAAATCTTTTAATAATTTAAGATCTGCCGATGCAAACATCATTTGAGCAGGATCGCAGTCAATCTTATACCCAAGAAAATTCTCATAAACAGTTGTTGTAACACAGGCCTGAACAGATTTCATAACCGCTATTTCACGTGTAGAACAACTTTTAGAAAATTGATCTGCGATTTCTCGTAAATGAGGGACTTTATCAAAACTAAAAGGCCCTGGCATTGCAGAAGCTTTTAATGGTAATACTCTATTCTGTTCAGCCCATTCCGATACCTTTAAATTGAGATTTTTTGGAATAATATTTAAAGCAGCATCAATAATTCGATTTACATAGACTTGATTAAGATTCATTTCCATAATAATCTAATAAATTCTTACGTGCCTGCTCTAATCCTCTACGATAAATATCAGCATAAGAACTTAATAAAAGCTCAAGATCTTCATTGTTTTGGTTTTCACCAGATAATATAATATGCCTCAATCTATCAATAATTTCATACGGCTTATTATTCAACGATTTTTGAAATATATCAAAACAACTTAGGACAACTTTCTTTAAAACGTCGGTACTAACGATCTGTTTTAATTCGGCCTTCAATTTTAAATCTAAGAGTTGATCTAATTTACGTTCTTTTTCAATTTTTATCTTATATAAAACAGCCTCGGCGTCCTTTTTACTAAAAACGACTTCATCATCAGGGTTTTCAACTATCTCTTCTGATTCCAATACATTTTCATCAACGCCTAATCCTAAATATTTTGGAACATTTATTTTACGTTCCTCAATATATTCTTTATTTTTTGGATCATCTAAATCAATTTTACCTTCAGCTGTCGCATGCAATTTCCCTTCGTTTAATAACGCGGTTATTCTGCTAGGTTCAATCCCCCATTCCTTTGCTAGTCCTGATTTTGTAATCAAATTCATGGTTTTCCAAATATTTCATGGTTTTCTTCATGGCTTTTTCATGGCTTATATACTTCAAAACCCTTATATATCAACTCTTTCCATTATATTTCATGCTTTCATGGTTTTTCAAAACCTGTCAGATTTTACGAGGCTCGCAGGTCGGACAAACAGCCCCAAAGTTTTGGGAGGCCGGGGGAGTACCTTAACCCCATTGGCACAAGCGTTACAAGCGTTTTAGTTTTTTAGCAAGCTCTTTTTCAATACGTTTTTTCGCCTCTTCGAGAAATATTTCATCTACTTTTACGCCAACGGTCTTTGCTGTCTTGTCAAGCCACCGAGTTTTATCTATTACACGCGATTTTTCCCCGATAGAATATATCATTTGCGCCTTATTTCTAACCTTACCCGGTACAATATTAAATATTCCATACTTTTGTCTTGGCGAACGTGCTATAATATTAAACGTTTCATTATTACGGCGAGCATATCCGCAAGCTTGTTTGATTTCCAGGAAAGGATTTTTAGTAGGATATTCCACTAAATCATCTAAAGTTTTAATTTCCAGTTTAGGGAAATGATATCTTCTTAATACAGGTTTCTTATAATCACCGCCACGCGCTGTAATGGTAGGCGTAAATAAGTGCTTTCCTTTCGCAACAACCGGTTGTCCGTACTCTTGTTTTTCAAGCTGGTCCGTTTTCTTTCCGAGATAATCACTAACCTGACCGGCTCTTGCTTCCATTGCGCCTATACTAAAAGTATTTTCCGAGCGCTCATACTGAACAGATTTTTGAATAAAAGTATTTCTTGTCGTAAAAGTATGAGGAATTGTTTCATTGCTTGAAAGTTCTTTTGTGTCGTATGCAAGGCGGTTCAATGTGGACCTCACAGTCAGAGGATAGGCCGAACGACTCACTTCTCGAAGTGCATCAACTAATTTTTGAACATCCTTGGTATCAACTTTAAGCATATACAACCCCAAATAAAGCAGGGGTGACTAAACACCCCCGACGAAGTGTGCATTCAACGAATGTCTTGAAAGGATAGAAATATTTGTATCAAAGATTCCAAGCTTCAGGGCTGAAAGATTTGAATAACATTTTTTAATTTTGCCATACTCGTTATATTTCAGGAAAAATCCTTTTTTGTATTGAACATTTTTTAATTCCGGAATAACGCAAATAATATCGTTTTCAAGTTTATCAAACAACTTATCGGCTTCTTTGCCCTGCCTGCGAATATAACGAACCTGTTCAACTCCGTCAACAAACATTTTCTTTTCAATGACGGTAATATTCTTACCGCAAATCGGACAAAATGCGTTTTTTAAAATTTTAGAAACACAGCCATCATTATTCAATTTCAATTCAAAGACAATAGCTTTATGCTTTTTGCCACAGCATTCAATATAAGCCATAAGCACACCTCTTTCTATCCTGATATTGCGCGCCACCGATAGCCGATAAACCCGTTATGAAACCGGCTTGACCGCCGGCGGCTGACGCGGTTAAGGCACAGCGGTGCCATATACAACTTTTTGATTTTTTCGAGAGTCCGTAGTCCGGCGCGCCTGATATATTTCCCGCCTGAGTAAATTTCAATCAATTGTTTCACTGTTGCCAAATTTACAACGGCGGCGTCGTAGTGTTGCCCTGCTCCCTGCACTGACCGTGCAGTGACACCGGCAACACCGGCTGACGCAATCTGGTTTCGATAATTCTTCAAAAAGTGTTGAAGTTTTTGACTCCAACATGCTCATCTTAAACTATATTTTTCGATTTGTCTATTGAGGAAAACCCTACCATGCCTAATCACGCGCCATTATTGATTTTGCGCCTAATTTCAGCCACTTTTTCCCGCACATTTTCCGGAATTGGTTCAAACAAATTTTCAGATTTTTTTTGCAAATCGGCATGACTTTTTGCCGCATTCTTAGGTGTTGGTTTTGGCAGATACTTTAGTGGCAGCTCTTTACGATAAATTTCGCCGTGTTTTTCAAGGATTGTATTGAGCGCACATTTAGAACGTTCTATATTGCCGTTGCCTTTGTTGAACTCCCAGCCGCCTTTTGCGTTCCAAAAGACATCACGCCAGTATTGCGGGTCATACACACCACCTTCGACATTCAGCACACGTGCAATTTCCCTCCGCTCTTTTGCAGATAATTGGACACACCTACCCTCTTTGACCTCACCGTAATCTTTACAAAATGCAAAAACTTCAGGGCTCTCTGGTGAAAGTTTCCGGGGCTTCAACGGGACAACATTCGTCTGTGGTTCGCCGCCGACGGTTGACGCATGTTCCTCCTGACAAATTTCGGCCGGGCTACTCAAGCCCGTTGAAAATTGAAACGTCGGCGATGTTGTGCTTGACTGCTCCCCTCGTTCACACGAGGTGACACCGCAAGCACCGGCTGACGCTGTTTTAGGCTCCTGACAAATTTGGTTCAACTGCTCTGCAGTTGTCAAATTTGAAACGTCGCTATCGTAGTGTTCCGCCCTGCCAGCCTTGCTTACGCAAGTCTGCACCGGCTTCACACCGGCTGACGCTGTTTTAGGCTCCTGACAAATTTGGTTCAACTGCTCTGCAGTTGTCAAATTTGAAACGTCGCTATCGTAGTGTTCCGCCCTGCCAGCCTTGCTTACGCAGGTCTGCACCGGCTTCACACCGGCTGACGCATGTTCGGGCGTGCCCGCGGGCGCGTGTTTTCCCTCTCTCTCCTCTAAGGAAGTTTCTTCTTCACATGAGAGAGAGTCCCTATCCATGTCCCTATCCCTATCCCTGTGGGTAGCGCTAGGGTAAGCTATGGGTAAGCCTAGGGTAGCGCTACCCATTGAATTATTTTTATCTTCTTCAGAAGGAAGTTCGTCACCCTCAATCACTTCAGGATTTTTTGACGACTTCAACAATCCTTGCAGCAAGCCTATTTTCTTCTTATCCTGCTCTTTATACTGACTCACAACACGCTCAAGTAAACCGTAATTAAGTAACGTTTCAATAATCTTTTTATGCGCCGGAGTGTTTTGAGAGAGTGCGCCACATTGGAAATAGGCCATTTTAACAACCCAGAACTTGCCGTCAGGCAATTCTTCAATCAAACTCGCATCCGGATTTTTCTTGCACTCATATTCCTGATAAATACTCTGTAATGCAAGAATATCGTCTTTTGTCACCGACTCTCCCATATAAAACGAGAGCATAATATAATTCGGTTCAAAAACACCGGATGTATGGGCGTTATCAAAAATATATTTCAAAAGCATACGCAATTTGAGCGAATATTTCAGATACCACTCTTTATTCCAAATTTCGGAATCACTATAAATTTTCTTCATTAATCTACCCTCTTTTTGGCTCTTAACGCTTTCAATTATTAGAAACAAAATCTTTATCTACAGGTGAATAGAACTGCATAAGTTTTTGATATGCTGCGAGTTCACCGCGGTGAAAATTAAAATCAGCGGTTGCTTTAATTGCATTCAAATTAGCCTGGCCAATGTTCTTTTGCGCTTCCTCAATTTGAAGCTCTAAAAATTCTTTAGTTACAACCATAACCACCTCCGAATAAATTAATTTGCCGATATTCAACCGGCTTTTTTTTGTTAAGCAATAAATGTCGTCCGGTTTTGTGTGCGTAGTGCCCGTCCCACGGAATTTTATCCGGCGGATCCGGGAACCCCCGCATTTTATTGAGCAAGTTTAAACGTCCGTCTATTCCGGAGAATTCAACAAGCGGCTCTTCCCGCAAATCTTTACCGCACCACGGACACCAACTCGGACTAAATGAACAGGTCACAATCGTATCACATACATCACAGTATTTATCAAAAGTCATATTCTTTCTCCTAATTCAATAGCCCAGCAAATAGCTTCGTTTAAATCGTTAGGCTTATTTTTCAACAATTTAATTTCATTTATTTTGAACGCAATAGTATTCCGGGAATAACCTCTGTGGAAGATTACAACGTCATATTGATTATTTTCAAATCGTTTATTCCAATAATGACAATATCTGCGGTATTCTGTTGTTTTTTTACCGGAATTTATGAGGTCATACCAATAAAACGTTAAGTTAAGTGATAACACTTTATTTCCCGCCACACAACACCTCACATGCTTGCAGAATTTGTTCAATCTGTCTTTCTTCTCGTGCGGTATAAGAGGAAATATTCGATACAATTTTCTTAATTTTCTTTAACGTTTGCTTGTAGCAAGCTATTTCATCAGATTTTTTATTGCATAAATCTTTATTATAAAGAGCAGCTTTTTTATAATGTTCGTACCACTTATACTTTTCTTTCAGCTCCTCACACTCCTGTTTAAGTCTTTCAAAATCTTGAAAAGCCTCGTTATGTCGTTTTTCGAGTTCTTTATAATCTTCTTTTAATTGTTCGCACTTCTGCGTCTTGCAAGAGAGTCGCTGGAGAGTTTTCTTATAAAAACATTTAGAATTAGCTTTACACATCCCACCGTCAGCCAATCCGCATTCACCCTTGTAGGCAGTATATTCACCTGAATATGAGCAATAAACATCTTTTTTTGCAATAAAATCACACTCGCTCACATCCACGCCGTTAATGATTATCTGTTCTTTATCTGCTGTCATTGTTTGTCCTTTTTTCTTTTCCTGGTTCAATCCTAAAACTTTTCTATACCATCTAAACGTTTCAAGCATCTTTGCTCCGATTTCTTTATCAAAGTGTTTAAATTTCATCTTGCAATATTTTCTTAAATTTTTCCTTATCCAGCTCGGCCGCTTTCATCATTTCTTCTATGCGGTTCATTAATTTCTTTTCTTGTTCTTCCTTTTTAGAAAGCTCTTTTATTGTGTCTAACATTTTATGAGCAAGGCTCACTGCTCCAGCATCATAATCATGCGTAATAGTTGAGCCATTATCACATTCGTAAATGCATATTTCACCAGGTGCACCAATCTTACGTCTTGCAGAGCGGGTATAAATAGGCTGACCGTTTATCAAAATTGATACTGTTATCATTTCCCTTCCCCCTTTGCCTTGCTAATTATTTCTAATATCAACTTATTATTTGCCCATTCGTGATGATAGCCTTGCAATAACTCATTATTTTCATTAGCTAATCTCTCAATCTCCTCAAGCGCCTTGCGGTAACGGGCACGCTCATCAGAAGCCTTATCGCATAATTTTTTATTTAACAATGCGCTATCTTTGTAATGGTCATACCACTTGTATTTTTCTTTCAGCTCCTCGCATTTCTGCATCCACATAATGACCTTGTCAACTAATTCATTTCTTTCCTTTTCGATATTTAATAATTCTATTTCTCTTTGTTCGAATTTCTGCGTTTTGCAGGCCAGTGATTGAATAATATATCTTATTTTACAATTTTCAAATTCTCGACATTTTCGAGCTATAATAGGGCACTCGCCTACACTAACGCTGTCAAACAGTATCTGCTCTTTATCTGTCATTTCCTTGTCCATTACTTTCTCCATAAGCTTGTTGGTTATATTCAGCATCTGAAATATGCGGAGATGTCTTGATACCATTGGCAAGTTTTAACAATGTATTTTTTAGGGTTTGCAGTTCTGATTGATACAATCGTTCTCGTAGTCCCCAATTACGTTGTTTAACTTCCATTTCTGCTATTTTAGTTTTTAATTCGCTATTTTCATTGATTATTTGTTCTAAATTCTGTATTAATTCGTTATCTGTCATTGTTCACCTTACCTTTATTCTCTTTTTAAAATATACAATTACAGTTCCGCTGTTATTTCCTGATTTTGGCTCGCGGGTTTCGGGATCTATGAATGAAACACGTCCGCGCAAAATTTCATAATGGAACTTCCCTTCAATATAATCATGCCAAGCTTTAGTATCCATACAATTAAGAGGTAGAATCATCACACAAACCGAACAATCTCTAAATAACACCTCATCATGAGCTTTCTTAATAAAGTCTGCCTTTTTACTAAACGGCGGATTACAAAAGCATCTATGTGCACCCCAGCCACATTCAGGACTTATACTATTTTCTTTTTCAGTGATAGAGAAACGTGCTTTTGAATTCACAGAGTTACACGCTACATCACACGTAAAATTAAAAATACTATTTAGCTGGTTATAGAGATAATCCGGTGTTTCAAAATAATCGTTTCCTTTACCTTTTTGATTCATTTTCATCTTGTTAAGTTTAACCTCAAATAACCGCTATATTATCAAAACAATAGCCGCCGGAACCAACGGTCAATCCAACAACATTAGTGCCGCAGTATAGCTGCCACGCCGGTGTAGTAGTTCTTGCTTCAACGAATTCATCTGTTTGTGTTCGCACCGGCCAATACTTTACCCGGGTTCCGACCGGATACAATTTATTAAACTCTTTTACAGTTAAATGTTTAATATTTGAAACTTCTTTTATCATTGTATACTCCATTACAAATACTTTCTTGTTACCGGAAATTTATCGTCACTGTCTATAATCACGGTTTTAGGTTCAAAAAGCGGCATATTTTTCGGACCAATAGGATTAAAAATCTTTTTGTAACCAAGTTTTTGCATGATTTCAGCGCTTTTATAGTCGACCTGAATATAAGGCTTGTGCAATAAACCGCAATCCGTGTGGTGTCCGCAACAAGACCCAACCGTTTTAACACCCTGCTCCCAGAGCCAGGCTAATTCCTGCCATAAACACCCATCCATAGCCACCCCGCCTCTGACGACAGAACATTCATATTGTTGGATGTGGCTTTGAAAACAGCATCGTGATTCAAACTTCATTTTGCCCCCTTATAATAACTTGTGCCAATAAATATCCGGAAGAACCGCCGGTTATAGTGCTTATCAATAAAGCTATCGGTAACGGCAGCCAACCGCCACTAATGATACCTGCTAAAAAGATTAAAATGGCCGCAACTATTCTTTTCCTTTGCATGACATTACCTCCTCAATAACATCCAATGCCGTGTTATAGTATCTACCTTTCCGGCGCAATTCTTGAAATTCATCTGTATTTCTTCCGTCAAGAACACATTGTTCACCAATTTTCTTATAAATTTCATCACGTCTTTTCTTGATAGCTTCTATAATGACCACTATATCAACTGGTGGTTCCGTAGATTTTACGGATTCAGGCTCTTCAAGTGTCACAGCTTCTAATGCTTTATTATTCATCTCTTCAGACATTGCCCCCCCCCCCGGACAGCAAATCGCATCAGGCGGAACCTCTTCATTTTTAGGTTTATTTTCTGCAGTTTCAAACATATTATTATTGACAAAATTAATAAGCTGTTCTTTTAAGCTGATACCGTATTGAGATTTAATCCCCAGACGCTTACATACTGCTGACAGCAGCATTGATATATTAGCAGACGTTGTCCCCATACAATTGGCAATCTCTCCATTAGTAAGCCCTTGCATAAGGTTACAGACAACTTCATATTGACGTGGTGGTAGCTCTTTTTTTAAATCAACTGCCATAGTTCATTCTCCTTACATAATTAATTTAACGGATGCCTGATTTATTAGGCGCCAGACACCCAAACGCGCAGCAGTAATGGAAAGATCTATGACGACGAGGTTTCTTTCCAAAATTTTGCGATATTATCAAAACCTTCCCGGGCTTTTTTATCACCCTGGAAATAAATATTACCCAGATAAGCCATACCCTCTAAAAGTTCTTGATTTTTCGGATATTGCAGCAAATATTCGCCTTCAAGATAATTAGTAACAAGCGCAAACTTATCCGGCATTTCTTTTGAACGAACTACCATAAAGTAGAGGCTATCCTGCTCAACTCTTTCAGACTCCCCGCCAGCAACTGACGCATAAATATCTCCGGTACGCAACATTTTGTTATTGTGTTTAATTCTGGTATCTTCAGGCTCATTCTCATCTTCAGAATATTCCTCAAACATATTCATCTGATAATTGTCAAGCTGATATTGAAGCTCTTTAAGTTCGCGTTCTTTCTGTTCAATTACATCGGTTTGCTTTTCAATATAATCCGTAAAATCGCGCATCTTGTTAATCTTAGCCATATTATTTTTGGCAGCTTTAAAATCTTCTTCATTAATATTCCGGATAATATCGTCCTTGATTTTACTAATAATCAATTCAAAGGATTCAAGATTTCCGATACTGGTTATTCTCTCCAATTCTTCAATTTCGCGTCGTATATTTCTAATTTTGACGACTAATTCTTGTCTTGACATGCTTCTTCCCTCTCAAATAAATTTTCTATAACTTCACACAATAGAGTTTCAATTTTTTGATAATTATGAATGCGTTCTTTTACTCTGGAAAAGTTCATACCTTCGAGGAAATTTTCACCGGATAAAACAATATCGGCTAACAATTCCTTTAACCGGGCAATTCTTTCATCAACCAAATAGCGCACATTCTCGAGCAATTCAGCTTTACTTATCAGTTTTTTCATATCTTCTGCATCACGGTTATTACTTAACGGTGCAGGATTATTATTCGTCTTGCTCTCTGGCTCTCTGTTCGTGGGCATCCTTGTCAACCTCCTTCTTACAGTAATTATTAAGTTCCTCAATAAGTAAAAAGCCAAATGCAAATAATAGCAGGAAAAATATAGCTATTATCAGCAAGCTCATCTCTAAAATTTTTTGTAAAATCTCCATTACCTATCCTCTTTTTAGTTTCAATATGAGTTCAACGCGATTACTAACACCGATTTTTTGATAAATGCGACTTGCATGTTTTTCGACTGTGGTTTGAGAAATGCAAAGCTGCCGGCTGATAGCTTTATAACTTTTTCCGCTTAACAGAAGGTTTAAGACCTGGCTTTCGCGTTCTGTCAGTCCTTGCATCATAACTCCCCTCTATATATCTGTTGATCATCTCTATTGCTCTGTTATGAGCCTTTATAACATTACCCAAATCCTGTTGAAGAGAAACATTTTGAGCTAACACTCTTTCGTGCTCTTTTTTTAATGTAGTTAACTGTTCACGGAGTTGCTCTTCTTCAGATTGGTCAATAATCATGTCACCCATATTATTTACTCCTTTTCAATTTTTCCGGTTTTTCGTATGCAATACGTTTAAAATGCTTTTTATCAATCGAGATAAATAGATTATCTTTACCGTAGCCATGTTCCCGGAGTAACCATTTTAGATGTTTTGCATCAATTTTATAAATTGTATAAAACTTTTTAGTACGGTGAGTTTTTATGGTAATAACATCCCAATCAGCCAAGAGATTCACCAGCGGCGGACAGACATATATGTAACCCAAATCCGGCATTTCAGCCATATATGTTACCCGATTGCCGCTCCAGTTGAAATATAATGAACAAACTCTTCTTGTAACTTTTTTACAATCATAAGGCTTTGCATAGGGATTATTTCTGTCATAAGCATCAAAAAATTGAACAAAAATATCAACCCGGAAAACACTAACACGCTCGAATAAAAATTTGACACTGTTATTACTACATTGCATAAGCTTCTGCGCGATTTCATATTCTCTCGTCACTTCAAACTCGTAAGAATGACCGTTAATTATTTTTGTTATTGTTCCCATAAACACTACCTCATTTTTAACCGTTTTTGCTTCTGACAAGCTTACGCTTTAAATTTTATTCCGGCGGCAGAACTGCACAATTTTCTTTCGATTATTAAAATAAAAATCAACCATTCCGGTACGTTTAATAATCTCAACCCCATTCCTTGCACGTTCAAATGCCGGGATATTTATCGCATTTGCAGTCATTTCATCAGTAACACAAATATTATAGATTGCGCGTTCAATCATTTTTAACTTCAATGCGTCAGCCGGTGTGAAGCGCCAGAGCCGTGACACGTCAGTGTTACGGGCAGGGCGCGCAACATTATGACTGCGACGTTTCAAAGTTGACAACGGTAAAGTCGTTGTTTCAACTTTGTCAGGAGCCGTTTGGGCGTCAGCCGGTGTGGAGTGCCGGCAAATTGCACGTTTAACTAAAGTATTCAATATTTTTCTCCTCTACGCTTTGGCTGTTTTTGCCTGAAATTTTACAACCTTTTCCGATTTCATATTCAACTTCGATTGTATTTCCGCCTGCTGTTTAATAAACTCCTCAAGTTTATCCTTGAGGAAATAAATACGCCTGCCAATTTTCACTGTCAATGTTCTTGGTAGTACTCCAGTAAATAGCCAATTATCTATTGTATGGCGAGTTTTGAAATCAAAAAATTTCATCACATCTTCGTAGCTCATTAGTTCCATAATATATACCTCACTTTTTATGTAATGAAGAACCGGCTCATCCGGTCTTTCTTTATCTACTGACTGGCACATACTCGCTGCGCAGCTCATCATACTCAACTCGTTCACACTTCCAGCCGACAAGTTCAATTTTAGAAACCTCTTTTTCAGCACCTTGCGGCGTGAATTTCGATTCAGAGATTTTACCGACAACGGAAACATAATCACCCTCGCGGATAGTGTTCATAACTTTGTCAGCAAGTTCATTTTTTTGAGTATTGAAAAATTTAATAAAAAAATTATTCCAAGACTCTTTATTTTTTTTAACGCCGAGGTTAATGGTGGTGACACCGACTCCTTTTTCGGAATATCTCATGTCTATCCACCCAACCCGGCCTAATAAAGTAAACTGGTTAGTTAACATTTTTCTGCTCCTCTTCAAATAAATATTCAAGCGTAACATTAAGCCCCAAAAGTGATTTTATCTTTTTACACTCTTTTAATGTAAATTGCGTCTTTCCGCGCAATTTAGAAAACAAACTTGTTTCTGCAATACATAATTGCTGCGCAATATATTTCTTTGAAAAATCACTTTTCGCAATTTCTGCAATCAAATTTGGAAACACTTCGATTTCTCCTGTAGTTTAATACTGTCAATAACATTTAAATACAGCCTCGACAAAATCAATTGTACATCATTTTAATAATGTGTCAAGTATTATTTTGCATTTTAATACTGTTTATTTTCATAAAACGCAATAGTTCACTGTAAAATATAACAATTTTAATATTTTTACTGCATTATAATAATGTTAAGGAAACGTAATATATGGACGAACTAAGCAAAGAAAAATTAAATATAATTAAAAACAGCAAAAATTTCACAAATGCAAAAATCGCCGAATTAACAGGAATCAAATTGTCTACAATTGACAAAATTTTCAGCGGTGCTAATAAAAATCCTACGCTAGACACGCTAAAAAAAATTGCAAAAATTTTAGATTGCAGTATTGATGATTTTATTAATTACGAAGAAGAACCAACATCACCGTATTATTTAGACCGCAAAACCGGCGAACTAGCTCAAGAAATTCATGATAATCCGGACTTAAGAATATTATTAGACGCATCAAAGGATCTATCTCCTGAAGATCTAAAAACTGTCATAACTATTGCACAAAAAATCAAAGGAAATACTAATGGATAATATTATGGTAATTTACGACAATTTACCAACCAAAGTAAAAGGTTTTACAATGCATCATGCTGGTGACGATTATTATACAATTATTTTAAATTCGCGGATGTCGCATGAGTGCCTGTTAAATACATATAAACATGAATTAAGGCATATCTGCCGTAATGACTTCGCGTGTGCATTAGATGTAAATATTATTGAAAATGTGGTTCATAAATAAACTAAAAAAAGGAGTTAAAATGCACATAAAAATACTGTTATCAATTATTTTAATCGGGTTCATATTTACTGTTTCAGGTTGTGGCCAAAGTCAGGTAAAAACGACACAAACTACAATAGAAAATCCTGTCAATCTTGCTGCACCATTGCTGGTAAACAATTTAAAATCTGTATTAAATAATGGTTGGGAAATCGTTGATACAAATAAAATTTATATTACTAAATCGAACGATTTTCAAAATGCTTATTTTGTAGGAACACTCATTAAAAATTCTAGCCAAATATATAACTGCATCTGGTTTACAAATAGTGATACAATGAGTGGGGATGTTAATTCTGCAAATGATTATGCAATACAAGCGACATCGTTACCTGACGCAAGAAAATCTCAAGTCGGCGTAAATGTATACGATGATGGATATTCCCGAATCAATTCAAAACTATTAGCAGACTGGAATATGTTAAACAAATAAAAATAACATCAATCTGGTGAATAGGACAATGACAGTAAGAAAAAAAGGAAATAAGTGGTATTGTAGATTTCAAATAGACGGGATTCGATATGAACGTCCCTGCAAGGCTGCGACTGATGAAAAAAGTGCCTTAAAATGTGAAGTAATAATTAAATCCGAAATAATGCGCGGTAATTATGATTTTGGGAAAACCGAAAATGCAGCAAAACTAAAAGACGGTATTGATTTATTCGAGAATTATTCAAAAGGAAACAAATTAAGCTACGCATCAGATAAAAGTTATATAAAAAAAATCGTTCAATATTTTGGTTTAAATTATCCTCTAAAATCAATAACGCCAAACAAAATAGAAGATTTCAAAAATTCGCTAAAAACATACTCTGTAAAACAAAAAATAAAGCTAAAAAATCCGGAATATGGTTTAAATGAATGTCGTAAACAATATATTTATAAGGAAACAGATGTAATAAAAGAACGTACAAACGCCACTGTAAATCGTTATATAGAAGTATTAAGCAAAATGTTTAATCTTTGTATTGAAAATAAATTAGCAAAAGAAAATCCGTGCCAGAGTATAAAACAGCTACGAGAAGAAAATTTCAAAATCCGATTTTTAACAGAAGAAGAACAAAAACGTTTATTTAGTGCATTAGAATACCACTCAACTGTAAACGATCAGAATGGAAATTTACACGAAATATATCCATATTTATACCTAAAGCCTATTATTACGTGTGCACTACTAACCGGTATGCGCAAAAGTGAAATTTTAAACTTACAATGGCAGCAAATTGATTTTCAAAAAGGCTTTATTGAAGTTTTACGAACAAAGAGTGGCAAAGCTCGCAAGATACCTATTTCAAACAAACTTGAGGCGACACTCAAGGAACTTTTTGCAACTTCTGACAATATTTATGTTTTTATTAATCCTGCCACCAATAAACCCTATGTAGATATCAAAAAATCATTTAAAACGCTTTTAAAACAGGCACAAATAACGAATTTTAGATTTCATGATTTACGGCACACCGCAGCGACACGGATGGTTGAGAGTGGCATTGATTTAGTAGTTGCACAAGAAATATTAGGTCATGCAAACATTCAAACGACAATGCGCTATGCACATCCCGTACCGGAACGCAAAAAACATGCAATTGATGCATTAAATAATTATTTCTAATATTTTTAGTTATATTTAATTAGCACTAATGGGGAAATAGTGGGGAAGAAATCGAGAGTATGTATAACATAATAAAAAAGACAAGGGTTAAAAACCTTGTCAATATTTGTTCTTTATACTAGCTGGGGACAGATTCGAACTGTCGACCTTTCGGGTATGAGCCGAACGCTCTCACCAACTGAGCTACCCAGCCATGTTTCTTTTTCGCTCAAGTCCTATTCTCACACAAACATTCTCAAAAATCAACCCTAATCTTTACTTTATTGTTAATTTTTTAATTTTATAATAAAATGTTTTTAAAGGGTATGTGTGAATTATGCGGCAGTATTTATATACTAAAGAAGTCAGCTATAATGCTATATTTTATAGTGCTTTTAAAGCTCTTATTGTGTTTGAACTGCTTTTAGCTTCTCCTAAAACGCTCGATCAAATAAGGGATTTTCTTGTAAAACTGCCTTACATAAAATCCACTATTTCTAAAGATACGCTCAGAGTTTATATTAATACCTTCAAATGTGCAGGATGCACAGTAGAGAAAAAACTTACAGGTGAAAAGCGCAGAGAATACTCCTACTTCATACCTGATAATCCCTTCCGGCCCGTAATTTCCGAAACCCAGGCGCAAAAGCTGTTTGAAATTTACGACATAATCATGTATAACATGCCTTTTGAAGAGTTGCTGAAAGTTGAAATACTCATTAAAAAACTTGACAGATGTTTTAAAGACAAAATTTTCCATGAACTATACGAGCGGCATTCAGTATTAAAAGATTGTGATTTTAATCTTCTCAAAGAACTGGAGCAATGCTGCAAAGAAAACGCACTGGTGACGGTTCTATATAATTCTCCGCGCTCCGGCTTTAAAGAAATCCCTATTATTGCGCATAATATGAAAATTCAAAACTATAAACTATATCTGGAAGGTTTTGGCATGGAGTATAAAGAAGAAGCAATTTTCCTTTTAAGCAGAATAGTAAAAATTACAAATATTATCCCCGGAGAAGAAGTTAATGTTCCGGCTGATAACTCCTTTGTTATAACATTTGAGCTTTACGACCCGGACGAAAAACTCACCGAAAATGAAATTGTTATTTCAAAATCAGGAAATACCAGAGTTATACAACACAAAACAAACAACAAAATGCTCTCCACTCAAAGATTTTTACAACTGGCGGATTCATGCAAAATCCTTGAACCTGCAAGCTATAAACAGGAATTTATCTCGGCGCTGAAAGCCGCAAAAGAGGTCTACGTATATGGAAACTAGCACAAAACAGGTCGACAGCTGCATAAAAATGTTTGCACTACTAAAATTGTTATTAGAGGATAATGCCAATTTCAGTCAGGTCATAAAGGTTATTTCTGATGAAGAAAGTTCTATTTCCCCTGCAAACAGTATCCACAGCGTAACTTTAAACAAATATCTTAATACCTTAAAGCTCTTCGGGCTTAATGTAAAAAAAGAAAAAGGCAAATACCATTTAATAAATCCTCCTTACAAAATTGATTTAAATCAGGAAGATTTACATGCTTTTATGCTTATCAAAAATTGTGCTGCGAATATTTACAGCAATGAAAATCCAAATGATTATGAATTTGAAAAATTTATCAAATCTTTTGAACTCCGGTTTTCCGAAGCCACGCAAATGCTTATGAAGAAAAATGAGTCTGCTAATAAAGCAGATTTCAGCTTCTATTACGATAAATTTACAAATAAAGTAGAAACATGTTCAAAGTTCTGCAAAGAGGATTATAGAGTTGAAATAATCTATTATATCACACGTTCCGGCAAAAAGCAGGAAAAGAAAATCACGGCAAAAGCGCAAAATCTTTTATACAGACGCGGAACCGTCCGGCTGCAGGTTGTTGATTTAACTTCCGGAGAACCGGCCGTAATTTCGCTTGATAATATAATCAGCATAAAACAATTACCGAATAAAATTCCGCCGACATTGAATACAAACAGGGTTACGGTTTACGGACTGCGCGGAAGGCTTGCTAAAAATTATACATTAAGACCGTGGGAATACTCGCGGGGAATTGAAAACGGCTGGCTCGTTATTGTTAATAAAGATGAAAGCGAAGAAGAATTAACAAAAAGGCTTCTGAAATACGGCGCCAATTGCAAAGTTCTTAACCCGACAGGTTTCAGAGATAAAATTCTCTCAATTTATGAGGACACATTAAAGTTATATGATTAATTGGTAGTACCTGCTTTATAACCGCAATAAGCATAAACAGCAGGCAAAAGCCGTTCCAGCTTTAAGGTTTTAACCGCTTTGATTTTAGCGAGGACAAGGATACCAATTATATCATCAACGCTTGCAATTGCATCTTTGAATGTTAATTTTCTATCCGGCTCATTGTTATCAATATCAGATACAAAGTTTGCAACATCAACTGCGACTTCCATTCCGCCTGCAAGCGCCAGAACAGTTCCTGCGATTTTTGCCGGTGCATTGTTTAAAGGTTTAATTTTTTCGCAGGCATAAGTTGCACCTGATACGGCAAACCCCGGAAGTGCTACCATTGAATACTGGAAAATGCCCTCATCTAATTTGCGTTCGTGTTTCTTACGGTTTGAAGTCAAAACACCGCCTAAAACGCCGCCGCCAATAGCACCCAGCCCTAATCCAAGCATTTCTTTAAGCCCGTATTCCACATTAAAAAAACTTTTCTTTTGTCTTTTCGCAAAAGCAGCAACCGCCAAAGCTGCACCTGCGGCGGCGCCGATTGCAGAAGCTGCCTTAACAGATGCCGGAGCTTCTTTACTTTTCACACGGTTATAATCAGGCGCCAGAGTAATCTTATGACTGCTGAAACGGGGTTTTACTACATTAGGGTGATTATTTGGAATATTTTGAACCGGTTGTATCATGATGTTACTAATGTAGCACAGGATTGTTAGGATTTCATTAGCAAAAAGCGCCGATTTCTCAGCGCCTTGTATGCTATATTATAAACTTTCCGTTTTCATATATTAAAACATCATCGGCATAAATTTTCCCACCGTTTTTCATATTTTTAATCATGTCCCAGTGAAGCCCCGAAACGTTCTTGCCACCGGTTTCCGGGTAAGATGCCCCAATTGCCATATGAATTGAACCGCCTATTTTTTCATCAAAAAGAATATTTCCTGTAACTTCCTGAATTTCATCGTTGGTACCGATTGCGATTTCACCGATGCCGCGGGAGCCTTCGTCCATATCAAACATGGAATTTACAAAATCCTCGCCGCTTTCACACTTCACTCCCGTGACTTTTCCGTTTTGAATTGTCAGGTGAACGCCATGCGCTTCGTTTCCGCGATAATTTTGCGGGAAATCAAAGTAAATTTCGCCGTTCACATCATCTTCAACAGGGGAAGTAAAGACTTCACCATCAGGATAGTTATTTAAGCCTGAACAACTAATCCATTTTCTGCCTTCAACGCCAAATGTAATATCAGTTTTTTCGCCGACGATATGGAGTTTTTTAACATTATTCAGGTAATTTGCCCATTTTGTTTGCTTTTCGTCCAGTTCTCGAAGCTTTGCAACGGGATCCTCAAGGTTCAAATAGCAGGAATTGTAGAGGAACTCCGTGTATTCAGCCAGTGACATTTTTGCTTCCTGAGCAAGCGCATTTGTCGGATAATCTGCAATAACCCACTTCGCTTCACCGCGTGCAGAACGCCCCAGAAGCATTTCAGAAAGTTTCTTTGTAGCTTTACCGCGGCGAGCAAGTTTTTCCAGATTAGCTCGCTTCATATTTTTGGTATTCAACGGTGCGCCGATTGAGATAAATTTATCAGCTTTTTCGTACTCCAGCTGAGTAATTGGATCAATATAATCTAACTGTTCATCAGACGCATTTTTCAGGAAAATTTCACCCGCACCCTCAAGCGCGATACGCACAATCGGGTTTCCGCCGCGCTCGATTACACGTTTATAAATTTCTTTCAGCAGGGGTTGCGATTCTACGCTATCAGTGCGGATAACAACCAGATCACCCTTTTGCACATCAGTTGAATAATCAACTAAAACCTGTGCATATTTTCTTAAAACATCGTTTTGCATAATAACTCTCCTCTTTCTGCATATTGTAATACATTTTGAGGAGAGTGTAAAGACGGGGGCAATTGCCCAAGCGTCAGCCGGTGTAGCACCGGTGCCGTAGCACGTGAGTGCTGCGGGCAGGGTGCGGAACACTACGATGCCGCCGTTGTAAATTTTGCGGGTATAAAGTACCCGCTTAAAATTTATCCAGGCGGAATGCGTCAGCCGGTGCTTGCCGGCGGTCAAGCCGGGCGCGAGTCTTTCCCGAACGCCAAATCAACGTTTTATACACCAGACACGGTATTTACTATCTCTACTTCCCAGATGACGACTGCCCGAGTTAAATCGTACATGATAGGCAGTATCTGCTCTTTCGCCAAGCGTAGATGACCAGAAATAGTCGTTACTCGTCCCCAGACCGCCAATAATTGTACGGTTATAAAACATTGCCATTAATTCGTCACGGCTTGGCATACGTGTTGTATTATCTTTTCGTGTGCAATAACGTGACGCCTCAACATGGGTACGTCGTTCATTACTGTTTTTCTCAAGACTAACATCCGGAAACGGGGCGACAACAACACTGTCACTCGGATAAAGCACGGTTATAAAGCCTATATCTTTACCGGCAGTATTCGGGCCTTTTGAACCGTTTAAGTCGTAGACAAAATTCGCACACATATACGGCTGCGTCCAGGAAGCATCAATTACTTTTGTATCAGCGCGGCATTTCGGGTTATAATAGACAAGAATGCTTTCGCCGTTAGCGGTTTCAAACGCGGCGGCTTTAGTATCCAACTGTGAATAAGACTGGTTTGGCGCGCTGCCGTTAAACATGCAGTTGTACCCTACTAACGTATTCATAGACGAAGTAAAATCGCTGATTATACTACCGTTTAAAGTCGTAATTTTTGCCGGAATACCGCAATCTTCCAAATGCTCATAGTCACAAATATTATTAATCTTCAAGACCTTTGCTAACCCGCCGGTTACAAAGGTTTCAGCAGCAGTATCTTCTATTGACGTTGAACCAGCACTGTCGGTTTCTTCTGTCAGGGTTCCATAGCCGTTAAGTGACGGCATCAAGGCAATTGCCTGACTCATTCTGGCATAGAGGGCTTTTCTCTGGGTGTTCCATGTGCGCTCGTTAATGTTGCCGGTAAGGCTTGGTAACGTTATCGCTGCTACCACACCGATTATCGTGAGGGAAAGCAAAATTTCAGCCATGGTGAAGGCCAAGCCGAGCAGAGCCACGGAACAAGGCTTGCCTTGTGTAGAGTCGAGCGCGCGACAAGCAAGACCGCGTTCTTGGTTGCAAGCGCGAGCGGTGGCGTTTTTCGCGAGGCGCAGTACTAACGTTGAATGAATGCCACGCTGGCCAGATGCTGAATCAAGTTCAGCATGACATGAAGGCGCCGTGTCCTCAATACCTAATTTTGCGGGTAAGGCACGCCCCCCCCCCCCCGTGCAAGGGAATACTTTTCTACATTTGTTCATTTTTCTATCCTTTCATAGTTTATACATTCTCATTATGTATCATGTGAAAAAACATGTCAAGCAGGCGGCCTGACATGTTTTTAAATATGGATGGCACTCAGTGCCTATTCTTCCGAATCCAATGATTGATGACCTGTTTTATAGGATTTCAACAAAACGCCGCGTTTTGAAGTTTGAATAAAATCAATCATCTTTTGAATATATTCATTCATAGGAATTTCAGCCTTAATTCTTTCAATAGCCTGTGTCGTATTAAGGTCTTTAGAAACCAGCAATTTGAATGCCGCGTTTACATCTGTTCTGATATTTTGCGGAACGCCTCTGCGCTTCATCGCAATAACGTTCAAACCGTCCGGAACCGGCGGACGCCCTTCGCCTTTTGAGTAAGGCAAAATATCCTGACGCGACGCAGAGAAACCGCTTATAATTGCCATATCACCAATTCTGATGTTTTGGTGGAATACGCTCATACCGCCAACAAACGCTCCAAATCCGACATGTACATGCCCGCCAAGCGTTACAAGGTTCGCCAGAATTACCTGATCTTCGAGGACACAGTTATGCGCAACATGCGCACCAACCATAATCAAACATTTTTTACCAACTCTGGTTGTGCAATCACCGCAATTGGCGCCTCTATGAATAGTAACATTCTCCTTAATAATAGTACCGTCACCGATAACAACCTTTGTCGGCTCGCCTTTGTAACCTAAGTCCTGCGGTTCGGAACCAATCGTTGCAAAAGGACTTATCGTACAGTCCTCACCGATTTCCGCAAACTCAATGTGCGCATTTGAAATAACTCTCGTTCTGCTTCCGATTTTAACATTTTCACCTATAACGACAAAAGGACCTATTACAGCATCCTCCGCAATCTGTGCAGAAGGGTGGATTATCGCGGTTTTATCTATCATAACTTTCTCCTCTTTCTACTATATTAATTATTATGATAATACAAAAATACCCAAGAACAGCATAGCTTTACATAAACTTAATAAAAATTAAGGCGTGCCGCAGCACGCCATAAGAAAAGAAGTATTTTGTTTTTAAGAGAGAGTAAATGTTATCTATAAGTCATAACTAAGCCAAAGTTCTGTAGGCTTCCTCAAAGTCACCTAATGACATAGCTGCGTTAAAGCTTGTACCTGCAATTCTAGCCCGGGTTTCATCCGTAATATACGGGCTAAGCATTGCATCAATTGCTCTGTCATTATCAGCATCATTCGCAACACTTGCAACTGCTGCATAAGTTTTTGTTGTTGATGCAGCAACTCTTTCTTCAGGAGTTACAGAAGTTGTTCTTTCAATACCCCATGCTGTTTTTGTGCTGTCAACATTTCCTGAACGCAAACCAAAATCAAAAGTTAAGCCAGTTTTTTGTGTTCCATTAGAACGCACTCCGCCATCAATATACGGATTGCCTACCGGTCTGGATTGTCCTGCATCATAATTAAATGTCATAGTCTATACTCCTTTTCTCTTAATCTTTGTTTTCTCTTAAAATCCTATTGATACTTCTATAAAGTATTTTTGTATTTAAAAATTGCGTAAAAGGTGTATAAAATTTATATATTTGTAACAAAACTTAATATTACCACAGATACACCACAATATGTATTGTGTTGTTCATGTCGGATTTATTCAGGAATAACTTTAATTTTTGGAAAAGAAAAATTTGAGCCGTTCCTTGCCAAAAATTCGGGCAATAAAAGTTAAATCCGCTTGCTGCTAGCGTTTTCAGGCTTTGTACAACACAATACATATTATGTTGTACGAAAGGAAATTTCTAATATGGGATTAGCAGCATCACAGGCAAGACTACTTACCATAACGTCAAGAAAATCCAGAGCGCAGTTTGAATCAATGAGAATGTCTCACCAAAAACTGACGCTTTCAAGAAGCTTGACAGAAATTTCCAACGAATATCAAAATTCTTTAGATCAAACAAAACTTTACTATGACTTTTATGGTGTTAATTCTACTGATACACCGCTTACATATAACTTGCTCATGTCACCTAGTTCACTAAACGACTACACACCAACACTGATTTCCAACAATCAGGGACAAATTGTGCTCTCAAGTCCCTATGCTGCAGCGGCACGCGCCGCAGGTATACCGCAGGAAGGTCTTGGCTGTACGCCTTCTTCTTTAATGCGGAATGCTTTTATCATGAGTTTAGCTGAACAGGGTGTTATTACTCAAGGTACAGCCGAGTCAATATGCGCTATTGACTATAATCAGGGCGCAGGATTAGGAGGTGATAACTTAGTTAATACCGTGACAACAACAGGTTCTTTTGAAGATTTACTTAAATTATTGAATGGTGAAGGATATACCGGCAACTATTCTTTAAATGCAGGTATTATGACCAACAACGGGCCAAGAGGGGTCGGCGCGGTTTATATTGAAGGCAATAAAATGTATAACTTCAATGAAGCCGAAGCAAAAGGCTGTTCTACCGGTGCTGACGGCGGTTCTAAAGCACTTTCGGAAATTACATTCTCGGATTTATTAAATCCGACTGACGAAAGCAACAGGGTTTATTTAATTTGTGAATCAGATGATACGGGAAGATTTGCGACTCCATATTCACATTATAAAGGTATGATTGACGTAGTCAATAACGTTACCGCGTCATTGGGCGAAACACTTATGAGTTTAATTGACGGAGCCGGAGATGCTGTTGCTTATGCTAATTCACAAATGCAGACTTATGTATCTGACGTGACTAGAGAAAACACAGCAAACCTTCACTCCGGATATGGTAAAGAATCTAACAACGGTAATGTCGCAAAAGATGCTGTTAACCAGGATCTGCACGGGCATGCTGACGGCAACAGATCTGCTAACAACTTCCTTGGATTCGTCAACAACCGCAGAACGTCTGTAGTTTTCCCGTTTGTCAATAGACTTGAGGCTGTTGGTGCAATAGATTTAACTGATTTTGTAAGAGCATGGTTTACTTATTTTATGCAATATATGCAGGGCTTAGGTTCTGCAGCGTCAAATTCTTTGCACATTGAATGGGGTAAAGACGATACAGAATCCACATTCGCGGATGTAAATACATTAAGCAACTACGAATTTACATTCACCACGACAACTGTATCTGACAGTGACGCATTAATCTCAAACTTCTACGATACATTGTTTAACCAGATTTGCATTAACGGTTGGACTGAAAACAATCAGGTCGCAACTGACAGCAGCTATCTTAAAGAAATGCTGCAAAGCGGTCAAATGTATCTCACAAGTATGTCCGACGATTACTATTATTATCAAAATAATTACGCAACGAACAATTTTGTTAAAGAAGTTTCTGATGATGCAGCCATTGCGGCAGCCGAATCAAAATACACCACTCAAAAAGCACGGATTAATGCTAAAGAACAGGAACTTGATTTAAAAATGAAGAATTTGGATACAGAAATCTCCTCTCTTGAAACAGAGTACGAAGCGATTAAAAAAGTAATTGAAGATAATGTTTCTAAATCCTTTACAAGATATGATTCATAAAAAATGCCGGATTAAAAATCCGGCATTTTTTATATTTTATAAGCTCAACTATTGAATGCTTGCTTTTTCTTCGTCAGTTACACCTTTAATGGTAAGGTTTACTCTGCCTTTTTCGTCAATTTTGATAACCTTAACGATTACTTCATCACCGACGTTCAGGTGCGGTTCAATGGTGTCAATTCTCTCTTTGCAAACTTGAGAGATGTGAACCATTCCGTCTTTACCCGGTGCAAGTTCTACAAACGCGCCGATTGGAATAATTCTTACAACTTTACCTTTTCTAATCATACCTTCCTGAGGTTTGAAGGTAATTTCTTCAATCATTCTTTTTGCGATTGCAGCCCCTTCCTGATCGTTAGAGGTAATTGTTACAACGCCGCTATCCTGAATATCAATTTCGGCGCCGGACGCATCAATAATCGCACGGATTTGTTTACCGCCAGGTCCGATAACTGTTCCGATATCTTCTGTCGGGATAGTCATTGTTGTAATGCTTGGTGCAAACGGGGAAAGATGATCAGCAGGTGCTGTAATAACTTTTCTCATTTCACCGAGGATATGCAGACGGCCTTCTTTTGCCTGAGCCAGAGCGCGTCTTAATGTATCGTTTGCAATACCTTTAGCTTTCATATCCATTTGAAGCGCTGTAATGCCGTCGTCATTACCGGTAACTTTGAAGTCCATATCACCGAGGAAGTCTTCAATACCTTGAATATCAGTTAATACAACCGGTTCTTTGCCTTCTTCGGTAATCATACCCATTGCAACGCCGCCAATCATACATTTTACAGGAACACCGGCGTTCATCAGAGCCATTGATGATCCGCAGGTTGAAGCCATTGAAGTTGAACCGTTTGATTCTAAAACGTCAGAAGTTACGCGGATTGTGTAGCCGAATTCTTCCTGAGATGGGAGTGCCGGAACATTTGCTCGTTCTGCAAGGTTTCCGTGACCGACTTCACGTCTGCCAGGGCCTCTTAGAGCTTTAACTTCACCTACAGAGAAGCCCGGGAAAATATATTTGTGCATATAAGTTTTTTCAGTTTCCGGATCAACTCCGTCGAGTTCCTGTTTCATACCAGGGCCTGCAAGGGTTGCAACTGAAAGAACCTGCGTTTGACCTCTTGTGAATACCGCAGAACCGTGTGCGCGCGGAATAACTCCGACTTCACACCAGATAGGGCGGACATCGTGAGGTTTTCTTCCGTCAGCACGGACGCCTTCATCAAGAATCATTGTTCTCATAACTTTCTTTTCTGCGTTTTTGAATTCTTCCGCTACAAAGTCAATGCCTGTTTCTTCAATAATTTTTTTAATATAGTGATCATCAGGCAGAGCATCAATTTTTTCTTTAACAAGCTTTTTAGCTTCATCAAGTTTATTTTGTCTGTATGTTCTGTCAAAGTTATGATATGCGTCAAAAATCATATCATAAGCTGTATCGTGAATAATTTGTTTTAATTCGGTTGTATCGTACGGGTTAACGAATTCTTCCTTAACAACGCCGCATTCTTTAACAAATGCTTCCTGAGCTTCGCATTGTTTTCTGATTTCAACCTGAGCGAATTCAACCGCGTTCATAATATCGTCTTCTGTAACGAATTTGCAGCCTGCTTCAACCATAATAACGCTGTCGTGAGTACCTGCGACAACAATGTCGAGGTCTGATTTATCAGCCTGCTGGTGAGTAGGGTTAGCTATCATATTACCATTTTCATCTTTTGAAACACGAACTGCACCGATAGGGCCTTCAAACGGAGCACCTGAAAGCATTAACGCGCAGGATGCACCGAGCATTGCCAGCGTATCAGGCTGATTTTGCTGATCATAGCTGAATAGTTGGGCTACAATTTGTATATCATTTCTATAACCCTTAGGGAATAAAGGTCTTATAGGTCTGTCGATTAAACGTGAAACAAGGATAGCTTTATCGCTTGCTTTACCTTCAGAACGGTTATAACCGCCCGGAATTCTGCCGATTGCAGACATTCTTTCTTCATAATCAATTAACAACGGGAAAAAGTCTATGCCGACTCTTGGCTCTTTAGAAACAACGCAGTGAACAAAAAGCATTGTATCCCCGCATCTTACCGTTACAGAACCATTAGTACTTTGTGCATACTTTCCGGTTTCAACGGTAACTGTTTTACCGCCGATTTCCAATTCAAATTTCTTAGTTTCAGGTATCATATTCTTCCTTTCCTGAGTTTTTAGTTATACACTTCTAGTTTACATTTCTATAATAACACAAACAAAAAATAAACATCCACTTGCAATTATTATTTTTACATGTATTATAAAATTACTCACATCCTCAAGTACGTACGGCGTCATTATCCGTACAAAATTTGAAAGAAGGAAAAATAAAATGGCAAACATTAAATCTGCAAAAAAAAGAATATTAGTAGCTGAAAAAAACAGACTTAGAAACGTAGCATTCAAATCTTCTATCAAGACTGCGGTAAGAAAAGTTCTTGAACTTGCTAACGCAGGCCAACAAGAAGAATTAAAAACAGCTCTTTCTAAAGCTTATCAATTGTGCGATAAAGCAGTTTCAAAAGGTATTTTACACAAAAACACCGCTGCAAGAAAAAAATCCAGATTGACTAAGGCTATTAATAAAATCGCAGCTGAAAAATAGAATTTAACAAATTTGCTAAAAAGAAATGCCGGAGTTAAAATCCGGCATTTTTTATTCTCTACTCTCTCTCTTATTTCAAATCCTTATTTCCACCTAGGAATCATATCTTGTGAAGGATTTTGATACATTATCTTCAATTACTTTCTTAACAGCTTCGTACTCTGTTTCAAGTGAGGAGATTTCTGTATCCAAATTTTTCATTTTCAAATCAAGTTCCTGCTCTTTAGCATTAATCCGTGCTTTTTGAGTGGTGTATTTTGATTCGGCAGCCGCAATAGCCGCATCGTCTGAAACTTCTTTGATAAAGTTGTTTGTAGAATAATTATTCTGATAATAATAGTAATCGTCAGCCATACTTGTAACATACATCATACCGCTTTGCAGCATTTCTTTTAAGTAGTTGCTGTCGGTTGCGACCTGATTATTTTCAGACCAGCCGTTAATACAAATCTGGTTGAATAATGTGTCGTAGAAGTTTGCAATCAATGCATCGCTATCAGAAACAGTTGTTTCTTCAACGACAAATTTGTAGTCGCCAATGTTATCAGCATTTGCAAAGGTAGATTTATCTTTGTCTTGACCCCATTCAATATTTAAGCTATTAGCCTTCGCCGTACCTAAACCGTAAAGATATTGCATAAAGTATGTAAACCATGCTCTTAAAAAGTCTGAAATATTAATACTTGCAACAGCTTCAGCACGGTTCTTTTTCAAGTTACCGGCACGTCCATAACGGGAAATAGCAATACCAAGGAAATTATCTGTTGCATACATTGAAGAATAATAGTAATCCGGCTGTGAATTTTCTCTACGGCCTAAATCTTTGGTATCACATTTATTACCGTGACTATCATAACATTGATATGTTTTGCCGCAGGAATAATTTTCAGACTGCGGCGTATATGCCAGATCCTGCATTTGTGAATCAGCATAAGCTGCGGCATCACCAGCACCAACAATCATGCCTGATAATGTTGCACTAAATGCATCTGTAATTTGCTCTATCGCATTCATTATTGCATCAATATTACCATTCCAGTTTACCCATTTATCAGAAGTGCTAAACTCAGCAGACAGGTAATAATTTCCATTCAAAAGGTCAGCAAATGATACTTCATCAACACTTTCAGTGGCAGTAGTCATATCACCGCCGCCATATCCCGGAGTGACATCACCGTTTGCCCATAAGCTAGTACCACCAAATAAAACCTGCTTATCACCATTACTCATAACAAGTTTATCCGGGTTTTCATCTCCGCCTTTATTGTCCGGTCTAGCAATACCTGGAAAAGTAAGATTATTTAACTGGCATTCAGATTCCAGCATATTTAGTAATTCATCATAAGTACATTCAGTTTGAACCGTATTAACAAGATTATCGCTGCCTAAGCCTGCGCCCTGATTATAAGTTATACCGCAAATAGCTTCAGCTGTACCCTGTGTAATAACACCCTGTGCAGCTAATCCCATAATAAATGCATCCCTCATTATTGAAGAAGGAGTACAACCAAGACCTTCCTGAGGAATACCTGCCGCACGCGCAGCTTCAGCATAAGGTGTGGATAATATTACCTGACCTTGATTATTAGTCAATATAGTAGGCGTATAATCATTTAACGAACTCGGTGACATCAATAAATTATAAGTCAACGGAGTATCAGTAGAATTTACGCCGTAAAAATCATAATACAACTTGGTTTGATCTAAGGAATTTTGGTATTCATTAGAAATTTCCGTCAAACTTCTTGAAAGCGCCAGTTTTTGGTGAGACATTCTCATTGATTCAAACTGCGCCCGAGATTTTCTTGACGTTATGGTAAGTAGTCTTGCCTGTGATGCTGCTAATCCCATACTGATTTCCTTAGATTTTACATAGTAACTTTGTGCTCAATCTATTTGTCGGAAAGATTTTCTAAGAACTTTAAAAAACATACAGCAATTGTAAACTTTTATTAACACAAAATCTCATGCCCGCAATTATTTAAATTTTATATACTTTATATATAATAAGAGAGGTATAACTATGAGCTTGGAAATAAAAAAAACAGAAGGAATTTCTACACAGAATGCTTCTACTCCCGTGCTTAATGGCGGAACAAGCTCTGATGTCCAAATCACCTTAAATAAAAACCAGGAAATTCCGCAACCTGATAAAAAGACAGAAGAAAAAATTAAATTCTTGGTTGCAGCACTTTATCCGAAAGTTAACTGGGACGAATTGAGCAGTGTCGAAAAACAAAACTTCATTGCAAAATTCTATGACGGTTCATTGCAAAAGGAAGCTGAGAAATTAAAAGAACAGATTACGGCAGTCAATGAAAAGTTAAAAACTCTAAACCCGCAAGAAGCTAAAAATTACTTGCTTGATCTTTATCTTGCACAAAAGTATGACGGCTATGAGAATAAAAGTGAAGCCGAAAAAGACGAGTTGAGAGATAAGCTTGCAATTAATCTGCTTGATAAAATGCAAAAAGCTCAAAATCAAAAAGCCGCTGACAATGGACTTGTCACCCCATATAAAAAGACCATTGGGGAACTCTCCAGCAGAGCACAAGAAAAAGCTCTCGCACGGAATGAATTTAAGCTGCAATCAATTATTTACGCTTATCAAAATAATAAACTTAATATTAACTCTCAAGAAGAAATAACACAACTTTTCCAGGACCCCGTAAAACTGGAAGAGCTTGAATTTGAATATGCTTCAAAAAGAGTTGAAGATAATAAAGAAATCCTTAACAGCAATAAACCAAACGACAGAAGCATAAGTTTAACATATCAAATCGGCGAAATGAACCGTGAGATTGCTAAAAGCTATGGAATGGAACTAGAGGAGTTCATCAAAAGTGAAAACAGAACTCAAATGGTCTTTGACTATTTAAGCAAGAAGGAAAACCGTTCAGAATTCGAAGAAAAAGCATATCGTGTTTTGAGAAAACAAAGTCAAAAGCTTGGCGGGGATTTGAGTAAGGTTAAAAACCACGGTACCGGCAGTATTGAAGACAGTTATCTACATCAAATATTTAAAGATAAAGAAGTTGATATTCTCAACCTTACAACTGACGATATTGCAGTCGTAAAAGAGCAGATTATTAAAGATTTAAGTGAATGCAAAACGCCGGAAGAAAAAACTGCCGTTATTGCGAAAATCTTAAATTCAACCAGAACAGATTTTGAATCAGATTTAATTCACGGCATTTTAGCCGGTCTTGAAAAAGACGGCACTATTGATGCTGAAATTCACTTAAATGCAAACCATAAATGCGGTCAGACCGCACACATGGCTGTATTGCATTCCACAAAAGCCGGCACTAAAAATCAAATTGCTTACTCAAAATATGTAGCAAAGCAAGCTACTGCTGAAAATGGTGAATTTTCTGATAAACAAGCTGCCGGATATACTAAAAACATCATTCCGGACTATGAAGTTGAAGCTCAGGCGCCTTCTACAAACACTATGACCGACACCGGTCTGCAAGCTGTATATGATGTTTTACCGGAAACTTATTCCAAATTAGACGAATCTGCAGCAAAAGAAGCGTATGAATACGCAATGACATCCGAAAATATCTCTGCGGATCAAAAAGCGATTATGGCAAGAGATACAATTGATATGTTCGGCGATAACAAAGATATGCAAGAATTCTTTGAAAGCATTGCGAATAAAAATAATATCGACTACAAATCTGTTCCGCCTAAATCAGAAAGAGCAAAAACAGAAAAAGCAGCAGATAAAGCAGAAGAAAATGTTACTAATACAAATTATACCGAGCAGGAATTAACAGAAATTCTTAACAGCTCCGCGCAACCGCAAAATTTCTTCATGACCGCTCTCAACGGTGCAAGAGAAACCCTTGAAATAATCTTAGGAAAAACTCCTGACACAAACACAGTCAAAGCTGAAGTTCAAAAGATTGATTCAATCAACACCGCAATAAGTGAACTTAAATCAGGTGCTAAGCTTACAGACGTTTTCAAAGGCAGCACGTTGAGCGTTCAAAAAGATCTGGTCGGATTGATTTGTTCATACGGCAAAATCGCTATCGGACAATTAATCGACGCTTTTGGCGGTGAAACTATTTACAAAATGGCAAAAAATAAAAATCATAAAGAGTTAATCAAAAAAGAAATTGAAAGAATTGCACTTAGTGATTCAACCCAGAGAGTTGCACTGGCAGAAATCAAAAAGCAGGAAGCTAAACAGGGGTTTATGTCCAGAGCATAGTTTTATAAAAAACAAAGAAAAGGAGGTTTTTACAACCTCCACATCACACTAAACACTATTGTTAGGAATTATTTTTTACAACTCTATTTATTCGTTGCATCACCGAAGAGCCATGCTGCCGCGATTGAGAGTCCGATCGCCAGAGTTGTTATAGGGTTCTTAGCTGCGGCTTTAAGAATTTTGCCTGAATTTGGTACTATATAACGTGCTGCCGTTGCACCTGTTAATACTGCCGCACCGAGAGCAACTTTACTTTGAATATTATCAGAACGGCTCATCTGGTTGCCCGTAATTTCTTCAATTGTTTCTTCCGCACTGCCTTTTGCAAATGCCCCGAATGTCATATAATGAATATATTTTTGTAAAAACATATTTCTGCTGTTAGAACGGATTTCATCTTTCAGCCCGACACCGGTTCTTTGCTTGTAATGTTCCATTGCTCTTGCGGTTAATTCTTTATCTGTTAATCCTGCATATTGCGGATACAGGTTCTTTATTGCTTTTTTATATGCTTCAAAGAATTCAGGGATTTGTGATTGTTCATCCATAACGACTTTTTCTCTTAATGCATCCGCAGCATTTTGCGCTCTTTCAAGCGGAGCATTCAGCCTCAAATCATTTGAACGTCCTTTTTCTGTATATTTAACATTTCTGTCATACATATAATCCGTCCATCTATCCATTTGTTGATAAAACATTTCCGGATTATATGCATAAGCCCCGCCGGCCAGCCCGTATCCGCCGCCGACAGAATAATCAGAGGTCAAATCTATGTCACTTCCATAGTAAAGACTTCCGTTCATACTCATCGGATCATATCCTACAGAAGAACTTAACGGCAAATTAGGTGCAGTTGATGCGCAATAACTTGCGGTTGCGTAATATGGCTGACTTATACGACTAGGGCCATAAGATTCTGGACACATAACCTAACCTCCAAATTGATTTTAACCTACCTTACTTATATAAAGTTTTTTGCGTAACAGAAATTGCGTTATCATTTCAAAATTGTAAACTTTTGTAACACGTCCCGATAAAAAGGGGTAAAATTTACGTTTCAGAAGCATTACTCTTACGGTCGAATAATTTGCAATATAAGTGTTTTTTTATTATCATATTGTTATCATGCGTGTAGTTTTGGAAAAGTTACAAACCGTTTCAAACCGGTTAAAAGACATAAAATTGCTGGACAGATTTATTCTTTCGCAAGTTTTGGAAGTCTTTATTATGGGTGTGTGTATTTTCACATCAATAATTTTTGCTTCTGACACGTTTATAACGCTTATCAAACAGATTGCCGAATTCGGGATTCCGTTTTCCGTTGCATTCAGAATAGTCATTCTGAATTTGCCTTCAATTATTGTAATGACGATACCGCTGGGAGTTTTAATGGCAACGGTTATGACCCTCAATAAACTGAGTTTATCCTCGGAAATTACGGTCTTGCGCTCCTGCGGCATAGGACTGAACAGAATCGCTAAACCAATTTTTATTTTTGCAATTGCGATGTCGGTATGCTGTTTTGTCGTCAATGAAAGCATTGTTCCTGTTATGTCAAAACAGGCAAAAGACCTTGCTTTATGGTCATTCAGCCAGAAAAACATTCCGGAAGGCAAGGAAAATTTCGTTTTCAAAGAATTAAACGATAATAACGGACTGAAAAGACTTTTTTATGTAGGGAATTGTAAACACAAAGTTCTTCACGATGTAACGGTTCTTGACTCGTCTAAAGAAGGAACAATCCAAATTCTTCAGGCAGTTGAAGGCAACACAAGCGCCGAAGGCTGGAACTTCTTTAAAGGCGCAATTTATACCGTATCAAATGACGGCAAAATTCTTAACACCTCACTTTTTGACAAATTTAATATCAAATTTGCAGTGAACCTTTCCAAAGAGTTAAATAAAAACGTTGCAAGGGAAATGAACTTTGGCGAACTCATCAAATACATAGCCAAACAGGATTTTGGCGATAACAAAAAGATGAAAAATTCACTTTATATTGAATTGTATGATAAAATTGCCCTTCCGTTGACAACGGTTGCGCTGGTTTTGATTGGAGTACCGCTCTCTATTACACCGCCAAGGGTAAGATATAACCGCGGATTTTTATTTAGCATCCTTATTATTTTCACGTACTACCTAATTCGTGCACTATCCATATCATTCGGGAAAAGCGGCGTACTTTCACCGTTTCTGGCAGCGTGGATGCCAAATATTATCCTGATGATTTTAGGCTCGATTATGTACTACAAGAAAGTTTATACGATAAACTAATATGAACGAAACAGAAAAAGACAAAAATATCTTTTCAGCAGATTATAGATTTGGCGCCCGCCTGAACGGCTACGATGTGAACATGATAAACGAAATCGCAGAGCCGGCAGACGATGACGTGGTAAAACTCGGGGTTGAAATTAACAAACGCGAAGAAGCTATTGAAGAACTTCGCACCAAAATCGCAGCAACAGAAAGATTAGGCAGACTTCCGGAAGTAATAAAACTAAAAATTAAAGAAAAAGAATTAGAACGCGAAATTTCGGAATTAAAAACCCTGTACGCGCAGAAAAAATCACTTTCCAAACCTGCGCTCAAACATAAATTGAAAAAGCGCACCGACATGCCTGTAATCCGCGCAATTCAACGATTTATTTCAAGAAAAATTCTGGCGAAACTCTCAAAGAAATTCAATTCAATAATGATGCTTAGCGACTCTTTAGAAATGCTTTCCGGTATTAACAGAAGCGTTGATGAACTTATAGAGATGAAAATTCCGTACGGTGAAAATCTTGAAAACTATCAAAAATTAACTTCATATTTATATAAAGCAAACAAAATTCACTCACAGATTTTAAAGAAAATGAATAAATAAAAGCTCTGCTTTTACGGCAGAGCTTTTTATTTTTAGCGTTTGATGCATCGGACACTCATATTTTGAGTCCGTGCGCGGTCACTATTGGCATATCCTGATTCAAGCCAGAAATACCACGCCTTAGTTGATGAGATTACACTTGATGTCCAGTAAAGTGCATCGAGAACCGTTTCAGAGCCGTCACCTATTAGAAAAGTATTTACAAATATAGAAGCCATTTCCTCTTTATTCGGGAGCCTGTATTCAGAATCCATATTTGTACAGGCAGCACCGGCCTCATCCTGCGGATACTGAGCAGAAAGACTTCTCATCATCGGATACGGCGACACAATCACGGAATCCGTCGGATAAAATATAGAAAGGTATCCCATATCTTTACCTATAGTATTCGGGCCTTTTGAACCATTCAGGTCATAAACCAGATTTGCACAAAGTTTAGTCTGGAAATATGTTACACGAGTTTCATCAAGAGCCGGAACACATTTGCCATTATAGAATATAAGAATACTTTCTCCGTTTACAGTTTCAAACGCAGCGGCATCCGAATCCTCCTGTGAGTATGAATAAGATTCTCCGCCTTCACCGATTGCCGACATATTGACAATTCTTGAATTAAGTTCAGACATTTTAGTCGGAATTGAAGCGGTGCTGCCGTTGAGTTTTACGAATTTAGAAGCGATACCGCAATCCTCAAGGTGATCGTGATCACAGATATTATTAATTTTTAAAACTTTAGACAGACCTGCAGTGACAAAGGTTTCAGCTGTAGCATAGCCGTTAACACTCCCCATAAGCGGAATTGCCTGTGACATTCTTGCATATAAAGCTTTCCGCTGCGTATTCCATGTTCGCTCGTTGATGTTGCCGGTAAGGCTTGGTAAGGTTATCGCCGCGACCACACCGATTATCGTAAGGGATAACAGGATTTCCGCCATGGTAAATGCACAAACCCAGGTCATTCCCTTTAATGTCATTCCAGGCTTGACCCGGAATCTCACAGACGTTGAGTTCTCACGAGTTTCGCTGGTCAGATCCTGAATCAAGTTCAGGATGACATTGGTGTCTAAGGCGCAGGATTTACCGGTTGAGCGGCTCCCCCCCCCCCCCTGATAAAATGCTTACTCTTCGGTTTTTCATTCTTTTTATCCTTTCTTTTTTTTTTTGCATAAGGCAATAGGTCATTAGGGCAATAGGACTATTCTTTTTTCTTCCATTCGGTCATTACGACTCATTGCCTTATTCTCTTATTGCCTTATTGCCACTCTTATTATGTACCATTTTACGACTTTCGTCAAGGCACATTCACATCAAAATTATATGTAAAATTATTTTACAATCACCACTGCCGTGACATATTTATTGTAAAATAGATTATATGTTCAAGGAGAGTTTTTAATGAAAGCGATAATTCTTGCAGGCGGTTCCGGAACCAGACTCTGGCCTTTATCCCGCAAACAATATCCAAAACAACTGCTTAAAATTGAAGGCGACACAAGTCTTTTGCAATCCACGTTTGAAAGAATTTTAAATCTTGTTTCTGCGGAGAATATTATTTCTATTACAAACACCGAGCAGGCGGGTGATGTAAAACTTCAACTTCAAAATATCACCTCGGGAAGTATTGTTTTATCAGAACAGATAAGCAAAAACACCGCACCGGCTATTGCGGCATCTTTAAACTACCTTGAAAAAACCTCCGGCAACGATGAAATTATTTTAATAGTTCCGTGTGATCACGTAATAAAAAATACAGCAGCTTTTGTTGACAGCATAAATTCGGCTATTGAACTGGCGAATGCAGGATACCTCGTAACCTTCGGGGTAAAACCTTCTTACCCGGAAACCGGTTACGGCTATATTCAGGCCGGCGAGAAATTCAATAACGGATACAAAGTAAAACAATTCAGGGAAAAACCTGATGAAAATTTGGCTGCCGAATTTGTACAGAAAAACGATTTCTACTGGAACAGCGGAATTTTTATGGGCAAACTCTCAACAATAAAGTCTGAGTTCAAAAAATACGCACCGGAAATCTTTGACAAATGTCAGAATTTAAAGTTTGAAAATCAGAATAAAATAAGCTTTATGGATTATGAAGCTCTTCCGGACATATCTTTTGACTATGCGGTTCTGGAAAAATCCGACAATTTAGCACTTGCCGAACTCAAATCAGATTGGATTGATGTCGGCTCATGGCAATCGCTTTACAATGTAAACCCGAAAGATGAAAACGGAAATGTTATCACAGGCAATGTGTTGATTAACAATGTAAAAAATTCATACATTTACAGTTCAAAAGAACTTATTGCGGTTTCGGGGCTGGAAAATATTATCCTTGTGGAAACAGAAGATGCAATAATGGCTTGCAGAAAAGACCACGCGCAGGATGTAAAAATTCTCCACGACAAACTTAAAGAAAAAGAAAGCGAAACATTAGAACTTCATAAAACCGTATACCGTCCGTGGGGTTATTACACATGCTTAAACAGAGGTGAAGGCTATCAGACAAAAATGATTTGTGTACATCCGGGTCAAAAGCTTTCTATCCAATCCCATAATCACCGTTCCGAGCACTGGGTTGTGCTGGAAGGCACAGCGTTCGTTGTACTGGATAATGAAAACCATACAATAGAAGCCGGCGGAAGCATTGACATTCCGGTAAAAGCAATTCACTCACTGCAAAACCCGTACGACACGGATTTGAAAGTAATAGAGGTTCAAAAGGGTACGATACTGCTCGAAAGCGATATAATACGCTATCAGGACATGTATAACAGAGTTTAGAAAAACCAGCCCCGAAATCGGGGCTGGTTTTTAGCGTTTTATGCAACGGATGAATCTCTGAGTACTAATACGATCAACAGGGGAACGAGCACCGGCATTCATTGCGACTCCCCAGACTTTATCTTCGGATATCACAGTTCCTGAAGCATACCAGTAACCGGACTGCATACCTATAAGTTTATTATTATAAAACATAGCACTCAATTCATCACGATTAGGAATTCTGCTTTCGCTATCATCCTTCATGCAGTTACCAGCAGCACTGGCATTTTTCATCATAGGCATTGGGGCAACCACTACAGAATCTGTCGGATAAAGAGCCGTTATAAAACCTATATCCTTTCCCATAGAATTAGGCCCTTTACTGCCATTTAAATCATATATAAAATTGGCGCACATTTTAGGCATTGCAGAATGATTTGTTGTTTCACCCATATCAGGCACGCATTTTGGGTTATAATAAACCAGAATACTTTCACCATTCGCTGTTTCAAAAGCAGCAGCTTTAGTATTAGGAGTCTTATAGTTATTTGGAACGAAATAAGAGTTATAATCCGTCAACGTTTTTATATCTGACACAATTATATTATCACCGCTATAAGGGGAAATCTCTGACGGAATACCGCAATCCTCAAGATGCTCACTGTCACAAATGTTGTTAATCTTCAAAACCTTTGAAAGCCCTGCCGTTACGAAAGTTTCAGCAGCAGTGTCCTCAATTGATGTTGAACCCGCGCTGTCAGTTTCTTCTTTTAGTGTTCCGTAACCGTTTAGTGCAGGCATCAAGGCAAGAGCCTGACTGAAACGGGCATAGAGGGCTTTTCTTTGCGTGTTCCATGTGCGCTCATTGATGTTGCCGGTAAGTGATGGAAGCGTTATCGCCGCAACCACACCGATTATCGTGAGGGATAATAATATCTCTGCCATGGTAAAACCAGCACGCGCCAACACACCTCGGTCATCACGAGGAGCAAAAGGCGACGTGGTGATCCAGTCAACCAATGTTACATTCTCAACGGGATTGCCACGCCGACTTCTGTCGGCTCGCAATGACGGTGTACGCTTACGGTCACATTGCACTTTTACTGTCATTCCGAACTTGTTTCGGAATCTGTCCAACGACACCGATAGCTGGCATCGCTGGATAGATCCTGAATCGAGTTCAGGATGACAAGGGGTCGTAGTGTCCTCAACACCTAAATTTACGGGTAAGGCACGCCCCCCCCCCCCCCCGCCCCTACCCCCCCCCCCCCCCCCTTTTTTTTTTTTTTTTTTTTTTTTGCTTTTTTTTTCTTTTTTTTTT
>CALVBO010000007.1 GCA_944325835.1 Candidatus Gastranaerophilales bacterium
CATTTTGTTTTGCCTTCTCAGGGGTGTATTTGATTGTCTCAACTTGGTTTTCCATTGTCTCAAAATCCTTGTAATGCTTTGTGCAACACATTCATCACTCGTTTTGAGACAGAAGTCAAGTGTTAAAGTTATAAGATTTTGATTGTAAAAATTTATAAAAAATATAAATTCTTAAATTTAATTATGATAGGATATAAGCGTATTTAATTAAAGTTATATTGAGGTTTAATGAATAAAGAAAAATTAATAGAACTAACTATTAAGAATCCAATGAAATATGCTTATATAAACTTGGATAATGAAAATAAATATAAGGGCTGGGTTTATGATTTTCGTTTGGTGCATGTACCTTCAAATCAGAAATTAGGATTAGATTTGAGGAAGGAGAATGATTTATTTTTATTATTTGTTTTAGCTTCTGCTTGGTCAAGAACTGGTCCTTGGGAAAATGCTGTATTTTTTACTGCTCATTTAAAAATGCAATATGACATAAGTAATTTAATTCAAAATAAAGAGTCCATAAATCCAAATTTGCATAAATTTGATATTAATAGCTATAAAGGTATAGATAGTCGCAAATCTGTATTTTTTAGAAAAGATTTATATAATAGTGTTGATGTTTTGATAAAAAATTGGAGTGACATAAAACAACATTTAGAAGTTGCAAATCAAACAGGAGATTGGTTGTCATTTATTAAATATATTTCAAGTATTAATGGACTTGGTACAAATAATAAAAAAATGCGTATAAAAATATTATTGATTTTAAGAGAATTAAGATGTCAAAAAATATATTCTAATATTGATGGAAAATATTGTTGTGTGGCAGATGCTAGAGTTAAAGAGGCATATAAAACTTTGAATTTGCGTTTACCTGTAGATTATATTAAAGCTTCACAGGTTATTTATAATGATTTTGGAGATTTATATGATATTCCACCATTTGCATTAAATGATTTTATACAAGATAATTTAATCTAATTTTATAATTAATTATTGGTTTAATATACAAATCTCATTGATAATTTGGGATATCTCAATTTGCAAGCAAAAATAAAATTGCACTTTTTTGAACTTCTCTTGTTTGTCGGCGTTAAACGGGCACGCTTCGCTTCAGCCCTCTGCCGACAATCCGCTCTTGCACTGGGCTTATCTTTAAACACCAAGGCGATTTGAGCCTAATGTGGTTTTAAAATTTTGCAAATGGAGTGCAAAAGAGTGCAAGAAAAGAGTACTTGAGTGCAAGAAAAGACCGGTACATCTCAATACTAAAAAACAGCCTCAAATCGGCTGTCTGTTTGATTTTTTATTAAATTTTTCTTATCTCAATGTCTCAGAAACCTATTAGCAAGAAAAGACCGGTACATCTCAATACTAAAAAACAGCCTCAATCGTGCTTTCTGTTTGATTTTTTATTAAATTTTTCTCTGTCTCAATGTCCCAGAAACCTATTACTCAATGTCTCAGAAACATATTAACCTATTAATTACTATTAATTATCTTACTACAGAGATTAAAAAAGACAGGTATTAAACCTGTCTTTTTTAATCTGGGCCGCAGTGGACTCGAACCACCGACCTCACCCTTATCAGGGGTGCGCTCTAACCACCTGAGCTAGCAGCCCGCAACTTTATTTAATTTTCTTTGAACACTTGACCCTTATCAGGCCTCTCGAAAAACAATACTCAATTGTTTTTCTCGGCAGAGTGCTCTAACCACCTGAGCTAGCAGCCCGTAACTTTATTTACTTTATTTAACTCCTGACACTTATCAGGACTTTTTAGAACCGCCTACGATTCTCACGCCACCAACTTCAAGCTATTAATCTCTCTATCGGCTACAGCTCTTAATCTAACATGAACATTTTTAAAAATCAAGCACTTTTTTTATTCGAATTTCAAACGCCCCTCTTATACGGCAAAAGCCCCCTTTAGCAGGGAGCTTTTACTGCTGCACAGGGGGCAGATGGATTATTTAACAGTTAATTTCTTTACTGAATCTTTTCCGGCATACAATTTCGGTGCCTTAATCTTCAATACACCATGTTCCAATACCGCATCGGTTTTATCAACATCAATATCTTGAGCAAGGTATACTGTTCTTGCGAATTCACCGTATCTGAATTCGGATTTTTTATAAGATTTTGTATCTTCATTATGTTCTTCAGTTTTGTTTGCACGGATTGTTACATAATTTTTATCAATATCTATATCCAAATCCTCTTTCTTAACGCCTGGCAATTCTGCACGGATATCGTATTCCTTATCTTTTTCAGTTATTTCAACAGGCATTGAGAGTTTTTCTACATCTTCGCTATACCCGTATTCCGGATAATAATCTCCAAAATGTCTGTTCAATATTGAACTGATTTCATCGTTTAAACTTTTAATAAAGTTATCAGGTGTTTTTTTAATTAAGAATCTCATACTCAACACTCCTTTCAATTCCTATTTATCAACCACACTTATATTATCACTCCGAATTACAGTAACCCTTATTTTTTTAACCAAAAATTAACAATCTCTGAAAACAAAAATCCTGCTTGATTTTTCAGGCGGTTTATAGTTTAATAATCTTACAGTCACATCAAAGTGTGGCGAGTTTTTTAGAAAGAAGATTATTTTAAATTGCCGAAAAACGTTATATCAGCTAAATCTGCAGGCTTCTGCTACGGTGTAAAAAAAGCCGTGGACACTGCTAAAAAGCTTAAAATCGACAATCCGGATAAAAAAATATACATTCTCGGAGCCTTAATTCACAATGCGCTTGTTACAAAAGAGCTTGAGGAATCTGGTATTTATACTGTGGATGAGCTTCCGCAAGAATCTGACAATGCGATTTGTATAATCCGCACCCACGGAGAAACACCTGAACGTATTGAAGAGATTAAAAAAGCAGGCTTTGAGGTCGTTGATTTGACATGCCCGGATGTAAAAAAAGTTCAGCAAAAAGCTATAAATCTGGCGCAAGATGGGTATTTTGTCGTTATAATCGGCAAAGAAAACCACCCCGAAGTCGTTGCAATCAAGGCGAATGCAGCACTTTACAGTGACAAGGTCCTTGTAATTAACTCCGTTGATGAAGTTCTTGAAAACCGTGAGGCGTTAAAATCTCACAAAAAAATCGGTATCGTAATTCAAACAACCCAGACTATCGCGCATGTTCAGGAGATTATCAGTGCAATAATCCCGCTTGCAAAAGAGTTAAAAATAGAAAACACTATCTGTCCAAGTACTTCTAACAGACAAAAAGAAACATTAGAACTTGCAAAAAGCAGTGATTTAGTAATAGTAGTCGGTTCAAAAACCAGCGCGAATACAACTCATCTGGCGCAAATTTGCGAACCTCTTACAAAGACCATTCACATTGAAACTGCAGAAGAATTGGACAATATTAAAGATTTAATCCAAAAATCAAATAATATTTCCGTAACGGCGGGGGCATCAACTCCCCATGACCTTATCGAAAAAGTTTTGAACAAATTAAGAAAAGGAGAATAAAACAAATGACAACAACAATTGAAAAACCAATGGATGAGTTTGAAAAATTACTCGAAGAATCATTCGCGAAATCACACACAGTAGCTGATATCGTTGAAGGAACAATCATAAAGAAAGAACAAGAAGGATATCTTGTATGCGTTAAAGGCGCAAAGACAGAAGCTTTTCTTTCAAAAAATGAAATTCCGTCAGACGAAGTTGACAGCCTTGAAGTTGGTGACGTAAGAGAATTTTACGTTGTAAAAGAAGAAAACGATGAAAACCAAATGTTATTATCATTAAAAAGAATTGCGTTTGCTCAAGCATGGGCACAGCTTAACGATGCAAAAGTTCAAGGCGATACAATTCTTGCAAAAGTTGTTTCAATCGTTAAAGGCGGTGTACTTGTTGACGTTGCAGACTTAAAAGGTTTCATTCCTTCAAGCCAGTTGAGAACAGGGCTTCCTTTTGACGGTCTTGTTGATCAAAAAATTGAAGTTAAAGTTCTTGAAGCAGATCCTAAAAAAGGCAAACTTATTCTTTCCCAAAGACTTGCCGTTGCGGAACAAAGAAATCAGGTTGTAGACAACATTCTTTCTGAATTAACAGAAGATTCTGTTGTTAAAGGCGAAGTTGTAAGAATTGCTGACTTTGGTGCATTCGTTGATATCAACGGCATTGACGGTTTACTTCCTATCTCCGAAATTTCATGGGCAAGAATTAAACACCCGTCTGACGTTTTAACTTTAGGCGATACTATCGAAGTTAAAATCATTAAAATCGACCACGAATTAAAACGTATTTCACTTTCTTTGAAAAGAATGACAGAAGATCCTTGGAAACAAATTGAAGGTCAATTTTCAGAAGGTCAAATCATCACAGGTACAGTAAATAAAGTTACGAGTTTCGGTGCATTCATCAATATCTTCCCGGGCGTTGAAGCATTGCTTCCGATTTCAGAAGTTTCTGATGAAAACATCAACCCATACAACAGATTCAAAGTCGGCGATACCGTAGAAGTTCTTATCAAAAAATTCACTCCGCAAGAACACAGAATCGCTTTAAGCATTAAAGATATTAATAAAGAAGCGTAACTACTAAAAAGGGTACATCCGACTTTAGGGTGTGCCCTTTTTTTATCCTGCCACTTGCAAAAAAGATTTTATTATAATATTATAAAGAGTGATAATCATATTGTGAGGTAAAAAAATGGATCAAATAATCAGAGTCGCTTGGGACTTGAACGAAAATACAGACAACAGATATCAATTAGTTTACGAAATTGCAGAACTTGCGAAGAAACTTGTTGACGAAAATCAAGCTAAAAAAGCGCACGAAGAGTTCAGTTTTGAGGACAACTACGAAAGTCAGTACAAAAAAGAAAATCCCGTTGAACACGCGATTATGGTTAAAGCGTCTGAAGCTGATGACAGCCGTTTAGTCGGCTAGCCCCCCCTATTGGGAGAATGGCTCAATGTTTATGCTAACGTCAAATAACTAATAGCTTACAGACAACAATAAATTTTACAGACTTATGGAAAATACTCTTAAATTCATCAACCAACAAACCAACAATTTCAAACCGGAAATAGGAATAATACTCGGTTCCGGCTTAGGTGAACTGGCTGATGAATTTTGTGATGTCGGAATAAATTATTCAGATATACCGGACTTTGCAAGCTCAACAGTAACAGGGCACAAAGGACGGCTGGTCTTTGCCGAAATTAACGGCAAAAGGGTCGTTATGATGCAGGGAAGAATTCATTTTTACGAAGGACACCAGCTGAATATCGTAACTTATCCGATAAAGGTTCTAAAAGGATTAGGTATTAAAACTTTAATTCTCACAAATGCTGCCGGCGCGGTAAATCCTGAATTTAAACCGGCGGATTTGATGATTATAAAAGACCACATAAATTTTATGGGTACCAACCCGCTTATCGGGAAAAATGATGATAATTTAGGTGTAAGATTCCCTGATATGAGCGAAATTTACAAGAAGAACTTAATCAATCTTGCAAAGAATTGCGCAGAAAAACTGAATATTGACGTGAAGGAAGGCGTATATATTGCGACAACCGGGCCCAGTTACGAGACGCCCGCAGAAATCAGAGCATATAGGCTTCTTGGCGCGGATGCGGTCGGAATGTCAACAGTTCCGGAAGCAATTGTTGCAAATTACTGCGGCTTAAACGTCCTCGGGATAAGTTGTATTACAAATCAAGCAGCAGGCGTCGGAGATACAAAATTATCTCACGCGGAAGTTATTGAAAGCGCAAACCTCGCAAAAAATAAATTTAAGGGACTTATAAAAGAAATAATCGCGAATTTATAAGGAGAGAATATGATAAAAAAAGAAATAAAACCTACAATAATTGCCATTATTGCAGCATTAGGTTTCTGTGCTACGGTAGAATTGGCTGTCGTATATTACAACGCGCTTTTTGCAGCAAATGCCGCACCGAGTATCTGTTCGGTTAACGAATTTATCGACTGCGACGGAGTTGCACGCACAAACGAATCCCAATTCCTCGGGATACCCCTTGCTTACTGGGGAATGTTCTGGTATTTCTTCGTATTCTTGATGCTTAAGGCGAAAGAATTAAAAAATCATAAACTCTTTAAATTTATGGAAGTTTTCAAGAACCCGCTTGATTATATTGCGGTTCTGGGATTATTCTCTTTTATCGTATCAATAATTCTTTTACTTATAAGTCTTTTTGAAATCAAAAAACTTTGCATTTTCTGTGCATTTACTTATGTTCTCAACCTTATAATCGCGCTTGTGGCGACAAGACCTATTGAAGAAGACTCCTTCGTGGGCTCTTTCAAACAAAGTGTTACAGATTTTCTTGATGCAATAAAAATAAAACATTATGCAATTGCATTTACTGTTGTAATGCTTGCGGCTATCGGTGCCTTAACTTATACCTCTACAACTATGGTCTTTGCACCGCAGGTAAAAAGCAACAGAGAATTTAACTTTTATAAAAACGCTAAAATTGAAGATTACCTTGTTTCAGGCAATCAGTTAGGTGCAAAAGACGCTCCGGTAAAAGTACTTGTATATTCAGATTTTGACTGCCCTGTTTGCAGATATTTACATATTCAATTGTATTATTTAGCTAAAAAATATCCTAACATACAATTTGTACACAAAAACTATCCACTGGATCAGGACTGCAACAAATACCTTCCGTTCCCGGGGCACTTAACCTCCTGTATGAAAGCAAGATATGCAGAAGCCGCTATGATGCAGGGTAAATATTTAGATTTTGCGGCACACGTTTTTGCAGAACAGCCTGATACGGAAGAAAAAGTTCTGAAAATTGCGGAAGATCTCGGGCTGGATATGGAAAAACTGAAAAAAGACGCTAAATCCAAAGCTGTTGCCGAAATCATTGAGAACGATATCAAAGACGCACTTGCAATAGGTTTAAGCGGAACTCCGGCTATGATAGTCGGCAAACACAAGAAAATGGGCTTAAATACTATGGAAGAAGCTGAACAATGGCTGGAACGAAATGGAGCAAAACGTAAATAAAATTTTATTACACGCGTGCTGCGCAATATGTTCCGCGCACCCTATAGAAAGACTAAAAAATTCGGGTTATGAGGTTGTAGTATACTTCTATAACCCGAATATTTTTCCAAGCGAAGAATACGAACGCCGGCTTGAGGCAGAAAGAACACTCTGCCGTCATTTCGGGGTGGAACTGATTGAAGAAGAATATAAACCGGAAGAATTTTTTGAATATGTCCGCGGGTTTGAGACCTGCCCTGAGAAGGGCGCGCGCTGCGACCTGTGTTTCCGCCTGCGTCTGGAAAGAAGTGCACAGAAAGCGCGCGCCCTTGGAATAGATACATTTACCACCTCAATCGTAATCAGTCCGCACAAAAACTTTGCGACCCTGACAAAGATAGGGGAAGAAATAGCCCAAGCTGCGGATTTGAACTATTTAGCAATAGATTTCAAAAAGAAAGACGGATTTTTGAAAACGAACAGAATATCCCGTGAACTTGGCCTATACCGCCAAAACTACTGCGGGTGCAGGTTTAGTTTGCTATCCTTGCGGAAGCCTGAACTTTATTAATTATATTATTTGTAGTCATTAACACTTCCAGATAACAGCCCAGTTCTGTATCATTTTCCGCAGAATTTAATATCTGTAAAGCTTTTATATAAAGAGGATTTTCAGAATTTAATTTTTGGAACTCAAGTCCGGTAGAATCAAGCGGCAAATCCAATGCTGCTAAAAGACGATTCAGGGTACTGAAAGTTGGGAAAAATTTACCGTTTTCTATACGTGAAAGATGTTTCTCGTCAATATCTGCCATTTCGGCAACTTGCTGCTGGGTTAACCCTTTAGCTTTCCGTGCTAATCTCAACTTTTCACCAAAAATCTTGTTATTCATATCACCCTCTTTTTAATCATATTTATCTATTTTACAGGCTTTTTAAACGTCAAATACATCACCTTAACTCATTATAACTTGACATATTTATCACTATACTTTATACTGAGTATAGAAAGGATTTTTAAAGTATGAATGAAAAAAGTTTAACACTCACAACAACGGGTACAAGCCAATGCAAAGCATTTACGATGGCAGACCGGCTGAGCCGGATCCATAATGGGCTGGTCGGCTTACGGTCAGCGTTTACAATGGCTGAGATTTTGCTTTCCCTCACTATAATCGGTGTAGTTGCAGCGATAACATTACCTAGTTTGACAGGTAACATCAATGAACGAACATGGAACACGCAGAGAAAAGCTCTTTATGCAAGATTTTCACAAGCAGTTGCCCTGATGCCTTCACTCAACGGATACGGAACTTTAACGGAAGACGCAAGCGGAAGCGTTACCGAGGATACTGCTGCCGAGACTTTTATCACAGCAGGGTTAAGTAAAGTATTAAAAATTAACAACATTTGCGACAATGACCACCTTGAAGACTGCGGAATTGTTACGTCGCTTACCAATCTTAAGGGGTCTAAGATGGAAACTCCTAAAACCCTTGGTGAGTTAAATATTTCTATGACGGATATGGACTTTGTCGGCGGACATAGTATATATGGTTCTTACCGTTATACCTACAGCCAGATTGATACCAAAGCCGCAGCGTTTGAAACTGCTAACGGCGAAAGTATTTTGACTTACTACTCACCAACCTGTATCTCCAAAATTACAGCATCACAATCAGTCAAAGTTCAAACTGCGACCTGCGCAAATTTTATATATGACTTGAACGGTTCTAAAGGCCCAAATACTATTGGTAAAGATATGGGAGTAATAACAGTATTATATCCGAGTGATAGTATAGTTGTTGCCCCTTATCCTCACATGCAAAACGCCAAGGAAGGTGTAACGCAACAAGAAGCCCTGAAAGCTTGTCCTGAACAGGATCCGGAATATAGAATTCCTAATCTGGAAGAACTGGCATCAATTTTTGTTAACAGTAATTTGTTTGGCATAAGTTCTGACGGCGGACATTCTAATATTTATCTGTGGTCGTCAACACTATATCCGGATGATCCATCAAAGGCATATCGCCTTAACAAAACCGGTTCAATTGGTGCAGAAAACAGATCGATGACAAGTACTTCTGTCCGTTGCGTAAAGCGGTAATACAAACTATATTTCAAATCTGGTTTATATGTAAATATAGACCAGATCCAGAATTCTATCCTTTCTCGGGGGCTTTTCTTATCGCGAGTCTTTCCCGGAGAAAAAATAGTCATCCTTCCTTGGGTGGCTATTTCCTTTTTATGATATTTATTGTAGAATATTGTAGAAGAGTTATTAGGGGGATTGTGTATAATGAAGAAATTTTTATTGATTACTGCTACTTTTATTTTGACATCCTGTGCGGCGTTTTGCGCGGATTTTTCGGTCTTTAAGCTCGACAACGGACAAAACGTTATTATTCAGGAGGTTAAAAATAATCCGATTGTGACAATTGACACTTGGATTAAAACGGGTTCAATAAACGAAAATGACCAGAATAACGGGGTTTCGCACTTTTTAGAACACCTTTTCTTCAAAGGGACTGCTAAGCACCCGACAGGAGAGTTTGACAAAATTCTTGAAAGCAAAGGCGCTATTACAAATGCTTCAACAAGTAAAGATTTTACCCATTATTACATAACTATCCCTTCAAAATTCTTTGATTTAGCACTGGAAATGCACGCGGATATGCTTCTTAACCCGCTTATTCCGGGCAAGGAACTCGAAAAAGAACGCAAAGTCGTATTAGAAGAGATTTCAAAAGACGAACATCTTCCAAACACGATTTGCTACGAAAACCTTGTTAAAATGCTGTACTCAAAGCATCCGTATAAAAGAAAAGTTATTGGCGAGCGCGAAATTATCGAAAACATTTCCCGCGATGAAATTATGAATTATTACAATGAATTCTATTCACCTGCGAACATGGTAACAATTGTTGTGGGTGACGTTAATACACAAGAAGCCCTGAATAAAATCAAAACTGCGTTCAGCGGTAAAAATACACCTGCCCCTAGCTATAAATACCCGAAAGAAGGTGCTCTGAAAGAGCAGGCAAAAAAATTAAAATTTGAAGATGTTCAATCCGGCTATCTTTTAATCGGATACCGCGGGACGCCGATTAACGCGAAAGATTCCTACGCGCTGGATGTTCTTGCAACAATCCTCGGGGACGGACGCTCATCCGTTTTCTACCGGAAAATAAAAGATGAAAAACAGCTTGCTTTCGGGATTTCCGCCTTCAACTCGGGCTTCAAAGACGATGGTATTTTCTACATCAGCGCGGATTTCATCCCTGAAAAATATCAGGCGCTCGAAAATGAAATCTTCAAAGTTGTCAAAGAAATTCAACGCAACGGCGTGACAGAAGAACAATTACAGCTTGCTAAAAATGTAATTGAGCGCGACACATTCTACAGCCGTGAATCGGTTTCCAATATCGCCAATCAGCTTGGCTACACCTTCGTCACCTCCGGCGACACCGCTTATTATGACAATTATCTGAATAACATCTCAAAAGTTACCGCGCAGGAAGTCAAAGACGCTGCTAATAAATATTTACAGCAAAACAAATCCGCGGTTTCTGTAGTTCTGCCTGAAAAAACAGAAAATTGTGAAAGAAAGATTTCCAACGTAATCCCTGCGACCGCAACAACAAAGCTTATCACGGAAATTAACGATACACAAAAGTACCTTCTGCCAAACTACTCAACGGTTCTACTCACACCAAACACGGTCAATGATATCATTGGTATAAATATAACCGTAAAAGGCGGGCTTCTGACAGAAGGGAAAAGAGGTGTGGCGAAACTAACCTCAGCCACAATGCAAAAAGGCACAAAAAAATACACAGCTCAGGAACTTGCACAAACACTTGAAAGTCACGGGATAAATATAAGTTCAGCAGTAGGGCGTGATGCGTTTACAATCGACATCTTAACGACTAAGAACGAATATCCGCTGACATTGGAACTTTTACATGAAATCGTTAACAACGCGAAATTTGATGAATTTGAAATCGAAAAAAGCAGAAACAATATGCTTCAAAGCATTAAGCAATCCGAAGATCAGCCACTTGCTATTGCAATCGAAACCTTCAAATCAAAAATTTACGGGAATTCTACCTACAACAGTTCCATTTATTCCCTGAAAAGCGCGCTGCCTTCTATCACGCAGCAGGATATTTTCAACTACTACGACAACCTTTTTAACCCTGAAAACATAGTAATATCAATCAACGGCAATGTTGATAAAGAACTTACGCTTGAAAAATTTGCGCAAATGTTCAAACTGCGCAATGCTCAGCCGTTTGCGTACAATCAATACACAATTCCGTCCGTTACCGCCAGCGAAACAATTACAAAAAAGGTTCCGAAAACAAGCACTGCGTGGATTATTTTAGGCTGGCAGACATCCGGTCTGCAAAACCTTAAAGAAGTCGCAACCCTGCAGGTTATCAACTCAATCCTCGGAACCGGTATGGATTCGCGCCTCTTTAAAAACCTCAGAGGCGAGGACGGCCTCGCATATCAAATCGGTTCAGGCTACTCTCCTAACGTTCTAAAAGGTCATTTCCTTACCTACATCGGAACAAATCCTGAGAACATTCAAACCGCTACGGACAAAATGCTTGCGGAAATTAACCGTATAAAAACCGAATTCGTAAGCCAGACAGAGCTTCAGGAAGCCAAAGACAAAATCCTAGGTCAATACATCCTCTCGCAGGAAACTAACCTTGAAAAAGCAACGACTTTAGGCTGGTATGAAGCAACAGACAGAGGTTTCAACTTCAAATCAGAATACGAAAAACTCATTAATTCAGTAACCGAATCCGACATCATTGATGTTGCGAACAGAATTTTCAATAACTGCTATATAAAAGTTACGGTTGACTAAAACCGTCAGATGCAAAATTTTCCCGGGCAAAAAAAAAGCCCGTCTTTATACCCATTCGGTGGACGGGCCGGGTTTTTCCAGGTTAAAGTCTAAATATCTTTTTTATAATGCGGAGTAAAATTATTCTTTTACTCCGTATTTTTATAGCATATTAGTCGTGCTATATGCCTGTATATTTAACTTAACTATAACACTAAAATAAAAATATGACAAATAGCACGATACAATTAGTACAAGCAAACATAAAAAAATATCGTCATGAGAGAGGCTATAGTCAGGAAGAATTAAGCGAAATCGCAGGGATTTCGCGCGATTATCTTTCTGAAATTGAGCGCACGAAAAAAATTCCGAGTCTTAAAAGATTGTTACAAATTGCAGAGGCACTAGATGTTCCTGCCTTCAAATTTTTCTTATAAATATGCTATTTTGTTTCAATATATTCCGCATTGATAGAGTGCGGGATTTCGCCGTCTTGCAGTTGAATATTATTGATAATTTTAGCGCGTTTTTTGCGGAAAAGCATATCAACAAAAGCCTCCAAACGTGTGATAAAGCCGGCTTCACCTGTCTGTTCGTCAATAGTAAGGTTCAAAAGCGGTTTATTGAAAGATTTTGCTTTACGTGTAATCTTTTCAATCATCAAAGAATCCGGTCCGCAGCCAAACGCTGTTACAGTAATTATACCGTCCACCTTATTATCTTTGAGGTAATGTCCTGCCGCACCCGTCATTTCGTATTCATTTGCCCAGTAAAGCTGCTGGCCTAAGGTTTTCAAGCCTTCCGTCATTTGTTCTTTAGAAAGTTGAAGCGCTGAGAGAACTTTTACATCCATTTTATCCAGTTTATCAAAAATTTTCATGGAAGTTCTTTCATCATAAATATTATAACCATGAGAAATCAGCGCGACAGTAATAGGCTGTCCTTTTTCTTCGGAATCAATGATAATTTTACCCTGCTTTGCATAATTAAGAGCCTTCGGGTAGCTCAAGCCGGATTTACACATAACCATAAAGTTATTGTAAATTTTCCAGCCCTCTTTTGAGGCCTGTTTGATAACTTTTTCATCAGTAATACCGAACGGCTCGACACATTCTTTAAGGAACGAATAAAAGCCGCGATTTTTTTCGGATTTATCAAGAGTAGCCTCAATCATAGTAAAATCTTTTTTAATAACATTTCTAATCAAATCCGGCAGTCCTCTGATTTTAGAGCAGTTATAAATTTTATGTCCTATAGACTGCAAAGACGGTACCAAAATTTTATCCACGCCCTTGTCGAGGAGATTAATAACATGCCCTACATAAACCTTAATAGGCAGACAAGTTTCAGTTACAACAAGGCTTGCGCCGTCAGAAAGTGTTTGCTTCGTCGTAATATCCGAAAGTACGATTTCAATACCAAGAGCCTTGAAAAAGCCGTAATAAAACGGGTAATTGTGGTAATATGACATAGCCCTCGGAATACCGATTTTCATAGAAGTGTTTGTTTTTTGCATAATTTTCTCCTGCTACTATTATAGTTTAAAAACAGAAAAATTTGCGAAATTTTAACATTTTTTGTTATAATATTTAATATTCAAAGGAGAAAATATGCCGCATTTCTTTATAAATTCAACATCAGTGAAGGATAACTGCATTGAGTTCAGCGAGGATTACAAACACCTTGTAAAGGCTTTAAGGCTGCGTGTCGGGGAAAAACTTTTGCTGATGGATGAAAACGGTATTCAATACGAAACGAGGGTAAGCGAAATAAAACCGGAGTCAATCCTCGCGACTGTGGAAAAGAGTTATCCGTCAAAACGCGAGCTGGAATTTGAACTTCATCTGGCGCAAAGCCCGCTCAGAAGCGATGCGCAAAATTTAATCGTTGAAAAAGCGACAGAACTGGGAATTCACACGCTTCATCCCGTTTATACCGACAACTGCGCACTATCAAAAGACGTTATAGCAAAAAAAATAGAAAAATGGCAAAAGATTATGGCTGAGTCCTCAAAGCAGTGCGAAAGGGCAAAAATTCCGGCCTGCGCACCCATGACAACGCTGGAAAAAGTAATTGAAGGCGATTTCGACAGAATTATTGCCTTTTGCGAGCGCCATACAGAATTCCCGCTAAAGGATTATCTGAGAGAAAATCCACTAAGAAAAGGGGAAAAAATTCTTGTTATAATCGGGCCGGAGGGCGGTTTCAGCGACAGAGAATTTGAACTTTTTAACGAAAAAGGCATTGTAAAGGCCTCGCTCGGAGAACTTATTCTGCGAGCGGAAACAGCTGTTATCGTTGGATTAGGAAATATTATTTATGAAAGCTCTAATTGAAAATGACGCAATATTAAATGCAATACGGGAAAACTTTGACGAAGAAATTTATCTTGTCGGCGGTGCCGTACGTGATTTTTTGACGGGTAAGAGCAGCTTTGACAGGGATTTGCTGGTGCTAAAATGCAATGTAAAAGAATTTTCCAAACGCCTTGCGGAATTTTTTAACGCTACATTTATTGAACTTGATTCTGAAAACGAAATCTACAGGCTTGTGCTGAAGGATAAAACAAATTTTCTTGATATAACAAGGCCCTACGACGGCTCTGTCGAAAACGATCTTAAACGCCGCGATCTTACAATAAATTCACTGGCGGTTAACCTCAAGACATTCGAGCTGTTTGATGTTACCGGCGGGTATGAGGATTTAAAAAACGGAATTTTGCGCTGTTTTAGAGAAACTTCTATACTTGAAGATCCGCTCAGAATTTTACGCTTTTTCAGATTTCAGGCCCTCTACGGGTTCAAAATAGAAGAAAACACTCTAAAAATGGCCTCTAAATATGCGCACCTGCTTGATAAACCCGCAGTAGAGAGGAAAAACTACGAAATTTTAAAATTATTCTCCGGAGAATACGCACACGAGGCACTTCTGTCAATGGATGATGCGGGAATTTTAGAAATACTTTTCCCGTTTGTAAAGGATTACAAAAAAGTTCCGCCAAACACTCATCACCATTTAGATTTATGTCACCATATAGTGGAAACCGTAAAACAAATTCAAGAAGCCTACAAAACGTCACCGAATAGTGTCAAAAACCATCTTGAAAAATGCGATTTTGGCGCACACAGCCGTCTTGCACACCTCAAATTTGCCGGATTTCTTCACGACATAGGCAAATTTTCCACCTGGACAATAGATGAAACAGGACGCCACCGCTTTATAAAACACGATGACGTCGGAGCAAAACTGGCAAAAGAGTTCCTTACGCAAGCCAAATTTTCAAAGAAACAAATCACATACCTGTGTAATATGATTAAATACCATATTTACCCGTCAAGCCTTGTCACGGCACCCGATGTGAACGAAAAAGCTATGATGCGCTTTGTTAGAAAAATGGGAGAAGATGCGATTGATATAATAACTCTTGCAAAAGCTGACAGGCTTTCTGCACGCGGTCAGGCAATTACGGACGAAATGGTCGAAACGAACCTCGCAAATCTCGATAAACTTCAAAATTTTTACCTTGAAAAGAAGGATGCTGTAGTCATAAAAAAATTGCTCAACGGAAACGAAATCATGCAGGTATTGAAAATTAAAGCCGGACCGCAGCTGGGCGAAATAATAGATAAACTCTACGAAGCACAGCTTAACGGTGAAATTACAACCAAAGACGAGGCGCTTGCATTTGTAAAGAAATTCAAAGTATGATTTCAGGATAAACTTCCATATTATTTTTGTCTTTTGTAAAATAATTGTAACAATTGTTCCCAAAAGCGCAAAAAATTTCTTTACAGGCTTTATAGGAACAAGACATTATAAATCGGAGGTTTCACATGTTCGTAAGTCCAATAAGCAATTTCAGTGTTTCAAACACTTACAGAAACAATAATTCACAAAGCATCAAAAATAATCAACAGGCACCGGTAATGCAATCTCAACTTAACGCAGATACCGTTAGTTTCGGTGCAAAGAAAGATAAACAGCATAATAAATTAAATCCTAAAACTGCAATTCTGGCAGCCGCAATAGCTGCAGCACCTGTAGCTTGCACGCCGGATTACGAATCCTATACCTCACTGGAAAATAATACTACAATAAATTTAAAAGATTATCATAAATGTGGATGCGACTCTTTCCCTATCATAATACCTGGTGGTAAAGATACGGTTTATATTCCGGTACCGGGCGAAACAGTTCACGACACCATCTACATTGAAAAACCGGGAGAAACAGTTCATGATACCATCTACATTGAAAAGCCGGGCGAAACTGTTCACGATACTATCTATATTGAAAAACCGGGCGAAATTGTACGAGATACTATTTATATAGAAAATCCGCCTGATACTGTTGTTGTAGAAAAACCTGTATATGATACAATCTATGTTGACAAACCTGTATATGACACAATCTATGTAGACAGACCTGTATATGACACGGTTTATGTAGACAGACCTGTATATGATACTGTTTACATTGACAGACCTGTCCACGATACAATCTGGATTAAACCGGATACTGTCTATATCCCTAGAAAACCGCACTTTGAAATTAATGACAGCATCAATAAAGATATAGAAGATTTTGAAATTCCTACAGAAGGTGATGGCGATTTCGTTTATGCATTCCAGGGCAGAAATGAATACTTAGGCGCACAACACCTATTAGTATTCAATGGTTTCTTCTCTAACGAACATAAATCATCATTTATTGACCACGCGTTTGAAGAAGATGATATCCCTGCAGGCGGTAATAAACCAAGCAAATACTACTACACACGCTACGACATCAGCTCTGACTACGAAAACGGCAGAAGATACGTTGAAATGTATGTACCACGCGAATCAAGACACGTATTACCTGATGACAAGAAAACCGGTTCCGCAGGCTGGGAATATGCCGGCAGCTTCTACGTTAAAAACGCATCTGTTGGCGAAACTGCAAAATTGATTGCAAACGATATGAACGGAACTGTTAAAGCTCAATTCACCAAAAACGAACACAGAGGCCCGGGCAATATCTACAAAGAATGGCCGCTTGATGACGGTTCTATGCCAAAAACAACAATCGAAAACGTTAAAGCCTACAGAAAAGACCTTGACGATTTAGATTAATCTCTATATAAATAAAAAAAACCCTCTTGAACAAGAGGGCTTTTTTATGCTTAATCCTGAGGCGGCAGCGGCGGCGGTAATTCAGGAGTTGTATTGAATTTAACAGACTTCATCATCGACTTAATCGCACTTTTAAAATCCTTAATTTCACTTGCATCAATGCTGAATTCTCCTAAAAGTTCACCGTTATAACTGCTGTAAATTTTTGTAATACTCATCTCCGTTGATCTTGAACCGCTATAATTTTTATACTTCTCATCATCGGACTGGTGTTTTTTTAATGATGCAAATGTAGCAGCGCCTTTCAAAAGGTTATAACGCTCATCAAACGACATATTAACCCACTCTTGAGGGTCAATATAAAAGCGGTTTTCGTCCACACCTAACTTATATTCTTCAAACTCTTCATCAATAATCATTTCAATTACATTTTCAGTTTTATTGATAAATTGATTTAAAGAGTCCGGATTTTTAATTGCAGAAGCGACAATAAACCCTACAAGCAAAAAGGTTAACAGTACCGGCAGAATGACAATAACGAATCCGGCAAAAATATTCCAGCCGATTGCCTGATGCTTCTGACCTCTGTGAAAAGCCTCAAGATCTTTGTTTTTAGACTTTTCATACGCCCATTCATTGCCCTTTATTCCGCAAACCAAACTTGCAAGAATAGCCGCCGGCGTAAAATATAAAGGCAGCGCCCAGAGCGTTATATAAACACGGTTAAAAAATCCCCAGATCCATGTTCCCCAGAATGCGCCCCAGTTAAAGCGTTTAACCTCATCTGCCGGCAGTTGTCCGGTAATTTTTCCGGGGGTAAAAAGTATTATCAGCGCAAATATAATATTTATAATCAGCAATAGTGCCGTGAGCGGATTGGTTTTAAAAAGCCACAGATAAGGAATTAACACAACAATGCCTGAAAAGATATAAATTCTTTTACTATTTTCTACACCAAAAATATCGACAAGCCTTCTGACAACAAGCCCGAAGCCGATACATACAGAAATTAAGCACGTAAACCAGTAGAAAAATGACGCAAAGACAGGAGCATCTTTTATTAACTGCGGGAAGTTGAACATATCAATTGCCGTCTGCGAATGTGTTACCATCCAAAAACTCAATGGCAGCGTCAAAAAAGTATTAATCATCGCAAGATATATATTGTTAAGGAAATACTCGCGCCTTCCAATACATCCCCTATATGCAACAAATTTATTATTAATTTTTATATCCATATAATCTCCTGCTTCATTGTGTTAACAGTCTATATCTTATCATGCCGGCATAGAATAGGAGTAGTTGTTAATTTTTCTTCATACTGCTGGAAAAGCCCTGTCGTTTGTGGTTAAATCAAGGTAAGGGGCAGAGGCTTATCTGCCTGAAAAGAAACGGCTTTGCCGAAGAGGAGTTAAAATGATTACAATGCCTGAAAAAACGAATACAGAACAAACTGATTTAGCATCCGCAATAAGAACAATAGATTCTGAAACAGATACAATAAATAAGCTTAAAGAAACGCTTTCCGACGGTTCTCTGACACGCGCCCTTGATACAATGCAAAAATCAAAGGGCAGAATAATTGTTACCGGCATGGGCAAATCCGGTCATATAGGTAAAAAAATTGCAGCATCTTTAGCTTCTACCGGTACACCGTCATTTTTCGTACACCCTGCGGAAGCAAGCCACGGCGATCTCGGGATGATTACGGAAGATGATGTTGTAATTGCAATCTCTAACAGCGGTGAATCTAAAGAATTAATTGACATCCTCAACTACTGCAAAAGGTTTGGCATCACTCTGATATCCATTACCAAAAACCCTGAAAGCTCTTTAGGCAAAGCCGGAGATATAATCCTGCGGCTTCCGAATAACGGTGAAGCCTGCCCGCTTGGTCTTGCTCCGACAAGTTCTACAACCGCAACCCTTGTTCTCGGCGACATCCTCACAATAGGAATGATTGAAAGAAACGGGTTCTCAAAATCTGACTTCAACGACAGGCACCCTGGCGGAAAACTCGGCTCTATTTTGCAAAGAGTTTCTGATCTTATGCACACCGGAGAAGAAATGCCTCTTCTGGAAGAACATACAAATATGCAATCTGCACTCTTAGAAATGACTTCCAAACGTCTCGGATGCGTAGGTTTTGTCAATAAAAACGGCGAGCTTACCGGCATCCTCACAGACGGGGACCTCAGACGCTGCCTCTCACCTAAAATTCTTGATGAACAGGCGTTCAATCTTATGACTAAAAATCCTAAAACTATCAGCAAAGACGCCCTCGCTTCAGAAGCTCTGAAAATTATGCACGACAAAAAAATTACAAACCTCTTTGTCGTAGAAAACCAAAAACCAGTAGGAGTTATCCACATCCACGACCTTCTGAATAACGGCGTAGCTTAAAGGAGTAAACTATGAGAGAGAGCTTAGATATAATCATTCCGGTTTATAACGAAGAAGAGTGTCTTGAGCAAACCATAAGCCGGCTTTTGGGAGTTCGCGAAAACCTATTTAACGAACTTGATGTAAATTTTATTTTTGTGGACGATGGATCCAAAGATAAAAGTTTCGCGATATTAAAAGAATACGCGCAAAAATACCCGTTCATAAAAGCCCTGAGCTTTTCAAGAAATTTCGGACACCAGTTTGCGGTTTCGGCAGGGCTTGATTACGCAAAAGGCGACTATATTGCGATAATTGATGCGGATTTACAGGATCCACCGGAACTCATCAAAGATATGTATGCTAAAACCAAAGAGGGTTATCAAGTCGTTTACGGTAAACGACTTAAACGCAGAAAAGAATCTGCGTTTAAAAAGTTCACAGCTTTTGCGTTCTACCGCATATTTGACTCACTTTGCCAGATTAAAGTTCCGACCGATACCGGTGATTTCAGACTTATAACACGGGAAGTCGCCGATGCAATCAGGAACATGCCGGAAAAGCACAGATTTATAAGAGCAATGGTTCCATGGGTCGGTTTTAACAGCACACCGCTTTATTATAACCGTGATGAACGATTTGCCGGCGTCACAAAATACCCGCTTTCAAAAATGCTTAAACTGGCATCAGACGGCATTCTGTCATTCTCCACAAAACCTATAAAATTCATACATATACTTGCCGGATTTTTAATGCTTCTGGCTATTACTATTGGCATTATTGGTCTATTCTGGTACAACGGATTTCTGTTATGCCTAATATCGGGATTAATCCTGTTTATCGGGGCTTTACAGCTATTCGCTATCGGAACAATCGGTGAGTACGTTGGCCGAATTTTTGAAGAGGTCAAAAACAGACCGATTTATATAATAAAAGAGAAATTAAACATTTAGGTGAAAGGGCTTCTGAAAAATCAGAAGCCCCAGGTTTTGTGTTATAAGTAATTTATATTATTGATTAATCGAATTTTGCTTTTTCTGTACTTAATTTCGGAGTACCGAGAGTGTATTTTACATTTTCCTGATCGTGATTTTTGTCTAACAGTAAACTCATATACAATAATTGGTTTGCAGTTGCATCGTCAAGATCAACGAATTGTGCTCCGGCACGTTTTTTAGTAGCTGACACGATTTTTACATTTGCGTTAATTTCTATATCACCGTATGTTATATGAACAGGTACGATATCACCGACTTCAAGCGTATCATCGTGGGTTACTGACATACCGCCTCTTGATATATCAATAACAGATGTTATTTCACTGTTATCTTCCAGCACCAGCGGAATATTGGAGTCTTCAACATCAAAACGCATTTGTAAACGTTTATCTATTGCATCTATACTGTGTTCCATTACACGTTGTTTGTAAGTTTCTTTAAACAACGGGCTTGGATCATCCGGATCTGGATCGGTTGGTCTGTCCGGATTATCTGGATCTTCCGGATCCGGGTTATCCGGGTCTGGATCACCTGGATCAGGATTGTCAGGATCTTCTGGATCTATATCCGGATCATCCGGATTTACCGGTTTATTCGGATCATCAGGGTCATCCGGATCAACAGGTCTGTCAGGGCCATCCGGATTTTCCGGATCTATAGGTTCTGGATCATCCGGATCCGGGTCTTCCGGTTGTTGAGGATTATCCGGATCTTCAGGATCTGTTGGTAAATCAGGATCTGTTGGATCTTTAGGATCATCCGGATCATCTGGACCATCCGGGTTTTCAGGATCTGTTGGATCTATTGGTTGATCCGGATCATCCGGTCCATCCGGGTTTTCAGGATCCGTTGGGTCTATTGGAGCATCCGGGTCATCCGGTCCGTCCGGATTTTCTGGATCTGTTGGATCGGTCGGGTCGGTCGGATCCGTTGGGTCTGTTGGATCTGTCGGATCCGTTGGATCTACAGGGTCTACAGGATCAGGTTCATCCGGTTCATCCGGCCCATCCGGATTTTCAGGATCGGTTGGATCTATTGGTTGATCAGGTTCATCCGGCCCATCCGGATTTTCTGGGTCTGTTGGATCGGTCGGGTCTGTCGGATCCGTTGGGTCTGTTGGATCTGTCGGATCCGTTGGATCAACCGGGTCTACAGGATCTGGGTCTTCTGGATCGGTTGGTCCGTCCGGATTTTCTGGATCCGTTGGGTCTATTGGTTCATCCGGATCCGGGAAGTCTGGGTCTGGATCAGGTTCTGGCTCTGGCTCTGGATCAGGTTCTGGCTCTGGTTCAGGTTCTGGTTCCGGTTCTGGGTCTGGCTCAGGATCTGGATCCGGGTCTGGATCAGGCTGTTCTTGACCTTCCGGTTCCGGAACTACCAGATCATCTGCATCTTCTACATCCGGATCAAACGGTTCTTCAAAATCATCGTTATCTTTTTGTCCGCTGCCATCCGGATCTCCGTCGTCAGGAATACCATCACTGTTTTTATCCCAGTAATAGTAATCTCTTAAACCGGTATCTTGACCGATATCTGAAACATCATCAGGTCTTACTGCTTTACCTCTGATTGAAACAGGGGTTGAAGGATCGCCTGCGTTTGTAATTGTATTTGTAAACGGATCTTTTGTTACTTCTGATAAACCGCCTTCTCTGTGTTTACCCATATTGAAGTAATATCCGCCAACATAAGCATTATCTGCTGTAACTGTTATATCTTGATCTTTTCCCGGGTGGCTTACAGAGCCTTTGCCGTTAATTGTACCGTTTTTAATAACGATAGTAGAGTTTGGCCAGTTATCCGGATCGGAATCAAATGTTTTCGGATTATCAGGAGTTCCGAGGTCAAGTGCTTTGATATTAGCCTTTTCAGGAACTATTCCTGTATAATCTCCATAGTAATCGCCTGTTGTAGCATATCTTGAAGGTGCTCCGCCAAGGTTTTCAATATAAATTTCAGGGCCTCTGTTTACAACGTTAACTTCGTGTTGTGCAATAATATCTCTGATATAAGTGTTACCGGAGAATTCTGCGTTAACAGAGCCTTCTCTTGAAGATATTGTACATACATTTGTATCATTTTTGCTGTAGTCTGCGTTATCAAGACCTTTGATATTAACATCACCGATTGCAAGGAATTCTACACCGCCCTTTGAATCAATTTTTGGTTCTTCGTATAATTCGTGCGGATTAGAAGCTGAATCGTTTTCGTTTGCAATATCAACCGTTGTTTCTGTTTGAATAAATGTTAATTTATTATTTTTATCAGCACCGATGTTACCGCTCGCGATAACAGAGATTCCGGTACCTTTAATGTTAGGAACATCTGCATCAGTTGCCATATTTAAGATATCGTAAGCTGTTGCGCCTTTGTTCGTTTTATCATCAGCAAGAAGGATTACGCGGCCGTCCGAGTGAATTTTGTTGACGTGCATGTCTTTATTCAAACTTGCCATATTAATCAAAGCGCCGGTGCCTGTGCTATTTGCCGTAATCACGCCATCAATTGCAGTGTTAATCGATTTTGTAAGATCTCTTTCGCCAGGGCCGACACCCGTGCAAATTCCGCCGTCACAAGGTCCGACTTCTTCACCGATTGCGCCATTTGCGACATTCATATTCAAATCAGCGCCATTGACAGTTTCGATTAAAGTTTTGACAACTCCATAGTTAAAAACATCGCCGTTTGTAACGTTAACATTAACGTCAGCGTCAGAACTTATGTTAAAATCGGTATTTGTATGACCGATAACCATGTCGGAATTTGTATTGGTGAAGTTAACTTTACCGGCTGCATTTCTGTGGTTAACCTTACCTTGAACATGCATGCCGCTTGCGCCGGAGTTTGTAACGTCAATTGAGGAACCTTTTGAATTAACCTTACCTGTTGAAGAAATCAACAACTTGTTGTTAGTGTTGGTAATATCAAGCGCACCCTTGTTATTGTTAACAGTTCCGTCGATAGTCAAACCGCCTGCGCCGTTATTTTCTAAAGTTAAAGAAGTACCGTTTGATGTAACATTTCCGGTAGAAGTTACGTGCAGACCGCCGGTTGTACTTGCAGCTTTGTTAATAATTTCAGCTACACCGCTGTTATTATTAACATTTCCGGCAATAGTTAAGCCGTTTACGCCGTCGTTTTCAATATTAAGCGTTGAACCTGTTGATGTAACCGTACCATTAACTTTAAGAGCATTCTTGTGGTTTAAGATATCAGTATCGCCGGTGCTTGTAACGGTTCCGTCAATTGTAAGCCCGTTTGCGCCGGAATTATCCATTAAAAGGCTGGAGCCTTTAGAATTAACCTTACCGGTCGAAGTTACATTCAACCCACCGCTTGTGCTTGCTGATTTGTTGATAATCTCTGCAATACCGCTGTTATTATTAACGTTTCCGGCAATTGTTAAACCGTTTACGCCGTCGTTTTCAATATTAAGTGTGGAACCGTTTGAAGTTACAGTACCATTAATTTTAAGTGCATTATTATGGTTTAAAATATCAGTATCGCCTTTACTTGTAACAGTTCCGTCAACGATAAGCCCGCCGGAGCCGGTGTTATCCATTAAAAGGCTTGTACCGTTAGAAGTAACAGATCCGCCGGATACGACCTGAAGCACACCGTTGTTATTAAGAATTTGAGCGGTGCCGGTGTTATTAGTAACTTTTCCGCCGATTTTCAGACCGTTAGAGCCGGAAGCATTTTTGATAACCATATCACCGTCGTTGGTAGCAGTACCGTTGATTGTAACTCCGGTACTTGAATTTTGACCTACAACAGTCATATCGCCTTTGTTTTTAAGCTCGCCGGAGGTTCCGACATTCAAAGCACCAGCATTGTTGGTGATAGTCATTGTGCCGTTAGGGTTGGAAACCTCGCCATTGATATTAATTCCACCTGTACCGTTGTTTGTAATAGTTGTTGTACTGTTGTTAGTTGCGAAGTTTCTAATAGCCCCGCCATCGGCAACAGTTGTTCCTTTAGAAGATGTAATCGTAATTTCACCGTTATTATTTGCAAAAGCATTACCGATAGTCATGTTGTCAGTACTTACTAACTGATTGAATAAAACTTCTGCGGCATCAGCATTCGCAAGAACCGTAGACTCAGCGTCACCGCCAAGCCCTGCAATTATTGCACCATTGCTTCCGACAGCAATTGTACTGCCGTTCAATTGAACATCTCCACGTGCCAGAATTGCACCATCTACTGTGATTGGAGCATTACCAGCGTATAAAGCTGAATCATTTGGATTCCATGTTTTAGAGGTTTCTTCGGCCTGATAGAAGCCATCTACCACTCTATCCGCAGTTTTCATTCCGCTTTTAAGAGTATTATATCCGTCTTGTGTAGGGGTAAATACATTTAAATTTCCGACATTCAAGACGCCGCTTGAGCCAACAACCATGCCTTCCGGCGATATAAATACTAAGTTGCCGTCCGTTTTAAGGCTACCACCCAAATTAGAGATTGCGTTGACAATACCTTGGATATTAATTTGATTGTCAACAAAGTTAACAAAGGTATCAATATCCCATCTATTAATTTCAGTATGGTTCCCAATACCATCAATATTATAAGCTTGAAAGATAAAATCTAAAATATCACCTTTAGACAAATTTAAATCCTGAAACTCTTTAAACCCCACCTTGTCATTGAACAAGTCAGGACGGATCATATAATGCCCATCTTGAATTGGAGCGATTGTTTGTCCTTTACCATCTGTAATTACAGAAGCCATAACCGGATATACAAGAGACTGCTGCAATACAAATAGTGAACACAATACCGTTGCAATTAATCTCTTTTTGTTATTAGTCTGCTTGTTTCTCATAGCAACCTCGATATTCTTATACTTATAACACATTTTTCAAAAAATATAATATATAAATATAAACGGCAAAACCTGAATAAAATTGAGCTTTTTTCGGCAAAATTTTACATTTTTTAACATTTAATTTGAGAATTGCAACCAATACAAAAATATTGGGCATATATATTTTATATACCACATGACATATATTATTGTAACATTTACAAAATTTAACCATATTAACTTTTGTAAAGTACAAAATAAAAACCCAAACCCCTGTCATATCAAGAAAAAGAAGATTTTTAGCACAAAAGTGCATTAAACTTTTTCAAAAAAAGTGCCGAAGACGAAATTACATATTGGTAAAAAGAATAAGGCGCAAGTACTGATAGGGGAAAAGCGCAGAAAGGACTACTTATGGGTGGTAATGTGACAACAAAAATTCCACAGGGATTTTCTGAAAGACAATGGAACAAACTAGATCCTGTTGTTAGAAAAGCTTGCGAAGAAAACGAAAGCATTAGAACAGCTATTCTTAGATCGTTAAAGCAAGGCGTTCTTATTACAGATGTAAATGATTACTGGAAGGATAATCAACTTCTTAAAGGATTAATTGTAGAAAAAAATGATGACGGCAGCGTTAAACCGCCTCCTGAAAGTACCGCAGAATTACTCGGGGATAAAGATTTTCGGGAGGTCACAACTGCTCAGTGGGAAGAATATTTTAAAGACAGATACACTAAAAACCCTGATGAAGCACGCCACGATATAGTAAGAGTGCTTTGCCATAAAGAAGTCAAACAATTACAAGGAAGTTTTGTTGATTTATGGCATGCTACTGATGATACAGATCCGGGGTTAAGAAATGCCTCAATGCGGCTTAAATTAAAATATATTAATGAGAACAAGGAAAAACAAGACCAGGTTGCACAAGCTTCTCAGGCTTATATTGACAAATATAAAGACAACTTGGATGACCCACAGTTAATTACGGATTTTATGGAAGCATTTGCACCAGAATCCGCTAAAAAAGGTCAAAAAACAAATACGCGGAATATTACTTTAACTGAACTCACTCCGGATGATTTAAAGGCTTTAGCACAATTTAGGGCATTAAACAATATTGAAATGACCGATGAAGAAATTGCGATGGCCTGCGAGGAATTGGCTATAGATGCTATCACTGATCGTAACATCAATAGCGGCCTTGTAAAAGTCAACGAATACAAACAAGAAATAATAGAAATTAGGCAGAAAAACTCAAAAATTCCGGCTATTGTTGAATTGACAGAAACCTTTAATAAAACAAAAGCAGAACTGGAAGAACAAATTAAAAACGAAAAAGACGAAACTAAAAAGGCTGAATTACAGAAACAACTTCTGTTGGAAACTGCAAAATTCAATGAAAACTGTGACGCAGCGCTGCCGGAGGATGTCCAAAAAGATATCAAAAAACTTGAAGAAAAGATTAAAAAAGCATCAGCAGACGCGTCTGAGGATGAAGGTAAGTTCATGGATAAAAACATGGACAAATTAATAGAGGTCGCGGCAGAAGCACAGGTTCAAATTGATATGCAAAAGCATAAATATGAATCAACACCGGCTCCGCAATATGCGGATTTGGACGAAGATGTTCAGGAGCTGGTTAAAATGAACCCTGCTCTTTTCTGCGATGAAATAACTGATCCAAATGATACTCGGACTGCGACAGTTACAACAGCAACTGGTAAAAAGTATGTCTTTAACCCTGAAACATTTAAAGAAAAAATGCTTGCTTACTCTCAAGCCGGCAGAACCTCAGGTAAAGAACAGACAAATCAGGAAGGCTACGACTATTTCTGTGATTTGCAGGAATCAGACAGGGCCTTTGAAGGTGTCGTTTTTGGCAGCCTGGCAGACGGTAAAGAAACAAAACGTAAAGTCATAAAAAAAGCAATGGAAGCCGCAGGTATAACAACTGAGAAGGACAAAACTACGCAGCAGAGAATTGCTCACGTATTGAAAAATGCAGGTATAGGTGCATTAACCGGCGCCGGAGCTGTATTTGTATCAGACTTTATGGCAACATTAAGAACCTGCGAGTTTACAGAAAAAATTTATGAACTGGCATCATTAACAAAAATGATACCATTCGAAGCCACTACACGTTTCCAAAAAACCTATCACCTTGAAGGTGATGATGGTACTTGGAATTTTGATAAAACTTATCACCTTGAAGGTGATGATGGTACCTGGAGCTTTAATAAAGATTATCACCTCGAAGGCGATGATGGTACCTGGAGCTTTAATAAAGATTATCACCTCGAAGGCGATGATGGTACCTGGAGCTTTAATAAAGATTACCATCTTTCAGGCGATGATGGTACCTGGAACTTTAATAAAGATTATCACCTTTCAGGCGATGATGCAACATGGAGTGATATAGTACAATCCCACCATAGTGTCACCGATTATGAAAATGGCATTCTGGCCGGACATAGAGAATGGACAGAGGACATACCCGTCAGCGGCGATAATGGACACTGGGAAACTGATTTCAACGTCAACGAATCAGGAAATAATGCTCACTGGGAAACTGATTTCAACGTCAACGAATCAGGAAATAATGCTCACTGGGAAACTGACCACCACGTCAGTGAATCAGGGAATAATGCTCACTGGGAAACTGACCATACTGTTGATGAAGAGGTGAAGGTCAAAGGTGAAGTTGAAAACCCGGATGCAGATCGTGAATTATATGAACAAAAAGGCGAACGCAAACGTAAATTCCATCCAAAATTCAGCAGTGCAGCTGTTTACGGATATGCCACTGCTGCCGGAGGTACTTCAGGAATAATTAGAGGCCTGTTAACAATGAACAAAGTTAGAGATAAAGGGCTGAGAAGAGATGCTGAGGTAATGAGGGTAATTTCTCAAAAAGAAATCCGCAATCCGGAACCTCCGGCTCCGCCAACACCTCCGACACCGCCATCGCCGCCGGAACAAACGTCCACTATTAACATCGACAAAGTAGAAACTCCAGGACGTGAAGAAAGGACAGAAGAAACTACTACTGTTCCGGTAGAAGTTAATGCTCCTCAAAGAAAAGGCAATCGCGTATACTATCAAGGCTGGCAAACACTACAAGCGGCCTACGAGGCACCTAATTCAGCCAACTTCCGTAACTGGTTCCGTGATGAATTCCTTGGTGGCAAAGATATTTGGGAAACCGGTACTAAAAAAGACGGGCCAAAAACTCAGCACTTTGAAAAAGAAATTGAGTACACCGACAAAAAATCCGGCAAAACTTATCATCTTACTTTCAACGAAGAAGTCTTTGCAAACGCTATCGACTTCTATCCGATTAACAGCGGGAGCGGTTCCGGAGATGCACCTAGCACCGGTAATACAAAACCAAATGTTAACGTCACTATCCGAAAAATTCCGGGTACTGAAACATATAGCGGTAGTATTACAGTCAAAATCGGTGATAAAACCTACACAGCAAGCGCTTCCGGCCATACCAGCGAAAAGGCCGTTAAAGATGCATTAAAAATGGACTTGCTTAAACAGGGACTTAGCGATGCTCAGGTCGACAAAGCTCTAAGAGAAGCCGTTGCACAAGAATAACAATAACAGATTAAAATCCCGCCCTAACAGGCGGGATTTTTTTATGCTAAAATTAAATCATGGATATCTTTGTAATCGAAATTATTGACGCCGACAGCGTTCACCAAAAACTTTTATTAGAATTCAAAAAAAAGGAAATCTCTAACCCTAAAAAACTTAACCAGCACTGTCTTTCTTATCTTATGGTCGATAGAATTTTAAGAGAATTTTATAAAATTGACGACCGCGAAGTCACTTTTGAAGGAAACAAACCAAAGCTTAAATCAGGGGCAAAACGATTTAGCATTAGCCACTCCGGTGACTATATCGCACTCGCTTTCTCGGACTTTGACTGCGGAATAGATATTGAAAAAAATAAACCGCGGGACTTTAAAGAAATTGCCAAACGCATGAAATTTGCCTGCAATACCCTTGAAGAATTTTACTCTGAATGGACCTTCTTTGAGGCAAAATACAAACTCGGCAGCACTCCGCGTGCCGTTAAAACCTATCGGCTCGGCGATTATACCCTCACTGCGGTAAGTGAAAACGAAAAAGAAAGCTTTGAAATCTACATCCAAAGCAGCCAATATTTTCCGCCGCAATAGGGAATTTCGACACTATTCAGTGAACATTTAACTATTTTTGTCACTCATGAGTGTCGTCTAGTTCAAAATTATGCACACAGCACCAGCGGCCATCACTAGTGCCGCAAGGATTTTACGCCTAAAGTTCCTCTCATGGAATATAGATGCACCCAAAAAGACACTATAGAGTGTCGAAAGTTGAAATAAAGCCAGTGCATACGATACATTCATCCTCGCAAACACGAAATTAGTAGAATACTGCATCAACGCAACCATAATAACAAGAGAAACTTGATATTTTACCGAGGAAATTTTCAAGGATTTAGCCGGTAAAACAAAAAGCGCCGCAAAGAGTAATCCTGCAAACACCCAATAGATAAATGCACTTGTAATATCGCTTAAAAGAATAATTTTTTTGATAAAAACAGCTTCCGTACCTGAAAAAATCAGTGCAAGAAGCCTATAAAACACAGCTTTTAGATTATATTCCCGCTTTTTACCGCCAAAAATAAAATAAGTGCCGGCAATGATAAGAAAAATTCCGTATAAAGCGTTCAAAGATGGTGTTTCTTGCAAATAAATTATCCCTGCAAGCAGCGCCACCACCGGTTTATAAGAATTAATAGGAGCGAGTGTTGACAATTCCCCTATAGAAAGCGCCTTTATAATAAAATAATTGCCTAACGCTCCGAGTGCGCCCATAGCAAAGACATTTAGCAACAATTCAGGGGAAAATATCACACTATTAAGTGACATAATGAGTAACGCAATAACACCAAGCCCCAAATAGGTATAAAAATTAACAACAGAGGACTTCTGCCCGAGCCCTGTCAAAAGCTTTTGGAATACATTTAAATACGAATTACTTAAAATACGGACTAAGATTGCAAAAATAGTATAAAACATTGATTTTATTATAACAGAAAGAGGATAAAAAGTTACAACTTCCAATAATAAAAGCCGGAATAACAACTGTCATTCTGGCTTTTATGGTGGGCGTTAGAAGACTCTCTTGCTCGCTCGCATGTAACGGCATTTCGCGTTTGCGTAAGTGATTTCATCACAACGCAAAACGCTCCAGCCTCAGCTCGCTCGCGCTCGAACTGGACCGGACTCCGTCCGGTAAGTTCTCGTCTTCCATTATCATCCAAATATAAAAGCCAGAATAACAACTGTCATTCTGGCTTTTATGGTGGGCGTTAGAAGACTCGAACTTCTGACCCTCTCCTTGTAAGGGAGACGCTCTACCAACTGAGCTAAACGCCCCTAACCTCATCGGCTACAAGTGCTATGGTAGAACAAACATATTCCTATGTCAAGCGTTTTGTTTTACCAACCACTTAATCATCTTTTTAACGTCCTTATTCCAACTGCCATGCCAGTTTTTCAGGATTTCATCGGCAGGCGTCAGGCCTTTCATGGTATAAGATTTTATTGCTCCCAAATATTTTGCTTCATTGGATTTCTGTTCTTTTAATGATTTTTCCGCGATTTTTAGCAATTCTTTAGCGATATCTGAGGCCTTTCTATGCTTAATGCGTGCCTGCAGGGCGTAGCGCGGAACTTCATAACGCAATTCGGAATAATCCAGATGTTTAAATTCCTTCAACAGTTCCTCAACTTCATCCATCGCGGTTGTGCTGTATAAAAGACCTTTATACATAGCAATAAGTGACAATAAAAGATCTTTTCTTACACAGTCATGGTTTCTTATTTCAAGAAATCTGTTCAGCCTTACATCAGGGAAGCACAGGTTTGCCTGAAGCCGATAATCCGACATCGTTGCAAGAAACCCCTCCCAGCCTTTTGCCATATATTGTTCAAAATTCATCCTGCCGTTAACATCAATTGGTAAATCCTCTTTGTTTAAAAATATCATAGGTGTTTTAAGAACTTTATCTATATATGTATCAAAGGTAAATTTTTCATCAAGATTAAGCGCAAAGCCGCAGCGGTCATTATCGGTATTGAGCCAACTCAGGGAACGAAAAGACTTATAACCGGTTTCAACTCCCCCGCGAATAGGTGAATTCGCAAACATTGCGCCTATAAATGGTACAAGTTTATTGGCAAGAACGAACTTTCTTGAAGCGTCCTCCTCGCTTGTATAATCCAGACAGCATTGAATCCCCGCAGTTTCACGCATCATAACGTCTGATAAAATTCCCCACAGGTATTTTGCCATAATTTTGTAACGATGTTTCGGGATTAATTTTATTGATTTATACGTTACAATAGGAGAAACACCGTAATTCAAAAGACTTATGCCAAAATCCTCCAAAATCGGATTTAATGCTGAATCTATTTTTTCTATCTCATCTTTTATTTGAGAAATCTTTTCTTTAGGCGACAAACTGTATTCAAACTGGCAGCCGGGCTCCAGAGTAATCGTCTGATGTCCTTTTTGCAATCCGATAATATTAAAATCATCCGTTATAAAATCCCAACGGTCGTTTCTTGCAAATTTTCGGAGCAGATTACACATTCCAAGCTCATGATAATAGTCAACATTCCTGCCCGTCACACGAAAAATCGGAAGCCGTTCATATTCAAGTCCTATCTTAACATCCTTCGCGGATTTTGCACCGCTTTCGTAGTAAGCTCTGATATCTGCTCTTGTGACTTCCTTTTCCTCTAATTGAATATCTAACACAGTCCCTCCTGATGATTTAATTATAACACTAAAAATATACTTGCTGAATAAAAGTATATATTTCGCCATGTGTATGATATGATTATTAACGTTATGGATTACCTCAACAGAGCAAAGTATTTTAGAACAAAGAAGCGCCTAGGGCAAAATTTTCTGATAGACGGCACTGCTATTGCGGACATAATACACGCTGCAAACATTTCACCTGACGATATCGTAGTCGAAATCGGGCCTGGAGTCGGGTTTGTTACAGAACAGCTGGTAAAAAAAGCAAAAAAAGTTATCGCGATAGAACTTGATGAAGAAGCGATTGCAGAATTAAAAAAGCTCGACGCGCCTAATTTGGAAATTATTCATAAGGATGTTTTGAAAACCGACCTTTCATCTTTGTGCGATGAAAAAATAAAAATTGTTGCAAATATTCCATACTACATTACAAGCCCGATTATCGCGCACCTGCTGGGAGAAATCGACGATTTAACAAACAAAAATCGTAATAAAATTACGGATATTTTGCTTATGGTTCAGGAAGAAGTTGCGCGTCGTATGACGGCAGATGAAAATTCTCCGGCAAAACAATACGGGCTTTTGACAATACTTTCGCAATTCTGGGCGGATGTAAAAATCGTAAGGCTTGTTGGCAGAAAATCTTTCTACCCTGCGCCAAAGGTAAATTCGGCAGTTGTGAGTTTGCAGGTACGTGAAAAACCGCTTCTGGATTTATCTGATTACACACATTTCAGAAAAACAGTCAAAGCCGCGTTTTCACAGCGTAGAAAAAATGTTAAAAACTGCCTTTTAAGCGGCGGATTTTCAAAAGAAAACATATCAAGAGCGCTCGCTGCGCTCGCGCTCGATGAAAATGTCCGCGGAGAAAAGTTATCAATAGAAATGCTCGGAAAGTTATCAGAGGAGCTTTTGAATGGTTCAAAGAATTAAGGTTCAGTGTCCGGCAAAAATAAATTTGGATTTAAAAATTGTGGGCAGGCGTCCTGACGGCTTTCATAATATTGAAAGCACAATGCAGACAATAAGTCTATATGATTATTTGACGATTTCGTATAAGCCGTCAGAAGCTTTGATAATTACTATTGCCGGAACTTCCGGTGAAATACCTTATGATGAGAGAAATATAGTTTATAAAGCGGCAAAATTGTTCTTTGACACAATCGGTAAAGTTGGCAGCGTAGACATTTTTATAGAAAAATATATTCCGGTGTCAGCGGGGCTTGCCGGCGGGAGTACGGACGCTGCCGGAACGCTTTTCGGACTGAATGAACTTTTAGGTAATCCGCTGGAACGCAAAGAACTTCATGAGCTTTGTGCAAAATTGGGTTCTGACCTGAACTTTTGTTTAGAAGGCGGATGCAAAAAGACGACTTCCCGTGGAGAAGTGCTTGAGGATGCGGAGTTTATTGAACGAAATGTATCCCTGATAAAACCTATTCAACTTGGTATAAGCGCGAAAGAAGCTTATACGAAATTTGCAGCAAAGGAAAAGACCACTGAACGCGACAGTTACATTAACGATTTGGAATGGGCTGTGATTGAGGATTATCCGGAACTCCAAATAATTAAAAATAAATATCCTCAAGCGGTCATGACCGGCTCCGGTTCAACATACTTTGCGTTTGACACAGAGTTTCTGCCGCTTGAAGGATACTGGATTAAAAACGATTTAAAAACCACTAAAAATGGAATTATTATCGTTTAACGCAATGAACATTAGTTTCAAGACTTCTGCGATGATTCAGGCGGGCTCCGGTATTAAATCCCTGAGTCCAGCCTACAGTTGAACTACGCAACTTTGATGACCAATAGTTTACAGCCCCGGTTGCGATTTCCCCATTCATTAACAACTGATTCACGAACATTGAAGAAAGTTCGTCCTGACTGGGAATTCTAAATTCAGGGTCTTGTTCCTTACATATTCCGAGAGCATCTTGCTGCGTAGCAGTTTGCGAAGCCTTTTGTACAGGAACATTTGGCGCTACAACCGAACTATCTGTAGGATAAAATACAGTCATAAAACCAATGTCCTTTCCTACAGTATTTGGTCCTTTGTTACCATTCAAATCAAAAATAAAATTAGCACAGACTTTTGGCTGAACATAATAAGGGTTTGTTTCATTCATTGATGCCTGACAGTTAGGATTATAGAAGGTTAAAATACTTTCCCCATTTGCGGTTTCAAATGCCGCCACTTTAGTGTCAATTATAGAAAAAGTTCCAACAATGTCCGGACGCGAATTTCCTACAAGCATTCTGCTATTCAATTCAGATAACGTAGCAGGCGTAGAAATTGTGATTGCATTCAGTGTAACTATTTTATTCACAAAACCACAATCATCTATATGTTCGTTATCACAAATATTATTTATTTTAAGGACTTTAGAAAGACCTGCTGTTACAAAAGTTTCTGCGGCAGTATCCTCAATTGATGTCGAACCCGCACTGTCGGTGATTTCTCTCAACGTACCATAACCATTCAACGCCGGCATCAGGGCTATTGCCTGACTAAACCGCGCATATAGTGCTTTTCTCTGGGTGTTCCATGTTCGCTCGTTAATGTTTCCGGTAAGTGACGGCAGCGTTATCGCCGCAACCACACCAATTATCGTGAGGGATAATAGTATCTCCGCCATGGTAAAACCAATACGAGCCAACGCCATATTGTCACCCTGAACTTGATTCAGGGTCTGGCCAATGTTGGATATCCGCTCGTAACGTGAGACAGATTCCGAAACTGTCTTGCTCGACTCGCGGGAAACGGCACCGCGAAAAGCGTGGTTTTCGCTTTGTGCCTCTGCTCGCTCGCGCAGTTCGGAATGACAATTAATGGCTTTCGACTGTTCAATAGTGTCTGTTAAGAGAGGCCCCCCCCCCCCCTGCATTAATACTTACACTTCGGTTTTTCATAAGTTCTTCTATCCTTTCCGGCTTCTCGCCTTTATCTTATATTGAATGCTGCTCTGTGGCACTCTTTCATTATGTATCATGTTTTACAATTAGTCAAGACAAACAAAATGCACGCTCAAAGCGTGCATGCAAAATCTTTCCTATCTTTTCTCTAATCCGACAAACATTTATATATCGTTTTTATGCTATAAAATTTGTTGCTCCGAAACGGCTTGCTCCGTGGAAAAATGACTGTTTCAACAAACCGCTTAATGTTTTTTTCACAACCAGACGGTTTTCTAAATCTTTTCCGTTAACCGCATCTGAGGTTTCTTTATATAAATCACTTATTGTACTTGAAAATAATAACATCTCTTGCATATAAGCCTCTCTTTTTTCTTTAATCTCTCTGTATTTATATAAAGAATTTTTCTTCAAAAATATTGCCTTTTTCAATACAAATTATATAAGCTTTGTTAAGTTTTTGTTACAAAGAGCCTATAACTTTTGCAAATAAGTCATAAAGCAAAACCCTGTATTCAGTATCCACAGGTGTGTTAATACCTAAAGCGCGTTTAACAATATATCCGGCATTCAAATATGCTTCACGCTCATTTAGAGCTGTAAGGTGCGAATGTTCAAAAACCGTTTTTCTATCAAGATTAGGGAACTTCAATGCTGCTTTATCTACAGAGGCCAAAAACGTACGGGCAAGAAAGTCCTCTGCAGGCATATTTACCTGATTAATGTAAATTTCATTTAAAACCTTAGGGCTTATAGATTTAACAGTACGCGGTATAATATCTTTTTTACCAAGAGACCGCAATAAAGGCTGCTGCATTCGGATTTCTGCCTCATTAAAGATGTTACTCATTGAACGCAAGGTATCAATTTTTACATCCAATGGCAAATCTTTATCTAACACTTTTTGAATAAATTGGCGGTGTGAGATTCTGTCAGAAGATTCCTCCTGAAAAACATGCATCATTTCATGAGAAACATTATCCATAAGAATTAAACGATTTTTGATATCATCCTGCGATGGTATATTGAGGAAAATAGTTTTCTGCCCCTCGACAACCTCCTTCATATCTTCAATGTTATAACCAAAAGAAAAACGAGCTGCGTGATTAGCTGCGCCGTCTGCCAACGCCGGCGGAATTTCCTGCATTGATTTAACTAAAAGTCCGGGTGAATATTTTTGAATGATTTCGCCGAGACTCTCTAATGAAAATTTTTCGGAATTCAAAATATAGTTATATAGTTTCCGCAAAAAAGGATCTCTCTTTTCCACAAAGGTCATACTAGCCCCGAAGGAAATCGTATTTGATTTTACGAAAACATCATTTCCGGGTTTTGAATATGCGGGGCTAAAACGCGGGGTTGTGACTAATTTTGGAGTCGTTAAATTATTACTAGAAACTGCAGTTATTTTCATAATACTGTTAACTTTTCTCAAAATTAAAATTGCGCCGGCAGTCTAAATTATTAAATTTTTGTAACAAAGTTAAAGTTTAAATTTGAAAAAGCCGATATAGAAAATATTAAATAAGATAGGAGTAATTTATATGGCAATTGACGGAATCAATGTAGAGAATTGGCGTGCCAAACCGCTAAAAGAACTTGTAAACAAAATGGATGTCCTCGAAGAAGAGGATTCGGAGTGTGCCAAATGGGCGCAGGCGATGTCAGCAGTAGCCAATGCGCCGGATAACGTAACTTATGATATGGCAGGAGGTTCAGTAGAAGAATTTACTGCCGAGCTTGAAAATATAACACAAAACGGACTTCCGGTAGAAGAACAGCCGGAAGAAGCTCCGCCGGAAGATGTTGAAGGCATCGGAAAAGCCGATGAAGTTCCGCCGGAAGAGGAAGAACCGGCCGTCGGCGATATTGATGAAGCTGCAGAAGAAAATGATCAGACAGAAGCTGAAGCTGCAACGGCTAATGATCCAAACGCCGCAGCAAAAACCAATCTCGTCGGAGAATCTGATGCTGAAAAACCAACCTCAGAAGCTGAAGATGTCACAATGGCAGACGAATCCATTACAACTGATACTGAAGAAATCAGAAAAAGAAAAATCAAAAAAGGCGAAGAACCTACTGAATAACGAGAGGCGGGCTTTTAAAAGTCCGCCTTTCTTTTAACACAACGCTTTGATTGCAAGTAATATTAAGATTACACCCGCGGCGATTTCAAGATATTTTGTATCGAATTTTTTCAAGGCATTTCCGCTCCAAAAGCCAATCATAGACATTATAAACGAAGCAAGAGCAATTATTGAACAGGACAATATCAATGGTGTATGAGTCAGTTTTAAGGGAACGCCTGCACCCAGAGCGTCTATACTGGTTGCAATGCCAAGAAGCAAAAACACACGAAACCCGAGACGCGGCATTTGTTTTTCGCCAACATCCTTTTTAAGAGCTTCAACAATAAATTTCCCGCCGAGGAACATAAATATTGCAAAGACAAGAAGTTTTGCAAACGGTGCGATATAATTATAAACCAAGCCGGTCAGCAAATAGGTTATAAGCGGCATGCCGCCTTGAAAAAATCCCATAATCGAGGCAAGAATTGTCGATATTTTTGTCCTTTTAAACCTTATAAGCAGCCCCTGTGAAAAGGATACTATAAGGCAGTCAACACCTAATGCTATTGCCAGAAATATTATCTCAAATAAAGTCAATTTCCACCTCAAATAACCTGTTCCACGGGAATTCATAATTTATTTTACGCGTTGTAGGGAACTTCGCGATCAGATTTTTTTCATAGCAGGACATTTTTTGTTTCAGCGCGGATAAATCAGGTGAACCCAGTTCTTGCCTTACATTTGCCTGATAAGCCCAGTCGTCCAGAAATCTTGTAAGCATCAGGCGGTTAAATGAATCCTCATTGAACGTTCCTTTTTCTTTAGCCAGAATAGTGAGTTTCAGAGCAAAAATCAGACTCCCGAGAGTATTTGCAGAAGTATTCCAGGCCGAATAGCCAAGAAATTTATCATCAAGTCCGGCATCAAAAAGAGCTTTAACAAAAGCATTATCCGCCCCGTTGGCAAATCTCACATCCGCAACAGCGTAATTTTTGTCAGGTTTAGACCATTCTCCGCGAAACGGTTCTGTCTGAACCTTCATAACTATTTCACCCTGAATTTTGACAAAATTGTTAATAAAAAGTTCAACCTCCGCCTCTTCTTCTGAAACGACTTTGCAGCCGGCAAGTTCTATTTGGTTTTTCACGCATTCTTCTAGAGGAATATCTTCATAGTTTGAAATCAGGTTTTTCTGACTCTCCTCGATATAAATCGGTGAGATTTTTACACAGCCTTCAATTGCACGTGCAATAAGCGAAAGCGGAATTTCATCCGCGCCGGTTTTAACAACAGCGCCGAGAGATTTCAACATGCCGGCTTCCTGAACATTAAGCCCATACTGCGCACAATCATCTTTTGAAAAAATCAATGTGTCAAAAATTCCCTCTCTTTGCCATTCCAGATAAATTTTATTTATTTCAAAATTCCGCCTGCGCGTCATCAGGTAATCCTCAAGGATTTCAGCCGGAACCTCTGCCGGTGCGCAGCCATTTCTGTGCAAATTATAAGAATATTCAAAAATCTTTTTGCCCCACCTGTCCCAGTAAGATTTTTCTTCCTGATTGATATTATTGTTGGAAATCCGCATTATACTCGAAAATGCATAAACTTTTTTCCCTTTTAAAGAGGTTTTCAACCTTCCAAGCCGTGCACTTATTTCTTCAAATGTATCCGTACTTCTTCTGGAAGGTATCAAACCGCCGTAAGCAACAGTATCAAGCGCAATTACAAATGCATCGGCACTTTCAAGATTTTCAATCCATGCCAGAATTGCATCTGTATCCGCCGGCTTTGTTAAATCGCCCAAAAGTGTGCGCTCAGGCATAAAAAGTTCCAGACTATCATCAAGTCCTGCAATAAGTTCCGGCAGCGTATAACATACCGGTCTATTATCTATCGGTATTAATCCTATTTTCATAGAATTTATTATATCATAACTCAGACGACCCTGCAGGTGTTTGCACCTTTAAAAAAGTCTGTTACGGAAACCATAGAGGTTTGAAGTATATAATCCACAGCCTCCTGCGTTTCATAAGCAATATGCGGGGTAATAATCACATTATCCCAATTAATAATTTCATTAACAATTTTAAGTTCATCAAAGCATTCGGCATGCGACATTCCAAGTAACTGACAATACTCTTCACGCCGGAAACTCATAGATTCACAGCTTAAAACATCCAGCCCGACACCCGCAATAAGCCCGTTTGACAAAGCTTCTTTTAAATCCTGTAAATTTATCAACTCACCCCTTGAAGTGTTTATTATATAAGGTTTCCTGTACATTTTTTCAAACTGCGAACGCGCGAGCATATTGTGATTTTCTTTAGTATACGGAAGATGAAGCGTTATAACATCAGCCTCTTTCAAAAGTTCCTCAAAATCAGCATATCTAACGCCATATTTTACGATTAATTCTTCTTTCGGGTGCACATCAAACGCAAGAATTTTCATCCCGAGACAGTGTGCTATTTTACAAACGCTTCCGCCGATTGCACCGGTTCCGACGACCCCGAGTGTAATCCCGTTCAAATCTCTGCCCAAAAACATATTAATATTTCTGTTATTCTCCCTCATATATAAATTTGCAGGGATTATCTTTCTAACCAGAGCAAGCATCAGCGCAAATGTATACTGCGCAACAGCCGTTGCACCATAATTTTCAACATTTGTGACCGCAATATGCCTTTTACGGCAAAAATCAAGATCAATATGATCAACTCCGGTCGAACGCGTTGCAATAATACGCAAATTTTTAAACCGCTTTATAACCTCTTCTGTCACAGGAGAATTTATGAACACGCTTATGACCGAAACATTATCAAGGATTCCTGCAGGAATTTTATCCAGAAGCTCCATACTCAAACTCTCTTCAAAAAATTTTATATTAAAGCAATCAAAATCATGCTCCTGAAAATATAACCTCTCCGGCTCTCTAAAGTCAAACATCAACATATCTATAGCCATAAGTGAACTCCTTTTAACCAATTTATCAATTGAACAAAATCAAATTACATTGTGCAAAAGTATAATTATTTAGAATAAAAATTTTCTCCCGAAGGGCAATGAAACAGCAAGGGAAAAACAGTATCTTAAAAATACAAACGAAAGGAGAAGTTCAAAAGTGAAAAACGATTTAATAATCCGTGAACCGGAACTGTATTTTGACAGTATCCATCAGGAATTAAATAACTTTCTGAGAGATACATTTCTGACGCACGCGATAGGAAATCCCTTAAATATAAGAAAAAATGCAACCTGGCGTCCTGCGATAGAAGTCAAACAAACAGATAAAAATTATAAAGTAAAAGTTCAGCTTCCGGGAGTAAAAAGGGACGATATCGAAGTAGAATTAGACAACGATTTTATGACAATAACAGCCGAAATTCAGGAAGAAAAAGAACAAAAACAAGAGGACGAAAAAAACTCCAGATACCATACCTGCGAATTTCGTTACGGTAAATATCAACGAACGATTTCCTTTGATGAACCGGTTAAAATAGAGGACAGCAGAGCCGAATACAAGGACGGTGTCCTGATGATAACAGTTCCGAAACAGGAAATCAAAGAAAGTAAGCCAAAGAAACTCTCAATAAACTAAGCCGGATTAAACCCGGATAGTGTGGGTCGTACAAATTCCGCGGCAGTTTATGGGGGTCAGGCTGTACGAAGCCGGTACGACTTCGAGTTATACAGCCAAATAGGAGGGGAAGCCTGTAATGGGATCTTCCCCTTTTTCAATATTTAGCGTTTAATGCATCCACATTTGGAACCCTGTATTCCTTATCCTGTTTTGTACATAAATTGGACACTTCCGATTGAACAGCAACGAACTATTGTCACCCTGAACTGCGCGAGCAAGCCGACCGCCGGTCCTTTCTTTTTATTGCGTTGGGCTTGCCAGCCCAACCTACTGGAATAAGGCAATAGGACTATTCTTTTTTTCTTCCATTCGGTCATTACGACTCATTGCCTTATTCTCTTATTGCCTTATTAATTTCTCTTTCGTCAAGTGATAAACAAAAACCGCCTTTCAGGCGGTTAAAAATGGTTAGTTAAGGATAGGATAAGATTTTTTCTTATATAAAAAACACACACTAAAAATTAAGCAAACTACACGAACTTCACGTTTTTCTACTACACATTACCTTACGCTATATTCGGTTTTACAATTTCATAAGCCCTAGGTTCAGCTTCTCTGAGACCTTTGAGTTCTACATCGTACTCTTGAGCCAGTGCTTGAAGTTTTTCTTTCTCAAGAACAAGTTCTTTTTCCTGTTCGTTAAGAAGTTTCTTTTCTTCTTCCGCCGCTTGTTGGCGAGCCTCTTTATATAAATTCATAAACATATTTTGTTGATACAATGCCTGATATTGCGGATTCATAGTCTGCATTTGCATAGCCATCATCGGCGCCATCATCCCCATTTGCATATTCGCCATTTGAAGAGATCTGTTATGCGCGTATTGTTGGAAGATTGATTGTCTGCCGAAAAGTTTTGACGGAATGTCATACATTTCTTTAGAGGAGATTTTACCGTCTGCGATATTTGATGCATATCTTTGCAGATCACCAATCTTTCTTGTGATATTCATGATTTTCGAGTTCACGTCATACTTGAGCCGTATGAGTTGATACTTCCTTGTCAGTATCAAGAACAGACACATAACAATCACCTACCAATAACTTTTAAACTAACCTTTGTAACTTTCTACATTTATATAAAGTATTTGGCTAAACAAGAATTGCGTTTTTTATTTTAATATATTAAGAATTGTTAACTAAGAAAAAATATAATTACGCAGAACAAATGCTTGACCCCGCATTATGTGCGTGACATAATTTATTTGAAGAAGGTAGCGAAATGTCAAATACTTTAGCATATTTACTAGACGATAAAATTTATATTAATTTGACAAATAACTGCACAAACAGATGTATATTCTGCCTGCGTCAGGACAAAAGTGACGTATGCGGTCAGGAAATGTGGCTTGACAATGAAACATTCGGCGCTAATGACGTTATTGAACAATTAGAAGCTATCATAAAAAAACAACTTGAAGCAGCCAAGCCGAATTCGCTTAATGAAATTATCTTCTGCGGCTACGGAGAGCCTCTTTTAAAACTTAATTTATTAAAAGAAGTTGCTGCATATATAAGGGAAAATTATCCAAATACAAAAATCCGCGTCAACTCTAACGGACATGCCAATCTGATTTACAAGAGAAATATTGCGCCGGAATTAAAACCTTTAATAGACGACATTTCAATAAGTTTGAACGCACCAACTGAAGAAGAGTACAATGAGCTTTCACAGCCAAATATTCAAGGCGCTTATGAAGGCGTCAAAGCTTTTATTAAAGCCTGCGCCGATGAAGGAATTTCGACAACAGCAAGTGTTGTTGAAAACTACAAAGGCAGGCACCTTGATTTAGAAGCGTGCGAAAAAATAGCAAACGGCCTCGGTGCAAAATTCCGTGTGCGTGAATGGATTACCAACGGGTATTCATAAAAAGATTTACTTTAATAGTTAAAAATAAATGAGATAACAAAGAAAGGCGACAAAAATGAACGTTTTAGACAAAATCATGAAACCAAAATCAATCGCGGTCATAGGTGCGTCAACAAAAGAACACACTATCGGCTCCGATATCATGAAAAGATTACAAGAATACAAATTTAACGGAAAAATTTATCCTGTAAACCCGAAAGGCGGTATCATTGAAGGTTTACAAGCATATACTAATGTAAACGAAATTCCGGGCGAAGTTGATTTAGCAATTATCGTTGTAAACGCTAAATTCGTTCTGGATACAATCGACCAGTGCCACAAAAAAGGTATAAAAGGGTTATGCATTATCACAGCAGGCTTTAAAGAAACAGGCGCTGAAGGTGCAGAACTTGAAAAGCAATTACTTGCAAAAGTTCGCGAATACGGTATGAGATGCGTTGGCCCTAACTGCTTAGGCGTTGTAAACACTCACCCTGACATCCGTATGGACGGCTGTTTCGCCGAATCATTACCTGAACGCGGAAACATCGGTTTCGTTTCTCAATCAGGCGCATTAGGCGGCGGTATTTTAAATATCCTTAAAGACCTTAACTTAGGTTTTGCTCAATTCATCTCAATCGGTAATCAGGCTGATGTTAACGCTGAAACAGCTCTGGAATACTGGGAAAATGAACCTGACGTTGAACAAATTCTTTTATATATGGAATCAATCCAAAATCCTGCAAACTTCAGAAAATTAGCGTCAAGAATTACCAAGAAAAAACCTATTCTTGCGCTTAAAGCAGGACGTTCTGCAGCAGGTGCAAGCGCTGCATCTTCTCACACAGGTTCACTTGCAGGGGCTGATAAGGCTGCTGCTGCACTGTTGAAACAATCAGGCGTTATCAGAGAATTTTCTTTGAAAAACCTCTTCTCAACTGCTAAAGTTTTTGCTAACTGCCCTATTCCAAAAGGCGACAGAGTTGCAATCATTACAAACTCCGGCGGCCCTGGTATTATGGCAACCGATGCGGTCAGTGAATACGGTATGCAAATGGCTAAAATTTCAGATGAAACTAAAGCTAAATTAAGAAGCTTCTTACCGGCAGCAGCATCTGTAAAAAACCCGATTGATATGATTGCATCAGCTCCAATCGAACACTACAAACAAACTTTAGAAACAGTTATCGCTGATGAAAACGTTGATATGATTATCACAATCTATCTTCCGTTCTTAGGTTTGAAAGATATTGATGTTGCTAAAGCGTTAATGGAAATCAAAGCTAAAAATCCGCAAAAACCGGTTATCGGCGTATTCATGACAACAAATGAATTCTTCTCAAAACTTTCAGATATGAACGTTAATATGCCGTTCTTTATGTATGCGGAAGAAGCTGCTGACGGTTTAAACAGATTAAATCAACAAAGACTCTGGATGGAACAGCCGGCTGGTAAAATTCCTTGCTATGATGTTGACAGAGCAAAAGTTGAAAAAATTATCAAAGCATCAATCGCAGAAGGCAGAGATCAATTAACGACTTTAGAATCAATTGACGTACTCCAAGCATACGGAATCCGCGCTTGCAAATACGGACTTGCAACAAACGAAGAAGAAGTCGTTAACCTAGGAAACGCTATCGGCTACCCTGTTGTAATGAAAATGACTTCTAAAACAACATCTCACAAAACCGATGTAGGCGGCGTAAGGGTAAATATTCAATCAGAAGAACAACTCCGCGCTGAATACAAAGACCTTATCCAAAAATTAACAGAAAAAGGCTTAATCGAAGGTCTTGAAGGCGTTATTATTCAGGAAATGGTAAAAGGCAACCGTGAAATGGTTTGCGGTATCGCAACAGACCCTCAATACGGCCCTATGATGATGTTCGGTTTAGGCGGTGTATTCGTTGAAGCGCTGAAAGACGTAACTTTCAGAATCGCTCCGTTAACCGATTTGGATGCAAAAGACATGATTAAATCTGTTAAAGCATACAAACTTCTCCAAGGTGCAAGAGGTACAAAACCGGCACAAATGGAACAAATCGAAGAAACCTTGCTGAGATTATCACAACTTGTTAATGACTTCAAATTCATTGATGAACTTGATATCAACCCGTTGTTAATTTCAGAAAAAACAGGTGAAGGCATCGCAGTAGACGGACGTATTAAGGTTCGTTTAGAAGAAGCTAAAAAAGCTTTTTCTTGTGACTGCGCCGTTTGCTATCAGTAACTTAACAAACCGAGTAGGTAGTTTCTTGTGACTGTGCCGTTTGCTGTCAGTAACTTAACGAACCGAGTAGTTACTTGTGATTGTACAGCTTGCGCTTGCTAGTTAGAGATATCAATAAAAAAAGAGAAGCGGGAACTATAATAGTTCCCGCTTTTTTATTGAATTACTTCTATTAATTTTTCAGGATTTATCAAACGTCCTACATATTTACCGTCATCATTATTTCGGCATTCATCTGAAGTCTGCAGTGCCTTTTGCTAGAATTCTTCCGGTGTAATTTCAGGATTTAGCTGTTTTGCCAGTGCGTACATGCCGGCAATCCATGGAGTTGACCAGGACATGCCGCCGTCATTGCCTTCATAACCAATAGCTTTTACATAAGGCAGGTTTGAGGTAATACGACCATAGTGTTCGGCATCTTGCAGCATTTCGGTTTGGCACATTAACTTCTGCCCCGAAAGTATCTTCTACCGAATAATAATCAAAATAGTTTTCTTTATGAAAAGTTTCACTGTTTTCCGCTCTGGCCCCGGGTTCGACTTGAAGCCCTGTAATAAGCGTTTGTACGTCTAAATCCTGACCTTTTGCAAGTTCAGTAATTTTTTCAAGCCAGAGGCTCGGAACTTTACCTTGAGCTTTCTGTAATTCTTCCTGCGAAATTTTTTCATCCGAATTTGTATTTATCGCCGCGATTATCCCCTTTAAATCAATAAATTCACCCATATTTTCTCCTTACTATATGAGAATTATATCGGCAGTGTTCCGGAAAAACTTTAATTAAACATTTCCTCCTGCAAGAGAACATCGTGTCCGGTATTGTGCATCAAATTCAGATACGCGGAATAATATAAGTCCATTGCTTTAAGATATTCGTGCAAAGTCTGCTGGTAGGAGTTTTCAATAATCAGCATGCTTAAAAATGTTATTTTACCGTTTTTATACTGATCTTTTGACATTGTAAGAATATCTTTTGACTCCTGCATAATCTGCTGGTAATAACCCATATTCTCTTTAGCGTATTTAAAATTATTGTAATCCTGTTTAAGAACTATTTTCAACTTATTTTCAAAAGAAGCCTTATCTGTTTTGGATTTTTCGAGTATCAAATTAGCCCTTCTGACATCCGGCCCGTAGAAATAGAACAAAGGCACATCAACGCCAAATCCGACAAATGCACCCGGAAAGTTTGAACCTTCACCGCGGTAATAATACTGCCACGCATAACCACCCGCAATATCTACGTTTGGAACCCGCTGGCTTTTGGCAACAGTCACTTCAGCCTGCGCCCGATTTATATCAAGATCCGCAATCCTTAATGAATAACTATATTTCATTGCAATTTGTTCAATCACATCATACGGCAGAAGCTTGATAGATAAAATTGACAAATCCTCATCAAAAAGCGAGGTTTCGGCAGAGTCATACATATTTTCGGTTTTGCCGATATTAATAACTTTATTCAAATGAAACTGCGCACTCAACAAATCCGCTTTTGCCTGATTTAATTCAATCAACAGTCTTTTATACCTGATATCCGATTGAAGAACTTCTATCTTGTAATTGGCTGAATTTGCCGGTTTATTTTTTGCGATTTCCGCCATGTCTTCAAAAAGATCTTTGCGCTCTTCAAGGATATCAACAACGGATTTCCAGTATAAAATATCAAAGTATGCACGCATAACTTCAATTTTCAAATCGTGCTCATACTCTCTGATTTTATTCTGGGCAATAGTATATTTAACCTTGGCGACTTTTTTGCGCGGCCCGCGTTTAAAAAGTTCTATAGGGAAATTCATCCCGACCTGACTGGAGTTCCCCGCCAGAACCTTACCGAGCAGGACATTGCCCACAATTCGGGGATTTTGGAGTTTATTTGCAATTCTTATATCCTCTTTGGCAATCCCGAGTTCTTTGCGTTTGGCCTGCAAATCAAGATTATAGGTCAATGCCATATCTATCGCTTCTTCCAGAGAAAGCCCTACAACATTAGCACTTGCCGGAACAAATGCCATAAAAAATATAAAACATACAGCCAGTATTCTTTTGAATAAAGTCATATACAAACCTTTACCCAATTTTACTATAAACAGGCTAAATTTAAACTTGATATTTACAATTTGTTATTATCAATATTTTATGCTACGATAAATTCAGTCCGAGAGGTTGATGTGATACATTTGGAAGATGAATTAAACGATTTACTCTTACAATACAAACACTGTTCAGACGCGAAGAAAAAGAAGATTTTACATATTCGTATTGTAGAACTGGCGCTTGTTTATGTAAAAAAGATTGTTTCCGGCCCTGCATATAAAAATTACAACTTGCAGGAGGATTTGTTTCAGGTCGGCTCAATAGGCTTGATGAAAGCCATTGACTTTTTCGATTTGAGTAAAAATACAAAATTCAAAACCTACGCGACTTATTTTATAAAAGGCGAAATTAAACATTACCTGAGGGACAAAGCAAGTTTTATCAAGCCGCCGAGAGAAATTCAAGAACTTTCTTATAAAATCAGTACTGCTTCAAGAGAACTTAACGAAGAAGGCAAAGACGGAACCTCAACTGCGCTTATTGCAGAACGCTTAGGCTTGCCGGAAAAGAAAATTGAAGATGTTTTATCACTCGATTTAGGGCAGGAAATTCTATCACTGGATCAAAATCCGAACAATAGTGATGATGACGATTTAAGCCTTATGGATAAAATTCCTGACGGCGACTACAAAGACTTTCTTTCTAATTCCGAAAACCGGCTTATGCTCAACTCCGCGCTCGGGAAACTTCCGCAGGATATGAAACAAATACTTATTATGAACTATTTTGAGGATTTAAACCAGAAAGAAATTTCCGAAAAGCTCGGCCTATCACCGATGCAGGTTTCAAGAAAGATAAAAAAAGCACTCGGAAAACTTTATGAACTTGTAAATTCCAGTGAAGAAAATAAGGACTGATTAAATGGATACATTAACACTAACCGCATCATTTTTTGTATTGCTTATCGGACTGTGTTTCGGCAGTTTTTTGAACGTAGTAGTATTAAGAGCCTTCAGCGGCGAATCAATATCTTATCCGGCGTCAAAATGTCCGAAATGCCAGAAACCGCTTTACTGGTGGCATAATATTCCGCTGCTTTCATATCTTTTGCTGGGCGGGAAATGTTATTTTTGTAAAACACACATAAGCTGGCAATATCCGATTGTAGAAGCGGTAACGGCAGTTTTATTTGTACTTTCGTTTTTAAAATTCGGGATGAGCGCCCATTTAATTTTCCTCTGGGCTGTAATTTTTATGTCACTTGTGCTTGCGATAACAGATATTAAAGAACACGTTGTATTTTTAATGCACTGCCTGATTTTTGCCTGTATCGGGCTGGTTTACCATGCGGGCGCTACGGGGATTATGGCACTCAAGGGTGCAGAACTTACCTGGCTTCATAATCCGTTTACAGTTTCTGTCTTAGGAATGCTTCTTGGCGGCTTGATAATGCTTATATATTTTGGAGTTTCATACATTCTTGCCGGCGGCAGAATGGCAATGGGCGACGGAGATATTTATATTGCAATGGCGCTGGGAGCGTGCTTTGGCTGGGAAAAAATCTGGATAATAATTATTATGGGATTTATAATTCAGGCATTCATCACCGGAGTGTTGTTTGAATACAGACTTCTGGAAGAGAAAAACTATAAACTTTTCGGCGGAATTCTTGCGGTCGCAATTCTTGCTGCGGGATACTGGTATTCAAACACGGCAGGACTTTTTGAAAACAATGCAATATACCTGCTGGCATATACAATTGTACTGATTGGAGTTGCAATATATGTTTGCCGTCAGTTATTCGGCAAAGTTTTAGGTTCAAAAACCGAGGGCCTTGCAGTACCTTTCGGCCCGGCCCTCGTTCTTGCAGGATTTGTAATAATGTTTTTCCCGGCGTTGTTTTAAGTTATTGTGATAAAATTTTCAGTGCTGCTTGCAGAATTTCTTCTGCGCTCAGACTTTCGGCAAGTTCCAGTTTCGCAAACGCCGATTTGATTTCATTCTTTTCGTACCCGAATGAAAGCAGAACCGACTGCGCATCAACAAGGTTAGAATTTTCCTCTCTGACCTTTTCTACAAAATTCGGCGCTGACCAGTCTTTTTGATAGTTAATTAACTTATCTTTAAGCTCAAGGATAATTTTTTGCGCCAATTTTGGCCCCACACCTTTTGCCAGCGTTAATTCTTTATAATTACCGTCTATAACAAGTCCGATAAGTTCCGAGGCAGAGAATTTATCCAGCAGCGTAAGCGCCATTTTCGTTCCGACACCGGAAACCGATGTCAAAACATTAAAAATATCCCTATCTTCCTTTCTAACGAACCCGCACAGTGACATTTTATCTTCTTTGTGGATTAAAACCGTATAGATTTTTGCCTCGCCATTTTCTATTTTGTTGAAATCCCTGCCGGTAACTTCGAGCAGATAGCCTAGTCCAAACGCCTCAACAGTCACAAAAAAGCCGCGCGGCAGCGCTGTTTTAGATGTAATATTTCCTTTAATATAATCGTACATGTTCTAACCCTTTATTTCCTGTGAAAGCTCTTCAATCGTGCGTTTAAGATCGCGGTTGGTTTTCATCTCATCACGAATTTTTTCATAAGAATAGAGCATTGTTGTATGTTTTTTATGGAGGAATTCTGCGATTGCCTCAAAACTTGCCCCGAGAAATTCGCGAATAAGATAGACAACAATATGGCGCGGCGCTGAAATTTTCTGGCTTCTTGCAGGGCTTAAAAAATCATCAACAGTAACGCCGTAATACTGTGCAACTTTTTGCGCAATCGTTTCCATAGTAAGGCTTTCATCTTCATCAGTGCAGGCGAGAACTTTTTTCACATATTCAAGAGAAAGTTCAACCCCGTCAATTTCTGCAAACGCACTGATTCTGTTATAAGCTCCTTCCAGCTCACGGACATTATTTTTGTAGTTTTTGGCAATCAAGTCATAAACATCACAAGGGATTTGCAGCCCGTCTTTTTCCGCGAGGTTACGCAGGATTGCGATACGGGTTTCAAATTCCGGCGGCGTAAGTTCAACCATAATCCCCATTTCAAAACGGGTTCTGAGCCTGTCCGGAAGCGTCGGAATATCTTTCGGAAGCCTGTCGGAAGTTATTACAATTTGTTTACCGTTGTTGTGGAGCGATTCAAAAGTGTGAAAAATTTCCTCCATTGTGCGCTCTTTTGACTCAATAAACTGAATATCATCAATCAGAAGGACGTCAACATTACGGAACTTCTGGCGGAATTTATCCATGCGCGAAACCCTGTCGCCACCTTTTTGAATACTTGAGATGACCTCATTTATGTATTCTTCTGTTTTTACATATTTCACGCGGAGTTTGGGTTTGTGGAAAAGTATATAATGCCCGATTGCCTGCATAAGGTGGGTTTTCCCAAGTCCCGAGGCACCGTATATAAAAAGCGGATTATATTTCTGTGCGGGTTTTTCTGCAACTGCCATAGCAACCGCATAAGCCATGCGGGAATTTTCGCCGACAACAAAATTTTCAAATTTATATTTTAAATTCAGGTTAACCTCATTGCGCATCTGAACAGCACCTTCTGCCAGAGCCTGTTCTTTTTTAACCGGATCTTCAAGCGACGGACGCTGTTTAGCGGCTTCTTTTTTCTTCATTTCGTTGTACTTTTGCCCGTAGCCTGCGTCATAATTAAGTTCAAAGTCAACGTCTTTTCCGCAGACTTTACAGAGAGCTTCTTTAATATCTTTTTTGTGCGAATTCAAAATCGCGACCGCAAACTGGTGCGGGGTTACAAGATAAAATTTCCCATGTTCAAAGCTGTTAGCCGCAACCGCAGTCAGCCACGAATAATACACATTATCCGGAATAACATCACGCAATAGCGCCGAGGCTTCCGCCCACAACTTAACGAAATCCACACTTCCCGTATAGTCAACTTTATTAGAAATACTAAAACCAAAACTCATAAAACCAATTTTACATCAAAACAAATAGGCTGTTATCTTATTGTTTTCATTTGTAACGATTTTTTTTGTAAATATTTTTGAAGTTATAGCATTTTGTTGTAATTTAAAATTAATGGAATTAAGAAATAGTACAAGCACTCTCCTGCAAAACAGGAACATTGTTATGTTTGCAGTCACTTTTGCATTCATTCTCGGGGTAATATCGTTTTACAACGGAATCGAAATACAGCTGGCAATTACCGTGACAGCAAGCATGATTTTGCTGCTCTATTTCAGACTGGTGCCGGTCAAATTTGCGATACTTGCCGTTGTGATGTTTTACCTCGGATTTTTCAACTCCTGTTTGCGGATAAAATCTTTTGATGAAGTTTCTCTGCTTGCACCCTCAAAAGTAACGCTGAACGGACAGATTGTAAGCATTCCGGAGATTACCGGCTCAACAGGAAAATTCTACCTGCAAACACAAGGCGGTAAAGTTCTTGTAAGGGTTAAAGATAAAGAGAGAAATTTTTCAGACTTAAAAGTCGGTAATCACTATGAAATAAAAGGAAATCTCCGCCGTCCGGGGAAAGTCGGGAACCCGTCGCAATTTGACTATGCAAGATATCTTCAAAACCACGGGGCATATTCTGTGTTATACGCTAATGCTCAGGACTGCACAAAAATCCAATCTAAATTAAGTCCGAAATGGATTTTTCTGCAAAGACTCAATGATTTGAGAGGAAAAATTTTAAAAACACACAGTCTTTATCTAAAATCACCTAATCTGGAAATTCTTGGCGGTATCGTATTTGGCGATGATGCGGTTTCGCCTCCCGAACATATAAAAGAGTCATTTATAAATTCCGGTCTTTTGCATATTCTTGCCGCTTCCGGAATGAACGTTGCTTTTATTTATGGTTTCTGGTTTTTCTTTATGAGCAGACTGCGTGTTTCTTATAGGGTCACGCTGATTTCAGGAATTTTAGTTGTAATTCTTTACACACTTATGACCGGACTCGGCGCGTCAGTAGTCAGAGCCGCACTTATGCTTACTTTTGTGCTTGCCGGCAAACTTTTTGACCGTGATGCGCACAGTGTGTCGCTTCTTTCGTTTGTTGCGCTTTTAATGCTGCTTTATAATCCGGCATACCTGAACGATGTCGGTTTTCAAATGTCATTTCTTGCAACGCTCGGAATTTTAACAACCGGCCAGACAGTTTACCACAAATTTAAAGAAGTGAAACTTCCGGAAGCGGTTAAGGGAGATGTCAGTATTCCTGTTGTCGCGCAGGCGTGGGTTGCACCGACCCAGATGTTTTATTTCAACACATTTGCACCCTATTCGATTTTTGCAAATATCGCAATCATTCCGTTTTTGTGCGTGATAAGCTTTGGCGGCTTTATCAGTTCAATCCTTGCAATTTTCTACCCGCTGACAAAACACATCTGCCACGCAATGGATTTTATAATAAACTTTTTCATCTCAGCGATTGTTAATATCTCAAACTTTTTTGCCGCAATAGAAGGTTCAATAATAACGACCCCGAAACCGGATATTTTACAAATACTGTTATACTATTTGCTGCTAGGCGTGATAACGCTTTTGATAAAATTCGGATTAGACAAAAAGATTTTGCTGACCGGCTGCGTCATTCTGGGGATTTTCTGTGCAACACTAATTCCTTTGCCAAACCATAACTTTGAAATTTTAGCGTTTGACGTACAAAATGCGGATGCTTTTCTTGTAAAAACTCCGAAAAACGACTATTACGTAATTGATACCGGCAAATTTTCATACGGAAGCGCAAACCCGCAGGCTGCAATGACTATCGGCAAATATATGAAAGATAACGGCATAAGAAAAATTAAAGGCCTGATTATAACGCATTTTGACAACGATCATGCCGGCGGCGGAGCATATTTTATTGAGAATTTCAGAGTTGAAAAGGTCTATCTGAACTCAACAAACCATAAAACAGTAACTGCGGCCTCTATTTACAACGCGCTTGATTTAACCGGTACTCCTTTTGAGATTGCGCAAAATAACCGGATAATAGAGGATGACGGCCGTTTCCGCATAACTCTTCTGCGCTCCGGTATCAGTGACAACGACAATGAAGATTCAGTCCAAACGCTGATGAGTTACAAGGATTTTGACATTCTGTTTACAGGTGATGCCGGCGTGAAAGGGTTTGAGAAAATAAAAGAATTTTTACCGGCAGACATTGAAGTCTTAAAAGTCGGACACCACGGCGCCAAAAATGTTACAAGTCACGAAATGCTTCAGAAAATAAATCCGCAAATTGCAATAATTTCAACCGGTCAAAACCGATTCGGGCATCCGTCAAAGCAGACACTTGAAAATCTTTCCCGCTATGGTACAAAAGTTTTTAGAACAGACTATGACAACGCGATAAAAATTTCAACCGACGGCAGAAAAATCAACACCTACACCTATAACGCAGAAAAACGGAAATTCATAAAAAAAAATGAAACAATAGAAAAAATGCCGTAGTAAGCCTTCAATACACACGACTATCTATTTACTTAACACTCTTACTACCAATCGACCTATTGCCTTAATGCCTTATTGACTTATTGCCTTAGTATTTATACTTACTGATTTCGACAAAATAATTTTCCAGCGCTACGTAACCGCGGTAAATTTCGTTTGAAAGATTTACATAATGGTTTGCAGAAAGGAACTTCAATTCTTTAGTCCGGATTTCCAGAATTTCATCAGCATCAGCACGAAGCTTGGCATCAGGACTTGCTGACCACTTTTGCAACAGCGCCAGCTCTTCAAACATCTGCTTTACGGTCGTAAATTCCAGGGTATTAAAATCATATTTATCAAGAAGCGCCTTTTCAGTCTTTGTAATCCTGCCGCTGACAGCCTGAAATTTAAAAACACGCTTGATAATAACATAGTTATCAGCAAGCTTTTTATGTGAAAGCGGGATGTTATTTTTCGCAATCAAAGCTGAAAAAGAACGCGACGTAAATACATCATCTGCGTGCGAAAACGAACTTTTCGACGTCAAATCCAACCCTGATTTATTTTCCAAAATTTCATCCATCATAAAAAAATCCCTCATGCTTTCGTCCTTCATCATAGGACAATATAAAATTTTAGGCTAGTATTTAAGGCAAATTTTTAACATTTTTTAAAGAAACTTGGAAAAGTAAAATGTTTCCACTAAATTATTATAAGGGGGAAAATCATGGCATTTGTAAAAGATAAAAAAGAATTTAATAACGTCAATCCCGACGCGCTTCCGCCGCAGAGCGTTGAGGCGGAAGAAGCTGTTCTGGGGGCAATTTTGAAACAGCCGAACGTTCTCAACAAAATCGTTGAGATGCTGCGTCCGGATTCCTTTTACATGCCTGCACACAGATACATATATGAGGCAATGAAACACCTTTACGATTCAAACGAAAATATCGATATCGTATCGGTTTCGGAAACCCTCAACTACAATTCAAAGCTTGAGAGCGTCGGCGGCCGCGCTTATATCAACGACCTTCTTGCAAACACGGTCACAACCGCAAACGTAAAATATTACGCAAAAATTATTATGGAAAACGCGATTAAACGCTCTCTTATCAGCGCTGGTTCCGAAATCGTTGCAAGCGGCTACGAAAAACAAATGACGGTCGATGAAGCCCTCGACAGCGCAGAAAGGTTAATCTTTGACATAGCTTCAAAAAAATCAACCTCGGACCTCGTCCACGTTAAAGATATCGTCCTTGATACATACCAGAAAATTGAATACAACTATGAACACAAAGGCGAACTCACGGGCGTTGCTACCAAATTCTACGAACTTGACGCAATGACCAACGGACTTCATAAATCCGATTTAATAATTATCGCGGCCCGCCCTGCAATGGGTAAAACCGCCTTTGCGCTGAACATTGCGCAAAACGTAGCAATTCAGTCAAAAGTTCCGGTTGCGATATTCTCGCTTGAAATGTCAAAGCAACAGTTAATGCAGCGTATGCTATGCTCGGAAGCCGAAGTTGATACCCAGCGTCTGAAAACAGGCAACATGCAAAGCAAAGACTGGGAAAAACTTGCCAATGCAATGAACGAATTTTCACAGGCGCCGATTTACATTGACGACACAAGCGGCTGTACAATTACGGATTTACGTGCAAAATGCCGCCGTCTGAAAATGAAAGAAAAAAATCTCGGGCTTATTGTTATCGACTACCTGCAATTAATGGAAGGTTCCGGCAGAGAAGACCGTATGCAGCAGATTTCAGCGATTTCGCGCGGTCTGAAAATTCTTGCCCGCGAACTTGATGTTCCTGTAATCGCGCTTTCGCAGCTCTCTCGTGCAGTTGAAAGCAGAACCGACAAACGTCCTATGCTCTCAGACCTTCGTGAATCCGGCGCAATCGAACAGGACGCAGATATCGTAATGTTTATTTACCGTGACGATTATTATAAAAAGGTTGAGGAAGAAGGCGAAGAAGCGGCAGCGAAATCTGCAAACGGCGAATCCGAAATCATTATTGCAAAACACAGAAACGGACCTGTCGGCAACGTAAAACTCCTCTTCCAGGGCAATATTACAAAATTCAAAAACCCGATTAAAACAGATGTGTTTTAATCATTTTTGCAATTAATGTATTACTTTTTCAGAGGTAAAAGGGTGTTCAGGTCCACATCCAAAGCCAGGGCTATGGAAATAATTGTATCAAGAGTTGGATTTGTAACCCCGCGCTCAATTCTACTTAGTGTATCGGTTGACAATCCCGTTTTTAGAGAAAGCTGCACATGAGTCAGTCCTTTTCTGGCTCTTTCTGCTTTCATATTACTAGCGAACTCTTTAAAATATTTATCAAAACTCATATTTGTATTATAGCCTATTGACATTTAGTATTGCTCGGCATATATTCTTACTAACTAAGTATATATCATTTAAAACTACGAAAGGAATACGACTATGGACGACAAAACTAGAGTAGAACTTTACAAAAAGGTTAACGGAAAACTTGAAGCAACAATGGATTGCATGAGAAATCTGTTCGAAGAAATGACTGAAATTCAAAGCAACATTTACACGATGTTCTATATTTTGCACCTCGCAAACAAGGACATTGAAGGCGCTGTCACTATTGACGCAGACTAGGTTTTTATTCTATAATTGTAACCATGAAAAGAGTTTTATTACTAATTGCGATAGGGTTCTTAGGGAGCGGTATTTTGGCTCAGCCGGCACAGGCAGGCGTGATTTCAGCCTGGAAAGAAAACGCCGCGGTCAGAAAAGAACTCAAAAATACAGAAAAAGAAATTAAAGCCTGCTTTGAATTACAAATAAAATATTCTAATGAACATAACTGGGATAAGCTAAAAGAGTTTTACGCGGACAAATACAGAAATTCCGATGCGTTTGACAAAAATACAACGTTCAAAATCATCAAAGAAAATTACGAAACTTATCCGGATTTAAAAATGGCGCTTCAAATCAATATGCTGGACGTTAACGGCGATTTTGCAACGGTTGACGTTTATGAGTATGCTGAAGCACATGACATTAAACGTGATGATCTGGAAGATTTAACCGGCGATTTGGAAGCGTTTGCGCACACTATATATTTCCTTGAAAAAATAGACGGCAAGTGGCTTATCACGGCGGAGCAGGCTATTGAAGAAAATAATTCCATAATCTTCGGGGAAGCAAAATATCTTGATTTGAAACTAACAGCCCCGATGATTGTAGGTGCAGGTGAAAGCTATTCTTCAACGCTTTCTATAAACAATCTTCCGCGGCAGGCGCTTGTTATGGGCGCGATTACGCAATCACCGGCAGTTTTCCCGCTAAAAGAGGATGAGGAAAGCTACAGGGTTCTTGAAGATGTTGAACTGGAGAGAATTTTTACCGCAAATAAGGACAATATTAACGAATACAATATAGCTTCAATCGGAATAACCCGCGGGCAGCCTATTCCGGACGGAGCTGTAAAATTATATATGAGCGGGCTGGCGTTTATGATGACAAGGGTCAACGTAATTCCGGAGAACAAATTCTTCCAGCCGGCTGACAACGATGATGACGATGGGGAAAATGATGATAAAGACTAACACAACAAAAATTATATACTTCATAACCTGTTTTGTGTTTTTTATCATTGTTGATTTGTACCTTTCAAACCTGCTGGTAAGGGCAATGGCGCACGGGCTGCATTTTAATACGCCTGTTTTAAAGCTGCATTATCTTGAAAACACGGGCGCGGCGTTTAATATTTTGCGTGACGCAAGAGAAGTCCTTATTATTTTCTCGGCAAGCGCGATTACTCTGCTTTTTGTTTATGTAATTAACAATTTGCAAAAACTCTCTACAATGTCGCTTTTCTGGATTGCGCTTCTGTGTGCGGGAACTTTCGGTAATATGCACGAAAGAATAGCTATCGGCTGCGTTAGAGATTTCTTTGAGCTGACTTTTGTTAATTTTCCGGTATTTAATATTTCGGATATTATGATTAATATCAGCGTTATCGCACTTGTGATAATAATTTTATTCAAAAAGGTCAAGTAAAATGTTTACTGTCACAGTTGATGAAAACAATGAAGGCAAACGGCTTGATACGTTTCTGGCAGAAGTATCCGAAAATCTTTCGCGCTCAAAAATTCAATCGTTGATAAAATCCGGCGCGGTTAAAATTAACGGCGGAGAGAAAAAATCCTCTTATATTCTTCGGGAAAACGACAAAATTGAAATGACGCTTCCGGAAACCGAAGAAATAAAAATTGAGCCGGAAAACATTCCGCTTGAGATTGTTTATGAAGATGAAAACATGCTTGTTGTCAACAAACCTTCCGGAATGCTTACGCACCCGACGACGCAGGAGCGCAGCGGAACGCTTGTCAATGCGCTTTTATATAAGTACGGCAGCAACTTATCAGACATAAACGGTGAATTTCGCCGCGGAATTTTGCACCGGCTTGACCGGAACACGTCAGGGCTTTTAATGATAGCGAAAAACAATGCCGCGCACGAATTTCTGGCAGAACAAATTAAAAACCACACAATAACAAAAAAATACCGTGCAATAGTGAACGGCAACTACAAAGAGGATTATGAAGAAATAAATCTTCCAATCGGCAGGCACCCGAAAGTTACGCACAAAATGGCGGTTGTGCCGGACGGGAAAGAAAGCCGGACAATTGTCAGAGTTCTTGAACGGTTTAAAGACGCGACATATCTGGAATTAACACTGATTACAGGCAGAACCCACCAGATAAGGGTTCATCTTTCGCACAAAAAGCATCCGGTCTACAACGACACGCTATACGGCGGTACGGGTAAAGCCTCCACCGAAGAACAGGTCTTGCAATCCTATTATCTTAAGTTTACAAAGCCGTTTTCTAAAGAGATAATAGAACTTGAGATTCCGCCGGATGAAAAATTTACAAAAGTTTTAAACTATTTGAAAAACAGGGGTAAATAAGAGGGTAAATCTATGAAAATATTTTTAACATTAATACAAATTTTAGCAGCAGCGCTCGTAATTTTCTGGGGCTGGTACTACTACCAGAACGGAACCGCAAACATCGTATACGGGGCGGCAGAATGCTTTACCGGCGTAATCTGGGGGATTGCACTTGTTTCAGGCAGTCTGAAAAAACAGGCAGGTAAAATTTCAGCAATTGAGCGCAAGCAGGAAAAAGACTCTATAAGTTCAACCGAAAGTCAGGCAAAAGTAAAAGTTCTGGAAGCCAAAATCCAAACACTTGAAAAAGCGCTTGAAAACGCTCTAAAGGGTAAGTAAAAATCTTATTTCGTCGTCACGCGTCATATCCGGATGCTGCAACTTTTCCCTCAAAACCGCGTCAAAAATTTCCGCGTATTGTTTTGACGGCTTAATTCCAAGCGCCAATAAATCTTCACCGGTTATAGAAATTTTTATATCTTTTAGCGTTGCAACATATCTGGAAACCGGAGCTTTATCCACCCAGACACCATACATTGCAACGGTTTCCGGAGCAACGGAGGAGAATGCTTTATAAATATCAAAATCATTTTCGAATTTTTGCCCGCGAAGTTCCATAAAATCTTTTAAAATCCGCTGTTCTATTTTGGTTAATTCCAAAATTGATAAATCTAAAACACCAACGTATACTATCCACGGGTTTCGTACACCGACAATATTGACAATTTCCGAAACATTCACCGCTGGACGCACAATGCCGCGCGGGGAAACAAGTTTATAAATTCCTTCGTCGTAAAAACGCTCAAAAGCCTCCTGCGAATTCAAATTAAAGGTTTCCATAAGTTCTTTTTTGATACGTTTATAACACATGTCATAGTTGATATTTTGCAGATATTCTTCCTGAAGTTTGCGCGTATGTTCTTCAAGTTTAAAGCCGAAACGCACAGAAAATTTTAACGCACGGATTATTCTTGTCGGATCGTCAATAAAGCTTCTATCATGCAGAACCCTGAGCACTCCGGCCTTCAAATCCTCAAGTCCGCCGGTATAGTCAATAATTTCAGCCGTCATAACCGATTTTGCAAGAGCATTCAGCGTAAAATCACGCCGAAAGACATCATCTTTCAGCGGACATCCAATTTTATCAACAACCGGAAGATGCCCCGGACGCGGATAAGTTTCACTTCTGGTAGACGCAAAATCAATTTCTTCTGCGCCAATTTTCACCCTGACCGTACCAAAATCCGGATTAACCCTCACGACTTTCCCAAAACCGGAGCAGTGCTCAATAGCATTGCCTTCATAAACAATATCCACATCAAAACTCGCCCGCCCGAGAAGTTCATCCCGAACCACTCCGCCGATATAAAAAAGTTTTCCCGAATTGTCTACAATATTAAGCTTTTTCATAGAATTATTATACCATTAAAAGTTGTAATTTAAAAGTTGCGTTTTAACAGTGTTTGTAATACATTTAAGTTATAAGATACGCAATTAGCTCAAAGAAGGAGGAAGCTAGTTTATGGAAACTTATGGTATTGAAAAATTTGGTATTATCGGACCAAAAGCAGTTTACCGCAATTTGACTCCGGCTCAATTGACAGAAGCTGCATTACGTTTAGGCGAAGGTTCATTATCTAATACAGGTGCTCTTGTTGTAACAACAGGTAAATACACCGGCCGTTCACCTAAAGACAAATTCATCGTTGACACAGAAACAATTCACAACGACATCGCATGGGGTAAAGTAAACCGCCCTATCAGCAGAGAAAAATTTAATGCTATTAAAGGCAAAATCGCGGCTTACTTACAAAACAGAGAAGTATTTATTTTTGACGGCTTTGCCGGCGCAGACAAAAAGTACACCCAAAAATTCCGTGTAATTAACGAACTTGCAAGCCAAAACATGTTTATTCACCAGTTGTTAATCCGTCCTACAGCGGAAGAACTTGCAAGCTATGGCGAACCGGATTACACAATCCTTTGCGCCCCTGGCTTCAAATGCGATCCGGAAGTTGACGGCGTAAATTCAGAAGCTTGCATCGCTATCGACTACGAAGCTCACACAATCATCATCTGCGGTTCTCAATACGCAGGCGAAATCAAAAAATCAGTATTCGCAACAATGAACTACGTTATGACTAAGAAAAACGTACTTCCAATGCACTGTTCAGCAAACATGGATCCTGCAACCGGTGAAACTGCTGTATTCTTCGGGCTTTCCGGCACAGGTAAAACAACCTTGTCTGCAGATCCTAACCGCAAGTTAATCGGTGATGATGAACACGGCTGGTCACCTGACGGTATCTTCAACTTTGAAGGCGGCTGCTACGCAAAATGTATTAACCTTTCAGCAGAACACGAACCTGAAATCTTTAACGCAATTAAATTCGGTTCACTTGTTGAAAACGTTGTTATGGATCCTCAAACCAGAGAATTTGACTTCAATGACGGTTCTCTGACAGAAAACACACGTGTTGGTTATCCTATTGATTACATCAACAACGCACAAATTCCTTCAAAAGGCGGAATTCCGAAAGTTGTTATCTTCCTTACAGCTGATGCGTTCGGCGTATTGCCTCCAATTTCAAGATTGGACAAAAACGCTGCAATGTACCACTTTGTAACAGGTTTCACATCAAAACTCGCAGGTACTGAACGCGGCGTTACAGAACCGCAGCCAACATTCTCAACATTGTTCGGCGAACCGTTCATGCCAATGGATGCTTCAGTTTACGCAAAAATGTTGGGTGACAAACTTGAACAATACGGTACAAAAGTTTACTTAGTTAACACCGGCTGGGCTGGCGGAAGCGCTGCAATGGGTGCAAAACGTATGAAACTTGCTTACACCCGTGCAATGGTAACAGCAGCACTTAACGGTTCATTTGACAGCGTAGAATTCAAACACCACGACGTATTCAATGTAGATTATCCTACATCCTGCCCTGGTGTTCCTGATGAAATGCTTGACGCTCGCGGAATGTGGGCTGACAAATCAGCTTATGACGCAGCTGCTAACAAACTTGCTCAAATGTTTGCAGATAACTTCTCAAGCAAATATCCGAACATGCCGGCAGAAATCGTTAACGCAGGCCCTAAAGCAACAGCTAACGTTTAGGCGGCACACCTCGAAATGGAGGGAAAGTCAAAAATTAAAAAAGCTCTGTAAGAAATTACAGGGCTTTTTTGTATTGCGGTTTTGCTTCGACACGGCGTTCCTCGCAATGATGCGAAAGTAATAAAAAGGGCGGAACCCCGCATTTACCCTTGTTTAAAGACAACGCCTTTAGTACCTTTAGGGTATTCCCAGCCGAGCGATTTTTTCTCGCATACGATTTTGCACGCGCCGCACTCGAGGCAGTTTTCATAATTTACACAAAGTTCCTGACGCTCTTCCGACCATTCGTAAACTTTGGCAGGGCAAACAAAGGTGCAGCATTTGCTGACGCATTCGCGGCAATCTTCCTGACAGGGATGAAGGTGAGATTTATCATCCGTCACGTATTTAACAGTTGAAAGTTTTTTATCTATATCAATATTTTCACTCATCGAATCATCCCCCAAAGCAGTCTGAGAAATCCCCACGCATCTTTAAACAGTTCCACCACATTGCGTCCGGTAAAGAAATGTTTTATAAATCGCCAGTATTTAAGGCGTTTCGGGATACTGTCAACAGACGTAAACATTTCAAAAAATCCGTTAATTTCCTTGAAATAATAGTCAAAGAAAGATGAACGCCGGTCATGCGCAACGTCCATGAGGTAACGGTATGCTTTCAAATCCTTCAAAACGAATGAGTCCTCAAGCTTTTCCTGATAACGGATTAAAAGTTCTTCGCCGTATTCCTCTTTTTGAATAGCAAGAATAGCGGTTTCGCCCGCAAGTTTTCCGCTAATCATAGCGAGATTTGTGCCTTCCCAGTGCAGGTTATTGACAAGCATGCCTGCATCCCCCGCAATCATAACCCCGTTTGCGTAAAGCTGCGGAACTTTTTTATACCCGCCTTCCGGTATAAGGTGTGCGGAATATTCAAGGAGTTCTCCGCCTTTTATAAGCGGCGCAATTGCCGGATGTTTTTTCAGTTCTTCCAGAAGCTCATAAGGCGTCTGCCTGTGCTCAGTAAGTTCATTCAGCGTAATACCAAGGCCGATACTTACGGAATTTTCATTAGTATAAAGGAAACCCAGCCCGAGTTTGCCGAGCATTGAAGAGCCGAAAATCTGATAAACACAGCCCTGACCGTCCTCAATATTAAAGCGGTCATTAATTTTTTCTTTATCAAGTTTTATAACTTCTTTTACACTCAAAGCAACATCTTGCGGCGACATGTCCTCACGCAAGCCGATTTGCTTTGCCAGAAGAGAATTTACACCGTCTGCAAGAATAACAAGTTTTGACGAAATATCTTCAAGTTCTGTTCTGACACCGACAACAAAATCGTTCTCCACCAGAAGCTCTTTTACAACGGTTTCTTCAACAACAATAACGCCGGCCTTGCGCGCTTCCTCCGCCATCCAGCGGTCAAACTTCGCACGAATTACCGTATAACTTGAAGCCTCCGGGTTATTATTCCTGTAGGAAACAACCGTAGAATCATCTTTTCCCAGTATCGCATACTTATGCTCAACATTTTTGCGCTCAAGCGGCGCCTCGGTTTCAAAATTCGGGAAAATCTCTTTAGTCGGCTGCGTATAAATCGCACCGCCAAACATATTTTTAGAACCGGAAAATCTTCCGCGTTCAATCAAAATAACTCTTAAACCCGCTCTTGCAACCGTAATCGCCGCAGAAATTCCGGCCGGTCCGCCGCCTACCACAATAACATCAGTTGTTTCCATAAATAACCTCTTTTAAAATCTATTATACAATAAATTATATTCATTGTAAAATGGGAATATGATTATCACAGCAGGCGAATTCAAAGGGCAGAAAATTTCGGCGCCGGACGAAAAGATTACGCGGCCAACGCTTTCTAAAGTCAGAATGGCGGTGTTTAATACGCTGCAGGCACAGATTGATTTTGAAGGCAAAAGCTTCTTTGATATGTTTGCAGGCTCCGGAATTATGGGACTTGAGGCGCTATCAAGAGGATTTTCGAGCCTCACAGCCTGCGAAAAGAATCCAAAAGCCGCTGCGGTATTAAAAGAAAATTTCAGGAAGTTCAGTCGTTTACGTGATATAAAACTTATCACCGGCGACAGCCTGAAACTCGCAGAAAAAATGACAGGTCAATTTGATGTAATCTACATTGACCCGCCATATTTCTCAGGTATCTATGAAACAAGCCTTAGAGCGGTCAGGCATCTGGGCGGACTTGTAATCCTTGAACACGTCGTCGAAGTGGATTTTACCGGCTGGGAAGTTGTTAAACAGAAAAAATATGCCGACAAATATATCACCTTCTTATGCCAACATATTTGATATATAATAGCTTTATGAACACTTACATAGTAGACACGCACTCTCACGTTGATATGATTGAGAGTATTACAATCGAAGAAGTTATCCAAAACGCACACGACGCAGGGGTCGATAAAATTATATTACCGTGTGCCTATCCGCGTGACATTGAAAAAATTAACGAACTGACGCTTAAATACAAAGAATTTTACGGGCTTTTAGGCGTTCACCCCTCGGAAGCCCGCGATTGGACAGACGATTTGGCAGATAAAATCCGCACAATCACAGCCGAAAACAAAAAAATTGTCGGAATTGGCGAAATAGGTCTGGATTACTACTGGGATAAATCTTTCAATGACGTGCAAAAAGATGTTTTTATCAAACAAATTCAGCTTGCAAACGAGTTAAATCTTCCGATATGTGTTCACGACAGAGAAGCGCACCTTGACACTTTGAATATTCTAAAAGAACACAACAACGGCTCAAAAGTAGTTCTGCACTGTTTTTCGGGCAGCGTAGAATTTATGCGGGAATGCCTGCGGGAAGGGATTTACATAGCTCTCGGCGGTGTTGTTACCTTCAAAAACGCAGTCAAGGCAAAAGAAGTTGCGCAAGCTGTTCCGCTTGGCAAACTTCTCCTTGAAACAGATGCCCCTTATCTTGCACCGGTTCCGTTCCGCGGCAAGGAAAACCAGCCTTCTTATACAAGACTTATTGCCGAAGAAATTGCAAAACTTCGCGAAATCAGCGTTGAAGAGGTCGAACGGCAGACAACACTAAATGCGCACCATATCTATAATCTGGGGGAAATTTAATGAAAAAAGAACGTTTAGACAAATACTTAGTAGACCTTGGATTTTTTGATACAAAAAGTAAGGCTTCCGCTGCAATTCTGGCAGGCGACGTTAAGATTAACGACGAATACATAACAAAAGCCGGCTATCAGATTAACATAGAAAAAGAACACGATATTATCGTAAAACAAATGCCGTTTGTATCCCGCGGCGGGTTTAAGCTTCAAAAAGCCCTACAAACATTCCCAGTCAGCCCTCAGGATAGAATTTGTTTTGATGCAGGCGCCTCAACCGGCGGGTTCACGGACTGTCTGCTGCAAAACGGAGCGAAATTCGTTTACGCGGTCGATGTTGGCTACGGTCAGCTTGACTGGAAAATCCGTTCCAGTGAAAAAGTTAAAACAATTGAGCGGACAAACCTCAAAATAGCAGGCTTCGATGAAATTTATACGGAAGGCGAACCGGTTGCGAACCTTCTTGTCAGTGACCTGTCCTTCATTTCGCTCACAAAAGTTCTCGAAAACCTCAAAAAACTTCTCGCACCCGAGTTTCACGAAATGATTTGTCTGATAAAGCCGCAATTTGAAGCAGGTAAAGACAAAATAGAAAAAGGCGGAGTCGTAAGAAGTAAGGCAACGCACATAGAAGTTATTACCAATGTTTTAGAATTTGCCCGAACTCTGGGCTATTTTATCAACGGGCTTACCTACTCCTCAATAAAAGGCCCGTCAGGTAACATTGAATACCTCGTCTGGCTATCTACACGTGATGAAAACGCCCAAATTCCGACTATTCAAAATGTGGTAGACGACGCATTTTTAAATTTGAACGGTTAGTTTAATAATTCCGCGTCTTACTCTAAAAGTATATTGATTAAAAAATGTCGTTGATGTTAAATTATGGTGTTATGAAAAAATGGTTATTCGCAATTACATTATTTATCATAGTAGTTTTAAATGTTCTCTTTCTACAATACACCAACAACAGCACGCATCTTGTAGAAGAACTTGAACAAAACCACGATCAGGTATCATATCAAAAACTTTTTGACAACACCTGGGCAGAAATCAAAGATAATTACTACGATCCGAGCCTGAATAAACAAATCTGGTACCGTTGGAAAGAACACTACAGAGGCAAAATTAAAACCGAAGCCGATGCAAAAGTCGCAATAGATTCAATGCTTGCGAGCCTTAACGATCCGTATTCAAAATATATGGACAAAGAAGAATACTCCGAGCAAAATTCCTCTATAGCCTCAAAAATAGTCGGTATAGGGGTAAATATCGCTTCTATTTCAGGCAAAATTACTATCATTAACGTAATGGACGGTTCGCCCGCGCAAGCTGCCAATCTGCAAGCCAACGACATAATTTATGCAGTCGACGGCAAAGCCATAAGCGGTATGCCTATTGCAGAAGTTGCAAACCTCGTCAAAGGCAAAGAAAATTCCGTTGTCGACCTGACGATACTTAGAAATAACGAAAAAATTAATAAAAAAATTACCAGAAAAGAAATTAAAATAAAAACCGTCAAATCTTCTATTGACAAAAATATCGGCTACATTCAGATTTCAACGTTCGTAAGCGTAACGACACCGAACGATTTTCTGGATGCGCTTGAAAAAACCCAGAATACCGACGGATTAATAATAGATCTGCGCGGAAATACCGGCGGCTTGCTGCCGAACGCGGTATTTATCGCCAATCTGTTCATTCCGGAAGGTAATATAGTCAGCATTGTCGGACGCGACGGCTACAAATTCGACATTGCAGCACAAAATCTGGACTTCAAAATAAACAAACCGCTTGTAATACTTGTTGACGGCAACTCCGCCAGCGCAAGCGAAATCCTCTCAGGAGCGCTTAAAGATTACAAAAAAGCTGTCCTTCTGGGAACAAAAACTTACGGCAAAGGTATGGTTCAAAAAATCATCCCGCTTCAAAACGATACAGGACTTAACCTGACTATCGCCAAATACCTTACCCCGAAAGGTAACGACATCAATAAAAAAGGTATAGAACCCGATTATAAAGTTGAATTTACGATAAATGACTTAAAAAATCAAAATGACGTACAACTTGCTGCCGCCAAAAATATACTAAAAACAATGGTGTCACATAATAAATAAAGCCAAATTTACCGGAAGATTACCGGAAATACCTAGAGTTTTTACCCCTTACAGGTAATCTTTTTCCCCTCTGCATCAAGTAGAATAATAGTATATCAGTTATATTAATAAAACTTATTTATTATGGAGTTTATTATGTTAATGAGTCACGATTGCAACAGATATAATAGAATTGAACTAAAAAACGTTGACAAAGACATTGTTTATTGGCTTGAAGATATTATTGATGAAAACAACGGACGCATAGAGCGCAAAGAATGGAAAAGCAAATATAACAGTTACGTTGTCTACGATTACGAACCCTTTTGCACAGAGGGCTTTGAAATAAATATAGTGGTAACTTCCTACGATGAGGCTTATCTTAAGTTCATAAAATATCTCTACGAAGAAAAAATGAATACCATAGAATTTCTGAATAATTGCATTAATGCGTAAAACCGCTAGCGCAAAATATTAATATCAAAATTCAAAATATCAGCAAGTTTAACGACAAGAAAAAATTTAGGGTGTTGCAGCCCGGACTCAATCAATGATATAGTCCGAGTTGAAACACCCGCTTTTTCTGCCAGTTGTTCTTGAGAAAAATCATTCCTCACACGTTCAACCTTTATAAGTCTGCCTAATTTTTTCAAATCATAATCCATATATAAATATATTAAAGTCTTGACACCATTAGTTCTATATAGTAAACTACATGTTACATGATATAAACATCATATAGCAAGTAGTAAAGTTCTTGCTTTTATTTTAGAAAGGATAGATTATGACAAAACACATTGCATTCAGCAGGGCTGGAAAAAATCAACATACTGTTATAACTCATGCCTTTACTATGGCCGAAATATTACTGTCATTAACGATTATTGGAGTTGTGGCCGCGATAACATTGCCGAGTTTGACAGGCAACATAAACGAGCGAACATGGAACACGCAAAGGAAAGCCCTTTATGCTCGTATGTCACAGGCAATCGCCTTAATGCCGGCACTTAATGGTTACGGAACATTAAAAGAGGAAAGCTCGGCCGGAGCAAGCGATGCAGTCGATACCGCAGCCGAAACTTTTGTCACTGAAGGACTTGCGAAAGTTCTAAAAATAAATAATATTTGCGACAGCGAACATTTGGAAGATTGCGGTGTACCAGAAAAATACACCGATTTACTCGGGTCTCCAAAAGTTACACCAACAACTCTTTATAGTTTAGCCAGCTATTTCCAATCTATGGCCTGGTGCGGTCTGTCATTTTCAATACCTAATACAAAGGCGGTAGCTTTTGAAACACAAAATGGAGAATCTCTAATAACATATTATAATCCTAATTGTCAGGCAAGTTTTTTAAATAGTGAAATTACTGATAGTTATGGACATACTTTCCAATTTGTACAAACAATTATGTGTGTGAATTTTATATATGACTTAAATGGGAATAAAGGACCCAATACAGTTGGTAAAGACATAGGATTTCTAACCGCATTCAATTCTACAGATCCGATTGTTGTTGCACCAATGCCAGCCAACAGAAGGGTAAACAACGGAAACGCTATTAGCTATGAAGAAGCTATTTCTGTCTGTAGGAAATCAGAAGATACAATGAGACTACCCAATATTGATGAGCTTTCTTCACTATCCATTAACAGCGCATTATCAGGTCTGGTTGGGACAGGTGACGGTCAGGATTATTGGTCCGGAACAAAATACTCCTCAACCGAAGTATGGGGGCAAGATACCGATGTTGGCGGCAGGTTTGTTACAAGTATAAATGACAACGGTAGAGTTTTATGTGTTCAACGATAACAAAAAAAACTCCGAGTAGTAAACCTAATCGGAGGAAATGTGTCATAAAGGAAGTGTGTAATGTGGAGTTTGTATAAGTAAAACCTCTCTCACAGGATTAAAACCGTGTTTTCCCTCACTTAACGTGCGGGAATGCGGCTTACTCCTGTTTGTTAAGTGATATCATATTAATGATATTGTCGAAAGCTTCTTGTAACGGTGTTGTCAGATCTGCCGCCAGCAATTCCTGTATCGGCGTTGACACATCCGTATTCAAAATATCGTACAACGGGGTCGATACATCCGTGTTTAAAATATTCATTACGCGATCTTTGAAAACTTTTTTCTTATGAGGTTTTCTGACATAATTGCGCAGGTCGATAACCTCTTTTTTCAAATCTACACACGAGAAATCGTCCAGTAAATTTTCTAAAACGTCCAGCGTTTCAATTTCATTAATCTCAATGTTTTCTTTAAATTCGTTAACATCGATTTCTTTAATCCCCTCCATAGCAGCCTGCAACGGGAATTCTTCAAAAGTTAGTGTTTTACAATCCAGGGGCACAAACTTTTTTTCCTTGAGGTAAGATGTATTTGCCATAATAAACTCCTTTGTGGTAAATAATTTATCGACCCGTCAGATGACAAACTTTAGTTTTTAAGTTAATATGTAAAAAAAATGTTACAAATAAGATGAGGGATATTATGAAATTAAGGGTTATTTTTATTGTAATGGCGCTGTTTTGCGCCGCACGGATTTCAATGGTAGCGGCAAATGACACAATGAGTTTTACTGACAACCTCAAGGATTGCAAAGAATACTACGGCTCGCAGACTATTGACCTGCAAGATATTAAGCTTACAACCGTCAGACAAATTCAGGGCTGGCAAAACGGCAAATGTTCTTATCAGGAAACAGTTTCTACAAAAGACTCAAAATATACCGTAAAATGTCTGCTTTCTAAAGAACATATTGCGGATTTAGTAAAAACAATGGACGACTTTGAAAAAGATGAAAGCAGTAAAAATATTGACCTGAATGACTTTGAACAGGTTCAGAACTCAACCGTTGTAACAGGCTGGAGCAAATATCTTCAAAATCCTGAAATCTGTACAATAGAAACTCAATAAAGCAGTTCTAAGTTACTCACTGCAAAGTCATAACTTTTATATTACGTTTTGTAACAAAATAATCCTTTACTGAAATCAGTCATAAAAAAAAAACTTTATATAAATGTACGATGTAAATGAGGATTGTTAGAGATGAGCACGATGTTTGCAACACAAATTAATGAAGTAGACAGACAAACTAATCAAAGTTTTGCGGGCAAATCCGTTGAAACAGCAGGGCCTCTGGCTATGGCGCCGGAAATGCCGCTATTAGGACAGCCTGTTTATGATGACTTCTCTGCAAGCAATCCGTTCGCTCAAAGCACAGTTGACTACTCTATGTATTCAGAAAGTCCGGTTGCGACAACTGTTAGCCCTAGTTCTTATGCAATTGCAATGAGCAGTTTTGCAAGTACGGCAGGCGGAAGCTTCACCGGTGATGTCGGCGGGTTTACATCAGGAATTTCTTCAGGCGCAAGTGACGGCGGATTTTCAGGTGGTTTCTCCGGAGGTTTTTCCGGAGGCGGAGGATTCTCCGGTGGTGCATCCTCAGGCGGGTTCACGGCTTCCTGCTAAGTTTTACACTATGAAGAAACAACAAAGCATGAATAAAGAAAAAGAAATGTTGGCGGAACTGCATGCAGTTCCGCCTTTCCTTAATTAACATTTAACAGTTTATTGTATTTATCAAACATAATTTTATCTTTTTGCAGCCATGCCAGCCAGCGGTAATTTTGATAAATCATCCTGCGCATGTTTGTATCGTTGGTCGAAGAAAGCGCTTTATCAAAGACCTGTGAGGCTTTATTGAAATTCTTCTGCTCGGCGTATTTAACTCCGAGATTATTGTAAAAATTCGGGATATAATTGTTTGCGCCGTAAGTTGCCGCTTTATCAATACATTTTTCGGCAGAGGAAAGTTTCCCGATTTTAATATACATATCTGAAACATCAAGAAGAAGATACGTTGCGGTTTCGCTGTTATCAACTTTTCTTAACGCCAGCGAGTAAGCTTTTATCGCTGAATTATAATCTTTTTTATCCCTGTAGGCGTTAGCCAGTTCTGCATAAAGCGACGGATTATCCGGCGTAATCCGGATATTTTCTTTAATTTTCCGGATTGTAAAATCAGCCCGTTGTGAATCATTTTCGCCCCAGAGATCCGCTGTTGTAATCAGCCCTTCTTTATCGCTTTCTGTAAACGGCATATTACTGACGTCCGGAATAATTGAATAAATCGCCCTGAGGGTTGTCATATCCGCCTGCGAAATTTTTGCGCGTTCAAGAGTTGCCGTTGAAACAGGATACATCAAGTCGCCACTGTTTGTACTGTGTCCGCGAAGTCCCAGCCCGTGCCCGATTTCGTGAAGTGCGGTTGAATAGAAAATTTCGCGCGGCCATTTAGTCTTACCGTCACACGCATAAACTGAAAATTCCACAATGGAATACTGAATATTTCCGGACGCATCGTATGTAAAATACTGATAAGCTGCCGTTCCCATGCCCTTTTCATCACAATTTCTGTTTTTTATATCAGACGGGAAGATACATTTATAATTTGCATTGGCAGGGGATTTTGTATAAACAAAACTTACAAAGCCATTAGTGGCCTTTTCCCATGTTGAAAACGCATTTTTAACCTCCTGAACGTATTCGGCGGGCACATTAGAGCCGGCCTGAATATAAACTTTCAGCGGAAAGCTTCTTGGATTCCAACGTTCAAGCTTACCGGAGCTTAAAACAGCATCAAGATAATTTTCACCTATCATATTCTTTACGGCAGAGCGGTTTGCATAAAGCGTTGAAACACTTGTTCCTTGTACAGGCCCGGTACTGACAATTGCCGGTTCAGTTTCCTGCGGGATTTCTTCGGGCAAAGCCTCAGGTTCCGGAGGCGCGGTCGTTACGTTACGGGACGGCAGCGGAGAATTAGGTAAAAGCTTGAACATAATATATTCCAGCCTCTGCGGACCGTCCGGCAGGCAGTAAATTCCGGCCAGCGCTATCGCTAAAATTAAAATTATCCTTCCCAAAAACTTCATATCGTCATTTTATCAAAATGTTGTGTTATAATCAAATTTGTAACGAGGTTATTTTTTTAATGAATGTTTATGAAAATGTTTTGGATTTAATAGGGGGAACTCCGCTTGTTGAGATTAAAAAGCTCAACAAAAACGGTAAAGCAAGAGTTTTTGTAAAACTTGAAAGCCGCAATCCGGGCGGTTCTATAAAAGACAGACCGGCTCTTAAAATGATAGAAGAAGCCGAAAAATCCGGTTTAATCACACCTAAAACGCTTATAATTGAACCCACAAGCGGTAACACCGGCGTCGGGCTTGCGCTTTGCTGTGCGGTAAAGGGATATAAATTAATCCTTACAATGCCTGAGAATATGAGTCTTGAGCGCCGCTTATTATTGAAAGCTTACGGGGCTGAGCTGATACTCACACCCGCGGAATCAGGAATGAAAGGTGCGGTTGATAAGGCGCTGGAACTTTCAAAAAATAATCCTGACTCCTTCATACCGCAGCAGTTCAACAATCCGTCGAACCCTCTTTCGCACGAACTGACAACAGCAAAAGAAATTATAAAAGATACAGACGGACAAATTGATATTTTCGTTGCAAGTTTCGGAACTGCCGGAACGTTATGCGGCTGCGGGAAAGCGTTAAAAGAGTTTAACCCGGCAATAAAAGTAATCGGAGTAGAGCCGGAAACCTCACCACTTGTAAGCAAAGGAAAAGCCGGCGCACATAAAATTCAGGGAATCGGTGCAAACTTTATCCCTGAAAACTTCACTTCTGATGTTGTGGATGAAGTTATTACGGCTAACGATAAAACAGCCCTCCAAACAGCAAGGGATTTGGCCTCAAAAGAAGGAATTTTGAGCGGAATCTCCTCCGGCGCCAATGTCGCAGCTGCACTTGAACTTGCCCAAAAAGCTGAAAATGAAGGGAAAATTATCGTCACCGTTATCTGTGACACCGGCGAAAGATATTTAAGCAACGAGTTATTCAACAATGAAAAATAAAAACATAGAAAAAACATCTGAAAAAATACAGAATTTATTCAATCTTCTGGCACCTCATTATGACCAGAATAATGATATAATCTCCCTTTTTATGCACAGACTTGTCAAGAAAAGTGTAGTTGAAGCAATTCCTGAAATACCGGAGCACTCGAGAATTCTTGATCTTTGCACCGGAACAGGCGATATCGCGGCTCTTTTAAAAAAGAAATTTCCAAACGCCGATATTACAGGTGCCGATTTCTCGGACGAAATGCTGAAAGTTGCAAAACGCAAGCATAAAAAATTAAACTTCGTTAACGCAGACTGTTTAAATTTGCCGTTTGAAGATAACTCCTTTGACCTTGTAACAATTAGTTTTGGCCTAAGAAATACTGTTAATTTTGATAAGGCTCTTTCTGAAATTTCAAGAGTTCTAAAACCAGGCGGCATATTTGTTCATCTGGACTTTGGCGATGCGAACAAACACGCGGATAGAGTTTTTTACGAACTTGTCAAATTTATTGCAGAATTACAGGGAGATGATTGCTACGTATATTTATTGGAGTCAAAAAATGAATTTCCGCCCGTTGAAAAACTTGTAGAACTTTTTGCCCGACACGGACTTAAATATGAACTGCGCAGAGATTACCTTATGGGGATAACCTCCGCGCAGTATTGTATTAAGCATTAGCGTTTAACACAGCGAGCCCGCATATTTGTAGTATTGTCTATAGCATACAGAAAAACTCTGCCTGTAGTTCCGCTGACAACCCATGCTTTTGAAGAATCATAACGTGACGTTGTCCAGTAAACCATATTCTCTATATTAAGCAGACTCTGGTTATAAGTCATTGACATTAATTCCGCAATGTTAGGCGCTCTGTATTCGTCCCCCAGTTCGGTACACTTCGCCGGCGCTTCCGCAAACGTAACCTCTACACCGGAGTTTCTAAGATACGGCATCGGAGCAGCTACAACGCTGTCGGTCGGGTATAATACCGTAATTACACCGATATCTTTACCAACAGTATTCGGGCCTTTAGTACCGTTTAAATCATAGATGAAATTTGCACAAACTTTTCTCGTTGTCAGATAATCAGTATCTTGCATATCCGATTGACAGGTGTTATTATAAAACGCAACGACACTTTCTCCGTTTGCGGTTTCAAAGGCCGCAGCATCACCATTTTGACCGGAATAGCTCAAAATCGGCCCGCCGCTGTAAAGTGACCACGCCACATTTACATTTTTTGAACTCAATTCTTCAATAGTTTTCGGCATCAAAAGTTGATTACCCATAGCATCGGTAATTTTTGCAGTAGTTATTCCGCAGTCGGGCAGATGGTCTTTATCGCAAATATTATTAATTTTTAAGACCTTTGCAAGGCCTGATGCCAAAAAAGTATCAACATCAGAATACTGATTCAGTGAAGGCATAAGGGCGATTGCTTGAGAAAAACGAGCGTAAAGAGCTTTTCTTTGCGTATTCCATGTGCGTTCATTAATGTTGCCCGTAAGTGACGGAAGCGTTATCGCCGCCACCACACCGATTATCGTGAGGGATAATAATATTTCGGCCATGGTAAAGGCCAAGCCGAGCAGAGCCACGGAACAAGGCTTGCCTTGTGTAGAGTCGTGCGCGCGACGCGGTAGACCGCGTTCTTCCGCGCAAGCGCGAGCGGTGGCGTTTAACGCGAGGCGCAGTACCAACGGT
>CALVBO010000008.1 GCA_944325835.1 Candidatus Gastranaerophilales bacterium
TTAAAATTGAACATTCTTTTAGTCGCAGGGATAATAATATCTTTAAATATATTTGTCTTTATTCCGTTTATTTTCATGTTTGAATTCCTAATATCTTTTAAAACCCGTAAATATAAATTTTGCCATTGGTATAGGGCTTGAACCAACTGTGAGAGTCCAGCGCGAGCGAGCTGAGGCTGGAGCGCTTTTGCGATTGTGTTGTAAACACATTAGCAAAACGCGGAATGCCGTTAAATGCGAGCGAGCAAGACGACCTTGGGAGTTTTTTATTGGATTTTAGCCCTTTATTGCTTAAAATTTGAATATATAATGGGGTTCTATTTTCCCAGATTAAAATAATTTCAAATTTTGGTCTGTATCTAGAAAGCTCTTTTGGTGCCCTTGTTGAATAGTATCTGTTTCGTTTATTTCTCCAAGTAAAATAGGAGAACTTGGATTATGAAGTTTAAAATTCTCAAGAGCCTTTTGAGGCGTTGAGTTTGCATAACAATATTTGCAGCCATTCGGACATGTATCATACCAGCCGATATCGCGTGTTTCTATACAATTACAATTCTTTCTCATCCCGTTATGTTTAAGTTTTTTAAATTTAACACCATTTGCTTTGCCTAAAATATCAAGAGTCATACAACCGGAAGGATGAATTCCAAATCTTTCGTAATCGTCGCTAGTAGCACAGGTTTGAAGATAAATATTATATTTTTGTGCGATTTCTCCAAGACCACGTGCAAGAATTATTTTGTCATTTTCAGATATTGCTTTTAACTCCGGCATATTTACAGATAGTTTTTTATACATCTCCACAAAACTGAAAATACACCGGTCAATGTGTCCGGACAATGCTTTTGACATACTTTCAAATGTTTCAAGATGATAATCTATTGTATATTTCCCTACTAATAGTACAGGGTCATACCGCCAGGCAATTCTGTTTTTACCGGTAATACTTTCTAATTTTAAAAGCGTTTCAATACTTTTATCTATAGCAGGTACATTGGGTTCAATATCTTTATCGTATGCTGTAATTGTATAGTGAAAATATGTATTAAATTTATCTGTAATTTCTTTCAAATTTTCTAAAATCGGTTCATAGTTTTTAGAGCAAAATACAACACAATCAACTTTGTCAGGAGTTAACTCGTATCGGGTAACTTTATTAGGATAAAAAGGGTTTCTTGAATAAACAAATCCCTCTCTAAATCTGTTTAAAAGCCACTTGCTGTAATATTGAACTGTATCTGTTCTTCCGCCTGTATTTATTATCATAATTGAAACGTTGACTTATTTGTTGCATAATTTTAATAAAGCAGCATGTCAAGTATATCATATTCATAATTTTATTGTTTAGTACGTTTTATATGAATAATGGCAACCACTTACCTCAAACCAACATATAAATTTGCGCACAAAATATATTTTTTGACAACCTGTTCTTATACGTTTTATTCCAGACTAAAACCTGATATCATACTGGTTATAAGGAGGGGTTTATGAACTGGGTATATTTAATATTTACTCATAATCCTTGGAACAGTGGGTCTGCGCCTAGCTTAATTTTTTGTAAATAAAATATAAAAGTGGTACAATATAAGAGTTATGTATGACGAATTATTTAACAGGCTTAATAAATCGGATTTTCGACGGAAATTCAGGCTTTCGCCAAAGGACAGGCAGTATTTTGAGGAAAAAGGTTTAGAGGTCATAGAAAAGCATGCCCGTGATTTTATAGAAAAGCGTATCGCGCCGGCAAGTATTCCAAACGACGGGAAGCAAACGCCTATGCGCGGGCATCCGGTTTTTACGGCACAGCATGCAACAGCAACCTGCTGCCGCGGCTGTATTGAAAAATGGCATAAATTCCGCAAAGGAGTCGAGCTGGAGGAGAAACAAAAAGAATATCTGGTGGACGTTATCATGGAATGGTTAAGGCGGCAAAATGTTTAGATATTGTACAGAAAAATTTTTGAAGTATAATAATTATGTCCGAGAAAGACTCGCGATAAGGAACGTGAGCGAGTCTTTTGAGTGACGTGTTAGACAGCACTCTGCCGAGCAAAACAATCCAGTGAATTGTTTTGTGAGAGGAAAGCGGGTTGACCTGCGGGAGCAGGGCAAGCAGGCGACGGAGAACTGCTTTATTTATAGAAATGCGGATGTAATTCAGTGGTAGAATGCAACCTTCCCAAGGTTGACGTCGCGAGTTCGAGTCTCGTCGTCCGCTAAAGAAAAGACCCGTCATTAGATGGGTCTTTTCTTTAGCCTGATGATAGATATGAGAACTCCTTTGGCTATGCCAAAGTCTGAGTTCGAGCGACCTGCGAGCAGAGGGCGGAGGAGCTTTCTTTGAAAGAAACTTTGTTGCTAAAAAGAAAGTCCGTAGTCCCGTTTACCGCGAGCAGGTCAAGACAGTCTCGTCGTCGCTAATAAAAAACCGGCAGGAATTTCTGCCGGCTTTTTATTAACCATTTTTCTAAAAATTCTTACTTTGTTATATAATTTTAGTATGATAAAGGATTTAACAAAGGGAGCACCATTAAAATTAATCTTGCTGTTTTCGGTTCCGCTACTAATCGGAAACATATTCCAGCAATTTTATAACCTTGCGGATATCGTAATCGTCGGCAGAACACTCGGAGTACAGGCGTTGGCATCAGTCGGAGCGGTGGCACCGCTATTCTTCCTGATTATGTTTGCTATCGCCGGAATGACAAACGGGTTCGCGGTTATAACAGGACAGAAATTCGGGGCCTGCGATGTTTGCGGTGTAAGACGTTCTGTTGTCGTGTCGACAATTTTAAGTGTAGTTGTGACAATATTTTTCTCTCTGTTGTGCGCCATTGTCATGAAACCGGCATTGTTTTTGATGAATGTTCCGCAAAATATATTTCAGGATGCATATTATTATATACAAATTTGTGTTCTGGGGCTTATTGCGGCGAATTTATATAATCTTATGGCAAGTATTTTGCGTGCGCTGGGTGATAGTAAAACCCCGTTGTACTTTTTAATTCTCTCATCAGTTTTAAATATTTTTCTTGCGCTTCTGTTTATTTTGGAATTCCACTGGGGCGTACCGGGTTCGGCGGTTGCTGTTGTTCTGTCGCAGGCGTTTTCCGTTGTTTTATGCTATATTTATATAAAAAAGCGTTTCCCTATTTTACACCTGACGAAATCAGACTGGGTTTTTAAAAAAGAAAACCGTAAACAGGATATAGAATTTATCAAAGAGCATTTGCAGGTCGGGTTCCCGATGGCGGTGCAATTTTCAGTACTGGGTATAGGGGTTTTGATAATCCAGAGTGTTTGCAACACCTTTGGGGCTGATGTTATTGCGGCGTTTACGGCAGCGTTAAGAATTGAACAGATTGCGACAATGCCTATGATTTCATTTGGTGTTGCGGTTTCGGCGTTTGTAGCGCAAAACTTCGGGGCAAACAATATAGGCCGTGTAAGATATGGTGTCATAAAAACCTCAATAATCAACTGGATTGTAAGCATACTTATGGCGCTTGTAATGCGTTACTGGGGCGCGGATATTGTGGGCTGCTTTATCGGTTCAGACAAAACGGCAGTCATTAAAATCGCCCACGATTACCTGTGGATAAGCACTATTTTCTATTTCTTCTTAGGGCAAATTTTTATTTTCAGAAACGCGCTTCAAGGCATGGGCAGACCGCTAATACCGTTGACATCCTCTGTTGCGGAACTTATGATACGTTCGTTTGCTGCGGTTTATCTGGCTGTAAAATTCAGTTATTTCGGAATTTTCTATGCCGGCCCTATTGCGTGGATTACGGCATCAATAATTCTTGCTATCGGATATTTTATAAATATCAAAAAGATTATTTACAGAAAAATCGGCCAGAGATAAAAAAGAGCAGGTAAATTCCTGCTCTTTCATAAATATATCTGCTAATAAACCGTTTCTTCATGCGGTTCAGAATATGATTTTTCATACGTTCCGGCAAGAAAATCATTGTAGGCAAGAAGTTTAACATTACCTTTTTTATCCTCACGATAAAGCGCAATGATTTTTACAAAATCCCAGAACACAAGTTCTCTTGCGTAGGGAACTGAATCATAATTTATGATTTGTGTTTTCGTTTTTCTATCTTCCGTGTAGTATTCTTCCATTTTATCAATACTATAAGAAGTAGTAAGCATTTCCCTCAACGAACCAAATTCGGCATTACCTGTTGCCTCAACCGTATTTTCAATACGCAGACTGCTTGTTTCGCTTTTTCTGAGGGAAGATGTATGAGAAATATCAATGGTTTGATTATAGGATTTATTAGGCGCTAAAGACAGATTTCCAACCCGCTTAAGCATATAAATCGCCACTGTAAAATAAGACTTTACAAATGCTTTTTTAGCATAAACATCCGGCACATCAGCATCTTTTATCTGTCCCCATTGGTGGGTATCAACAGGGTTCATATCTGTCCTGCCAATGAGAATTTCTTCTGTAATAACATTTTTAGCAGGCATATAGTCCTGTACTACAAAATCATTCTCCAGAACGTCCAGCCCTTTGACGGTCTGCCAGTTTAAATTTATCATACCAGCTCCTTTCTATAAGGTTGTAGTAACCATAATGGGATTTTCAAAATCATGGTTGCCATTCGGAACTTTTCTAAACCCATCCACTTTAATAATTCCGTTTGTGTCACAGGTGCTTGTATTTTTACTCTTCCAAAACGGCATGTCGACATACACAGTAAACGAGCCATAAGGCGCTTCACCTTGCTTATAAACATCTGAATATGTTACATAAAACTCAAGCCCAATTGGTTCTCCACCCGATGAATATATTGTACATACACCACTTCCGCCGGCCGGAATAGTTTCGTTTACAGAACCTTTTTTACCATACGGAATACGCAGGCTATCCAGCTTTAAATCTCTATCAAGAGTATTTTTAATCATTAATTTATATTGCCACTTTGAGAACATATTATCAACTCCTTTCATTTATTAATTTAACGAAAAATAACGGTTCCCGCAGGAAGATTATTTTCCAAAATAGGATTAGAATGAATATTAAACTGTGGACTTCGTGTCAGGGCACCCGTTCCTGTTTGGATGTGATTCCGGCGATTAAAATCCTGTATGGCACGGTTTAAAATACTTCGCCCCACAGAGCTGGCATTTTGACCAGGATTTAACAATTTAGCATAATGCCCCCTAAGATTACCAAGTGTAACATCAACCAATGCATATTGAGCAGCAACATTCATAATAATATCCTCCTTAATTAAAAAATACCTTCATCGGGAATATGCGCATAATTCCTTACTTCTATTTTAAGGGCTGCATAAAATTTCTTCATTCCCCGCATGGTTGTATGAATGGAGTATTCTAATATGTATATAAATAAGAAAATTTTATTTAAGAATTCCGGCTTTCATAGCTTTGTAAATCGTGTGGGCTAGTGTGAAGGCTTCAAACTTACGCATAAGGCTGCTGGCCTTTGATGTATATGAACAGTATTCCAACCCGTGCAAATTCATAGCAGCTTCAATCTCTTTTCTGGTTCTGCCCTGCGCAATTGCGTTGAGTATCTCTTTTTCAAGTTCTGTCAATTTAACTACCGGAAGGCTGTGACGTTTTCTCTCTATTGTCGAAACGTGTTCAATCGCTTTTTCTTTAATCTGTTCCACACCAATTTCTAAATTTTCTTCCGTAATCATTAATCTACCCTCTCTTAACTACTTTACCTGTATGCGTCCAAACACCTATATGAAATCTAAAGACTTCCTAAGGTATTCTATAGAACCCCATTGTCAATCTTAAGACAGTGGATAAGCTTTTGTCAATATGTAAATATATTGTTATGAACGAAAAAGAGATACTTATAACAATTGGGAATAATATTCGGGCAGAGCGTAATCGGATACGGTTATCTCAAGAGGACTTGGCTGAAAAAGTATCTCTGAGCGAAAAGCATATAAGTAAGATAGAACGCGGCAAATCGAATGCAAAAATTACAACAATCATTGCCATTATGAAGGCGCTCGATATCCCGTTTGAAGCTCTCTATAAGCTTTAATCATCCGTTGCCGGCACGGAGGCTTTTTACCCTGCCCCGTTGGATTGCCCGAAATGCTATAGTAAAAATTTCTGTTTCGGATAAAAACTATAGTATGAAAAAATTTCTGGCATTAATTTCAGCATTTATGATTTCATTTGCGCCCTGCACTTACGCGGCGGATAACATGTGTAATCCGTGTTTGCAGGAAGGCGAAGAGATTCTGCGCTGCGAACACATGTTTGAAGAAAAGGACGCAGCCAACAATCAGGTTATAATTACAAATCTTAGAAACATTATTTGTAAAGGCAATGCTTTCAAGGTTTTATTCACCTGCAAATTTTGGTCAGAATGCGCCAAGGCCGGCGACAGGGTAAATTTTGACGTGCCGGAAGCGATTTACACGCAGGAAGGCACTCTGCTTATTCCGGCCTGTTCAAAAGTTATTGCAACAGTCATAAAAATTGAAAAACAAAGATTTCCAAATAAAAATGCAAGAGTTTATTTAAAATTTGAATGCCTTCTGCTTCCTGACGGCAGTGCAATCGCGATGTCCGCACAGCCTTTGACAAAGGACGGCGCGTTAAAGGAAGGCCCGTGGCATACTGCCGGTAAGCTTGCGGCATCAACGGTGGGGCTTGGTATAGTCGGCGCCGGTGCCGGTACAGGGTTCGCGTTTATTCCAAATCCTGCAAAACTCGGCGTCGGGTTTGCAATCGGTATTCCTGTAGGTTGTACGGTCGGGTTAATCACGGGGCTTCTGACTCCGGGGCTTAAATACCATGCAAAAGAGGGTGAGGCAATAAAAATTATTCTCTGCGAAAATCTGGAACTCTGTAAACAGAACGAAACATCGTGTGAACAGTAGGGCTGCCGCTGACGGCCGCCCGTAAACGAAAGGAAAGGACTATGATTTTACTTTTAAAATGGATTTTATACGCACTTGCAATTACCTTTGTGGGCTGGCTGGTTCCGGGCATTGAAATCGGCAGTATTCAAAGCGCATTGATTATCTGCGTAATTATAGCTTTAATAAATATTTTTATCCGTCCGCTGGTTACATTTATAACGCTGCCTATTAACCTTTTAACACTCGGGCTTTTCGGGCTTGTGGTCAACGCACTGTTATTTTTACTTGCGGGTTATTTTGCACCGGGGGTAAGCATTGATAGTTTCTGGAGTGCGTTGTTAGGCTCCGTAATCTTCTCACTGCTCGGTTTAGTCATAGAATCCGCAGTAGGCGATAGAAAATAACTTTCCTTAAAAAACATTTTTTCGTATAATAAAGCTTATGAAAGCTTTAATTTACAACAAAAACAAAATACATTTAGGCGAAAGACAAATGCCTGAAATCAAGCATCCGCAGGATGCGATTGTAAAAGTCACAATGTCCTCGATTTGCACAAGCGATTTACATATCATAAAAGGATTTGTACCGCGTGCGAACGAGGATATTGTATTAGGGCATGAATTTGTCGGAGAAGTTGTCGAGGTCGGAGAAGGCGTAAAAAGACTGCATGCCGGCGACAGGGTTGGCGCGAACTGCGAAACATTCTGCGGGGAATGTTATTTTTGCCAACGCGGATTTGTTAACAACTGTGAAAAAGGCGGCTGGGAACTCGGCTGCCGCATTGACGGTTGTCAGGCGGAATATGTACGGGTTCCGTACGCGGACAACGGACTTTACAAACTGCCGGAAAGCGTAAGTTATAAAAACGCGCTTTTTGTCGGAGATATTCTGTCAAGCGGATATTTTGGCGCTGAAATGTGTGAAATTAAAGCAGGTGACACCATTGCGGTTATAGGCGCGGGGCCTGTCGGGCTTTGCGCGATGATGTGCGCAAAATTTCTGGGTGCCGGAAAAATTATCGCAATAGATATTGATGAAACCCGCCTAAATATAGCAAAAGATGAAAATTTAGCTGATTATATCTTCAATCCTAACCTGACAAATGTTGAAGCAGAGGTAAAACTTTTAACCCGCAACCGCGGCGCCGACGGTGTAATTGAGTGTGCCGGAACCAGTGAAACCTTTCAGCTTGCATGGAAAATCGCGAGGCCGAATGCAGTTGTCGGGGTAGTTGCAATGTATGAAGAAAACCAGATTTTACCGCTGCCGGAAATGTACGGTAAAAATCTAACCTTCAAAACCGGCGGAGTTGACGCCAACAAATGCGATAAGCTCATTAAACTTATTGAGGAACAGAAAATCTCAACAGATTTCCTGATTACTCACACCTTCAAACTCGACGAAATTCTTGAAGCCTACAAACTCTTTGAAGAGAAGCCAGCAGGCTGCCTTAAAATAGCGATTATTCCTGATTAAGCTTTTCAACGCAAATTTTATTTATCCTTGCAGAATCAGTTTCCGTTACACAATATTTAAAATATTCATCACAGATTTCATCGTTAGTGCAGGCAATTTTACCGAGCTTTTTGGTAAAATAGCCGCCTATTGTGTGGATATCCTCGTCATCCGGAATTTTGACGTTAAAGAAATCACAAAATTCATCTATGCGCATTTTCCCGCAAACCTCGTATTTGTTTTCTGCAAGCTGTTTTACGCTTGTGTCCTCTTCCTCGTCAAACTCATCCTGCACTTCGCCGAAAATCTCTTCCATAACATCTTCATAAGTAATAAGCCCGCTTGTTCCGCCGAATTCATCTATTACAATCGCAAACTGGCAGTGCTTCTTCTGAAACTCCTGCGCCAGATTATCAACAGGCATTGTTTCCGGAATAAATAACGCAGGACGCAAAATTTTTGATAACTCAACCGGCTTTCCCTGCACAAGCAGCGGATACAAATCCTTTACGTGCAAAAATCCCTTTATGTGATCAATATCCTCCTCATAAACAGGATATCTTGTATATTGATTATCAATTATAATAGTATTTATATCCTCCGGCGCCTCGTCAATAGCTATCGCAACCATATTCATCCGCGGAACCATTATATCTATCGCATGCAAATCCGAAAACTTAAATACATTATGAATCATCTCAGCTTCTTCTTTCTTGATAATCCCGCCGCGGCAGCTTGCATCAACAAGCATTGTTAATTCTTCCGGTGAATGCTCCCTGCTATGTGAAGAATTCGGATCTATCTTGCACAAACGTAAAAGAAAATTCCCCAACCCGTTCAACACAAGAACCATAGGATGAAAAATTCTTGTTATAACATACATAGGCCTTGAAACCCACAGCGTTGTCTTTTCCGGATTTTGAAGCGCGATTGATTTAGGCATTAACTCCCCGACAACTACGTGCAAAATCGTAATTACCGCAAACGCCACCGTCACAGATATCGTATGCGCGGCAATATCATCCCATTTCCCCGGCAGGAAATCAAATATCGGGTGAATAAGCCTTGCAAGAGTAGCTTCTCCGACCCAACCTATACCAAGGCTTGCAATCGTAATTCCCAGCTGAACCGCAGCAATGTATCTGTCGATATGCGCCAGCGCGTCCAGTGCAAGCTTTGCACTGAAATTTCCCTCATTTGAAAGCTGCTGCATTCGGGTTTTCCTCACCCCGACAAGCGCAAATTCCGCGGCAACAAAAAAACCGTTCGCAAATAACAGAAACACTATCATAAATAAATTCAACCAAACCTGCGTATCCAATTCGATATTCCTTTCCTTTTTTAACCTCTAATCCCATTATAACAAAAAGTTCGTGTTATTATAAGAATATGTCTGAAAATTTTTCAAATGAAATAAATATTCTTAAAGCTGTTGCCATTTCGATTGTAATTTCAGGGCATCACGAATTTTCTCTTCTGGGAATATTCCCGCCCTACTCGTTTCAGGTAGCTTTATTTTTCTTTATATCAGGTTGCCTCTTTAAAGACAAATATATCAACGATATAAAAACTTATGTAACCAGAAGAATAAAAACCCTGCTGATTCCGTACTTCTGGTACAACCTGTTCTACCTTGGAGTAACCTGCCTTATCGCAAAGTTGACAGGAAAATTCTGGGGCATGCCGCTTAGCCTCAAAAACTTTTTTATTACCCCATTTCTAAACGGACACCAATTCGACCTATCCTGCCCCCTATGGTTTGCAACACAATTATTCATAACTATGATAACTTTCGTATTAACCCTTAAACTCCTGAATAAAATAACTCCTAATAAATTTTTCCACCTCACCTTTTTTACCATTCTGGGAATTATTGCCCCGATAATAGCAAAGATTCACGACGTCACACCCCTGATACTCGTTCTGATAAGAACACTATTTTCTCTTTTCTTTGTTTATCTCGGATATTTTTATACCCGCTTCATAAAGGATAAATACAACATTTTCACCCCCAAATGGCTCGGCTCAATTATTATTCTGCAATCAATCCTGTGGCTCACTAATAAAGATTATAATCCAATAGACGGTATCGGTCTGAGTTATCTCTTCGTCTGGGCAAGATTTGATGATATTACGATAATCCCCGTTATAACAAGTCTAACCGGAATCTGGGCAGCCTTATTCACCGTTAAAATCCTGTATCCTTACCTCAAAAATATAAAATTCGTTCAGGCTATGGGAAAAGTTACCTACCATATTCTTGCAAATCATTTACTGGTCATGTACATTATAACCGCAATTCTGCTGCATTTGAATAACATTCCGGTAACAGAACGCGCCAACCACGATATCTACTGGATTTATAATCCCGTCCAAACCACCTATTTTTACTTCGTAACCACAATGCTCATTACAACAGGCATCGGCGTTTTACAACAAAAAATCTGGGCTAAGTGCAAACAATTTATTCATCAACATGTTCCAGCGCTTTTTCAAGAACAATCTTAACATGCTCATCATCCAGTGCATAAACAACATTCTTGCCCCTCTTTTGCGCACGAACAAGTTTCGCCGTTCGCAAAACCTTTAACTGATGCGAAACAGCAGATTTTGTCATATTCAACAAAACCGCCAGATCCCCAACGCACATCTCACTCTCCTCCAGCGCCCACAAAAGCTGAATTCGCGTACTGTCACCCATAACTTTGAAAAAATCCGAAAGCTCATACAGCCTCCTCATCTCAGGCATCTTAGGCCTTACGCTGTTAACCGTTTCAATATTAATCGCCTCACAATCCGATTGATTTCGTTCCATACCTTACCCCCTAATTTTATATTACCATAAGTTGAACACTTGTTCAACTATTGTAAAATTTTATTGCAATTTATATTCCTTACACTTGACAGTTGAATAGTTGTTCAATTATAATAGTAATATAGTTGAACAACCGTTTGATTGTGAGGTTATAATATGTGCGAACACCACCATACACACCAACATCAGCATAACAATACTCCCGTAGTAATATCTGTCGCAGTTATTCTTTTCCTTCTGGGATTATTCCTGCCGGTCACAGATATCGCAAAATTTATAATCTTTCTGACTGCCTACCTGATTGCAGGCGGCAAGGTACTCATTAACGCAGGAAAGAATATTTTGAAAGGAGAAATATTTGACGAAAACTTTCTTATGTGTATCGCAACTCTTGGGGCATTCGCAATTAAAGAATTCCCCGAAGCCGTTATGGTCATGATTTTATTCCAAATCGGGGAATATTTACAGGACAGAGCAGTAGAAAAATCCCGCGGTTCAATCGCTAAACTTATGGACATACGCCCTGACTACGCAAATATTGAAGAAAACGGGCATTTGGTACGCAAAGCACCCGATGAAGTTAAAATCGGCGATGTAATCGTAGTCAAAGCCGGCGAAAAAATTCCGATTGACGGCGTTGTTATAGAAGGCTATGCCAGCGTTGACACTGCAGCGTTAACTGGAGAGTCAAAACCCGGAGAACTCCGCGTCGGCGATAATGCAATCAGCGGATGTATTAACACCAACGGACTAATAAAAATTCAAGTAACAAAAGCTTTTGGAGAATCAACCGTTTCTAAAATCTTAGAACTGGTTGAACACGCAAGCTCTAAAAAAGCAAAAACCGAAAAATTTATAACAAAATTTGCCAGATACTATACTCCTGTCGTCGTACTTGCAGCCGTCATACTTTCAACGGTTCCGCCGCTGTTCTTCGGCGCAGAATTCAATGTATGGTTTGAACGGGCACTGACCTTCCTTGTTATTTCTTGCCCTTGCGCCCTTGTAATCTCTGTTCCGTTAGGATTTTTCGCAGGTATCGGCGGCGCCTCTAAACAGGGAATCCTCGTCAAAGGCAGCTCTTATCTGGAAAAACTTGCAAAACCTTATGCCGTCGTCTTTGATAAAACCGGAACCCTTACAAAGGGAACTTTTAACGTAACAAAAATTCAGCCCCAAAACGGTGTTTCAGCAGAAGAACTTATAAAATATACAGCAATGGCAGAGGTTTATTCAAACCACCCGATAGCAGCATCTGTCAAAGCCTTTTACGGTAAAACCATAGATGAAACACAGGTAAGCAATGTACAGGAACTTGCAGGCAAAGGTGTTCACGCAAAGATTTCGGGTAATGACGTGCTTTGTGGCAATACTGAATTAATGAAAGAATTTAACATAGAATACAGCGGAATCGATACTGCCGGCACAATTATCCACACCGCCCTAAATAACAAATATCTGGGCTTCATAGTAATTTCAGACGAGTTAAAACCTGATTCCAAACAAGCTATTGCTTCGCTAAAAAAAGTTTCTGAAAAAACCGTAATGCTCACCGGCGACAATAATTATACGGCGGAAAAAATTGCAAAAGAACTCGGAATAGACGAATTCCACGCACAGCTTATGCCGTATGACAAAGTTAACGAAGTTGAAAAACTGCTTACGCAAAGCCCTAGAAACCGAAGTGTAATCTTTGCGGGCGACGGAATAAATGACGCTCCTGTACTTACAAGAGCAGATATCGGGATTGCAATGGGTGCACTGGGTTCAGATGCGGCGATAGAAGCAGCAGACATCGTTATTATGGATGATAACCCGCTAAAAATTTATACATCAATAAAAATCGCACAACGAATTATAAGAGTAGTAAAACAAAACATATTCTTTGCCGTCGGCATCAAGGTATTATTCCTGCTGCTGGGCGGTCTGGGATTTGTAACGATGTGGGGCGCGGTCTTTGCCGATGTCGGCGTAACCCTGCTCGCTGTGCTGAACTCATTACGCCTTCTGCGCTGCTAAAAATTGCATTATCACAGCAAAGAAGTAACTAACTTATATAAAATTTTCAAACGCTCTTTATCAGACTTTAAAAATTCTACTTTGCTTATAATGTAATTATACATCTCATCTTCTTTGTTATAATCATCAAACGTAAAGAGTTCAGCGGGCGTAACGCCCAGAATATCGACAATTTTTTCCAGAGTTTGTGCAGTCATAAACGCATTGCCTGTTTCAATACTACTTAACGTATTTGTTGCAATACCTAATTTTTCTGCAAATGATTCCTGGCTGAATCCTCTTATTTTCCTGAAACGCTGGATTCGCTTACCTAATTGCCATTGTATATAACTTTTCATTAAAATATCCTCAAACATAATTATAAAGGGTAAGTTAAACCAATCTAACAATGTTTAAAATATTGACATACCATGTTAAACATGTTATAATAATTTTATAAATTCTTGGGCTGGTTAATAATAGAATTAAACATAAGAGGACACCAATGGTACGTAAACGAGTAATTATTGGCAGTATCTGCTGCGGACTGATATTTTCGCAATTATTTGCATTGAACGCTTGTAGGGCAAATACAAATGGGGAATTTCAATATAACTTACACCCCCGCAACCCTATGGAAGATGAAATCTCTTTACCGATTAAATCTCATCCGGTAAAAGCGTCTGAACCACCTGCCTTTAAACATAATGTAACACCAGAATCAAATAAAATTTGTGACATGTCTGTTGGCTTTGAATTATATAAGGACGGTTATAACAGAAAAGTATTTATTGGTGACATATTACCAGGCTCACCAGCACAAAAGGCCGGTTTAAGAATCGGAGATGAAATTTTACGTGTTAATGATAAAAAGGTGAAAAAGCTTTCCGCCGATGAAATTTTTAGCATTATAAACAGTAGTTATACTACGACCTTACAGATTAAAGATATAAATAAAAAGAAGAAAGAGGTTAATTTAGTCAAAAATAAGTTGTGTATAACAACAATTGTACCAGATGAAGTTTTTAATAGTTATTGGCAACAAGTCTATAACGGCGGAACTGATTTAGAATTTATGTCAAATCAAGTTGCGAAATTAGCCAGCATAAAAAGATTGCATAGAAAAACCAAATGGGAAATCCAATCTATGCAAACATATCTTGATTATTGGTTACCTAAAAAAAGAATTTTTGATAGTGCTTATAAAGCTTGTACCATTTCAGCGGACACTCAGGATGAATTTCATTCATGTATGCAAAAATTGGTTACCCGTGAATTAGCAAAAATAGCTAAAGAGGAAGAATATGCTCATAAACGTTTTGAAATAGGCGCAAAACTGAAGATGGTTGCAATGGGAGCATTAGCTGTTACGAACTTAGCGGGTTCAATTAATAATCATGCTTACGCTTTACAACATCAGAATGTATATCATAATGGCAATTTTAATGTTAATCATAGTGGAACAATTAATACAAATATCCAGCATAGTGGTTACTTAAATTTATATCACAATCGTAGATATGGATTTTAAAATTCTAAGGAGTGTAAATAATGGATAACGAGTCAGTTTAATTGGATAGCATTTTTATTTGCATTTCTATGGGCTATATATAATAAATTATGGAAATACGTTTTGATTATTCTGATTATCGGATTCCTACCTGAAAAGCCAATAAATCTAAATATGATAACAGGTATTATTTTTTCAATTTGGTTTGGAATGAACGCAAACAGATTAGCTTGGGAAAAGGGAAAATATCAAAATTTGGAAAATTTTAAACAGATACAGAAAAAACGCAATCAGAATATTGCAATATTAATATTAGTTATAAGTTTTATAGTAATTATTTAAAACAAGAAAGGATTTTATATGAACGAGTCACGTGAAGTAATTCAAGATACGTTAAAAATATTTGCCCAAAATCTTATTTGTAGCAATTAATTCGAGTACAAACAAAGAATATGTTACCCATTTATTAAAACAAAAATTTAACTATCCTGTCAAACCTGTCAAATATATTATGCTTTCAGATAGAAATTTAGCAACATTATTATTAACGAGTATAGACAATACCTACAAACGTAATTTATAAATATTCATACTTGACAAAGTATACAAAATCGTAAATAATATAAATGTACCCTAGCTTATATTAAGAGGGGCATAAGTTTGCTAGACAAACTCCCTTGGTACAAAAGCAAGTAAGTGTATATGTATTTATTGCATATACACTTTTTTAATGCTAACATGACGGCATGATTAACAAATATTATTTTGAATTTTCTAAATTGTATGGTCGTATGATGCGACTTGAAATACTTATGAAACATTCGCTTGTTAGTTCTGTGGTCGCCTACTACAAAGAAAATTCTTTTAAAGTATTTAACAAATTTTTCTATAATAAGAAAAGACAAGAACGATATCAAAATAACAAGGGAAACTCTTTCTTAGCTATACTTAAAAACCCTCAATTAACAGACATTCAAAAATTTACACAGCTTGTTAATATAATGTATTTTTCAGATATTTTATTTATGATTCTTTGCTGCAAAGAATTCTTTCAACCTGAAATTACTGAAAAGTTTTACTTCAAAGTTCCTGAAAAATTTTCAGGATTAGTCCAGGCTAGACACGTACTACAAGATTTAAGAAATGCTATCGCGCATTATAACTTTAAGGATTACGAACAAAACAAACAGCGTTACGTGGATGCATTATTGCTATTTGAAATTCATATGGGGCAAAATATTAAAGGGGTATTACAGTTCCCCAAATTCAAACAAAAGCCATCAATTCGTACTATTTTGTTAGCAATAAAAGATATCAGACCAGATTTATTTGAAATTGATATTAATAGAGATGATGAACTGGAATATTTTTATAACAAACATAGAATATTATTAGATTTATGCGACGATATTGCACTATTTAATAACTATGAACCACAAGAACTTCCGTCACCTTGGACAGTATTACGTCAAATGTATCTAATAAAAGAGCCGACAAAACATTCCAACGAGTTTGATATATTCGAAACGCCTTTGTTTAAAGATTTAAAATAAGAGTAAAACTGTCTCATTATTAGATTAGAATTAATCATAAGGAATAGTAATGCCAAAAGATATATCTAATATTTTTAAATTAACAACACAAGAACAAAAAGAATATAATGAAGACCCGTTTTTTGATTGCATGCCAGGCGCACAAGATTATGCTAATTGCTTAATGCAATCAATCAAAACAAAACCTACCCCGTATGTTTTAATGCTTGATAGTAAATTTGGTATGGGTAAAACCTACTTTAGTACACGTTTTACCAAGTTCCTACGTAAAAATGATATTAATTGTGTCTACTTTAGTGCGTGGGAAAACGATTATATTGAGTCACCTTTTGCCTCTTTTTCTAAAGAGATTTTGTTGTATATTAATAAAGAAGCAAAACGCTTAACCAAAGCTAAAAATAAGATTGAAGAAGTTTCTACTGCAACATTAAAATTAATCCTTGATATGGCAAAATCTACGTCCACAACATTTGGAATGAAAACGGGATTGTTTGAGGGAAAAATTAATATCAATAATGAACAGTTGTTAAATGCTGCTAAAGACTTCATGGAAACATTTATCAGTGAAAAAGACTCTATTATAAAGTTTAAAGAAACACTTAAGTCATTTATTGAGAATGACTTACCGAACAAACGTTTAGTCTTGATAGTTGATGAACTAGACCGTTGCCGACCTGACTATGCTATGAAAACTTTAGAAATTATAAAACACTTTTTTGATATAAAAGGTCTTTTTATAATTCTTCCTACAAATGAAAATTCTATGAATAAATGCGTTCAATCATTGTATGGATTTAATGAAGATAAAAAATCTTCAGAGTGTTATTTTAAAAAATTCTTTGATGATACCGAATGTTTATATGAACCGGACTATTTAAAAATTATACAAGATAATGTTACTTCAGAACGATTACAAAAAGCCTTTGACGAACACAAGTTTTCAACCGAAAATGGAAGATATAATTCATTAGATACATTACACACAAAACTAAACGAATATTGTAAATGTGAAAGATTTACTATGCGTGAAACAGTTGCTATATGCGAAAAAATTGTTCATTTCTGTAACCATATAAAGAAGAAGTTAGATTGTGAATATCTTGCATATAAAATATGTCAAAAACATTCTCGTAATGATAGGCCTCAGCTTGCGTTATCTATGGACCACCCATTTGTTATTAACGGTACAAAACAAAATTTACTAACTTGGAAAGTTCCAAAAGAAGCATATAAAATAGGACATATTGCGTCGCAACAAAGTTATAATGAAAATTATCCGGATTTTGTCGATAGAAGATGTTCTTCATATAGCGACTTTTATAACTTCTATACACACCTAAAAAATGCAATTCAAGAAGGTTTTAGACCAACATTACATACCGATTATAGAGGATATTACGGAACTTCACAATCTTTTGCCCGTAATTCGAATATTGTAGATAATGCATTAAATCAAATGTTTAATGAAATTAAAGCATACCAAGCAAAATGGAATTCAGATGACAAAGATGACGAGCTCAAAGCATACTACAACAGCATTATTGAAAGGGAATATAAACTTCACGATTGTACTATGGTTGAAGAACAAAAATAAATTATTTCTTAGTTTTAACAGTTTTGATTTGTTTTAAATAGTTAATACCTTTAGGGGTCAGTTGAATAAATTCAGCGACACCACCTTTCACCATTTTGGCTGGACGAACATCAATTAATCCAAAAGATAAAAACTGGATTTTTATTGTTTGAGCATCATCATCGAGGATTTTCAAGAATATAGCTTTTGTAGGAAGCTTATAATACCTTTTTATAAAATCGTTATTAATAAACGACTTAAAAAGAGTTGCATTTAATGCACTTATTAAATGAGGTGCTATATAAGCAAATATTTCTTCCCAAGTTATTTGTATTTTGTCATCGTATTTCCGATATGCATATCCATCATAAACTTCAAACGAAAAATTAATCTCAAATTTTTCATCCATATCCGCAAGGTTTTCAATCTCAGGTGTTAAACTTTTCTTATAGTTTTCAACTTCTTCCTTAAGAGTTTGATTTTCTTTACGTAAGTTATTCATCTCAGCAAGTAATGTTGTATTATCGACTTCATCCGGTCTTATCCAACCTCGTTGTGGCTTTTCTGCAAATATCTTAGTTAGGCTTATTATTACACTGGATAATAATTTTTCTTTATTGTCCCATAGGGTGCACATTCTGCCATTAGACGCTTTTTCGTAAAATTTTTTAATTTGGCGTAAATCTTTATCTTTCAATTTTTCTGGAAGCTGTTCAATGTTTGCATAAGGAAAGGCTAAGACCGGTAAGCCTTTTTCAATAGCATAATCGTATTCCATTTCAGTGTAACTCTTACCGGTTCTTGGACTTACTGAGCCATAACGTCCACCCAAAACTAACACATAATAATCGCAGTTATCAATAACTTTTTTAATATATTCAAATTGTTCATCATCTGATGCAACAAAGAGTTCCATACCAACAGGTAAATGCCCCATCGTTGAAATATTTTCAATAATGGCTTTTCTTTCTTCTTTTAAGTCTTCATAAGTTGAACTTACAAATATTTGATATTTTTTATTTTGCAATGTATTTCCCTCTACGTCATTTATTTCTTTGGTGTTGAATTATTAGACTTTGGTTTAGGCACAGGTTGTGTCGATTTCGGCGGGTTAAAACCTCTTTTCTCAATATTAGGTTGCATTGATTTCGGCGGGTTAAAACCCTCATTGCAAGGATTGTATTTTTCTGACATAAATTTTCTCCTATTTTTTCTCTTTTGGTGGTTGTACTGGTTTGGGTGACATGTTTTTAGGTGGATTAAACCCGTCTTGTCCAAATCTTGGTTTAGTGGCTTTTGATGGATTTAGTCCATTAGAAGCATTTGGGTTCTTCACGAATGTTCTCCTTTCCGCATAGTTATAATCGTCTGTTATGATAGTTTGTTCATAGCTATAATTTGAGTCATTAGCCGTATTTCTGGCATTTCCAGTAATAACAATAGATATCACAATAATTGCAATACAGAAAAGTATCATAAAGGTATTTGTTAAAATTTCGGATAGCTTGAAACAGTTTTCGGATTTTTCACTTTGAGGATTACCAATTCCGGCATCACATCCTTCACGTGAGATATAAGCTGAATATAGCTGTATTATTAAAGTCAATATGAAAAGTCCAACACCAAAACTATACCACCCTGCGTATGGTGTTGAAATCTTATCACTATAACCTAGTAGAAAGGTTATAGCACTGGCGGTAACCGTAAAAACAGCTTTCTCAATAAAGGAATGGTTTTCAGTATAGTATTTTATCAGTATGTCTCGGTATTCTTTTTCCTCTTCCGTCATTTTCTTTTCCTTTTAAAGGGTTATATTACTATCATAACAGATTTTAAATAAAATCTAAAAAAATAAACAAAAAATTAAGAATTCAAAGACAAATAAAGACAAATATATAAGTATAATCTATTTTACCGCTTGGGACATTTAGGGGTGGTATAATTTGACATAGCCCCCCTAGGGGATTTTGATATTACAATTCGTCAATTAACATATTTCCATAAATATTTTATACAAATTGTTATAATTTTTTATTTTTCATTACGACATTTTTACGACAATTTATATTTTCACTCTCAAAATTTACAACAAAAAAGAGGGTTAAAACCCTCTTAAATAGTAGATTTACCCTGGATGCGATTCGAACGCATGACCTACCGCTTAGAAGGCGGTTGCTCTATCCAGCTGAGCTACCAGGGCTTAGTGTTTACCTCTCTATACTATCACGAACATTTTCTTTTGCAAGTAAATTTTCTATTCATTATATGCACTCCTGCTCGCGCAAAACGGCAACGTTCGCACTTGCGGTGAAGAACGCGGTCTTCCCCGTCGTGTGCTCAACTGTTCGGAATGCTTTTAGCATTCCTCCTGCCTCTGCTCGCAGGGCAAAAAAAGACCCCTATGATCGGGGTCAAGGTTGGTTATTTTGGTTATGTTATTGGTATTATTTATAGTTTGTATGTTACTACCGAATTTATACTTGCGGACTAGTATCTTTCTTTTCCGAAAACAAACTCCGCAAGCTCCGGCGTATACGCTATAAAAGAAAGGGAGTTTTGTGTTCATGCTAAAATCCCTCAAGATTTATTTTTGCGCCTCTGCTGGCAAATAATTTACAAAAATTAACATTTAATTCTGCTACAATTTTATTATGCTGTTGCTAGAAATTAAAAAGTTTATTTTATCAAGAATTCTCGGGCGCAAATACTACAGAACCGGTCATTGCAACGCCTGCGGCAAATGCTGCCGGCAAATTTATGTCAAGCACTACAAACACGTTATTCAGGATGAAGAAGAATTCAAAAAACTCCAGTATCTTCACCGGTTTTACACCTATCTCAAAATCATCGGCAAAGATGAAATCGGGCTTGTTTTTGAGTGCACAAATCTTGATCCTGTCACACACAAATGCAAAATCCACAAAAAACGCCCCGGAATCTGCCGCCGTTACCCGCAGGAAGAACTTTTCTCCATGGGAGGTGCGCTTTCTGATGACTGCGGATACAAAATGGAGCCGATAATTCCGTTTGCACAGGTGCTTGCTCAGGAAGAAAAAAATTTAAACGCCCCGAAAAATATCTTTTCAAGGGCGTTCCAAAAATTATTTAAAAATTAGTATCTTGCAAGGTATTTATCCAGTTCCCACTGCGAAACATAGGTTCTGAAAGAATCCCACTCTTTTGTTTTGGAACTTAAAAACTCGTTAAAAATATGTTCGCCGAGTGCAGCTCTTGCAACAAGCGATTTTTCCATGCAATCCAGCGCTTCTGCAAGGCTTCCCGGAAGCGATGTTATCTTTTGTTTTTTACGCTCTTTGCTGGAAAGTTTATAAATATTAGTTTCAACAGCTTCCGGCGGATCAATTTTATTTCTTATGCCGTCAAGGCAGGCTTCCAAAATTGCAGCGAACGCAAGATACGGATTGCATGCCGGATCAGGGGATCGGAGTTCCACACGGGTTGCGTTACCGCGTTTTGCAGGGACACGCAGCAGCGCGCTTCTGTTTGCGAGTGACCATGCCAGATATACAGGCGCTTCATAGCCCGGAACCAGCCGTTTGTAGCTGTTTACCGTTGGATTTGTAATCGCCGTAATTGCTTTAACGTGTTTGAGCATGCCGCCGATTGAATATTTAGCACATTCGGAAAGCTGATATTGTGCGTTTTCATCATAAAATGCGTTTTTACCGTCTTTGAATAATGAAACATTACAGTGCATACCGGAACCGTTTATTCCGAATATTGGTTTTGGCATAAAGGTTGCGTGCAGGTTATGTCTTGCCGCAATTGCTTTAACTGCGACTTTAAATGTTGCAACGTTATCTGCGGTTGTGAGAATATCAGCGTAGCGGAAGTCAATTTCGTGCTGGCCGTCTGCGACCTCGTGATGTGACGCTTCAATATCAAAGCCCATTTCTTTTAACGCAAGGACAATATCCGCTCTTATATTTTCGCCCAAATCCTCCGGCCCGACGTCATAATATCCGGCACGATCCTGAGTTGTTGTTGTAATATTACCGTCTTTATCTTTTGCGAACAGGAAAAATTCCGCCTCTGGCCCGAGGTTCATGGAATATCCTAACTTTTCCGCCTCTTTCATCACCCGTTTAAGGTTGCAGCGCGGACAGCCTTCAAACGGTGTTCCGTCTGCGTTATGAATATCACAGATCAACCGTGCTGCATTTCCGCCGTTTCTCTCACGCCACGGTAGTATCTGGAAAGTATTGATATCCGGATAAAAATACATATCAGAAGTTTCAATATTTCTGAACCCTTTAATAGAAGAACCGTCAAGCATAATTTCGTTTGCAAGGGCTTTATCAATATGTTCGGACGGAATTGACATGTTTTTGACCTGTCCGTTTATATCTACAAACTGCAATTTTATGAACTTTATATTGTACTCTTTAATAAAATGCTTAATGTCATCTTCAGTAAAATTTCTATTGTCAAGCCGCGTGTATTTAAAATCCGTCATACTGAAACTCCCTTTCCTTAAAAGTGTAAAACTCACATTCCTTATTAGAATATTTTTTTTCAAAAAGGTCAAGGGGTTTGTATTAAGATTTTATAAAAGTTTTACTCGTATGCACGAAAGCCTTTTATGACAGTACGGCCTTTATCCTTTGGTTTATGCTTAAGAGCTTCAAACATTTTTTCAAAATCATCCATATCGGCTGCGTCTTTGTATTCATAAATAGCATTCAGGCAGGCGTTATGCAGGATTGAAGAAATATCTGCCGGACTCATGCCTTTTAGTTTTTTTGCAATTTCTTCGGAATTTTCAGCTAGTTCCGCTGCTATAGGACGGTCAGAGAGAATTTTTTCGACAATATCTTTTGTTTCTTCGTAATCAGGCAGGCCAATTTCGATATGCTTATCAAGGCGGCCGGAACGTTTTACTGCATCATCAAGAGAATCAGGGTCGTTAGTTGCACCGACAACGATTACACCACGCTGGGCAGAATTATTTATTGCCATCAATAAAGCATTAATATCATCTTTTTTCCAGTCTGTCTGACAATTTTGACGACTCATTGCAATAGAGTCAAGCTCATCGAGGATGACAATGCTCGGCTCACCGGTCAATTTATAAATTTCCTCAAGATTGTCAAACAACTGTTTCATATCATTTTGAGTTTTATATCCCGCACTGTCACCTATGTTTGCAAGATTAACTTCATACAAATCGTAACCTGTCTGCGCTGCGATTGCCTTCATAATATAAGTTTTACCGCATCCGGGCGGGCCGGAAAGAAGAAATCCGCTCGGCCGGTTAAGTTTATTTTCAATAATTTTATCGCGGAAGTCTTTATTCCACGGTTTAATTATAAATTCTTCTATATCTTTTTTTGCCTGAAACATCCCGCCAACTTCATCAAGACTTTTCGGGTCGTTAGGATTTTGTATAACTTCATATTTACGAAGGTTAGCTTTTATTCTTCTGGCCTCGACCATATTCTTCAAATCATTGTCAACCTTTGAGGACTGCTCCCCCCCCCCCCCGACTATTTTTACAATCGAGTCATCTCCGCTCTGCATTGCTTCCAATTCTTCCAGCACTCCGGTTAAATTTCCTTCATAAGCAAGCGAAATATATTTATCAAAGTTAATCTTGTCCAGATGAGCCTGAAAATTATCAGAATACATTATATCAATTGCAGTTTCAGGGTTGTAAGTTGCAAGCGCAGTAAACAATGTATCCTCATCTACGGACTCATTTATATATTTAAAATCCTTATGTGAAGCAATTTTCTGTGCAATTTTGCGTAAGTCCTCATACTTTTCGGAATTTGACGGCAGGTCGCCCATTTTGATAAGGACAATACCCATTAGAGAATGATTACCGTTTTCATTATCAAATAAACAAAAATTTGGATCCCATTCCTTTTCATCCAGATTTTCAACAAAATTTAAGACCTGATCGAATGAATTATTTTGCAAATGCTTCAAAATTGCATCAGAGTTCATATTACACTCATCAATCCAATCGTCATCATCGGGTTCAATTTTCTTGTTGCGCCGGCCCTCAAACGAAACTGTATCAAAATTCAAATTATACGCATACTGCAGCGGTTCACGCAAATTTTGAGCATAACTATTCTGCGGAACAATATTTTTAAATGATTGGTTTAAAAGCGGTAAAATTTTCATAATTCACAAGAGTGAAAACTTAAAAATAAAAATTTTTGCCCATAGTTTATAAAAATTTACAAAGACTGTAATATGACCCCTATAATTTCTGCACTTTTTTTACTGACAGCAGAACCTTTCAGTCTGATTAATTTTTCTCCCTTTAAATCCAGAATACAGAATAATCCGCAATCCTCTTTAAGATTATAAACTACACGGTCATGAGAATTTCTAATGTCATCTTCATTCAAATCCCAGAGTGTTTCAAGAGGGATAAATACAAAATCTGGATTGTTGCGATATTTTTCACGGGACTTTGAGAACTCTTTTATAAACGCCTGAACATCTTTTTCAGCACCTCTGTTAACGTATATGATAACTTTTCGGTTTTTATTCATGTGTTCACTAATTTTTTTTACTTTTGTTAGTGCAAGCATTTCTGTTCCGTTCAGCGGACGGACTTTAATATACTTCATTGCCGTAGCCCTGTCAATCGTTCTTTTGACGCGCTTAGGCTGCTGAATTGTATCAAAATCTCTTAAAATAATCTGCGGCTCCGCATCTTTCTCAACAGGTTTATAATTCATTCCCGGCATCTGCGGCATATTTTGCCCTAAACCGACAACATCTTGAAGAGCAGTCGGCGTTTTTTGTGCTTTTAAAGCAGCCACGAATAAAAGCAAGATAAGAATTATAAATGCAATATTTGTGCTTTTTCTATTATCCATCTATCCACCAAATACATCTATATTATACAATTAATACCCGAATTTGTATCACCCATTTTCATGATATGTTAATAAAATCGTTACAAAGAGTTTAAAATAAAATATGTTTAATATATAGTAATGTTTGTATGTGTAAAACACGGTAACGTGCTAATCAGTAGAAAAAAGTATAGGCGGTGAGAACAGCATGTATAATGTAGCTATAATCGGTGCCGGTCCGGCAGGAATATTTTCAGCTCTTGAGATAATCAAATTAAGACCTGAATGGCGTGTAATTTTAATTGAGAAGGGCGAAAAAATCGAAAAACGTAAATGCCTCCTGCGGGAAGGTTTTGCAAAATGTCCAAGCTGCAAAAAATGCGGTCTGCTTTGCGGATGGGGCGGCGCCGGAGCTTTCTCTGACGGCAAACTTACGTTGACTCCTGATGTGGGCGGACACCTCGTTGATTACATGCCAAGAGAAAAAGTCGAAGAACTGATTGATTATTCTGACAAATTATATCTGGAGTACGGCGCAACAGAAGAAGTTTTCGGCACTGATATGAAAACATTTTCAGAGCTGGAACGTCAGGCAGCTTTAGCGGAACTTAAACTGGTTCACTCACCTGTACGCCACCTTGGAACCGAAAGAAGCCTTGATGTTCTTAAAAATATGCAGGACTATCTGGAAGGAAAAATTACAATCCTCAATAATGTATCTGCAAAAAATCTTATTGTTGAATGCGGTCAGGTAAAAGGGATTGAACTTGATAACGGACAAACCGTTTGCGCCCAGTATACAATCATCGCTCCGGGCAGAGAAGGCGCAGACTGGCTGACAAGAGAATTTGACAAAAATAAAATCGGAATGGTGAATAATGCGGTTGATGTCGGTGTCAGAGTTGAACTTCCGGCGCCTGTATTTGAACCGCTGACTTCAAAATTATATGAATCAAAATTAATTTATCACGCACCGACTTTTGGCGATGAGGTAAGAACATTCTGCATGAATCCTAACGGCGAAGTTGTTCAGGAAAACTATAACGGCATCGCAACCGTTAACGGCCACAGCTATGCAAATAAAAAGACTAAAAATACAAACTTTGCACTTCTGGTAAGTGAACGTTTTACAGAACCGTTTAAAGAACCTATTGCTTACGGTCAGCATATAGCAAGACTTGCGAACATGCTCGGCGGCGGAATTTTAGTTCAAAGATTCGGCGACCTGCTTGACGGCAGACGCTCGACTCCTGAAAGAATTAAATCAAGTATTATTGAACCGACCCTGACCTGTGCAACTCCGGGAGATTTAAGCCTTGTTATTCCATACAGACAACTGACAAGCATAAAAGAAATGCTCTTTGCACTAGATAAAATTGCACCGGGTACAGCTTCAAGATACACCCTTCTTTACGGTATTGAAGTTAAATTCTACTCTGCAAGAGTTAAATTGACAGATGAACTGGAAACTGAAGGAGTCAAAAACTTATTTACAATCGGTGACGGTGCAGGCGTAACACGCGGCTTAATTCAGGCATCAGCATCAGGTGTTCACGTCGCACGTATAATCTGCGAAAGAGGATAATAAAGAAAGGGGTCATTATGGAATTAAAAGGAAGTAAAACCGAAAAGAATCTCCTTGCTGCATTTGCTGGAGAATCCGAAGCAAGAAATAAATACACTTATTATGCTTCTCAGGCAAAAAAAGACGGATACGTTCAAATCTCCAAAATTTTTGAAGAAACTGCAAACAACGAAAAAGAACACGCAAAACTGTGGTTTAAACTTCTTCACGGCGGAAGTGTTGCAGATACCCTGACAAACCTTGCAGATGCGGCAGCCGGCGAAAATTATGAATGGACAGAAATGTACAAAAACTTTGCGCAAGAAGCTAAAGAAGAAGGCTTCTATGAAATTGCAAATATGTTTGATTTAGTTGCAAAAATAGAAAAAGAACACGAAGAAAGATACAAAAAACTTCTTGAAAATATCAAAGAAGGCAAGGTATTCAAAAGAGAAACTCCACAAGAGTGGGAATGCGCTAACTGCGGTCACGTTTATATCGCGGAAGATGCCCTCCAATTATGCCCTGTATGTAAACATCCGCAAAGTTATTTCGCACTCAGAGCTAAAAATTATTAATTAAAGGATAACCTCCGTAGTTAACGGAGGTTATTTTTTTCTGTTCTTAACATCACTTGCAGCTTTTAGACGGGCTTTTGAATAAATTTCTTTCAATTCGGGAAACGCCTCCCAGAAACGTTTATAAAAACCCTTAACAGAACGGATTTCTTTGTCATTAAGACTGCGGCCATGACGCTGCATTCCGGAAAGTATTTGAATATAAGAAGATTCATCACTCAAAAAGTCCGCTAACGCCCGACGGATTTGCGTACACAAACGCCACGTTTCAGTAGAAATTTCAGCAACTTCCGCCCTCATTTCAGGATGTTCTTCATAAAATCTCTTCATAGATTCCGCCTGTTTTGCGCGCGCTTCCGGGGTTTTATTTGCCAAATTTGCAAATGCAAGATTTTCCAAACACACATCAAGGTGACGCCGTGTCGCTTCAGCAACTTTTCTGTTGCCCTCTTCTTCCGAAGTTTTTAAAAGTGTCAGATAGTTTCCCTGAGGCTTTGGAATATTCAGCGTCTTGCAAAGCTTTGACAGCACATCCCGACAGCTAAACCCGTAGTATTTTACAATTTCTTCCTGAGTCATGCCTGACCATATTTTTTTAAGACAATCAAGCGAAAATGCTTCCGGCGGCAAAATTCCGGCTATGATTTTTGCGCTTCTGGAAAACCTTGCAGCTATTTGTGTAAAGTCAATAACGCCAGAAAATTCCGGATACAAAGTTCCGGCTTCACTAAGTGTTTCTGCACTCATCAGCGGAGCGTAAGTCTGCTGATGAACCTCCCTCAATGTCGGGAGTACACTCAACGGCTGCCCATCTGTTTCGGACAGAATATTTTCAACCGCGCCACGAACACGCACCGGCAAAAGATGCGAACGATTTTTCATTATATATCTCAAATTGATATCTTTTGCCGCACCAAAAGTTATAGACGGGTTAGAAGAATGAATGCTTTGCATACTCGCTTAAAATACCCTGAAAAAATTTTTTGCGCTTTGCCGGCTCTTTATTACAGGATTTTAACATCTATTTTTCTGCAATTATGGAAAGATTCATAAACTCAATGTCGTCATAGTCAATATGGGCGGTCTGAGTCATATTTTTACCTGTCTTTATGGTAATTTCGTTTTCAGTGCCGCGGCGAACCAGATTCTGCGGAAGCGCAAACCTCTGCCCGTCCCCGTTAAGTTCAATATTCGCAATTTTTATACCGTTTAAAAATATCTCCGGCGGGCTTGCATAGGATAACTTAACCCTGTTTTGTCCCATTTGCTGCGCCATTAGAGAATCTATACCTATTATGGAACCTATTACAAGAACATATCTTGAAACAAGACTCTGGGCCGGAATGTTAAAAGTTTTTGAATAATAAGACCCTGCGGCTTGGGCGTGAAACTCCGAACAATTAGCCGAATTAGGCGAAAAACTATTATCGCCTAAATGATACCAGCCGTCAGTCACAATAATATCATCAGCCGAACTTTTTTCGATTGAAATCACAATCGGCTTATCTTTAACGCTTTTGTCAACGGTTATCGAATAAGGGCGATAACCCTCCTTTTCAAAAGAAAGTATTGAAGGTGAATTCAACTTGGCAGAAAGATTAAATGCACCATTCGCATCTGTATACGTTGTAAAATTTTCTTTAGGCAGGGTAATTTTAACATTTTCCACGGGCATATTGGTTTGCGAATCCAGAATAATAGAACTGGTTCCCATGCCGGTTTTTTCCACACCGCCTTCAAAAACCGCGCAAAAAGCCGGTTCGCTCAAAAAAATAACTGTCAAAATTATAACACCAAAATTTTTCCACATATCACATCAACCTCTGTTAATAAAGCAGTTCTCCGTCGCCTGCTTGCCCTGCTCACGCAGGTCAACCCGCGACTACGCTGTCTAATACGCCACTCAAAAGACTCGGCCACTGAGTGGCTTCCGCATTTGGCTCATACGCTCTCGGTAGCGATTGATACAAGTATGGCTCCGGCTCAGCCGGGCGCGAGTCTTTCTCGGACATTTATAATACCCAAATGTTACGTCATAGAAGGCACGGGCAAATCCCTTTACCGTTTAATAGAGGAAGGTAATAAAAAACAGCGTTCAAATTTGAACGCTGTTTTCTCTCTTAGTTTGTATATGTTATTTTGTAAGGAATTTTTCTTCACCTTCCCCGTTCAACGGCGAGGCGTATTATTGGTTGGTTAGGAACCTATGTTTAAGCTGATTTTGAGAGGTCAGGAAGAACTGGTAATCAGCATTTTGCGGAACCTTTTCCATTTTATGAACTACACGTTTTTTGCCTTTTGGCACTGCCATGTCAACGTATTTCTTGATTTCAACCCTGACATCGGAAACCTGTTTTTCCTTGCCGGTCAAATCTCTAATTATATTATTCTTTTTGTCGAACTTATAGCCATAGATTTTATTAGCTTTAATATCAGCAAGAACCTTTTCATCTAACGCTTTGATTGTATCAAGATCTGCGGAAGAGAAATCGTCATGCATATAGCGTTTTGCTGTTTCCTGGAATTTCTCTTTATTAAGGTCAGCCTTGGTCATTTTTTCGCAGTGTCTTGCAAGCCATACCATAAACGCCGGTACAAAGAGGATTATTGATGCGAATGAGAAGGTGCTGTTAAGTGTTTTCGCATGTTTAACCAGCTTGTTATCCGGATGTTTCAGGATTTCGTAGATTGCATCTAAATACTTGGACTTAGATTCAGTTGCTTTTTTAAATGCGGCTTCAATTTCACTGTTTTTAGCGTGAACAAGTTTCTTACCGAGAATTGCTTCGGCGTTTTTCTTAATTTCAGGGTCAATTGCGAGCATTCTCTTGAGGTTGCCGCCGTTTTCCTGAACGAAATCAAAGAACCCGTTAATACCGCCTTTGTATTCATGAACATTACTGTACTTAGCGGTAATCTGGTTACTTGTAAACACGCCGATACCGCCGTTTGGAGTAAAGTAATTCTTTAATTTATGCAGGAATGATTTATCGTGATCATCAGGCGTCATATTCAGAGCCAGACCGGAAATTCCGGCGAATAATTTAGAGAATACACGCGAGAGAGCATGCGCTGCAAAGAGGATTGATGCAAAGCTGAAAAGGTCACGTGTCATAATCTCTTTTCTATCATGTTTATCGGAAGAATTTGCCAGTCTTGTCGGCAGGCAGAACCCGAACAACAATGCCAGCGTTGAATTTGTCGTCATTGAAGGCCCGTCAAATTCAAAGAAATCAGAAACTTTCTTAACCGATTTATTATTAATCAGATGATCAGAAATCTTGGTAAACATTTCGTGGCGGCCGGAGAAGTTCATCTTTTCAGCTTTTTCACCGGCATCCTTTTGTTTTTCATCAGCTTTTACCTTATCAGCCTGAACTTCTTTTTCATTTAAATCATGTTCATTATGCCCTTCTAAGCCTGCCATACCCGGATTTTTACCGTTCAAGCCCATGCTGTATAATTTCGGAATCGCAAAGAAGAAACCGACTACCGCAAGCCACATACCGATGTTTGTTAAAGCACGGGAACCCATTCTGCGGGTGGTATGATTTTTAATATATTCAAGAACATTACCGCTTTTGTTTTTATCAACAAAATTCTTGGCATGATCCGCTGCATCTTTGGTATAATCAAGAAGCTTATTAGAAAAGCTTGAGAAAGATGCACTCAAAGTTTTAGGTTGACCTGTACTATCCTTACCGATAGTATATTCTACCGCCCATTGCGGAGCAGACGGCGGGGTATGTTTCTTTCTTATGGAAATAAATTCATTGGAAAGTTTATGTAATAAATCTTCTTTAGAACCCGCAACTTCTTTACCGGTAAGATTTTTCCAGAAGCCTTTTGATTTTGCGTCACGAATTGTTGCAAGTTCAGTTGCAAATTTCTTAGCGGTTGCGTTTATTTCTTCTTCCGGCATTTCGCCGTTGGTTGAAGATTTCAAAACATTTCTGTAGATTTGTTCATAGAATTCTACCTGAGTTTTGGATTTATCGGCGATATTCGCGCCTTTGCCGGAAGCATATTTTTCAAAATCATTACCGAAAGCTTTGATAAAATCTACGGGAACATTGTTTGCCGTACCGGAATATTTTTTAATAATAGAGAGCATAGCCCACGGAATAACGAAAACACTAGGGCCTGAAAGGCATTCTCGAATACCTTCGCGCTTAGCGAAATCCCAGTTTAATTTGCCGGTTTCTTCCTTATTACGGTTCAAGCCTTCATAAATTCTCGGCGCGACCATACCGCAGAAATCCTGCGCCATAAATGATGCAACAAATCCGCCGCGCTCTATGCCGTCCATAAACATAATTACATAATCCGGCACGCCGCCAAATGCGACATCTCCGGCGCTACGATTCTGCTGCGGCATTCTCGGCTGCTGATTTCGGGGCAAATTATTCTGCTGCTTGACTTCATTATTATTGTTTGAAGTACTATTATTTAACTTTACACTAACTGGTTTTACTGACATTTCCCTACCAAATATACATATACACTCATTATAAAAGTAACGTACAAACTTAATATTGCTAAAATTTTGATTAAAATTAACGAAATTTTACAAAATAAAGCATGCGTGAAACAATTGTACTCACTACAATTAAAAATTGCAATAGTTTTTACTACACTCTTAACATAAGGTTACAAAAGGATATATGAAAGGGGATAATAAAGCAGTTCTCCTTCGCTCCTCGTGATAAAAAAAAAAGGGGGGATTGCTCCCCCTCTGTCCTATTTCTAAGACAAGATATTTAACAAAAAGTTATAAGTATATATTAAGAACCTGTATCATCGCTGTCGTCAGTAGTACCTGCTGTCTGATTGGACTTCTTAGAATACAAAACGGATTTAGCTGCAATAGACGCAGGTTTTACCGTTGAACCATAGAATACTACAGGATAAATGTCAGTAATATCTTTAGACTCTACGGTACAATCGGCTAACAGAACCGCCGAATTTGCATCACGCCCGTAAGTAGTAATCCAGGCATCGCCGCCGCCTTCTTCAGAGCACGCAATTACACGGTTAGGGCCGGTCGGGCCGTTAACGTCAATATAACCAAAGCATGGATTTGATTCTGAACAATATGCTTGAGCAGGGTCATAAGTAAATACCATACCGTCTTCAAGCTGGAACATATAGCCCTGATTAATACCACCTGAACCATTTGTTCCTAAAGCTCGACCATTACATAAATCTGCTAAACCACCTCCGGTTTGTATACCACCATTAGTTTCTCCAGAAACCGTTGTTCTGGTGAAAGCCCCTGAAAAAGGATTTTGAGTGCTCGCAGTCAGTGTCGGAGTATTTGTCATGCCAGGAATAGTAACTGTTCCACTAGCACCCTCCAAACAATTTAATGCAACGTCAGCAGGCATTACAGCGTAGTTGGTAATTTCGTTTGAATTCTTCATGTTTAAATTATTTTGGAATAGGTGGAAAAGTGAAGGCGTATCCGGATGTCTATCCTCTGTTGTAGTAGCATTCTCTTTAGCGCCGGTATTAAATCCAATTGTCATAGGACCAGTTGTTGCGGAATATAATGGTGTTGGGCTGCCAGTCATACTTGTCGCGCCGTAGGCGCCGTTAGTGCCGCTAAAGTCGTAGCCTTCTGTTGCGTAGTTGGCAGAAGCTGCCTGTGTCAAGACTGTTATACCCTTTTTAAAACCGGTTCTAAACTGTGCACCTGCTGTGTTCGCCATAAATGTCGGTATCGTCATTGCCGCAACGACACCAATAATTGCCAGCGCAATCAATACTTCTGCCAGAGTAAACGCGTATGATTTCATAGACGCCGCGCCACTAAAAAAAGCCTTTGCTTCATGACAAATTCCAGCGTCTATCCCTTGAATTTTCAGGCGGTTAAACTCCCCCCCCCCCCCGACCAGGGATACATTTTTCTCTTTTTTCATTGCTTTTATTCCTTTCTTTTTGTCAATTTGGCTATAACAACTTATTGCCCTATTGACTTATTTACTTATTGCCTTTTCATTATGTACTATGTTTGATTTTTTGTCAAGATATTAAATAAAGCAGTTCTCCGCCACTTCCGCCCCGCTGAACCGCGGGTCGCGCGTGGCTACGCTGTCTAATACGCCACTCAAAAGGCTCGCTCACGTTCCTTATCGCGAGTCTTTCTCGGACAAGATTAGTTCTTTAGGGTGCTTGATTTTTATTTTGTTTGTATTTTAATATAGATAATAATTTTAAATCTTTGCATCTTTATAAATTACGAGGGGTCATTTATTAAAGGAGTAGTTAACGGATTTGTCATACATTCTTTTAAGAAATGTAAAATTTTAAAATTTAATTCTTTGTAATTAGCAAAAAAAAATTATCAGCAGTTATTTGCAAACATCAGAGGTTTTTATTTAAAGGAGTGTGTATGAAAGTACAAGCTATAGCACCGAGTGTAGTTAATCAGAGAAGTTCAAACAGTAAAATTAATTCAAAACAACAATCGCATCTGCCGCAAAATCCAATCGGTTTAAACCGCGGACTTACAATTTCGTTTAAAGGCGGCAACCCTGACCACTTAATCCTTATGGCAGCAGAAACAAAAGGGCTGCAGGTGAAAGGCGGCGTCAGCACTGTTGTTAATGATTACTTCGCAATGCCGGGCAAACAAATAGCAGGTCTGTTCCCGTTCAATAACGCCCAGCTGGTTCACGATATTACCGGCTGCGACATAGAAAAAGATACTGAGGGGAAACCTAAAGTATCTGTACACCAATTCCCTGATGACATTCCGGATCAATCCTTAAAAGGGAAATATTTCTGGACCGGCGTTGATATGGACACCACTCCGATAAAAGATATCATCAAAAAACCGAAAAGCTATGTTGTACTTGACAAAATTACAGAAAAACCGGCACCTTGGGATTCTAAACAAACAATTTCATTATTCAAAGTTGCGAATAAGGGCAAAATTAACGGCGTACAGGCTGACATCTTCCTTTATTACGACGATACACTCGGTATAATGCGCGAACCTTATGATACAGCAGCAGGCGGTTACTCCTCCAAAACACTTGAAGAGCTAAGAAAAGCAAGCTCTATTGCAACAGAATTCAGACCTAGTGAATACGCAGGATTTGCAAGAGGCGGTGTTGAATTCTTAGATGAAGTTATAAAAAATACCAAAACCCTTGACGGTTCCGAGTTTAACCCTAAAAGTTTAAGCTGCTCCGACAGCCAAACCGCTCTGGTTCCGTATTACGTCAAAGAACTAAACAGAAAAATTGAACCATTCATAACCATTCACAACGGTAATCCGGGCTATACCGGCGAAACCTCCGGCAGACAAATGTTTCAGGATTTAATGCTTGCCTTCAACGAAAGTGAACGCACGCAGGCGATTGATAATCTGGTTAATTTTAAAGAATATCAAAAAGCAATTATATCAGGCAAAGAAGAAGAATTCTTCCGTCAATATATTCCGGCTCTGGTAGACGATAATAAAGCATTTAACCCTGTGCTGGCAGCTTTGCAATTAGCAATTCCACGCGATGAAGCTTTGCAAAAAGACCCGCTTGCGAAAGGTTTTGTTAAAGGCGTCAACACCGTTTCAAACGGATATGCCGATGACCTTGCTTACAACGAAAACCTCGGCTCAGGTATCCAGTCAATCTGGAGATCTTTATATAAAAGAGGGCTTGCCCTAGGTATACTCAACCCGCTCAACGATCCGGGTGTTTCGGGCTTTGAAAATTCAGACGGCGTTAAAAGAGGCTACCTGCCGGGCTATGAAAGCGAATATACAATTAAACTTCCTGACGGCACAACTGAAGTTGTTCAACCATTCAAAAGATTTCAAGAATCCTTCTTTAAAGATGCTGACGGCAATGTAAAAGTTACAGCTGAAACCCTAAAACACGTTGAAGAAACACGTCTTGATAACCAGATAAACTTTGTTAAACGTTTAATCGGCAGATATGACGCTGACGATTTCGCCGGTGAAATTATCGTCAAAGACAAAGACCCGATTAAAGGCAATAAATTACGCAACCTGTTAATCAACGGGCTTGACGGCAAAAATGTTGAATTAATCGGTCACTTCTCGCCGGAAGTTTTAGCTCAGTTTGAAGCGGCAAAAGAAGGAAATGGCAAAGCACCTGCATTCTTCGTAAGCTGGGGTCGTTTAGATGATCAAAAAGCTATGGATCAGGTTATGCGCGCGTTCGACAAATATCGCAAAGAAAATCCTGATGCCGTACTCGTTTTAGGCGGGCCGGCAGCTTATGAAAAGAACGGCGAACTACAACCTTGCTCTAAAAAAATTATTGAAATGGCACAAGAAATGGCAAAGAAAAACGAAGGTCATTTCGTATTCATGAACGGTTTCGCGCCGGGGAAAGTTCTATCCGGGGTCGCTGACGCCGCAATCTTCCCTTCAAGATTTGCACCGTGCGAACTCACTGACCTCGAAAACAAAAAATACTTATCAAGAGTAATCGTTACAAAAACACAAGGGCTTGATGATAAAAACTTCGATCCGGAAATCGCCGCAGAAAAAGACCTTATGGACGGTTACAAAACTAAAAACGGATTCTTCAATATTACAAGAACCGATATTGAAGCAGATGATGTTGTAAAAGGAATCTTCCATAACGGTATTCCGGAAGAAAACCTCAACGGTTACAACAAAATATACAACACGGCAAGAACTATCTTCCTGAACAGAATGTCCAACAGCGGAAGAACTTATGAAGGGGCTTTAGTTGAAAACTACAAGAAAATCCTTGAGGATATTCTCAGCGAAAGCGCAGTTAAAAATGCGGAAACAACCCTTGCCAGCCTCAAACTTCAAGACGCTGACAAAACAAAGTTACGCGGACTTATCACCGATTCAACTCCGGCCGGAACTAAAAATATTATTGAAGAGTTTGTCAGCGGTTCCAAACTCACGGACAAAGACTCCGTGATGCTTATTGAATACCTTCAAACAAGCAGCCTTGAAGACGCCGATAAACTCAAATTCACAAACCTTCTCAACGGTACAACCAAATCTACAGTTGAGGACAGCCTCTTAAAATTAATATTTAATCAGGCTAACCTGAAAGATAAAAATATTAAACTGCAAACCGCAATGGATGACTCACAGTTCAATATAATGAAAAAATATCTGGCAAACGTTAACACCGCAACCAGAACAGAAGTTGAATTCGGAATTATAAACAAAGGCGCAATCGACGAAAGCCAAATAACCGCCGCAAAGAAAATTTTCAATCTGGATTTAGTTCATAACCTGATTCTCTCAGACGGCAAACTTAAAACCCAGTACAATAAACTCTTTGAAAGATGCAAAAACGAAATGCTTGAAAACCAGATCGCTCATTGTATGGGACGTGTCGTAAACGAAACAGAAGAAAACAGGATTACAATGTTGAAAAATCACTATCTTCTTAACACAAGCTGGGACGGAAACGCAAAATTAACAAAATTAACCCGCGGGGAAAACAATACCCCTGTTTCTTCCAAGTATCTTTATGAAGAAATCCTGAAATCAACTCCGGCAGAAGGCGAGGCCGCAAGAGCAGATAACCGCTTCTTAACAAAATTATTGAATGCAATTATTCCGAAAAAGACCCAGAACAACAATAATAATCCATTCAATGATGTAGTTGAAGCCGCTGCTGATACTGCGAAAAAATCCGGAATGTCAAAAGGAGCTAAAATTGCAATCGGTGCAGGCGCCGCAATCTTAGCACTGGGCGGTATATATTATGCTACAAAAGGCTCCGGAACAAAATCTAATCAGGACGGTGACACCTTCAAACCCAGCAACCCTGCAAAATACACACCGGCAAAACAATCAGCACAGCCGGCAGCGCAGAATAACGGTTTGAATCCATATTTAGCAACTAAGTAGAACTTACTACTTAATTATTTATTACAATAACCAAAAAGGAGTACACAATACTCCTTTTTTTGTTATAATCATTTTATGAGTAAACTTTTTGGAATTTTAGGAATTATTGGTATTTTCGCAATATGTTTTGCGATGTCAAATAACAGAAAAGCTATTAACTATAAAACGGTTGTAACCGGTTTTATATTACAGGTTGTATTTGCAATCTTCATTTTCAAAGTCCCGTTGGGCCAAAAAATCTTCTTAGGAATAGGCAACTTCATACAAAAAATCCTTGAATTTGCAAAAGAAGGCGGACAAATGGTTTTCGGGCCGCTTATGGACGCAGATTTCGGATACATTTTCTCAATCCAGTTGATTTGTTCAATAATCTTTATGATGATACTCGTTAACATTCTGTATTATTACGGAATTATGCAGCGCGTTGTATCAGTTTTAGGCAAACTTATTAACAAAATAATGTCAGTAAGCGGCGCAGAAGCACTTTCCAACGTAGCAAGCGCCTTTGTCGGACAAATCGTTGCGCAGATAATGATACGCCCTTACCTGCCAAAACTTACCCGCTCGGAACTTCTTGCTTCAATGGCAGGAAGCATGGCATGTATCTCCGGCGCCACCATGCCTATATATATCGGCATGGGAATTCCTGCAACATACCTGCTTGCGGCATCAATTATGGCAGCCCCGGGCGCGCTTGTAATCTCAAAAATTATCTACCCTGAAACAGGAACGCCTGAAACAAGTGAAAATTTTGAAATAAAATACAGTAAACGCAACAGAACCCACGCAAATATTTTTGATGCTATTTCATCAGGCGCTGGAGAAGGCATGAAAGTTGCAATAAATGTTACGGCAATGATTTTGGCACTTGTGGCACTTGTTGCAATGATTGACTGGATTTTAGGCGGTATTGGAAGTTTCTGCGTAAACATTCTACACTGCCCTGATACACTTCTCGGACTTGATTTAACCCACCTTTCATTAAAAATGATTTTAGGTAAAATTTTTGCGATTTTTGCCTTCTTTATGGGCGTTCCGCTAAACGAAGCGACGACCGTCGGCAGCTTAATGGGTACAAAACTTGTTCTCAACGAAATGGTTGCATACGTTGATATGATGAATCTGCCGCAGGCATTAAGCGCAAAAAGTTTCTTGATTGCAAGCGTTGCGCTATGCAGTTTCGGGAACTTCGGTTCAATTGCAATCCAGCTCGGCGGTATCGGTGAACTTGCCCCGAACCAGCGCAAAAACCTTGCACGTCTGGGTTTGAGAGCGCTCATCTGCGGAACCCTGACCTGCTATATGTCTGCTGCAATTGTTGGTGTGCTATTCTAAATAGATGCTATTAATCTGCATATAAATACACCAAACCTCCAGACAGCCAAAAAGAAAACCACTCATTAATGAGTGGGTCGTTTTCTGCATCCTAATGGTCTTTTATTAGTGTTTATTATTTTAGGAGTTAATATGTTTTGGGGTCATATGCTATTTATATTTAGTGTTTCGGCTACACTTAAATCTTATGTTTCTTATTATGCCATATTTATTTTTTATTGTCAACATATTCATTTCAAGAAATATCACATTTCCTGAAAATCCTTAATATAGTGTATTTTTCACACTTTACAAAACTTAATATTGCATCCGTTTTTATTAAAGATTTTCCGCCTCTGTGCCGATAAACCATGTGAAGGATATTCCAAAGAGTATCAAAATAGAAAATGGAGAATGTTTGTTATGAACTATGAATTCAGCTTTGACAGGGTAAACTCGGAGGTTAACGATCTGCTATACGGCTCGGAAGATACTATTTATTTCGACCACGAAGATAATATCTTCAAAATCTCGTATAACGGCGGCTCCGAAGTTGGCATGACTCTTGACAGATTAATTGATATATTGTAATAATTCCTTCCAAAAGATTATTAACATGCTAAAATTGGGATATGGAATTTAAACATTATACAGTAATGCTGAACGAGGCGGTAGACGCCTTAAATTGTGAAAATGGTAAAATTTATGTAGATTGTACGCTGGGCGGCGGCGGACATAGCGAACTTATTTTAAAACGGATTGCACCTGATGGTAAATTAATAGCTTTTGATATTGATGATGACGCTATTGCGGCTGCGTCAGAAAGGCTTAAAGACTATCCTAACCTTACGATAGTCAAAGATTCTTATGCGAACATAAAAAACGTCCTGCCGCGGCTTGGCATTGAAAAGATTACGGGCGGAATTTTGTTCGACCTCGGGGCTTCTTATCACCAGTTAACGAAACAGGAACGAGGGTTTTCGTTCTCAAAAGAGGCGCCTTTAGACATGCGCTTCAATCAGGACAGCGATTTTTCCGCTTATGATGTTATAAATACTTATAGCGAAGAAGATCTTGTCAGAATATTTTCCGAATACGGGGAAGAACATTTCTCCAAACGTATCGCACACGCAATTGTTGAACAGCGTAAAACCCAAAAGATTAAAACAACGACCGAACTTGCAAACCTCATTGTCCACTGCACGCCGCGTGTAAAATCAAACATTCACCCGGCGACACGAGTATTTCAGGCGATTAGAATTGAAGTTAACCAAGAGTTAAAAAATGTTAAAAACACCCTTGAAGACATATTGGACTTATTGGACATTGGTGCTATAATTAGTGTGATAAGTTTTCACTCGCTGGAAGATCGGTTAGTGAAACAGTTTTTCAAATATCATTCGCAACGGTGTCACTGTGACAAAACTCAAATGATTTGCCACTGCCCGCCGCCTAAATTGGAGTTGGTTAATAAAAAACCGATTATTGCAAGTGAAGGAGAATTGGAGGAGAACCCGCCATCCAGAAGCGCGAAACTCAGGGTTGCAAGAAAAATCAACCCGTAACCGCTCGGATAAGGGTCAGTGCCGGATAACACGAAGGCACATAATGTAAAAGGGGAATTTTGTGAATATTGGGACGTCTAGGGCAGTAAGAGATTATTCATCAGAAACGGGTTATGCAAACAACCCGATTAGGCAGGAAGATATCGTGTTAGACGGTAATTTTAAGAAAGAAAATTCTATAAAATCAATAGCTGTGGACAAAATTAATAAAACACTCAGAAATTTTTTACTTTTACTTGTCGCCGCGTCATTTGTGGGGTATTATTTTGCTATGGTGACTGAATTCAAACTTAACAATCTGTCACACCAAATTTCAACCCTGAATGACGAAAACGCAGAGTTGGAAAACGATTTAAATAAATTAAAATCTTTAAGAAATGTAGATACCCGCGTTTCTCAAAGTAATCTTTTACAAAAAGCCGGTCAGGTTATGCGCGTTGCGGCAGTCGGAACCGTCGCACCTGAAGCAAAAAAAGTCAAAGTTTCCTCAACTTTTGACTGGGCTATAGGATACTAACCGCTCAAAAATAAAAGGAGTTCAGCAAATGACAATCGCCGAAATGAAATATGATGTTAAAGATTTAAACCTCGCAGATCAGGGCAAAAACCAGATCGAATGGGCATTTAAAGACATGCCGGTTTTAAAATTAATCCAAGAAAGATTTATCAAAGAACAGCCGTTTAAAGGGTTGAAATTATCGGCATGTGTTCACGTAACCAAAGAAACCGCAGCGCTTTGCGTGGTCATGAAATCCGGCGGTGCAGATGCTATTCTTGTTGCGTCAAACCCGCTTTCCACACAGGACGATGTTGCGGCAGCTCTCGTAAAACACTACGGAATCCCGACCTTTGCAGTTGCCGGCGAATCAGTTGAACAGTACCGCGAACACATTGAAGAAGCGATTAAGCATAATCCTGATATCATTATTGACGACGGCTGCGATATCGTTTCAGACTTGCATTCAAAACACCCTGAACTTTGCGCCAAAATTATCGGTTCAACCGAAGAAACAACAACAGGTATCACGCGTCTGCAAGCTTTAGAAAGACAGGGCTTGCTGAAATTTCCGGCAGTCGGCGTTAATACAAGCATGACAAAACACCTTTACGATAACCGTTACGGCACGGGTCAAAGCGCAATGGACGGGATTTTCCGCGGCGCAAACATCCTTATTGCCGGTAAAACTGTTGTAATTTCCGGCTATGGCTGGTGCGGCAAAGGTTGCGCTCTAAGAGCAAAAGCTCTCGGTGCAAACGTAATTGTCTGCGAAGTTGACCCTCTGAAAGCCCTTGAAGCTGCAATGGAAGGCTACCGTGTAATGCCTATTGCAAAAGCTGCACTTGAAGGTGATATATTCTTGACTGTAACGGGCGACAAACACGTTGTTGATGTTCAGCACTTATTGACAATGAAAGACGGCGCATTCGTTGCAAACGCAGGCCACTTTGACTGGGAAGTCAATGTCAACGGCTTAAAAGAATACACAACAGAAATAAAACAAATTCGTCCGAACCTTGAAGAATACAAGCTCAAAAACGGCAAATCTATCTATGTCTTTGCACAGGGCAGATTAGTAAACCTTGTAGCCGCAGAAGGCCACCCTGCAAGCGTTATGGATATGAGCTTTGCTAATCAGGCGCTGGGTATTGAATTTCTGGTCAAAAACAAAGGGAAATTAGAAAATAAATTATATACATTACCGGAAGAAGTGGACATGGAAATCGCCGGATTGAAACTCAAATCCATGGGCATTGAAATCGACACCCTGACAGAAGAACAGCAAAAATACCTCAATAGCTGGGATGTTGTTTAATAATTAAATCTCAAAAAGGGTAAGTACCCGCACTTCCCCCGACACACGCGATTATATGGAGAATCGGTCGGTGAAGGGAGGTGATAGAATGACCAGAGAAATAATTAAAACCGTTATAACGGTAATTATAACGGTTTTAAAAATAATTATTATTTGGTTATAGGGTATGAAGTCAAGCTCTTAACAAGACGTGCTAAATATTGTTAAGGGCTTGCCCCTATATGTATATTATTTACTATCTTGAACATTTTGTCAAGGGTTAATCACAACCCGCGTAAAATCCGATACAAATACACAATCGTTTGTTTATCGTCAAGCGAAGCTATGATTTCTTTTTTCATTGCCTCGTATGGAATGTCATTTTCAAACACAAATAACTCATAAACATCAACCCCGAGGGCTTTGGCAATTGAGGAAATTGTTTCCGCAGCAGGATAGTTGTTGCCGTTTTCAATTTTACTGACATTTTTAGGATCAATCCCGATTAGCTCGGCGAATTTTTCCTGCGTCATTTTTTTCTGTTTTCTTAATAGTTGTATCTTTTTACCAAGTTGTATCTTTAATGTCATACAATAAACCTTTTATTTGTCCGACAAAGACTCACTGATAATGAACATTGCGTGAATGAGTGCCAAAGAACGGCTTAAATATTATTGCTCAACATCTTTTTGGGCTTTAGAAATTTTAAGAATCTTGCCTTCTACTTCAATCTCAACCTGATCCTCTTCAGGATTAAGTTCAAGTAATTCTAAAAGAGTTTTTGTAAAAGTCATAACCCAACTGTTTCCGCTTTTTGTCAAATACTTTTTCATAATTATCCTTTACATTGTCTTACAATAACTTTACAATATAATGACTCAGTAGTATACTATACAATGTAATTATTTTGTATGACATTATAAAGGAGACAATATGCTGATAGAAAACTTTCTTTACGACAATTATGACCTTGTGTACGGTTTAAAAATGATAGCTGCACAAAGAGAAGATGTACTTGAAGGTAACTACAGTCTATTTGACAGTGAAAATCCCAATGCGCACAAGGAGCAATTGAACAGCTTAGACACTTTAAATAAACTTGTAGTTAACACCGTTCTTGCTGACATGAAAAAATGCCGTAATTATCTTATTAATAACTACGGCCAACTCTTAGAGGATGATGAACCTTAAATTTCTTCTAATGAAATTCCTGTTACACCGGCGTTACGGGCACTGTCCATAACCTTTACAATCGCTCCGTGGGTCGCATTATCGTCCGATTGAATCAGAACCCCGTCAGGATATTCCTTGGATTTTGCGCCGATTACGCCTTGCAACTGTTCAGCTGAAACCTCCTGTTCGTCAATAAAAAATCTGTCCTCAGGAGAAATTCTAACAGTCAAAATCTTTACGTCCTTATTATGAACCTGCTCAGCAACATTTTCAGGAACCGTTAAATTCAACCCCTGCTGGTCAAGCATTGGCGCAATTACCATCATTATAATCAACAGAACCAGAAAGATATCTGTCAACGGTGTAATATTTATTTCATTAAATTCGCCGCGATTTTCAGCCATTATCCGTTAACCTCCCCGTTCTGCTTTTGAAGTTCTTTTTGCTCTTTTTTGGAAAGCGGTTCGCCCGCTACGATTAATTTTTTAAACTCGGCTTCCTGCGCAGCGTTCATGATATTCATAATTTCAGAACTCTTAACCTGCGTATCAGCCTTAACAACGACTTCCGGCTCTTCTAATGCCGGCTTAAGCTCAACAAGTGCCTGAACAAGATTTTCCTTCTTTATCGCCGTACCGTTTAAATAAAGATTACCGGCTTTACTAACAGAAATTGTAGCGTTTTTCTGCTCAATTGATATCCCGCTGTTTATCTCAGGCATTGTAATTGATGAATCCGCATCCTGAAACGTCGGTGCCACGACCATCATTATAATCAACAGTACCAAAAAGATATCTGTCAGCGGTGTGATATTTATTTCTGTAAATAACGCATTTTTTCCTGATTTAATAGCCATTTTTCCCTCTGACGTCCGGTTTATCCTAAAGAAATATTACTTGTTGTTTGCAAATTGCTTTCGTCTTTTGAGTCAATAAAGCTCAAGAACAGCATTTTGATTAATTGGAAGTTAGCCTCATAGTGGCGGACAGTTGCCTGAAAATAGTTGTAGAAAACAACCGCAACAATCGCAACGCCCAAACCGAAAGCGGTAGCAATCAGCGCAGAAGCGATACCGGATGCAACAGCTGCGGACTGGTTACCTTGAACTGCCAGATCCTGGAATGTAATCAGAATACGGACAACTGTACCGAACAACCCTAAGAACGGAGCAACACCACCGACTGTACCAAGAACGGTTAAATTCTTTTCCAATTTTCTTGTTGCAAGTGCTGAAACCAGATCAAATGAACGCGAAAAACCGTTTCTTTGTTTTGAGAAAATTCTGACGGCTTCTTCCGTAACTTCACCGATAATACCGCCGCACTGGGTTGCCATGTTTTCAACGGTTTCAAGATTGTTTCTTGCAAGCTCTTTTTGCAGAGATTTCAAGTAAGGAACAATGTTTCTTTTATTAGATTTAAAAAACATAGCCTTTTGAATTACAACCGCAACAACCGCTACAGAACACAGGAAAATCGGTGTTAAGACCGGCCAGTCCATTTTAATAGATTCCAACAATAAGTTCATAATTTTATCCTCATTTTATATTGTAACACATGTAATTTTCATCCGCTCAAGCAGCGTTTGCGAGATTAATTATATCCGGATGCACCAAAGACGTTGTAGTCAAAGGTGAATTGAATATCAATATTAGATCCTTTAAAGTCCGGCGGCAGCGGTTTAAACGGAGCCGTCAGCTGAACTGCCTGAATTGCGGCTTTATCTGCATTCGGGAGTCCTGATGATTTATGTACGGAGCAGGAAAGAAGCCTGCCGTCTTTTGCGATTTTGAACATCAGAACAACGCGTTTGCTTTGATCGCCTTTAGGCGGATCCCAGTTCATTTTAATTCTTCTTTGCAATTCTCGCATATAAGGCCCGAAATCAGGCTCACGGATTGCGTCAATCCCCGGAGCGCCGTTAGGGTTGCCCGGCCCCGGATTGCCGGCAGAACCGTATCCGCCGCCGGAGTTTGCAAGTTTAGAACCGCTTGCGGAGCTGCCGCCTGTCGGTGCAAGAGTCGGAGAAGGTGCAGTTGCCCTTGCAGAATTAACTGCCCGTGATGCAACTTTACCCGAACCGCTTACAGGGCCAGTTGAATATTTACCGGCTTGAGTTCCGCCTGTCGGAACAGGTACGGTAAATTTAGACGTTGGTTTTTCAACAACCTTCGGAGTCATAGGCGGTCTGACAGAAGGTTTTGCACTCGGCGGCTGTTTTGTTGGTTTTGGCGCCGGTTGTGCAGCTGCAGTTTGCTGCGGTTTTTGTGCAGGTTGAGGGGCAGATGCTTTTTGAGGAGCCTGCGGCTTTTGAGCTTTTGCAGGCTTAGAAGGCTGCTGCGATTTCTGCATTTTATTTCCCGGAGCACTAGGCAGCGAAACTTTCTTTGTCGGGTCGTGCTTTCCGCCGGCTCTGGAATCCCTGTCCGCACGATACGGTGTATTTTTATTAATAGGCGGTGCTTCTTTTTCAACAAGAACAAACTCAATATCCTTCATCTTCAATTCCGGACGTTTTGCCAGCGGGTTAACAAGCCCCAGAAGCATAAGAATAAACGTCAAAAGCCAGACCGTTCCGACAACAACAGGGTGCAGGATTAACGAAATAAGCATAGATTTTTGCAAGCTTATTTCGTTTTCATCGTCAAAGCACACCTTCGGAACGCGGAAAACCTCTTTGTTCTTTGAAGCTTCGTCTATTAAATTGTCTTCTTCGTTTAATATTGACATAGGTATCCTTACTAGAAAAATTCTAAAAAAAATTTGTTAGGATTTAATTAGCCATGCCGGCAATTAAAGAGGATTAACGCCCTGCCGGCACAACCGTAATCGGCTGGGTAAGATAAAGGTCAATATTGGCATTAGTCGGGATTTCAACATCATTTCCTTTATCCCATATAGATTTAACGAGCCCGCCGCCGGCACCGACTGCCGTACCGAGAGCCGCAGTTTTACCAATATTCCCGCCGCCTATAGCGCTCATTACAACACCTGTAACAGCGCCTGCACCGGCTCCGATTGTCATATCCTTAGCATAATCCTTTGTCACATCGACCGCGGTTCCGCCAACCAGAACACCAGTATTATCATTCGTCTTAATCACTGCGGAAATAGGGATTTGCATGCCCTGAGGGGTAACAATATTTGTAAATCTTATTGATAATTTGCCGTTCATACTGCCATGCTTAGCCTTGGATGCTTCGAGGACAACACCTGTAACCGTACTTCCTGCCGGCGCAATCTGCAACCCGTTATAATAAAAATCAGTGCCCAGCATAACGCTTACATTTTGCCCTCTGTACATAGTCGCAGAACTGATAGGAGAAGTTACAACAGCCTTAATATCCTGACCTGCCGGCACCGTCACAACACTGCCGCGCAAAGTTCCTTTATCTGCAAACATTGGCTGGGAAGTTTCTGTATTCGCCGGTAATGTAACCGGATTTTCGCTAAAGCTGTAATTGCTCGCAGCAAAAGCAGCTCCGGCTGAAACTATTGAAGCCATTATCATAAAATACACATATTTCCTCATGAATAAAACCCTCCTGATAGTTATTAACATCATATTGCAGAGAAAGCCGGATGTCAATTTGTAAACGAGCACTACTCGGTCAAAGTATGCGTAATCATGACGGGTTCCATAAGAACAACAAAACATCTTTCACCGGTTTTAACCGCAACGTGCTGCCCCATCTGTCTTTTATTGCCCGGTCTTACCTGTAAAGTCGGCGCCCACGAACGCAGCGAGAAAAAACGTTTTTGATAGTGCGGAATCTTCACCCACTCGGCAGGCGGGGTCAATTCACCGCCGATAATATTGTTATTCGGGGTATAAATATAAGCCCTGAGCGGGATTTCAAATCCGTCAGTGTAAACCATTCTTGTAATTTTGATTTTCATAGAAGCATTTGTACCGACTACCGGATCTTTTATCTCCTCTACGTATCCGTAAAACTCGGTTTCACGCGGGATAACCGTTGTGTCATATAGATACAAATCACTTGTGGCAATAAATTTTACCGGAAACCCTTCATCGCAATTTAGTGTTGAAACCTCGGCAGTATTAATAACAGGAACAAATGTCCCTGCGCGGAGTTCAATTCCGTCATAATTGCGCAACTGAGTTTCATCAAGATAATTTTCCTGCGCAAAACACGGCATAGCAAGCGTAAATATCGTTAAAAGTATTAATGCCAACTTTTTCATAAATAATATTATACTTATTTTAATGAAAAAAACAAGGGCGGAGCCAATGGCTCCGCCCTTCAAGAATTTTCCAAATTCAAAAACTATTTGCCGTTAACAGCAGTTTTGAATTTTTTACCAGCTGTGAAAGTAGGAACTGTTCTTGCAGGGATTTTCAATTCTTTACCTGTTTGAGGGTTTCTACCTGTTCTAGCTGCTCTTTTGCGAGCTTCAAATGTACCGAAACCAACCAAAGTAACTTTTTGACCTTTAGAAACAGATGTTTCAATAGTTTCAATCAATGCGCCCAAAACTTCTGCTGCATCTTTTTGAGTAACTTTAGTCTTTTTTGAGATCTCTTGTACTAATTCTTCTTTGTTCATAATAAAACTCCTTTTCTCATGTACTCCTTCATTATATACAAATTTTCAGATTGTGCAAGTAGTTTTTTAATAAATATCGTTTGATTAACGAAAAAATTTGTTTTATAATGATGCAGGGATATGCAAAAGTTTAGTATTTTCAATCAATATAGAGATGCAATACTTGTCCTGAACGACAGGTTTGAAATTCTGTTTACCAATAATGTTTTTAAACGAACATTCGGTAAAACTATTGATATCAAACGGTTTGCGCACAGTTTCAACTTTGATATCTGCCTGTTGGATACTGAAAATATTGAAATGATTTCGCCAATTTTTCAGGCTGTTAACGCCACGGAAAATTTTACAACCAACGCAGCTTTCAGGAGTGAAAATTCTGAAATTTTTTATTACGAACTCTCAACAATTAAGAAACAAAACTACACAATTCTATTTTTTAACAATATTTCTGCCCAAATCCAACTCGCAGAATCACAAGAAAAAGTTAAAAATTTAGAAAAGGCATGCCAAAATCTGGAGGAGGAAAACGAATCTTTATCAAAAATCAAATCAGATGCGCAGGCACAGGCAATAAAAATTGCGCTTATCAACAAGGTTTCAAACATATTCTCAGAATCCCTCGACCTGCCCAAAATTTTAAATTCTGCACTGAACGAACTCCTGACAATTTTCGGCGCATTCAGGGTCTACTATGCAGAATTTGAAGGCGGAAAGTTTCACCCGAAAGCTATGCAGGGCAATAGTTTCACCTATCCGGATACGATTGAGTACGACGAAAAAACGCTGGATACAATAAAAAATAAACAAATTTCCATAACAAATAAGCTTGAAGAATATATTTGCGCAAAACTATTCGAAAAGCCCGTCCTCAGAATAATTGTTCCGGTATTTCATCTTAACACTCTTAAAGGCGTATTGACGCTTCTTTCCCACAAAAAACGCGAGATTGAAGAAGAACGCGAGATTTTAGAGGCAATTTCCTCACAATTTGCCAACGCGATCGTCCGCTCGGAATTATACGAAAAAAACACCAAAACCGTAAAAGAGCTGAAAGCTGCGCTGCAAGAGCTTAAAGAAACACAAATCCAGCTTATAAATTCTGAAAAAATGGCCTCCCTCGGTCAGCTTGTCGCCGGCGTGGCGCACGAGATAAATACGCCGGTCGCCTCAATAAAATCTAACAACGCAATTATTCGCAAAATCATCAAAAAGCTTGATAAAAACGAGCTTTCAGACACATTAGAAGAAATAAACAATCTGGATGCGGAAGCCATTAACCGTATTAATAATATTGTCGTTTCGCTGAAAAAATTTGTCCGGCTGGACGAAGCCGAACTGCAAGAAGCCGACATCAACAGCGAAATCGACCTTACGCTGGATTTAATCCGCCACGAAACCAAAAACAGAATACAAATAATCAGAAATTACGGTAATCTTCCGCCCGTTAAATGCTATCCGAATATGCTCAATCAGGTTTTCACAAACATTTTAATAAATGCCTGCCAGGCAATTGAAGGTACGGGAACTATTGATATAACTACATTTGCGCAAGACGACAGCATTACAATAAAAATAAAAGACAGCGGAGCCGGAATTCCAAAAGACCAAATAGATAAAATTTTTACAGCAGGTTTCACGACAAAAGGCGTAGGGGTCGGAACAGGCTTAGGCCTGGCAATTTGTGCAAAAATTATTGAAAAACACGAAGGGAAAATTATTGTAAACAGTGAAGTTGGCAAAGGTACCTGTTTCACCATTACTATCAAACGGTAGTAATAAATGTAACAAAATGTTTCACACTTGCCTTCACGCCGCCATTAAAACACCTTTATTTTTATAAAAACAATTATAAAATATTTTAGAATTATGCTTCAAAGCACTAGAAAAGCTTAATGAAAAATGATACACTTTTAATATAAAGTGTTTGTTTTACCCTTTTAGAAAAACACAACACAACTTTTATCCAAAATATAACCGAATGTAACAAAAAATTAATAATCATATTAGTAAAAGGCAATTAAATTATTCAAAAAAACTTTATATAGAAGTGTGTAGTGAATAGTTTATTTGGTGTCGGAGGAAAAGTTAATGACAATTAGTGTGAACAGTAAAAAGAAACAGGTTAAGAAATCATTTGACGAATTATTAACAGATTTAAAAACCAGCAATTCCGAAAAAGTTAGATACAACGCAGCAAGAATTCTAGGCGAAATGGGCGATTCAAAAGCTGTTGAACCATTAATTGACGTATTAAAAAATGATAAAAACGGATCGGTAAGATTATACGCAGCAAGAGCTTTAGGCGAACTTGGCGATTCAAAAGCAACTGTACACTTAATCCAATCTTTAAGAGAAGATCGCAACGTTGATGTTCGTGTACGTGCAGCAAGGGCTTTGGGCCGTCTGGGCGGTGCTATCGTTGTTGAACCGCTGGTTGAAGCTTTAAACGATGAAAACTCTCAAGTTTGTATCACAGCAACCGATGCTTTAATCGAAATCGGCGATGTCGCAACCGATGCTTTAATCGCATCATTAGACCACGAAAAAGTTAACGTAAGATGCGACGCAACAAGAGCTCTGGGCGAAATCGGCAACAAAAAAGCTGTTGATAAGGTAATTAATATGTTGTATGACGAATGGGTTAACGTCAGAATTTACGCTGTAACATCACTTGGTAAATTAAACGATGTCAAAGCAGTTCCTGCATTGATTGACGTTATGAAAAACCGTTCCGAAAATGAACTTGTAAGAGCAGGTGCAGCTGCTGCATTGGGTGTTCTTCGCGACCAACGCGCATTGCTTCCGTTAAGAGAATTGATTATGGAAGCTGAAGAATTGGGTGAACTTGAAGACACAGCTCTTAAATCATTCAAAAAGATTATGGCAGCAAACTGGCAGTCAATTCCGGGCGCTGCTCCTCAAAAGAAAACCACTATGGTATAGGCGGGGTCAACCGCCTCTCTTATCTGGCCGGTCTGCTAAGTATAATGTTACAAATGAATTATTCACAAATATCGGGTATCATTCAAGGGTACCCGTTTTTTGTGCTACTCAAAATCAAAAAGTTCTTTAGTCTTTACTCCCAAAACATCTGCAATAATTTTTATTTTTGTCAACGTAATATCCGTTTTTGCAGTTTCAACCATACCTATCATAGACCTAGAAATCCCTTCAACATCCGAAAAATCATCCTGCGTAAAACCTTTTTCTTTTCGGATTTGTTTTAAGTGCTTTGCAAACTTTTGTAAATATTCCTTGTTCATTTTTAAATTATCAGTTATACTGACATAAACAACAATCAGTACCATTGACATTTACAAGATTATGAACAGCAACGAAGGACTAAAATTAGTTATTAATAATATTAAGAGAATAAGGCAGGCTCGCGGGCTAACCAAAAAACAGGTTGCAGAAAAGGTCAGGCTTGATTATTCCAACTATTGCAGACTCGAAAATCATCAGATTTCAAACCCGCGATTTGCCACGCTAATTCTTATCGCCGAATCGCTGGAAGTCAATTGGGAAGAAATCTTTGAAAACTGTCATTGATTGCTCTTTTTATGCTATAATTTTTATATGAAGAGAATTTTTTTGACAGCTGTAATTATGGCATTGGGGATAGGCATCGCACATGCCGGTGCGTTGACGGAGGATTACATTGACATCGCATCATCTTATGCCAAAGACGGAAAATATTCGCAGGCACTGGGGTATATCAACAAGGCGTTAGCCCTTGAGCCGCAAAACTCACGGCTGCTTGAGATGAAAAACGATTTGTCAAAAATCATGGGACAGCCAAGTATAAATTTTCCAAGTCAGGCTTCCTCCTCGGACGTAAACTATATTGAAGCAGAAAACGCCCGTATCGCAAAGGATTACAACAAAGCTATCTCCTTTTACAAAAAAGGGATAAGCGAAAACCCGCAGTTTGCGCCGAACTATCTCGGGCTTGCAATAACATATTATGAGATGAAGAATTTTCAGGATGCAAAATACAATCTGGATTACTACCTGACAAAAGAGCGCAACTCGGATTTTGCACTTATGCTGCGTGCAAAGACCAATTTAAATTTAAACAACACACAATATGCGCTTGATGACATCAGGGCTGCGAATGCACTCAATACAAACCTCGAATACAAACTAACGGAAGGAATTATACTGACAGAAGCCGGCAGGTACAAAGAGGCAAGAGAAATTCTTAACAAGGTAAGTCTGGAGATACACACATACATTGTGTTTAAATATCTCGGGACCTGTGATTACAAACTTGGCGACTACAAAAAGGCTGTATTGAATTTTGAAAGAGCAATCCTACTTTTTGAGGACGACAAAACAATTCTGCCAATGTATAATGATGCAAAGAGAAGAAGTAATTCTCCGTTGTCCACCTTAAACGCAGGCTAAAACGGCTGCTGAGAAAGAAGAATGAAAGCCAGAAAACGAAAAGGTTTAATAAGACATATACGCGACATAACGATTTCTGCGTTTGCAATAATCGGTTTAATTTTCTGCCTGAACAGTTTTGCACAGAATGTTGATGAATTAAAGTTTGTGCATATTTCGGATGTCCACTTTTCAAAAGTGTTGGACAATACGCCTTATAAAATGCGCAAGAATTCACCGGAGCTTTTTGACGATGCAATCGAGCAGATTAACGAAATTCCGGGAGTTTCATTCGTTATGTTTGGCGGGGATTTAGTGGACAAGGCAAAAGAAAGCGAACTGGCAGGATTTCTTGAACACGCAAAAAATATCAAAGCTCCGTGGTATTATACTTTCGGCAACCACGATTCTATGCTCGGCGGCTACCTGACTCCTGCAAGATACATTGCAACGGTCAAGAAGTCAAATCCGTACTTTAAATTTGACAACACTTATTATTCATTTTCCCCGAAAAAAGGTTACAAAGTTATCGTGTTGGATTCAATTATCCGTGACAGGCTGACCTCTAACGGACAAATTCCGAAAGAAGAACTTGAATGGCTTGATAAGGAATTAGAAGCGGCGCAAAAACAAACAGTTTTAATATTCCTGCACGTACCTATTCAGGAACCTATAGCAGCAGATCATCACAAAATGCTTAACGCGACAGAAGTTATGGACGTTATCGGCAAGTACAAAAACCCGATTGCAATCTTTCAGGGCCACTACCACGTTTCTAAAATAAAACAGATGAATAATATTTTATTTGTAAGCACTCCGGCGCTTGTAAGCTACCCGAACGCGTTCAGAGAAATAAAAGTTACCAATGAAGATGACAAAGTCGTTTTTGACATTAAAACTAAAAACAGCAGGCTGGATAATATACGCAGTCAGGCAAAATTATTCATTGTAACTCCTGAAATTCCGGAAGGCGAAGAGAGCGATAAAAACGGAACTTATGTAATTTTCAAGAAAAATAAGGAATAGACTATGAGCGAATTTAAAATAAAATTCAGAGGTGTCAGAGGGAGCTACCCTATAGCAAAAAGCGAATTTTTAAAATATGGCGGCAACACGGCTTGCGTTGAAGTCCATGCAGGCGGCCAGCTTATAATCCTTGATGCCGGAACAGGTTTGATTGATCTGGGCAGTGACCTGCTTCAGGCTCATATAAATTCCTCAATGGACAAAACAAAACGGAAAAATATTAAAGCGGTCATGCTTCTTTCGCATATTCATCAGGATCATATTCAGGGATTTACGTTCTTCCGCCCGCTGCACGTAAGTTCAACGGTTCTGGATGTTTTTGGCAACTGTGATTTTGCCGACGATCTTGCACAGGAGCTTTCAACGCTGCTGTTCAACAAATCCTTTCCGCTGGATATGGGCGATATGGCGGGTCAATTGAATATTCACAACCTGCAGGAAACCGACTGCATAATCCTCAACGGCGACGCAGAACCCGTTGTCAAAAGAATAGAATCCGATAACGACTTAATCCCGCAGGGCGAAGAAGTAATAATTTCCTGCTATAAATCCTACGCACATCCGCAAAACGGCGTCATAATTTATAAAATTGCATACAAAGATAAATCCATGGTCTACGCTACCGACAAAGAAAGCTATATCGGCGGCGATAAAAAACTTGCCAAATTTGCAAGAAACTGCAATCTTCTAATCCACGATGCGCAATACACAACGGAAGATTACCTTGACACCTTCTCGCCAAAACAGGGCTACGGCCACTCAACTTTTGAAATGGCGGTTGATGCGAAAAAACAGGTTAATGCGCAAAAACTTGTATTCTTCCACTTTGACCCGTCCTATGATGACAACAAATTAGACCGGATTAAAGAAGATTTTGCCGACGGTGAAACAAAAATTCTTGCCAGCGAAGGGCTTGTAATTAACCTGCTATGAAAAAATTTTTCATAATAAGTTTAATATTTTTAAGTACAATCGCATCCGGTTATCGCAAGCCGGATGTGCCGGTAATTGACGCGGTAAAAAATTCCAACAATCACAATAATCTCGGCATAATGTATATGAGCGAACGCGCATACTACGCCGCTATTCAGGAATTCAAAATCGCAATAAGCCTTAACCCTGAAAGTCAGGCTACAGCGGTCTACTACACAAATCTCGGCGACTGTTACATGAAAATCGAACACCCCGAACTTGCACTGGATTGCTACAAAAGAGCCTTAACGCTCTATAACCTTAACCTTAACTACTACATAAACCTTGCCAAATGCCTGATAGCCAACAAGTTACTGGACAAAAAACTTGAACAGTTTTCCGACTTTACGAACCCGTATAACCAGCTTATGAGCGGAGTTTTGTATGTTGAAAGCGGAAATTACCAGCGCGGCATAACGGTTTTGGATAATTTTACCATATCGGAACCCGATTTAATCATCACGCCTGCGGTAAAAAGTTACATAAGAGCAAGCGTAAAGAAAATGAATGCGCTGGAACAGCCGCTTCCAGAGCTTCCCGCCGACATATAAGCTCATGCAGGAGCTGCGGGAGCTTACCCTTCGTTATCAAAGTCAAATAAATATTTCAAAGGAATATCTAACGCTGCGGCGATATCAGCTAATAATCTAAGCGAAGGTTGGGAAAATGCTACTTCTATTTTACCAACATGATTTACACTTCTGCCAATTTTATCCGCAAGCTTTTCTTGCGTTATATTCTTAGCCTCACGATACTTTTTAATATTCAACCCGATTTGTTTATACAATTCCTTATACATCTTACGTACAGTTTATACGTAAATTTTTATTAAGTTTACGTGCGGACTTCACGTTTATGGTATAATCTTACAGTAAGCTAAATTTGGAGAGAGAATTGATGATAACTTAACCTAAACATCTTAACAACATTTGCCTCCGGGCTGGACTCCTTTCTCAGCCCGATATAAGTTTAGCATAACAAATCACAAACACGCCGCGATTACCACGCGGCGTTCTTCTTATTTGCAAATTTTACCGGTCTTTGGTAAAATATAGCCTGACAGATTGAACAATTTAGCGTCTTTTTTCGTTACAATTGAAAGGTAAAGGAGAAAATTATTTTATGAAAAAAGTTTTATTATCACTATCTTTAATGTTTATGACGGCTTTGTGCCCTGCCTTAGCTGACGATCAACAAGATGCAATACAATTTTTCAATGACTATGTAAAAGCCGCAAACACCTACAATCCTGTGATTACAACATTATATTCGCCTAATGCAAAAATCATCAGACAGGTCGTAAAACCTGACGGCACAACGGCTAACGCTTACACCGACACCGCAACTTATATCAAACAAATGAAAATAGGTCAGGCCGGTGCAAAATTACGCCACTATACAAATACTTATTCTGACGTTAAGGCGGAAAAAGTTGCTAACGGTTACAAAATCTCTTCCTTAAGGCAGCCTTCAGGCGAAAATTATAAACTCAAAACTTACATGATTGTTACCAAACAGCCTGACGGAAAATGGTTAATTACGGAAGAGATGATGCAGACAAAGGAACAAATTTTCCTCAGATACACTGACGAATACAAGAAAAAATAGGATATGATGCAGAAATTCAGATTTTTAACAGCAGGAGAAAGCCACGGGAAAGCCCTGACCGCAATAATTGAAGGGGTTCCGGCAGGCTTCAGTATAGATGAAGATTTTATTAATGAAGAGCTTAAACGCCGTCAGAGCGGTTACGGTCGCGGAGGTCGTATGAAAATAGAAACAGATAGGGTTGAAATAACTTCCGGTGTACGATTTGGCAAAACTCTGGGTTCTCCCATAACTCTTGTTATTAAAAATAAAGATTTTGAAAATTGGCAAAAAATAATGAGCGTGTACGCAGAAGATTTTACAGACGAAAAATCTTTTACCACCTGTCGTCCCGGACACGCTGATATGGCGGGTGCTGTTAAATACGGGCATAAAGATTTAAGGAATATTCTTGAGCGTTCAAGCGCACGCCAGACAGCCATTGAAGTTGCGGTCGGTGCGGTTGCGAAACTGATTTTAAAAGAATTCGGCATTGAAGGTACTTCAAGAGTGCTTCAAATTGGCAGCGCTGTCAACGAGGCTGATTTCCAAGCAGAAATTGACAGAGCAAAAGAAGAAGGCATAACTTTAGGCGGAAGGTTTGAAGTTATATTCAAAAATCTTCCTGTCGGACTCGGGTCTTTTGTCCATTATGACAGAAAGCTTGACGGTAAAATTGCACAAATGGTAATGAGTATTCCGGCCGTCAAATCTGTATCTATCGGGGACGGCGAAATCGCCCATAAAGTGTCAGGACGTGAATTTCACGATGAAATGTTTATTGAAAACGGCAAAATTGTACGAAAAACCAACCATGCCGGCGGGCTTGAAGGTGGAATGACCAACGGTGAAGATTTAGTTGTCCGCGCGAACATGAAACCAATTCCGACAATGCGCTCATCATTAAACACTGTTGACTTATCAACACTCACAGAAACCGCAGCTCACTTTGAGCGTTCGGACACCTGCGCGGTTGAAGCCTGCGCGGTTATCGCAGAAGCGCGAATAGCCTGTGCTCTTGCAGATGAATTTCTGATAAAATTCGGCGGCGACAGCTTAAAAGAGATTAAAAGAAACGCTCACTAATGTGAGCGTTTCTTTATTAGTTTAATTTTGCCTTATAAAACTCTGTGTTGATGTTCAATTTAGAGCCGATATCAAGAAGAAGTTGTATAAACTTCTTATCCGGCGTGCCCTGAGGGACATCCAGAATTTCTATAATCCGCATATAAATTTTGTTAAAGTAAACATTTTGCGCTTCTTTAAGATCAAGATTAAGTTCAAGTTCGTCAATTTCATGGAAAATATCTACAATAACATTTGCCTGCTGCCGTTCAAGACTGTTAACAAGTCTGTTAAGGTTTTTAATCAGCTTTTTAGTATAGATATCATTGGAAACGGTTTTATCAAGCGTAATTCCAAGCATTTTCGCTTCCGCAATAATATCCCTTGCCGCCTGCATTGTATTTTCATCGAAAAGTTCGTGGTTTTCCGATACAATTTCGTTGAATTTCTGGCTCAAAGTGTATTCCGCTGCAAGTTTAAATTCGTTCGGAATAGGCATACCGAGCGCCTGCAAGTGGAAAATGGTTCCGCGGCCGTCGAGATAAATTTGACGGTAGTAATCCGCAAACTTACTCAACTTATCCTTCAGCAGAATTTGAATAACTTTACGTCTTTCCTTAATAAAGATATCTTTAAGCGTAAAGTACTCTTTGCCGAAATATTCATCCAACGCACGAATAGTTTCCGTCAAAGATGTTGTAAGGAAAGTTTTGATAATATTATTTCTAATTCTGTTATAATCCCCGTCATCCGAGAACTCTCTGATTGCGCAATGGAAATCGCCGCCTGCATACTGGACAAGAGCGAACATAATTTCTTTCTTTTCCAGAGTAATTTTGGATTTAACATCAAGGTGTCCGGTAATCAGTGTCATAGAACCGCACTGAACCCTCTTATAAGAATGTCTTGTAACGGTGTAGCAGTAAACTTCTTCTTCATCTTCAAAGTCCTCATAAATAGAAGAAAGCGCCCACAAACACGTAATCTGTTTGACCGTAACAACAGACGGTTTAACCCAGCGTTCGTAAATATCTTTGCCGTTTCCGTATTCAGGAATATTACTTTTTGCTTCGGATAAAATTTCAAGGAATTTACTTTCAATATCTTTATCAGTAAAGCGGTAAGCAAGCTGCATCGCACGCGCCGCATATTTCATAATCTGTACGGTTTCAATTCCGGAAAGTTCCGTGAAGAACCAGCCGCAGCTTGTGTACATAAGCATTGCCTGACGCTGAATTTCAAGAAGTTCCATTGCCTTTACCCTATCAAAATCAGATAGACCTTCCTTGAAATTTTCACGCTGAAATCTTAAAATATTGTTCTCGCGTCGGTTTAAAACAACGTCAACATATTTATTCCGGACCTCCCAGATATTATCAAAATACCTCGGAGCATTATCCTCAAAAATTCTAATCATTTCATCTCTTAAATAATCAAGAGCATCTCTTAAAGGTTTACGCCATTTCTGGTTCCAGCCCGGTTTGCCGCCTGTTGAACAACCGCAGTCCTCTTTCCAGCGGCCGACACCGTGAGAACAACTCCACGAGGACGGTTGTTTTATTTTAACTTCACATTTCGGAGGGAATTTTTCTAAAAATTCCGCGTAATTCGTAATTGTAAACCCTGAATCTTTTGCCTTAATTTTTAATACAAAAGAAAGCGCCATATCACCAAATTTCGTATGGTGGCCGTAGCTTTCACCGTCGGTTGCAATATGAACGAGCTGAGGGAAATTCCTGCAATCAGAAACGCCTTCCATAAGTCTTTTATTAAACTTATTCCCGTCAACAAGCAGGTTGTCAAATGCGACAGAACGCGAAATCGCTCCGTCATAAAAGAATAAATCAATATATTTTTTCGGATCGGATTCAATATAATATCTGTAAGCTCTTGCAGGATCAATATTTCCCCAGCTTACATCAATCCATTCCTTTGCCCCTTCTTCCCTGAATTTATCAGCCTGATAAGGTGAAAGTATCGTAAATTTTATACCGTTTTCAACAAGAACTCTCAAAGTTGCATCATCAGCCGCGGTTTCCGCAAGCCACATCCCCTCCGGTTTTCTGCCAAAACGATATTCAAAATCCCTTATGCCCCACTTAACCTGAGTTTGTTTATCCTGTTCGTTTGCAAGCGGCATAATTATATGGTTATAAACCTGTGCAATAGCATTCCCATGCCCGTTATGTTCCTGAACACTCTCAATATCCGCCTTGATAATTCTCTCATACGTCAGCGGCGCAAATTGTTCCATCCACGACAACAGCGTAGGCCCAAAGTTAAAACTCATATATTGATAATTATTTACAATATCAATAATCCGGTTTCTGTTATCAACAATTCTTGATGCAGAATTAGGACTGTAACACTCTTTTGCAATCCTTTCATTCCAATCATGATAAGGCGCAGCACTGTCCTGAACTTCTATAGCCTCAAGCCACGGATTTTCTCTTGGCGGCTGATAAAAATGCCCGTGTATCGTCAGAAAGGTTTCATTCTTTTTCATATTTCACAAACTCCAATTAATAAAAAACTATTTAGCCGGCTCTTCCTTCTTCGGTTCCAGAGAATTGAACTTCTTAACATCAACCCAGATGTCACCTAATGCGTTTGAAAAAACAGTACCGTAAAACTCAACCCTGTCACCGGAATTCAGTTCAATATACTTTTCGGCTTCTTCACGCGGCAGAAAACATTTCATCTCAGACAACGGCAGGTTGTGATCACTCACATCCGGTCTTTGGATTAAAAATGCAATATATTTATCAGAACTTCTCATCGCAGGTTCATAATCCAGACCAAGCGTTGAAAACTTGTCAAACTTACCCGTTACTTTGATATTCTTATTCAAATAAAAATTAGGTCTTGCCACAACATCAAGCGGATTTACTATAGCATAGGCAGAATAATTAAAATTATCCGTCGGCGCTTTTGTTTCAACCGCCGTACCGCTTACCCTATCCAATAATGCCTGAGTTCCGGCATCAGCCGCATAACTTTGTATACCTAATGCCAAAATTGAAATAACCGCTAATATATAAACTTTTTTCATTGAATAAGCCCTCACAAATCTTCTTACGACAATATTCTATCACAACTTAAGATAATAAGGCAATAGGGCGACAAGGCAATAAAATCTTTTTGCTTTCAATACAATCATAACCCTTATTAACTCATTAACCTATTAACTTATTAACTCTTCTATAGTATAATACGGGCAATGAACATAATAGAAATAAACAATTTAACGTTGGGATTTAACTGCGCGTGCGGGTTCTGCGAAGCGCTGCATAATGTATCATTTAACCTGAAAAAGGGCGAACTCCATGCGCTGGTCGGCGAGTCCGGCTGCGGGAAAACAATAAGTGCAATGAGCATTCTGCGCTTACTCCCGAAAAATGCAAAAATTACCGGCGGCGAAATCTATTATAACGGTCAGGATTTATTAAAATTACCCGAACGAGAAATGAATAAAATACGCGGCGCAAAAATTGCACTTATTCCGCAAGATCCTATGACCTCACTAAATCCGCTATACACAATAGAAAACCAGCTTTTAGAAGTAATAAAAATACATCAGGGACTTCAAGGCCGTGAAGCTCGTGACAAAGCTATAGAAGCGCTGGAACAGGTGCAAATTCCCTGTCCGGAATTGCGGATGAAATCCTACCCGCACGAGTTTTCCGGCGGAATGAAACAAAGAGCAATAATTGCAATGGCACTTGCCTGCAACGCAGAAGTTATAATTGCAGATGAACCAACAACAGCGCTGGATGTAACAATTCAGGCACAAATTATGAACCTTCTTAAAAATATCAAAGAAAAACAAGGTACATCTATTCTGCTTATAACCCACGACCTTGCACTTGTGAAAGAAAACGCCGACAGGATTTCGGTAATGTACTCCGGCGACATAGTAGAAAGCGGCAATAATACAGAATTCTTTGCCTGCCCAAAACACCCTTACTCTATAGCGCTGTTAAACTCTTTGCCGGCGAATAACAAAGGGCGCTTAGAAACAATAAGCGGTCAGCCCCCGAATATTCAACAGAAAATAAACGGCTGCAAATTCCACCCGAGATGCAAAGAATGCATGGAAATCTGTTCACAGAAAGATCCGACAGAAACCGCCATTAGCCGTACACATTCCGCCAAATGCTTTTTGTTGAAGAAATAAAGCACTGAAATAAAAATTTGTTTTAAAGGGGTTGATTTTTGTTTTTTAGCGTTTAATAATGGGGTGGGGGCAAATGATAATTGGAATTGTCAGGAGTCCGAAATAAAGTATCGCGGGATGGAGCAGTCTGGTAGCTCGTCGGGCTCATAAGACTCATTGAAAATTAGTTTCCTTGCTTGATATAATCAGTGTTATTGGTATTTATAAAATACTTATTTTTTGATGAAAATTGTAGGGAAGACCTACAATAATTATAGGTCTTTTATCCCCACAACTTATCATTTTTTATGCACCCCAATCATCTTGTTTTGATGTTTCTCTTTGCGACAGCATTTCATCAGGAATGTCTTTTTCATTACTGCTGAATATCCGTTTAAAACGATTATTTTGTGCTTGTGCCACTTCCTCTAAATGATGTGGAAGAACGTGAGTATAAGTATTTAATGTAATACCTATACAACTATGCCCTAACCAGGCTGACACTTTTTTAATATCAACTTTAGCTTCAAATAGAGAAGTTGCACATGAATGCCGGAATGAATGTATTTTATGGTGTTCAATGCCGGCTTCTGCTAACCGATTATTAACGAATGCTCTGAATGTTGTATCACAAATAAAATACCCATCCTGTCGTGCAAATACAAGATCTAAATCCCTATCGTACTTCTGCCCGAGTTTCATTTTATTTACCGCTTGCAATGCTCTAACATGGCGGAGTATCTTCTCAACAGGTTCAGACATTGATATTGTGCGATTTGAAGTTTTAGTTTTTGTTGAGTCAATAATCTCTTTTTTATACTTGTACTTCGCATTTTTACTATTATCAGGAACTGCCTGCATTTGTTGGTTAATTCTGATTTCACGTTTTTGAAAATTAACCTTTGACCATTGCAATCCCAGCGCTTCACCTAATCTTGTGCCGACACAAAGTAAAAATACTATAAGCATATCCCACTGAGTACCTTGTTCAACACAGTATTTTATGAGTTTGTTATAATCATCGGCATTTAATATCTGTGTTTCTTTTTTAGTACATTTAGGATATTTAGCCTTCTTGTTCGGATTTTCTTTTATAAGTTCATTTTGATACGCACATTCAAGCAT
>CALVBO010000009.1 GCA_944325835.1 Candidatus Gastranaerophilales bacterium
GACTCGCGAAAAACGGCACCGCGAAAAGCGTGGTTTTCGCTTTGTGCCTCCGCTCGCTCGCGCAATTCGGAATGACACCGCCTGAGGCTGTTCTATACTTGGCCGGCAGGCTGTCGGTCAAGAAATGTGCATTTACAATGGCGGAGATATTATTATCCCTCACGATAATCGGTGTGGTTGCGGCGATAACGCTTCCGTCACTCACCGGCAACATAAATGAGCGGACATGGAATACGCAACGAAAAGCCCTATATGCGCGTTTTAGTCAGGCAATCGCTCTTATGCCTGCGTTGAACGGTTACGGAACTCTAAAAGAAGAAACTGACAGTGCAGGATCAACATCAATTGAAGATACCGCCGCAGAAACCTTTATAACCAATGGGCTTTCAAAGGTTCTTAAAATTAACAATATTTGCGATTACCAGCATTTAGAAGATTGTGGTATAGCAAGTCAGATAACTAATCTGGCCGGCAGTATCATTTCGCCGTTTCCGGCTAAAATGTCCGACTTTAACAGTGAATTGCTAAGCGCAAATGCCTCGATTTATGTCGGTTCTGATTATTCTCACCTTGATACCAGAACTGCTGCCTTTGAAACCCAGAACGGAGAAAGTATTGTTGTTTTTTACAACCCAAACTGTACTGCAAATATGAATTTGGCGGCTGCTTATTATACTCAGACAGTTATGTGCGCAAATTTTGTATATGATTTAAACGGAAATAAAGGCCCTAATACTGTCGGTAAAGATATCGGATTTATGAGTGCTCTTTATGCTACGGATTCGAATGTTGTTGCTCCATATCCGCACATCGGCGATACTTTGACAGGCGTTAACCAGATTGACGGCGGTAAAGCTTGTAATAATCTGGATAATGAGTATAGACTTCCAAATAAAGATGAACTGGCTTCAATTTTTTATAATAAAAATCTTATTGGAATAAGTTCAAGCGGCTATTGGTCCTCAAGCGTTGCAGATATTGAAAAGGCCTGGCGTTTGAGTATGGATGCAGGTTATATTATCCCCAGAGATAAGACTGAAAACTATAATATCAGATGCGTAAAACGTTAATATTTCAGGCAGAGATTTTCTCTGCCTTTGCTATTTTGTAAAGAATGTTATGTTCATGTGTCCTTTTTTTGTTATTTATAGTATTATTGTGTTATAGAAAGAGGTGAATTATCATGAATAGTGTTATAATAGTCGGCAGAGTCGGACAGGATGCTGAAATTAAATATTTTGAATCCGGTAAGTCAAGAGCAACTTTTTCTGTTGCTGTTAACCGCTGGGATGCAAAGACTAAGTCAGAAGTCGCTGATTGGTATAACGTTGATGTTTGGGACAAACTGGCTGAATTCGCAGGTGAATATATTAAAAAAGGTTCTATGGTAATCGTTGACGGCTCTATTCAAAACAGCCGCTGGACTGATAAGGCTACCGGCGAAGAACGTGAAAGATTTTTAATTAATGCAAACAATATCCGGTTTGCTGGCGGGAAAAGAGAAGCTGAAGCATTATGATAATCTCTTCTAATGTAGTTGCAATCATTGCCGATGATTTAACAGGCGCAAATGATTCCGCTTTGCAATTCTATTTGCAGGGCGCTAATACTCAAATTTTATTATCAGGCAGCGCAGAAATTGAAAATTGTTCTGCAACCCAAACCTGGGCTGTTACAACAGAAACACGTAATGTTTTGCCGGAAGTCGCGTTTGAAAAAGTTAAATCAGTTACCAGAATGCTGATTGATAAACTCAGTCCGGATTATTTTTTCAAAAAAATTGATTCCACTATCCGCGGCAATATCGCGGTTGAAACCTTGACTATTCTCAATGAGCTGGAATGGGATGCGGCAGTCGTTGTTCCGGCGTTTCCTGATGAACAAAGAATTACTGTGGGCGGTTATCACCTTTTGAGGAGTATGCCTATTGAACGTACGGAAATCTCGCACGACCCGAAAGCTCCTATTTGTGAATCGCATTTGCCAACGCTTTTTGCCTGCCAGCTTCAGGAAGAATACCGCCACCTGATAGGGCATGTTGAACTCAAAACTATTATGAAAGGTGCAGGCCCTATCCTTGTACGGATGAATGAACTTATTAACGAAGGCAAAAAGTTTATTATCATGGACGCGGTTTCTAACACCGATATTGAACAGATTTCGCTCGCTATCAAAAAAATTGATAAACAAATCCTTCCGACCGGAACGGCAGCTTTTGCAAAAGCTCTTGCTAAATTATGGTTTGGCATGAGCGGCGAAAATGAAATTATTCAGCAAAAAATTATTCCACAACTTCCGAAATGTATTATCTCCGGCAGCGCAACTCCAATTTGTGCTATGCAAATTGCTGAATTGAAATCATCAAAATATTTTGATAAGTTCGCTGAATATAATCTTAAATTTGAAGATATTAATTCCGGTATTAATGACACAATGGTTATGGATATTGTCTGCAACCTTTCTCAAGGGAAAAATGTTCTTGTGCATACAACCGGATTGGAAGATATTCTGGGAAGTGGTGGCGACCAGAATGACGAAAACGATGAAAATATAAGTTTCCCGTCGTTGATTACGGATTATCTTTCAACACTTGCATGCCGGATTAAAGAGCAGATTGAAACGATTTTTGTGCTAATTGGCGGTGAAACGGCGTATAAGGCTTGTGAATGTATGGGGGCAACCCGCCTGCAGCTTATTGATAAAGTTACCGGCCCGATTCCGCTCTGTCTGGACTACAACGGTCAATGGGTAGTGACAAAATCCGGAAATCTCGGTAATGCACAAACTATGGTTGAGGTTTTAAAATATTTTGACAAATAAAATAGTAATTACAACCGGTGATGTGAACGGCATCGGAACAGAAATTACACTTAAAGCTTTGCGCACTCTGGGCTGCAACAATGTAGTGCTTGTATCGAACCGTAAAGTTTTGGATTTCTACGGCGGAGCGGATATGGCCTGTGAACTTGTGGAAATTCCTTATGATGCTGAAATTTCACCGGGGAAAATTACGCGTGAAAGCGGCGAATTCTCTTTTCGTGCGCTTGAAAAAGCCTGTGAACTTCGTCCTAAAGCAATTGTGACCGCACCTGTTGCAAAAGATGCTATGCATCTTGCAGGACATCATTTCAACGGACAAACCGAGGTGTTGGAACATTTCCTTGCTCACAACGGACAAAAAGCAGAAATGCTTTTTGTTGCAGGCAGTTTCAGGGTTCTTCTTCTGACTCGCCACTGCCCGCTGAAAGAAGTAAGTATTTCGGAAAAACTTATTATTGATAAGGTTGAACGGCTGGCTGAGTCGTTAAAAATCCCGCAGCCGCGTTTTGCTCTTTGTGGCTTGAACCCGCATGCCGGCGAACACGGCGTTTTAGGTCGGGAAGAAGTTGACATAATCATTCCTGCTGTAGAAAAGCTGCGTGCGCTCGGGGTGGATATTACGTTTCCGCAGCCGTCAGATACTTTGTTTTTAGGCGCGGCAGAAAGCTTGAAAAATGATAAAAAACTGCCTTATGATTGTTATATCGCGATGTATCATGATCAAGGACTAATACCAATGAAGCTTCTGGCAGGTGAAAAAGCGGTTAATGTCACAATCGGGTTGGACATTTTGCGAACCTCTCCGAGCCACGGCACTGCTTTTGATATCGCGGGTAAAGGAATTGCTAATTCTAATTCTATGATTGAGGCAATTAAGCTTGTATCTTGACTAAAGAGAAAAAATAATACATAATGAAAGAGTGTCGCAGAGCGGCATCCGCAATAAGCCCCGGGTGATAGCCCGGAGAAAGGATAGAAAGATGAAAAACCGAAAAGTAAGGATTTTATCAGGGGGGGGGGGGAGCCGCTCAACCGGTAAATCCCGTGCCTTAGACACCATGTCATCCTGAACTTGATTCAGGATCTATCCAGCGTTGTGTTCTACCAGTATCGTTGGACAGATTCCGAAATAAATTCGGAATGACAGTTAAGAATATACCGTCATTGCGAGCGACCGAAGGGAGCGTGGCAATCCATTCAACGTTGGTACTGCGCCTCGCGTTTTCTTGTTCGACTCGCGGAAAATGTGCCTACGTGCTTTCAGCACTCCGCACTCCGCTCGCTCACGCAAACGCCACCGCTCGCGCTTGCAACCAAGAACGCGGTCTTGCTTGTCGCGCGCTCGACTCTACACAAGGCAAACCTTGTTCCGTGGCTCTGCTCGGCTTGGCCTTCACCATGGACGAGATACTGTTATCCCTCACGATAATCGGAGTGGTGGCAGCGATAACGCTTCCGTCACTCACGGGAAATATCAACGAACGCACATGGCAAACTCAAGGGAAAGCTCTATTTTCCCGCATGTCGCAGGCTATTGCTTTAATGCCTTCTTTAAACGGGTACGGAACTCTTACAGCCGGAACGACTTCTACTTCTGCTATTGATACTGCTGCTGAAACTTTTGTAACTAACGGGCTGGCAAAAGTCTTAAAAATAAATAATATTTGTGACAATGAGCATTTACAGGATTGTGGTATTCCTGATTCTTATGTAGCTCAAGGCGGTTCAAAAAGAGATTTTCCTACGACTTTGAGTGAATTGAATTCCAAAATAGTCGGTTCAAACGGGCTTGCGATTGATGTAAAAGCTGCTGCCTTTGAAACCGCAAACGGTGAAAGTATCGCTGTATTTTATAACCCGCAATGCAGGGCTTATACAGGTGCTACGAACTATTATGCACAACAATATTTCTGTGTTAATTTTGTCTATGATTTGAACGGTACTAAAGGCCCAAATACTGTTGGTAAAGATATAGGTTATATGACGGCATTTAATCCGTCTGATTCGACTATCAGTTCTCCGGTATTCGGAAAAATACTTGCAGGTGTTAGTTATACGAATAGCAAAGCTGTTGCAGCCTGCCGTAAACTAGGTAATGAGTATAGGCTTCCTACCCGCGATGAAATGGCGTCTTTATTTTACAATATGAATTTTGTCCTTGGAGATTCTACGGGGTTCTCTTATCAGTACCAGATTGATAAACAAGTTGGAAATAACACTTTCTGGCGTTTTGGGGGAGATGGTAAAATTTGGCAATACGTGGGTGGTAATGTAGGCGCCTTATGCGTTAAAACGCGTTAATGGTTTTAAGGCCGCACATAAGTGCGGTCTTTCGCCAGGGGGCTTGCAAAAAATTCAACTTTATGGTATTATTTAATTGAGAAGTGAAAATTTTTTTGTATTTTTAACATTTACGAGGAGAATATTGAATTTTTTCAATTCAAATGCATTTATTTTAAAGAAGTATTTTATTAATAATTAAGAGGCTATTTGTTATGTATGTAAACAAATGTATTAAATGCGGTCGAGAATTCGAGACCAAAAACCCTAAGAGAGTTATCTGTCCTGAATGCTTATACCCTGACAAAAGTATGATGTTAAACAGTGATTCTCATTCTTCTACATCTACCCAATCTTATTCGACTGAAGGCTCTGATAACAGACCGCAGGAAGAAGCTCCAAGATTTTACAGCGCCGGCGGAAATGACGATCAGCCGAGATATTCCAGACCGCAGCGTCAGTACGATAACAGAAACAACCGTAGTAACTACGGACAAAGACCGCAGGGAAATAACAGATATCCTAACAATCGCGGCGGATATAATCAACGCCCGCAGCAAAATAATCGTTATCAAAATAACCGGTTCAATAACCAGAAACCTAATCGTTTCCCGAATAAACGTCCGGCTCAAAACAGAAAAGCGCCTAAGCAACTCCTTGTAAGTAAAGATCAACTGGCGCAAATTGAACTTCTTTACAAAATGATGATGCCGCTTCCAAACCCTGATGCGCATGAAGTTATTGCGGAAAAAATCGGATTGGAACCAAGAAAAGTCTTTTTCGGTATTAACTTAATCAGGCAAAAAATGATGCTTCCGAAATTGCCGTTCCCGAAACGTAAACTGGCAATTTCTCCGGATCAGTTATTCGCTATTAAAAACCTGTATACATTATTGCTGCCGCTTCCGCCTATAGGTTGCCACAAAATTATTGCGGCTCAGTTGAAAATGGATGAATGGCGTGTTCACGTTGGTATCGGTTTAATCAGAGCACAAATGGGCTTGCCGAGGTGGAATGAAGACAGAACCGATATTCCGGAAGTTTTACTTGAAAAAACGCGTCTTTCCAATGAAGCAAAAGCTAAAAAAGAAGCTGAAAAACAGGCAAAAGCAGCCCAGTCTGCTCCAAAAACTGAAGAAAAAACAGAAGAGCCTGTTGCGGAAGAACCTGCTGCAGTCGCGGCTGATGCTGAAGTAAAAGAAAAACCAAAAAGAGGCAGAAAGCCAAAAACTAATGAGTAAGCTGGTTTCTGTCGGAAAAATTCTTAATTTTCACGGTATTCAGGGTGAAGCAAAAGTTGGCTTTTCTCGTAATCAGGAAGAATTTTTTCTGGGTCTGAAAAAGGTTTTTATCAAAAAGGATAATGATTATTTACCTTTTGAGATAAATTCTATTCGTTTGCATAAAAATTTTGCTCTGGTAAAGTTTAAGGGGATAACGTCTATTAATGAGCTTCTTGAATTCAAGGGGTGTTTACTCTTTGTTGAGGAAGAAGTTATCCGTGAAACGCTTGAAGAAGATGAGTTTTTGATTGACGAACTTGTCGGGCTGAATGTTTGCGATATGACAGGAAAGGATGTAGGATTTATCGTCGGCGTTTCTAATAACGGCGCAACGGATTTGCTCTCTGTAAGGACAAAATCCGGTAAAGTTTCGCTTGTTCCGTTTGTAAAAGCTATCGTTCCGGAAGTGGATATTAAAGCTAAAAAGGTCGTTGTAAATAATATCGAAGGACTTTTGGACTAATGCGTTTTGATGTTTTGACACTGTTTCCGGAAATTATTGAGGCTTATTGTAATGTGAGTATTATGAAGCGGGCGCGTGAAAGTGCTGTATTTTCAGTCAATACTGTCAATCCGCGTGATTTTACGCTTGATAAACACAAAAAAGTTGATGATACCCCCTATGGCGGCGGTGCTGGAATGGTTTTGATGCCGCAGCCTTATGTTGATGCGTATGAAAGTCTTGAACGGGTTGAAAATTCAATTACAATAATGCTCACCCCGCAGGGAAAACCTTTGACGGATTCAGTGGTTAATGATTTGGCTAAATTCAATCAGATTGTTATGCTTTGCGGGCATTATGAAGGGTTTGACGAACGGATAAGAGAAATTATAAAACCGGTTGAAATTTCTGTCGGGGATTTTGTCTTGACGGGCGGTGAGCTTCCGGCATTGTGCCTTATTGATGCTGTCAGCCGGAAAATTGAGGGAACATTAGGCAAAATTGAATCTGCGGATTATGATACTTTTTCAAACGGATTGATTGAGTATCCGCAATATACCAAACCGCGGGTATACCGCGGATTAGAGGTGCCGGAAGTGCTTTTAAACGGGAATCATAAACTTATTGAAGAGTTCCGGCTTGCAGAAAGTTTAAAACGTACGAAAGTAAAACGTCCGGATTTATACGAAAAATATATGAACACTGTTAAATAGCAGCCAGAATTTCGGTCGTTCTGATTTTTTTTGCCGAGTGGTGTTCTATACATTTTTTCAGTAAATTAAAACAGACTTCGCAAACTTTTTCTGTTGCTTTTGTTTCGTAATCTGTTACCGCGTCAAAATCCGCGTCTACAAGATAGTTTAAAAATTCTCTTATTTTATTGTGGAGTATTAGTTTTCCGCGAGGATCATTTATGCAGTTCTGGCAGATTATTCCGCCTTCATTGATTAAAAAGTATGCGTTCGTTTCAATCTTGCAGCCGCATTTCAGGCAGGTTTTAAATTCCGGAGAAAACCCTGAAATGTGCATCATTTTTAGCTGAAATTTTAGAACCGTCAGCAGAATATCTTTTTTCTCCGGCGCGTCTGCAATTGTTTTTAGCGCATTATAAAGGGTGTCATAAATTTCTCCTGCGCACGGGTCATTTTCAACACCAAAATTATTAACCACTTCTGTCAGGTACATTGAATAGAAAATTTTGTCTAAATCTTTTCTTGTATTTCCGAACGCATTGACGGTTTCCGCCTGAGAAACCACATCCATGTTCCGGCCTTTTGCAAGAAGAAGGGTATTTGCAATAAAGGCTTCCATTCTGGCGCCAAGAGAACTTTTAGGCTTTTTAATACCTTTTGCAACCGCTCTTATAATTCCTTTATCTTTTGAATACATAACGACAATTTTATCCGATTCTTTCAGCGGATAGGATTTAAGATTAATTGCCTGTGTTGTATATGTTTGTTTAGTTGTCACGTGCGACTCCGTGGTACATTCCGCGAAGTATTTGTTGAAGTTCATTTTTATTATCTGAATATTCAACGGCTGTTTCTGCGGAAATTACTCCAGCTCTGTAGAGTTGATAAAGTGAAGTATTCATTGTAATCATTCTGTTGAAAGAGCCTGATTTTACAAGTGAATAAATTTGCTCAACCTCTTCTTTTACGATTAAATCCTGAATAGTAGAGGTTACAACGAGGAGTTCGCAGGCCGGCCGCCTTGAATTTCCGTCTATTGTAGGAACGAGTTTTTGAGCCAGTGTTGCACGCAGGGTGGAAGCGAGCTGCTGACGCAGGAATTGGCGCTGATCAGGTTCAAACATGTTAACTATACGGTTAATTGTTTGAACAGCATCATTTGTGTGCAGGGTTGAGAAAACAAGGTGGCCGGTTTCAGCGGCTTTGAGTGCAGCGTTGAGTGTTTCCATATCCCGGATTTCACCGATAAATATAATATCAGGGTCTTGACGAAGTGCATACTTAACACCGCTTGAAAAACTTTCGGTATCAAATTCTACCTGACGTTGGGAAATGACGCATTTTTTGTTAGAAAATACAAATTCCACAGGGTCTTCAATAGAAATAATATGTTTTTGTTGTGTCTGATTGATATAATCAATAAGTGAGGCTAAGGTTGTGGATTTACCCGAGCCTGTAGGCCCTGTAACGAGAACCAGCCCGTTGTTGAATTCTGTAAAGCTTTCGATTGCGGGCGGCAGGTATAAATCTGCAATTTTTAGCGGTTCAAGAGGAATAATTCTTATTACCATACCTTTTTTGTACATTCTGCTGCAGACGTTTATACGAAATCTTGAAACCTTTGGAATTTCATAGCAAAAGTCAAAGTCGTTTGAGGTTTCAAGTTTGTTTAAAAACTGTTTTGGAACGCTTTGTACCGGCAGTATTTGTTTAACAGAATCTATGATAATATCTTCTGTTATAATAGGGTAATTGGTTGCAACTTCTATTTTCCCGTTTTTGCGGTATATAGGATGTTCCTCGGCAATGAGGTGAACATCTGAGGCTCCGAATTTTACCATTTCTTCAAGGCATTCGTTTATTTCAAATGAATCGTGTTGTGAAAGTTCGTATATGCTCTCTGTCAATTCCGTAATCTCCTGTTATTAATCTATGTGCTTTAATTATATATTTTTTTGTACTTACGGGCAAATTTTTAACAATATATTAATAAACTACTCTAAAAGATGTGTTGAATTTCTTAATTAAAAAGGTTAAAATATAAGTATGAGAGTGTGGGTATTAATTTTATTTATGCTGGTTTTGACCCCGTCAGCTTTCGCAAAGGAAAGCAAAAATCCTGACGGATATATTCCTAAAGTTTTTATTTATGAAATTCCGGACGAGGATGAGGAAGGAAATTCTGCTGTAAATGAAATAGGTTCTACGGAATTGAATACCAATACTGAGGTTAAACCGGCTGTTTTAAAAACCGAAATTCAGTATTTTGACAATCTTGATGTCGTCAGCCTTGATAAAACGGAAAATTCTAAAACTATTAATATTTCTAAACCGCAAAAAATTTCAGCGACTTCGCTCAAGGATTATAATAAAAAACTTGAAGCTAATAAGGCTGCAAGAGTTTCTAATAAAGTTGTTCAGGCCGCTTACAGGGGTAATGAAGAAAATTGGATTTCCGGAAATTATAAGGGGATTGAGGAAAAATACGGGAATTTTTCTTTTGGCACAAATTATTCATCCGAAGTGTCCTCACTTTCCAGTCTGGAATATTCCTCAGGACTTTTTACAAAATATCAGAGAAAGAATTTCTCACTTAACACCAGATATCATAAAGATCAGGTCGCAACTTATGGTTTGACAACAAATTATATATCTTTTGAACCTGAATGGCGTTTAAATAGTTCGCTGGCAATCAGGCATGTTCTGGAAGCGGATATTACCAGAAATCGTAAATCCGCGCAGTTGATATTGATGTTGACACCTTTTGCTTATAAAGGAAATGACAGGTTTAATCTGCAATTCGGAGCCGGCCAGACTTATGATGATACAAACGCTCTTATGAAAACTAAGTTTGAATTCTCCACTAAGCTGGAATTGTAAATTTATTAAAATATTTTTGTATATTCTGCATATTTTGTTTATAATGCTGGTAAGAGGTGTTTTGTGGTGGATAAGCAGAAAAAAGTTTTTAATAAGATAAAAAAAGCATCTAAAAAAGATAGCTCTCAGCCGAAAGAAAAAATTTATTATTCCGGATTAACGATTTTTTTACTTTTTGCGCTTATTCAGGTGGGCTGGAGTGTGTTAATGAATTTTTCAAAAGCGGTGGCGTTTAACGGTAAAATTTCTGATCTGGAACATTTAAAAACGCTTTCCGCAGCAAGAAATGAACAGCTTAAAAGTGAAATAAAAGCTTATTCACAGATTTCTAAACTTGAAGGTATTGCACGTAATTCATTAAAAATGGCAAGCGAGGATGAGGTTTTAATCCTTATTAATGAACAGCAGCCGGCCGAGAAAACGGATACGAAGTCTAAAAAGTAATTTTGAGGGATATTGATGATCGAAAAGGAAGTTGATGAGCTGAAATTAAATCTGGATAAGGCTTTGGAACACCGTGAAAAAGCCGAATATAAGCTTGCAATTGAAGCTTTATATAAGGCTCTTGACGTTGAGAGCGATAATATTGTTGTCCTCACCCAGCTTGCGGAAATTTATGCGCTTATGAACGATATTGAACGCTCTATCCGCTACTATAAAGATATCCTCGAAATTGATGAAAATAACGAAACTGCGCTTTCTGCGCTTTATAATAAATATTTTTCAATAGGGAAATATAAGGATGCTCTTGAATATGCTCAAACTCTGGTGAAATTGTCCCCGTGTGATAAAAATTATTCAAGGCTTATTGCGGTATATGACAAATTCGCTGATGTTGCTGCCCTTAAAACTCTTGTGCAAGAAAACAGACTGTCATCAGATGCTCTTTTGAAAATCGCCGCAGCTTATGTTAATCATGCCTTTGTTGATGAGGCGCTTAAACTTCTTGAACATATTGAACCATGTGAAGAAAAAAGTGCGCTTCAGGCTCTTATTTATTTTAATAAAAATGATCTTGTTGCAGCACGCGAGATTGTTATGCCGTTAAAGATTGAAACAGTTGATGTTTTGAATTTAAAAGGCTTATTTTATATTGAGGATATGAAATTCCTTGAGGCGATAAAATGTTTTTCTAAAGCGGTTTCACTGGAGCCTGCAGAGCCTAAATTTTATTTTAATCTGGCAAATGCATATTTCTATAACGGCTGGATGGAAGAGGCTGTTAAAGCTTACAGAAAAGCTATTGAACTCGATGTTACAAATGTAGACTACCGTTACGCTCTTGCTAATTTGTATTTTGAGATTAAGGATTATGAGCAGGCACGCTTTGAGGTTACAAGTATTTTTCACATTGAGCCGGAGCATTATGACACTAAAGTTTTAAATGCTCTTTTGAAATATGCAGGTAAGGATTATCTGGGCGCTAAGGCTGATTTAGAAGAGGCGTTGAAGCTTAAGCCGGATGATACATACGTTCTGACCTCTCTTGCAAGAGTTTTAATTGATTTAAATCTTTACGATAAGGCAGAGGATTTGATACTGAACGTTATTGCCCGTGATTCTGAAAATCCAAAATCTCTGTGTGTTCTTGCAGATTTATTTGCACGGCAGAAAAAGTTTTCGGATTCGCTTGAACTTGTCGATAAAATTTTGTGTAATAGCAAATTTTATATGCCGGCCTATGCCGTTGGTATGAAGGCCGCTTTTGACTCGGATAATTTGGATTTAGCTAAAAAATATGCTCAGGATGCGCTTTCGGTTGAGATTAATTTTGCTCCTGCTTATTATTATCTTGCTTTAATCAGTAAAAAACATTTTGATATTGAAGAAGCAATTGAATGTCTGAAGCGCGCTATTATGCATGATTTGACAAATCCTGAGTATTATGCGGAAATGGCAAGAACCTATATGGAAGATGATGATATTAAATCCGCTCTGGAATATGCGAACGAAGCGATTACAATTGACAGCTCTTCTGCCGAATATATGATGTTGTATTCAGATTTAGCAGCAAAGAACAGAAAATTTGCCAATTAAAAAATATGTATTATACTATTTACTATAGATGTAGTAAATCGAAAGAGAGAGTTATGAGGAAGATTACAAACCTGTTAAGCGTATCATTATTAATTTTTACCCTTGCCGGAGCTGCATACGCTGCCGAAAAAAACGCAATTTACAATAAAAAATATCCGGCGAAATATACTGAAGAATATGTTTCAGACATTAAGCCGATGTATAAGAAGGTTTCTAAAGATGAAATTATCTACGTTGCGCTGGATATGTTGAAAGGTACAAACGGCGAATTCTCAAGAAAGGCAATTCTGGGGAACAATCTGACGGGTAAGCCTGTAAAAATTGAGTTTAAGGACCTTGGCGAAATCGGGCATGAATATTCAAATTTTGACGCGCTGGGCTGGAAAAAAGGGGACAGACTCTACATATTTATAAACCAGAAACATAGAACCGCGCCTCCCGGAGCGCTTGCGGCACTTCTCTCGCACGAAGCTCTGCATCAGGATGAGTTTAACTCGTTAGCGGAAGAAACTTATGCCTGGACAATGGAAGCTTCCGTCTGGTGCGAAATTTTAAGAGTTTTTCCGGAAAGCGCGGATGACAGCCACAATTCACTTGTTGCAAGAGAGAATACTTTGAAAAAATTATTTGAGCGCGGCAAATATTCGGATAAATATATTAAGAAAACTGTCTGGTCGAATGACGGATACAAAAATCTTCCGACAACATCTCCGGGGTTTGAGGATTTGTAAAGCTTGCGCGGGGCGGACTATCTGAGTTTGCGGGCAAGTGAAAGTCCGGCTGGCAGCGGCAGCACTACATTTTCATAATCCGGATGAGCATTTATCGCATCAATAAACGGCTGAACTTTTTCCTGATGTGAAAGCACATTGTCGCATGTGTAAATCCCGCCTTTTACAAGGTGCGGGTGGATAAGTTTAAAATACTCAATGGATTCGCGTTTATTTGCATCGACAAATACAAAGTCAAACATTGCCTCCTGCGGTAAATCTCTTAAAACATCACAGGCAGAGCCGATAATTGGCGTTACAATGTCCATAGTTCCGCATTTTGTAAAGTTTTCGATTGCGATATTCTGGCGCTTCGGGTAGTATTCAATTGTTGTAAGGTGTCCGCCTGTAACTTTCAGGGCTTTTGAGAGCCAGAGTCCGGAATAACCGTTTGAAGTTCCAACTTCAAGAACATTTTTTGCACCTTGTTCAATTATTGAAATGTATAAGAATTCTGCTGTCGCGCGTGAGATATTCCAGAAATCACGCTGGGTCTTTTCTAGTTCCAGCATTGTTTCGCGGGTAATATCATCAAATTTATTAATCATTGTATCTTTATTTATTATCATTGAATTTCCTGATTACTTTACCCATAACAAGATTTGCCACAGGCTCGTCTATTTTCTCCGTTGAGATTAATTTATTTGTATTCAAATCAATTATATGAAACACTGCATTTGCCGAATCTGTCACTAAAAGCAGCGGTTCATCTTTAATCTTATAAAATTTATTCGGAAAGCCGTTTTCAGTCGGAAGCGCAATGTCTCCGATAAAATCGTCGGTTTCGGTATTCAATATCTGAATATGGTTTAAGCCCGCAGAAAGAATATAAAGATTATTGTTATAAACATACATATCAACAGGCTTTTCATCGGTGTCGTATTCGCCGGTTAGGTTCATCTCTGCATAATCAATAATTGCAATGCGGTTTTTAGTCCGGCTTGTGACGTAAATTTTGCCTTCACTGTATGCAATTTTGGAAACATTCGGAAATACGCCGATGTCTTTCAAAAGGTAATTGTTGTCAAGTTCCACGCCCCAGAGTGTTTTGGTTTGTTTGTCATAGTAAAAAAGCTTTGTTCCGTCGTCTGATACCACTAATTTTTCGCACATTCCGTTGATAAGAATTTGCTGGGTCGGGGTCATTTTCAAAAGATCAATGACATAGATACAATGCCCCTCAGAACTTGTTACATAAGCTTTATCGCCGTTGATAATAATTTCATCAGGTGTTGTCTTTAGCGGAATTTCTTTTATAATCACATCGTCATAGAGCGAAATAACAATCAAAGCTCTTTTGCTGTATGTACTGACAAGAAGATACCTGTCATCATATAGCGCCATTTTGTTTGGAGTAGTTTTCTGGTGGTAATAGTAATAGCCTTTTTTATTGCTTGAAGAAACCACTTTTATATTTTTTGAAATCGGAGAGGTCATATAAAAGACACTGTTTTTAAATGCCGGATGATTAAAGTACATTTTGGTATAATCGGTACCGGCGTTTGTGTTTACTCTGAAATCGTCGATTTCAGGAGAATAGCTTTCAAGGCTTCCTTTTATATTGCCAAGTCCGTCCGGAATCGTAAGCCTGCGCGGGAGCAAAAGATCCTGCGGGAATATGCCTGATTTAATTTCTGTCGGGTATGTTGTCTGGTTAACCAGTGTCGGGTGTCCGTCTTTATCTTTTAGAACCTTTAAAAGCACAAAGTCGTTATTAAAAATAACCGCATCCGGCAGTTTAGCGAAATCTTTATTTGCCGGAATTGTTGCTTTTACATCGAGCTTTTCGACATCAATATCGAATTTTGCCGGAATAACAGGCAGATAAACCGTGTTGTCAGGAAGAATTACTGCCCCGTCAAATCGAAAGTAGGTATCTTTGAAAAAGTTTTTTACGTAATCCTGTACATTTTGCGGAACCTGCTGTGCAAGAACCGTGTTAAATGAACATAATAATAGGATTAACGTAAGAAATGCCTTTTTCATCATTAATGGAATACTCCTTTAACTTTTTCCAGAATGTTTCCCTGAGCTTTTTTACCGGTGTTTAGTTCGTAAAGTTTTCTGTATAACTGGCGTTCTTCTTCGGAGACAGCAGACGGTATAACCACATTAACGATTAAAATCTGATCGCCCCGTTGTGTCGGACGCGAAAGTACCGGCACCCCTGCACCTTTAATTTTTATTGTGTTACCGTTCTGGCATCCGGCAGGAATTTTTACGGCAGCTTCGCCGTCAAGTGTTTTTACCAGAATTTCGTCACCGAGAACCGCCTGAGCCGGAGAAATTTCCAGTTTTGAGAATACATTAATCCCGTCACGTTTAAAGTATTCTGAGGACTTAACGTGGATTACTACGAATAAATCCCCTGCCGGCCCGCCGTTAGTTCCGGCATCACCTTCGCCTGAAACACGGATTTTAGACATATTGTCAACACCGGCCGGAATTTTTATATCAATACTTTTTTCTTTTTCGATTTTTCCGGCGCCGTGACAAGCTTTGCAAGGCTTGGAAATTTTTTGACCTGTGCCGTGGCAGTCAGGGCACGTGCTGATTTGGGAGAATGCGCCGAGCGGGGTTCTCATTACCTGCTGAACCTGACCTGTACCGTGACAGGTCGGGCAGGTTTCAGGTTTAGAACCTTTTTCAGCACCGGTTCCGCCGCATTCAGGGCAAACTTCAAGGTGGTCAAATTTGATATTCTTTTTTAACCCGAAAACAGCTTCTTCAAAGGATAGTTCAATGTCAAGCCTTAAATCATCACCGGGCTGCGGTGCGTTCGGGTCGCGTCTGGAACTGAAACCAAATCCGAAACCGCCCATAAAGGAGTTTAATATATCGTTCAAGTCGCCAAAACCGGCCTCAAACGGGCCGCCGGTATTGAAGCCGGCATTTTTTAATCCGTCCTCGCCGTAGCGATCGTAAGTTGCTCTTTTATTATCGTCAATTAGAGTTTCGTAAACTTTACCGAGTTCCTTAAATCTTTCTTCAGCATCGGGAGCTTTGTTCACGTCCGGGTGCAGCGTGCGGGCTTTTTTGCGGAACGCCGCTTTTATTTCATCTTTGCCTGCGTTTTTGGATACTCCCAGTATTTCATAGTAATCTGTCATTGTTTCCCTATACTTCTTCTGTGTCAATCTTCAATTGTACTTTAATTTATCCTTGTGTTGCAACGTTTACCAGCGCCGGACGGAGAACTTTATCCCCTAATTTGTATCCTTTTTGCAGTTCATTCAGGATTGTGTGTTCCGGAACATCGTTGTTTGGTGTTTGCATTACGGCATCGTGGAAATTCGGGTCAAAAGTTTTGCCTTCCGTTTCAATCGGTTCCAGCCCGAGTTTTTCAAGTGTTTCAATAACCTGTTTGTGAACAAGATTGAAACTGTCTTTTACAGTCTGGCAATCTTCAACCTTTTCAAGCGCTTTTGCGCCGCGTTCAAAGTTGTCTAAGACTTCAATCATTTTTTTGAGAGCGTTTTCGCTGCCGTATTTAAGCAGGCTTTCACGTTCCTGAGCCTGACGTTTTCTGTAGTTGTCAAAATCAGCTGCAAGTCTTATATACTGCTGGTTCAATTCCTCAAGTTTTTTCTTTAAGTCATCAACTTCGCTGCTGTTTTGTTCTGCAGCTGGAGCGGTTTGTTCTTCATCTGAAGAAGGAGCTTCACCGGCAAATAAATTATCTTTATTTTCTTCGTCAAAAAGGTTTTCTTCGTGTTTCTTATGATGTTTCATTTCTCCTACCTCTTATTACGTATTCAATACTACTATTATAAATTATAAAGATAAATTCTCAAGGTAAATTTATTATTTCTTAACTATTCTAAAGAGGTAATAGGTAAATAGGTGAATAAGGCAATAAGTCGTAATGGCCAAATGGAAAGAAAAAAAGAGGAGTCCTATTGCCGTAATGCCATATTGACCTATTGCTGCCTTATGACTAAGTAGGTTGGGCTTGCAAGCCCAACGCTGCAAAAAGCCGGCGGTCGAGCAAGAAGCGAGGCGGTGCGACGGAGAACTGCTTTATCGTTTATTAAGGCTGAAATATTATCATTCGGTTAAGTTTAAGATCTCTTCGTTATCCGGATTGATATTTTTACCGATAGCTTTTTCTACCTGTGCGCGGGCGGAATTGTACTGGTAAAGCGCATCATAGTAGTTCAACTGTGCGGTCTGATAGATAATCTGTGCGTCTTTTAATTCAATCGGGCTTGCTTCTCCGACTTTGTAACGTCCGTAGGAAAGTTCATAGTTTTCTTTGGTTTGTTTTACCTGCAAAAGCGCTACAGGTACGGAGTTTTTCTTTTCCTGAAGCAAAAGATATGCGTTTCTTATTTCAAGGTAAATGTCATTTTGAAGTTTTTTCGCTGCGGCTAGCTGTCTGTCGTATAGGTATCTGGCTTCTTCAATTTCGTTTTTAATAAGCATACCGTTTATTGTCGGGAAAGTCAGGTATGCACCGAAATTGTAACCGTAGTTAGAGGTGAAATGTTTACCGCCGATTGCATATTGACCTTCTGCCGTAATTGTCGGGAAGTATGATTTTTTAACAAGTTTCATCGTTTGCTTTGCGGTTTCAACGTTAATTTCAGCCTGACGGAGTTCGGGGCGGGCATCTCTTGCAATGTCTATCAGCTCTTCAAACGTCAGGTCAAACGGGGTAAACATCAAAGAGTCTTTTGGTTCGTATTTTTCCATAAAAGGTACGCCCATTACGTTATTTAAACGCGCAATTGCAAGATTTACGGCGTTTTCTGCGCGGATAAGACTTAATTTTGCATCAGAAAGGTTCGCTTCTGCAATCGTGACATCAACTTTCGGGTTCAGCCCGATTTCGTAGAAAGATTTAGCCTGATTGTAAAACAGTTCAAATTTTTTGACCGTATCAAGCGCAACTGCTTTCTGCTGGTTAGCATAGAGAAGATTGTAATATGCGTCTTTGGTCTGATAAATTACGTTATTAATTGTTGAGGCAACGGTTTGTTTTGCATTTTCAAATTCCAATCTTCTGATTGTAGCCTGATTTTGCGTTACGCCAAAGTCATAGAGCATTTGCTGGAGTGTAATTTGACCGAGAATAAAGTAGTTGAAGGTCAGGTTTCTGCCCAGTGCATCTGACAATTGGAGTTGTTTTATTCTTGTATAGCCTGTCTGCCAGCTGAATTTAGGAAAATAGTTTGACCAGACCTGTCTTATTCTTGTGTCAGACGCTAGTGAATCGTGGAATGCCATATTGATATCCGGATTGTTGCCGAGCGCAAGCTCAATACAGTTCATCAGGGTTAAATCAACTGTTTTTTCAATTCCGCTTTCTATAACAAGCTGCCCGTCTTTGTTCTGGGTAATATTTTCATAAGGCATAACATCAGATGCGTTTGGAAATTCTGCCGGATCCAGCTCATTCCAGAAATCATCATCCTCTTGAGCAAAAGCCAGAGGCGAGGCTATAAGTGTTAATATTATATTTAAAATTAAGAGTTTCTTCTTCATTTTATTTTACGTTCCTTTTTGGCTCTTATAAATCTTGCGACATTTACTTTCATTTCTTCAATCATAACGTAGAATGCCGGAACAAGGAAGGTTCCGATGAAGGCAACCGCCATCATTCCGCCAAAGACTGTCATACCAACGGAGTGCCTGCTTGCTGCGCCTGCGCCGGTCGCCGTGACAAGCGGAACAAGACCTAAGATGAAGGCAATGTTTGTCATCATAACAGCTCTGAAACGCAGATATGCCGCCTGAACCGCTGCTTCTTTTATTCCTAGTCCTTGTTGTTCGTGTGCGTCTTTTGCAAATTCAATAATCAAAATCGCCTGCTTTGTACTCAAACCGATTAACATAACCAGACCGATTTGGGCGTAAATATCCAGTGCACCGCCGAATTTTGACTGAATTGCAATGAAGGCAAGTGCTCCGACCATCGCAATCGGTGAGATAAGCATTACTGCAACAGGCAGCATCCAGCTTTCATATAGCCCTACAAGGAATAAATATACGAAAACAAGTGACATCGCAAGGATAGCGCCGATTTGTCCGCTGGAATCTTTTTCCTGTAGTGAGCTTCCTGACCACTCATAACCGATATCGCGCGGCAGAATTTTATCGGCAATTTCTTCAAATTTTGCCATTGCTTCGCCGGAACTTTTTCCGGCTTTAACGCTTGCGTTAACCGTGACGGCTTCGTACATGTTGAAACGGGTTAAACTGTAAGGCCCTGTCACGTTTTTGTATTTGATAACGGCGTTTAGCGGAACCATTTTGCCCTGATTATTTTTGACGTATATTTTGTCAATATCAGACGGCTTTTCCCTGAACGTGGCATCTGCCTGTAAATATACACGGTAAACACGGCCGAACTTGTTGAAGTCATTTACGTAAGATTTACCGAAATATCCGGCGAGGGCGGAATAAATACTTGAAATCGGTACACCCTGCGAAAGAGCCTTTTCTTCGTCAATAAGCATCATCAATTGCGGCAGGTTTGCGGTAAATGAAGTATACACCATTGAATATTCCGGTTCCTGCATTGCCGCAGCAATAAATTTAATTGCCTCTTCATATAATTCCTGGGGAGAACGCTCTGCCTTGTCCAGAATTTGAAATTCCAGACCGCCGAACATACCCAGACCCGAAATAGAAGGCGGCGGGAAGGACGCTATAATCGCGGACGGATAATTCGCAAACATTCTGTTTATCTGGTTCAGAATGCTTTCCATTGAAAGTTCTTTTTTCTTCCGGTATTTAAAATCTTCAAGTTCGGTGACAATAAATGCAGTGTTTTCACCGTTCATACCTACAAGTACAATTGTTCCTTCAACCCCCGGGAGTGAACGTATTTTTTTATCAATAGCATCTGCAACTTCACTGGTTCTTGAAGCCGAAGAACCTTCCGGTAATTGGATTTGAGAGAAAATTGTTCCCTTATCCTCCGTCGGGATAAAGCCTGACGGTACGTATAAGAAAAATACTACGATTAATGCCAGAAGCCCCGCGTAAATTCCGAGCGTCAGAGGAATATTATTGATAAATTTCTTTGCTATATCAAGATATTTTTCACGTACATTGTTAAACCATACGTTGAATTTTTCAATGAACGCGAAGTCAGCTTTTTCGCTGTTTGAATCCAGAATCATTGCACACAGCGCGGGAGCCAGCGTTAATGCAACAATGGTTGAAAGACCGATTGAACTTGCAATACACAGCGCAAATTGTCGGAACATCTGTCCCGTAATGCCGGCCATAAATGAAACCGGAACAAATACTGCCATTAATACAAGTGAGGTTGCAACAACAGGGCTGAAAACTTCTTTCATTGTTATTTCGGTAGCTTCTTTCGGTGATTTGCCGTCCTGAATGTGGCGCTGGGTGTTTTCAAGTACAACAATCGCGTCATCTACAACCAGCCCGACGGCAAGTACCAGTGCAAACAAAATGAGCAGGTTTATTGAAAACCCGAACATATTCATAAAAATAAATACGCCGATTAGTGAAACCGGAATCGCACAAAACGGAATTAAAGCAGCCCGCTTACTCCCTAAAAACAGATAAGTTACGATACCTACAAGGATTACGGCAAGAGCAATTGCACTGATAACCTCTTTGATTGATTCCCGTACAAATTCTGTTTCATCGTATTGAATATGGTATTCAATCCCCTGCGGCAGACTTTTTCCGAGTTCTGCCATTCTTTTCTTAACCTTGTTTGCCAGATCAATTGCGTTTGCCTCAGGAAGCTTGTTAACCGCAATAATCGCAGAATTGTCGCCATTTATTCTGGAAAAATAGGAGTAACTTTCCGCACCCAGTTCAACTCTGGCAACATCCCTGAGTCTAACATTTGAACCGTCAGATTTTGATTTTATGATGATATTTTCAAAATCTTCAACTGTCGAGAGTCTTCCCTTTGTTCTCAGGGTTAATTTTACAAGCTGCTTGTTGACCATTGGTTCAACCCCGAGGTCACCGGCAGGCGACTGCGTATTTTGATACTGGATCGCGTTTGAAACTTCTTCAACCGTAATTCCCAGATTGGCCATTTTATTTGCATCAAGCCAGATTCTCATGGAATAACTTGAAGAACCAAATACGGAAATATCCCCAACCCCCTTGATACGTGCAAGTTCGTCTTTTAAATAGATAGAAGCATAGTTTGCAATATATAAGTTATCGTAGGTGCCTGTTGGGGAATTAACCGCAATCATCATAAACCCCGGACCGCCGGTGGATTTTTTAACCGAAAGCCCGTATCGTTTTACTTCCTCCGGAAGCCTTGGAGTTACAAGCTGTAACTGGTTCTGGACGTTTACAACCGCCATGTCAGGATCAGAACCTACTTCAAAATAAAGCGTTAATTTATACTGTCCGTTTTGCGATGTTGAGGACATATAAATCATGTCTTCAACCCCGTTCAGCTGGGCTTCAACAGGGGCTGCAATCGTGGATTCTATAACATCAGAACTCGCTCCGGCATAGTTAGCGGTTACAACAACCTGCGGCGGTGTTATTGAAGGATATTCTTCTAACGGCAGAACATTTACCATTAACAACCCCGCCAGAATGATTACCAGCGAAATTACTATTGCTAATTTCGGTCGTCGTATAAATAAATTTCCTTTATCTTCTGCCATTATTTATTTCCTTTTTTCTTGTTCTTTTTATCTGTGTTGTGTTCTTCCAGAGAAACCATTTTAGCCTTTTCTTCAGGAGTGATTTCCTGAACAGGAGAACCCGGAACAACTTTTTGTAAACCGTCTACAACAATTCTGTCACCGGCTTTTACGCCTTCTTTTACAACCCACTTATCGCCGGTCTGGATGCCGGTTTTTATGTAGGTAAGGTTTGCAATGTTATTTTCATCAACGGTGTAAACGTATTTGCCCGCCTGATTTTCCTGAATTGCAACCTGCGGAACTACAGGGGCTTTGATTTTGTTATTAGAATATAGTTTTACGTTAACAAATTCGCCGTGAAGCAGTATGTTTTTAGGGTTCGCAAATGTCGCACGCATTGTGACTGTGCCGGTTGTTTCATCTACTTTGTTGTCGTGGAAATCCTGAACACCGTCAAGCTCGTATTTTACACCGCTTGAGAAATATAGTTCAACTTTACGGTTTTTGTTATTGTCCTTATCTGTCTGCATCAATGTTGCGAAATCGCCTGTATCCATAGGGAAAGTTACGTAAATCGGATCCATACTGTTAATGGTCGTGAGCGGGCCGGATGAAGGCGTTACGTAGTTTCCGAGTGTAACTTTGATAATCCCGACTCTGCCGTCAACAGGAGCTTTGACGTCTGTATAGCTGAGAATTCTACGGGTATCGTGGTTAGAGGCTTTAGCAGATGCCAGCTGCGCAACAAGAGAATCCCTGTTTGAGAGCATTTCATCGTATTGGGCTTTTGAAATATAATCGTTTTTGACAAGCTCCTGCGCACGTTTCAGCTGCTTTTCCGCATAAGTCAGACGGGCTTCTATATTTTTAACATTGGCCTGTGCAACTTCTGCGGCATTGCTGAATTCTTCCGGTTCAATTTTGAAAAGATTTTGACCCGCTTTTACAAAGTCGCCTTCTTTAAAATAGCTTTCGCGTAAATAGCCGGAAATCCGCGCCAGTACGTTTACCTGATATTTAGACGTAACGCGCCCCGGAGCTTCATAAGTCCAGATAATCTCTTCTTCTCCGACAGGTTCAATGATAACCTGCGGCGCCTGTTTCCCCCTGTTACCGCTGTTTTTACCTGTTATAGCTCTATATGCCCAAATTCCGGCAAACAAAAGGATTAATGCCAGAATTATTATATATATATTCTTTTTACTCATTACACTCTCCCTTATAATGATAATATCCCTTATAAATTTTTATAACAAAGTCATTTTGACATGTCAATGTGTTTGATTTAGAATTTAGCCAGTGAGGGAATTATGTTTAGAGAATTTTTAGAATCAAAAATACACAGAGCAACAGTAACCGATGCAAACCTTAATTATGTCGGTTCAATAACAATAGATGAAGAACTTATGAACGCAGCAAAAATGCGTGAGTGGCAGAAGGTTGAAATTCTTGATGTTAATAACGGCGAACGCTTTCAAACGTATATTATAAAAGGCAAAGCCGGCAGCGGCGTAATTTGTCTTAACGGCGCGGCCGCAAGAAAAGTTCAAAAAGGTGATAAAGTTATTATTGTAACCTATGCGATTTTAAGCGAAGCGGAAATCGAAACCCACAAACCGCATATCGTAATAGTTGATGATAATAATAAGATAATTAAGTAAATAGGGCGGGTGCACCCGCCTTTTTTATATTGACATTGTGCAAAATATAGTACATAATGAAAGAGTGCCGCAGAGCGGCATCGATAATAAGACAAAGGCGAGAAGCCGGAAAGGATAGAAATATGAAAAAACAGAGGAATGTATTAAAATGTACGGGGGGGGGGGGCGCGTGCCTTACCCGCCCAATTAGGTATTGAGGACACCACAACGTCATTGCGAGCCGACGAATGTCGGCGTGGCAATCCAGTCAAAAACGCCGCGCCCCCATGTCATTCCGAACTTGTTTCGGAATCTGTCCCACGTTACGAGCTGGTATCCAACGTTGGCCAGACCCTGAATCAAGTTCAGGGTGACAAAAATATGCAATGTGTCTGTAAGAGTCTACCGTCATTGCGAGCGGTCGGTTTTACGATGGCGGAGATACTCTTATCACTCACGATAATCGGCGTTGTGGCGGCGATAACGCTTCCGTCACTAACAGGCAACATTAACGAACGCACATGGAACACGCAGCGCAAAGCGCTTTATGCAAGGTTTAGTCAGGCAATAGCTCTTATGCCCGCTTTGAACGGTTACGGAACTCTCACAGAAGATAGCTCTTCCGGTGCAAGTGACGCTGTTGATACTGCCGCTGAAACTTTTGTAACCAGCGGACTTTCAAAAGTAATGAAGATTAATAACATCTGCGATAATGAACATCTTGAAGATTGTGGTATCGTTTCTAAAGTCATTGCGCTGGACGGTACTGTTGCTTATTCTTCATTACCTGAGAATATGAACGTATATAATGATACATTTAATTATGTTTCTGTATTGACACCAGTTGTGGCCGGATTTGAAACCGCTAATGGAGAGAGTGTTGCAGTGTACTATAATCCAAAATGTTCCGTTGAAAGAATCGCTTCTAAAAAATCTCTAGATAGTGGTGATATTTAAGATACTTGTAAAATCAACCGGTAATGACCATTGGTCTGCAACGATTGAAACTTCAAATAATGTCTGGATAGCGGGCTTTTCATACGGCTTTAGTGGAATATATGAACGCTCCAGTGGCGGCAATGTAAGGTGTGTTAAACGTTAAACGATAGATTTATTGTGCCGCAGATTATGTGCCTGCGGCTTTATTAAAATTTTTTAACATTAATCCCTATAACTTTTATTTTGCGTTATAATCGTAATAGCAGTTAAAGGAGTTTAGGGATGAAATTACTTTTAAAAATTCTGGGGATTACGTTTGGGGTTATTTTAATCGGATTATATCTGGCATTTTTATTTTTGCTGCCAAGATATGATATCAACCGGTTTAAACCCGAAGTTCAAAAGATTGTTCAGGAACAGGCAAGACTCGGTATTAATTTTGAAAACGCTAAAATTATCACAACACCGCTGCTGGGTGTGGGCGTTAAGGCGGATGATATTTCCGTAACGCTGCCTGACGGCTCTATACTGTTTAGTGCTGACGGATTTAAAGGAAGAATTGCGCTTCCAAGTCTGCTCCTTTTGACTGTTAAAGTTTCCTGCGCGGAAGTATATTCTCCCTATGTAAACCTCGAAATCGTTAATAATAAGGCGTTCAAAATTGTACAGGTTATCGAAGATATTTTAAATGCAAAAGAAGTTGTTCTTGAAGAAGCTGAACAGACTGTTGAAACTAAGTCAAACTCTTTTGCCTTCAATCCTGCCTGGATTAGAATTAAAGTTCCTTGTGTTAAACTCACTGACTACAAGGTTTTAATTAATGATCTGAAGTCTAAACACTATTTGACCCTTAAAGGTGAAGAATTAAGACTTGCATATCTTAACGGTAAAGTCTTTAAACTAAAAACTTATGCGGAATTTTTCTCTGATGAAAATAAAAATATCACCGCAAATCTGGATATAAACACGTTTATTCCGCCGGCAGTCCAGCTGGATGAGGAAGATGATGAGGCGCAGCGCCTTGAAATTCCGTTTATTAATCCGGTTTCAATGTATAGAAACTATGACCTGAAGGCTGCCGTTGATACAAAAATTCGTCTGCGCCAGCGCGCAAATAGTATTGTTTCTTACGGATATTTTAATATTGATAATGCGACATTGAAATTATCACAGTATCAGCTGCCAGAGAGTTATTTCCACATGAAAACACGCGGCTTCCAGGCGGATATTGATTCAAATTTGAACTTCCTGAATAAACAGAATATTACACTCTTAGGTAAGTTGAACTACAGCAGAAACCCTAAAATTGATATGAGTGTTAAAACAAATGAGATCTATTTTAATGATGTAGTCCTTTTGACTAAAGCTCTGCTTGATTCTCTGCATATTCAAAACGATCTTGATAAGGTTGCGATGAATGGTTTTGTTAAAGCTGATACTTATATAAAAACCAACTTTAAAAAGCTGGTTTCTAACGGTGAAATTGAGATAAAAAACGGCGCTTTGACTATCAAAGGGGTCGGCAGGGTTATATCTGATCTTAAAGCGTTAATTTTTCTTGACAATAACATTATGGAGATAAAGGATACTTCATTAAAACTTGCGGGTGCGAAAGTTTCAGCGCGCGGTAAGATTGATGAAAATTCTGTGGCTGATATTAATATTATTTCGGAAAAAGTTTCTCTGCCTATGTTGTTTAACGCTTTTGCGCCGGATGATATTAAAAATTCATTTAACTTCAAATCCGGTGACATTAAGCTTACACTTGATTTGAAAGGCAAACTTGATAATGCGGTTGCAGATTTAGGGCTGGAACTTGCAAGATTAAACCTTGCGGATCGTGCTAGAACTTTTGTTATTACAAACGACAAATTTAGCGCAAACTTCTCCTGTGACAAGAAGGATTTAATCGGTTCCGTTGATAATTCAAATTTAAAACTCTCTCTGCCGCTTGCAAAATCAAATATTGCACTGCCAAAATTCGCAATGAATATAGCACAGAAAAATGTGACTATTCCTGAAAATGCCCTCGTTCTTAACAATAATTCTAAAATAAATTTCAAGGGTGAAATTCAGGATTATACAAAACTGTCAAATATTGATTTGAGCGCAAACGGTAAAATTCTGGGTACGGATTTGATTAATCTTATCGGTAAACAGTTCGCACCGTTCTTTAATACAAAAGGACAGCCGGAATTAACCGTTACACTTACAGGCAACGCAAAGAAACAAACTCTTCAATGCGATATTGATGCAGATAAAGATAATTATTTCACACCGCTTAACATCGCCGCATTGAGAGATAAAATGACGGCGCTGCGTTCAACGGTTGACTTTAAAAAGAAAAGAATAAAAATAAAAGATACCGGCATTTATACAAAAAATCTTGTAACGGATGAAAAAGGTAACACCTCAACTGTTTACAATGAAGTCGTCGGAATAGACGGTACTATTGTCGGCAGCAATATAAACCTTTTGAAAATAACGATGCCGGAAACATTGAGAATTTCTATTCAGGCATTTAAGGATTCAATGGTGGATGTTAAAGGGCATCTTTATGTGTTCGGTGAACTGGCATCACCGCATTTCAGAGGAAATTATGATGTTAAAAATTTATCAATTCCTGATTTAATGATGACAATGGAAAATGCGGATCTGGCATTTAAAGGAAAAGAAGTTGTTGCAAAGGTTACAAATCTTCTGGTGAACGGGTCTGATTTCAGTGTTGATACAACGATGAGTCTGGAGCCGGCATCTGTTATAAATATTACCGGCATGGATGTTGTTTCAAATCTTGTTGACGCTGATAAACTTTTGAAGGTTAGTGAAGCGGCAGTGAAATTTGTTCCGAAATCGCCAAAACCGGCTGTAAGTTCAGCACCGGCAGATATTCCGGTAACACTCAGGAATGGTCATTTTAGCGGTAAAACTTTAAAAAGCGGTGCTATTGTGACCGGTCAAACCGCTACTGATTTTTCGCTTAACAAAAATATTCTTGTACTGAATAATCTTGGCACGCGTGTTTTTGACGGTTCCGTAAACGGTGATATTTCCATGAACCTGCTTTCTTCACTGATGCAGATTAAGGTTAGCGGTGCAGGCCTTGATGTTCAAAAAGCGCTTTTGCAGGCTGCTGCAATGGATAATATGCTTTACGGAACGGCGGATTTCACAGCAGATATTTCTCTGCGCGGCATGACTTATGAACAGCAGATGAAGTCTTTGAAAGGAAGCGTAGATTTCCATGTCAAAGAAGGGCAATTCGGGCCGTTCGGTAAACTTGAAAACCTGATTATTGCGGAAAACATTCGTGATTCGGAATTTTTCAAAACGACCCTCGGCAGTGTTCTGGATTCTTTGACAAAAGTTGATACAACTCACTTTATGTCACTTATCGGACACCTTACTTTCAATAAAGGCATAGCTACGATTGACCCGATAACGTCAGTCGGTGATGCTTTGAGTATGAAAATTTTCGGTGACATGGATTTATTGAAAAATAGCGTTGATATGAAAGTTCGTGCACGTCTGACGTCAACTATTGCAAATCTGCTCGGGCCTTTGAATGCTATCAACCCGATAAATCTTATGAATCAGGCCGGCGGTATGAATGTCTTTACGGCAAAAGCTTTCGCTCTCTTCTGTGAAGCTGTAAGCGAAGACGAAATGAACTCAATCCCTGCTTTTGAAAACGGGTATATTGATTATAACTCTACTAAATTCCAGCTTGTTGTACGCGGAGATCTGGCAAAACCGCTTACGTTAATCAAATCGTTCAAATGGCTTGCATTAGCGTCTGAGGTTCAACAGGCTCAGGAATTTGTTGACACTCTGCCTGTAAATAAAAAAGGTGAAAATTATGTTCTTGATGAAAAATTAATTGAGAAGAAAAAAGAAGAACTTAAAAAAGAAGCCCAACAGGCAATCGAAGATAAAAAAGAGGAAATCAAAGAGGAACTCAGGGAAACTGCAACAACTAAAATTGAAGAAAAAACGCAGGGCAAGCTCGGTGACATTCTTCAAAAGGCAAAGGAAACGAAAGAACAAATTGACGCTGTTCAGGAAATTCTGTCCGATCCAAATGTTGAAATGCAGCCTCCTGCAACACCGGTTCCGGTTCCTCTGCAAAGCCAGCAATAACAAAGAAAAAGCCTCCTGTTTCCGGGGGCTTTTCCTTTGTAACGATTATTTAATATTGTAGCAAAAAAATATTGTTAGGAGTTTTTCTTTTTGAGAGAATAATTTGAAATAGGAATTTAAGAAGTGCTTGTTCAGAATTATAATATATCAACATATCCGCAGGTTTCATCTGCCCGTAAAAAACGAAACAAGGGACAGCTTTCTTTAAATTCCGAAAATAAAAATTTTAAGCAAATAAACAACGAGGGACCTTCAAAAATAAATTCACAGGATTTATCATTTGGGGTCTCTCTTTTATCCGTAAAAGTTGACAAAATTAAACCGGTTAAAGCATCTGATATTATTGAGTTTTATAAAAACTCCCCGCTGGGTAAGATGCCGGCCGCGCTCTGGGAGAGTTTAAACAAGGACGATACTGCGCGAAAATTTATAAAACTTGATTCTAACGGCAATCTTGAATTCCATAAAAAATCTATTTTCCGTTTAATCTGGGACGGTGCAACGTATCCGTTTGTTCAGCTTCCGCAGGATGTGCTAAACGGAGCAGTGGAGCTTTTGGGAAACTTTAAACCTTTTGAGAACTGGTCAAAAAGAACCTTGAATACCCGATTTTTCAAGGGGATTCGCAGACGCTCAAAACTTGATGCGAAGATTAACTCCTTCCGCGGACTGGCTGAATTAAGGCAGAAACTCCTTACTGAGGGTAAAAGCGAAGAAGAAATAAAACGTATTCTTTTTGAAAAAAGCACTAAAATGTTTGACCCTAAAACCGGTAACTACGATACCAAGCATGAACGTGCCCTGAATCGTCTTGTAACCGGTCTGCCGCCTGCAATATTTCTTGCAAACGACGCTTATAACCTGTCGCGTATGATGGATGATAACAAAGAACAGGCGGAAAAAGAACGCAAACAACGTTTCAGGCAAGAAGCAAGCCGTATCTTTACAAGCGGCTATTTAACATTGATTACGCTCGGCGCACTGCAAAAATATATTAATAATTCTCGTCTTGGCATCATGCTTATGACCGGCTCAACCGTACTTTTTACTGAAATGTTTTCACGTTTGAGCAACGGAAAATATATTACCCGTTTAACACCTGAGCAGGCAAGAGCTATTAACGCTAAAAAAGCAAGAGAAGAAGCAGAAAAGAATTCTGATAAAAATCCGGCACTTCAGGACTTACCGGCTTTAGCTTCCAAACCTGCTCAGAAGGAAGATGCTAAAAACTTAACATTTAAAGCAAATAACACGGCTACGGTAAAGGGGCAAAAACCTCAGCAAAAACCGCTTTTATCTTTTGATACCGTGGTTAAAGCTTCTCTTGGAATTATAGGCGCAGGGCTTATGATTAAAGAAATGCGCAGAATCCCTGATTTCGATGCGACATTGAAAGAATTTTCCGCAGCTTACAACAAGTTTTATAAAAAATTGACTGTCAATCCTGACTATACAATATCCAAAGCAAAATTTGACGAGGTCGTTCAGGTTTTAAGAAAACATAAATTTGACGAGCTGGCAAACCGTTATGAAAAAGCCGGAAAAGAGGCACTTGGTAAAGATGATAACTTAATCCACCTCGGGGCTAAAGATAAAAAGGTTAAACCGTTAGTTAATTTTGCTCTGGCACCATTCAAGTTCGCATGGAATATCGTAACCTTACCGTATCGGCTGACTCAGAAAGTTCTGGGAGCAATGATGCCTAAAAAGCCTAAAAAACAGGAACTTCCTCAAGATATAAAATCTCTTGCAATAAGTATAGATAAAATTGCACAAAAAGCGCTGGATAAAAAACTTCCGCCGGAAAAATTTGAAGCGTTTGTAAGCGATAATATCTTAAAAGGGTTTAATTCAGACAGCATGTCCAATGTTTCCAACGCGGAACTTTCAAACCTTGCAAAAACTGCCGCAGCTGCCGCTACAATCTGGTTCCTGATGACAGATAACTACAACATGGTTATGCTCAAATCAAACGGTGAAGATAAAGAAGGTGCTGACACCAAATTTAAAGAACGTTTCGTTCAGGAAGGCTCACGGCTTTTCTATCAAACATTATTGATTGACCTCTTTAATTCTACATTCAGAAACCAATACAATTCCTCATTGTTCGGTATGAGCTGGATTTCGCTGACTAATACGACAATTGGTGAATGGCTGACGAGAAAATCTGTAGGAGTTCCGGTAAAACCTCACACCAGAGATGAGCTGCTTGCGCTTGAAAAAGAAAGAAATGAAGCTACTGGTATTACAAGACGATACTATGACTTTATGACCAGATTAACCGGTAAACGTTCAATTGAATCTTATAATGTGAAAAAGGAACATAAACCGGAAACGGTGGCAGAGAAGTCTGCAGCCGTGCAGCCGCCGTTGAAAACAGAAGATTATATGGAAATGATTAAAAAATCAAGAGAAGCATAGCGTGCGACCGCATCACGTGAAATGTAAATTCAATGCTCATAACGTGTTCGTCATTGCGAGCCGAAGGAAGTCGGCGTGGCAATCCGGTCTAGCTATTACGAAATATGTAAAGAAATATGCTTTATAAAATAAAAAGGAGCCTTTAAGGCTCCTTTTTTATTTTGCTTCTTCTGCGAGTTTTTCGCGGACTTTTGTTTCAATTTCTGCAAGTAAATCAGGGTTTGCACTTAGAAATTCTTTTGCTTTTTCTCTGCCCTGACCAAGCTTTTCATCGTTATAGCTGAACCATGCACCTGCTTTGTTGACTATATTAAGATTTACCGCAACATCAAGAATGTTGCCGATTTTGCAGATACCTTTACCGAAGATAATATCAAATTCTGCGGTTCTGAATGGCGGTGCAACTTTATTTTTAAGAACTTTTACTCTTACATGGTTGCCGATTTCTTCACCGTCACCTTTCAAACCTTCTGTTCTTCTGATTTCCATACGAACAGAAGCGTAGTATTTGAGCGCGTTACCGCCGGTTGTTGTTTCCGGATTGCCATACATTACACCTATTTTCATACGCAGCTGGTTGATGAAAATTACGGTTGTATTGGTTTTGCCGATTACACCGGTTAATTTTCTGAGAGCTTTACTCATCAAACGAGCTTGCAAGCCCATTTGTTGATCTTCCATAGAACCGTCTATTTCAGCTTTCGGAACAAGTGCTGCAACAGAGTCAACAACTACAACGTCGACAGCGCCGGAGCGGACAAGTTCTTCTGTGATATCAAGAGCCTGTTCGCCGGTGTCAGGTTGCGAAATCAAAAGGTTATCAATATCAACCCCTAAATTTCTTGCGTATTCCGGATCAAGAGCGTGTTCTGCGTCAACGTAAGCTGCAATACCGCCGCGTTTTTGGCATTCTGCAACAATATGTTGTGCAAGAGTTGTTTTACCGGAACTTTCAGGCCCGTAGACTTCAATAATTCTGCCGCGCGGAACTCCGCCGATGCCAAGTGCAATATCAAGCGCCAGTGAGCCTGTAGGAATTGCTTCCACATTTACTGCAGGCTTATCGCCGAGCTTCATAATAGAACCTTTTCCAAAATCTTTTTCGATTTTTTCAATTGCAAGTTTTAATGCTTTATTTCTTTCTTCGCTTACTGCGATAGGTTGTTCTTCTTTGACTGCCATTTGTTACTCCCAAGTATGTTTATCCACTTTTCTGTATAAACCTAATGCAACAGGTTTATAGCAGGAAATAGTGTTTTTAAGCTGGTAAATTTCTTTATTCAAATCAATAATTTTTTGTCTTAGAGTTTCGTTATCAGTTTTGCAGCGGATAAGTTCAACGACAACTTCGTCCATGCCTTCAAGTTTTTCGTCTATAACTTTGGATATTTGTTCCGAAATATTTTTTTCCATGTCTTTAATAGAAACAAGTATGCTTCTTACGGAAGCGGATTGGGGCATTTTTTCGGCATTGCGAACCATCGGTAGTGAAACTCCTTTTGTATCCTGATGTATTCTTTTTAAATTTCTGACTTCGTCATAAGAAAAAAATGTTTGACCCTGGCTATTTTTTTTCGGTCTTATTGATGCTTTTTTACATAAATCAACTATTTCCTGATTGTCGACCCCGAGGATTTTTCTCACATCCTGCGGTGACAAACTCTTTTCCTTTAACATTGTATCTTGCATGTTCTATTCCTCTCCACCATGACATTGTAATTTATTATTTTCAAAAATACAAATTATTAAGCAATCTTGTAACATGTTTTTACAAATAGTGGAATTTTCGTGATACAATGTCACTATGAACAGTGTGGAACAGCAATTAGACAAGCAAAAATCGCAATATAGAGAGATTTTTCTCAAGTCCGCAGAAGAAATTCAAAAGCGGCTGGAGCAGATTAAGCCGGAAGGCTTTAGTGGAGAACTCCTTGACAGATATGAGCCGGACTCTGTCGGACGTCAATGGCAAAAAGATGCCTTAACACTTCTTAATCAGGAAATCTCGCATGAAGTTTACCGGAAATTGCAGGAAATTCTCGCTTACCGTGAAATGTTTAAATGTTCGGGCTGTGCGACCTGCTGCCGGCTTGCATGCAGTGAGTTTTCACCTGAAGAACTTAAGCAAAAAGCCGCAAACGGAGATAAGTTTGCGCAGCAGTTCACAAGTATTTTTATTCCTTATGAAAGGATTGAGGACGCGGAAAAGATTTATCCCGAATACATTAAACTTTTGAAGGAAAAAGTGGAGGAAAAAGTTTATTTTTATCATTGTCCGAAATTGACGGAGGATAACCGGTGTTCGGATTATGAAAATCGTCCGCAGATTTGCCGTGACTTTCCTGATAATCCGCTGGCAATTTTGCCTGACAAATGCGGGTATAGAGCGTGGAAAGACGAAATTAATCCGATAGCACTCATGCTTCATTCAATGGTGGAAATAATTGATTTTTATAAACAAAAACTGCAAGAGGTAATGTAAAGTGGAAAAGATTATACTTTCCGGTCTGAATTTAGCTGAAATAGAAAAGATTACAGAGGAGTTGAAGGCGTCAAAATTCCGCGCGCGGCAAATTCATAACTGGATTTACCTTAAGTCAGTTTCTTCTATTGATGAAATGACGGATTTATCAAAATCGTTTCGAGAAGAATTGAAGGAAATCGCAGATGTTACGAATGTAAAAATTAAAGTAAAACAGGTGAGTTCTGACGGCACGTTGAAATATCTTCTGGAATATCCTGACGGCGAGTGTGTGGAAACTGTTCTTATGCGCTTTGACAACCGCGCGAACCTTACAGCCTGCGTAAGTTCGCAAATCGGCTGTGCTGTTAACTGTTCCTTCTGTGCAACCGGCAAACGCGGGTTTATCAGAAACCTTACCTATAAAGAAATTATTGAGCAGGTGCTGACTATTCAGCGGGATACAGGATTGAAAGTTACAAATGTTGTCTTTATGGGACAGGGCGAACCGCTTCTTAACCTTGATAATGTGCTTAAAGCTATGGAAATTTTTAACGACTGTTTTCAAATAGGGGCGCGCCGGATTACGGTTTCGACAAGCGGTATAATTCCGGGAATTGAACGGCTTGCAAATGAGAAAATGCAATCAACGCTTGCGCTTTCGCTTCACGCGCCTAACCATGACACACGGGCAAAGCTTATGCCTATTGAAAACCGTTATAATATCAACGATTTGCACGTAGCTCTTAAAAAATATATAGAAAAAACCGGACGGCGCATTACGATTGAATATCTTTTGATAAAAGATATTAATGATACTCTTGAAAGCGTTAAAGAACTTGCACACTATCTCAAAGATATTAAGTGTAATATTAATTTAATTCCATATAATCCGACTGCGAAAAACGATTATCAAAAACCGTCAAATAATTCCATAATGCGATTTAAGGCGTTAATGGAACAAACCGGCAAAAAAGTTACGGTGCGGCTTGAACGCGGTGCGGATATTGACGCAGCCTGCGGGCAGCTGCACGGGCGTGTGGAGGCTGCACAATGAGGGCGCTAATTCAACGTGTAAAAAGGGCGTCTGTTACAATTGACGGGGAACTTTATTCCTCAATAAATGCCGGCATGTTAGTGCTTTTGGGTGTTACGAAGGAAGATGAAAAGGTGAATGCCGAAAAATTAGCGCAAAAACTTCTTTCCCTGCGGATTTTTGAGGATGAAAACGGTAAAATGAACCGTTCAATAACGGATGAAGGTCTGGAATTTCTGGTTGTGTCGCAGTTTACTCTCTGCGGGGACTGCAAAAAAGGCACCCGCCCGAGTTTTGACGGTGCTGCCGCGCCGGATAAAGCCGTTCCGCTTTATGAGTACTTTGTAGAATGTCTGCGCTCATCGGGATTGAAAGTTGAAACCGGCAAATTTCAGGCTATGATGGATGTTGAACTCGTAAACGACGGCCCCGTGACGTTTATGCTTGACAAGTAGCCTGCCTGGGCTTAACTCAAACAGGCTAGAGAAAACTCGTTATTTAACTCTTTTTACTGCCGCGTCAATCAAACCCTTAAAGAGCGGGTGCGGATGCTCCGGACGGGATTTGAATTCAGGGTGGAACTGTGATGCCACAAACCAGTCAAGTTTTGGAAGCTCAACCATTTCCGCAAGCATTCCGTCAGGCGACATGCCGGAAAAGACAAGTCCGGCATCGGTAAGCTGTTTTATAAATTCATTATTTACTTCGTATCTATGACGGTGGCGTTCGGAGATTAAGTCCGCTTTATATGCTTTGTGGGCTTTTGTACCTTTTTTGACAACGCAGTCATAAGCGCCCAGACGCATTGTTCCGCCGTATGCCTGAACGTTTTTCTGTTCCAGCATTAAATCAATTACAGGATATTGGGCGTTTTCATCAAATTCTTTGGAATTAGCTCCCTTTAGTCCTACAACGTTTCTTGCGTATTCAATTACTGCGCACTGCATACCAAGGCATAATCCGAGGAATGGAAGGTTATTTGTTCTTGCGTATTTAATTACGTTTAATTTGCCCTCAATACCTCTGACGCCGAAACCGCCCGGAACAACCACAGCCTGAACATCTGCGAGAAGTTCTTTGCATTTTTCCCAGTCAACACAGTCTTCGGAATTTATCCATTTGATATCAATCGCTGCATCGTTTGCAAACCCTGCGTGTTTAAGCGATTCTACAACGGAAATATAGGCATCTGAAAGTTTTGTATATTTGCCTGCGATTGCAACTTTGACAGTCTTTTTCGGGCTTTTAATTGTTTCAACAAGTTTTTCCCACTTATCAAGATTTGCCGGACGTTTTTCGACGCGTAAAAGGTCAAGAATAACGTCTGCCATGCGCTGTTCTTCAAGCGCCAGCGGTACTTCATAGATGCTTTTCATATCCTTGCATTCAAAAACCGCTTCCTTTGCAAGAGAGCAGAAAAGTGCAAGTTTTTCTTTCTCTGTTTTCGGTATACTTCTTGAGGTTCTGCAAACAAGGATTTCCGGCTGAATACCATAACTTCTCAGAACATTGACGCTGTGTTGTGAAGGCTTTGTTTTCAACTCTCCTGATGTCGGCAGGTATGGAAGCAGGGTGGTATGGATTGAAATAGCATTTCCTATGCCGGTTTCGGTCTTAAACTGTCTGATAGCTTCAATGAAAGGCAAGCTTTCAATGTCACCTATGGTGCCGCCGACTTCAATAAGTTGAAAATCCGGTTTAAACTGTTTTGTCGCGCCAATAATACGAGCCTTAATTTCGTTTGTTATATGAGGGATTACCTGAACCGTTGCGCCTAAATAGTCGCCGCGGCGTTCTTTGTTTATGACAGTTTGATAAACGCTGCCGGATGTTACATTGTTGAATTTACCTAGGTTAGTATCGGTAAAGCGTTCATAGTGCCCGAGATCAAGGTCAGTTTCAGCGCCGTCATCGGTTACAAATACTTCACCGTGTTGGAAAGGACTCATTGTACCGGGGTCAACGTTAATATATGGATCAAATTTCTGGTTAATTACTTTGAATCCTCTTGCGCGTAAAAGCCGTCCTAAGGATGCCGCTATAATCCCTTTACCCAGTGAACTTACTACCCCGCCTGTTATAAAAATATATTTTGTCATATTACCCCTCATTAAATAAAACTAATTACATACTAAAAAGGGGGGCAAGAACCCCCCGTTAACTTTATCCCCCGATTTTCGGGACTTTGAAGAAGCCGTTTTCCTGTTCCGGCGCGTTCTTCATTAATTCTTCTTTTGTCTGTTCATATACGACTTTGTCTTCTCTCATAACGTTTACGAAGTCAACGACCTGAGTCATCGGTTCAATTTTAGAGGTATCGACTTCATTCATCTGGTTAACGTACTGGAGAACATCGCCGAGTTGTTTTGTATAAAGTTCTTTTTCCTCGTCGGTTAGTTCCAGACGGGCAAGCTTTGCAACGTGTTCTACATCTTTTATTGTAATCATAAACTACTCCCTGTTTTCTTTATGTTACCATGAACATTTAAGAAAAGAATATTATATTAAATTATTTTAATAAGCCGGCGGTGTTTGCGATAACTCTTTTTGAGAGATTATAGATAGCTTCCAGCTCAGACGGGAATGAACTCATTAAACGAACAAAGTTTTCTGCGTTTGAGGTTACGATAATTGAGCAGTCACCCGGATGTAGATATATTAGGGATTTAAAAGCGTGTTCGCTTATCAGATGTTTAAAAAGCGGGTTTATGTTTTCTTTGAGCAGATAGCGTAATGACGGCCCTTCAAAGTTCATTATTGCATCGTCGCCCAGCAGGGATTTTATTGCTGCGGCGTAGGCAGGCTTTTGCATGCCGGCAGAAAGAAGTTCAATCATTGCAGGAACGCTTGTACCCGGGGACATGCTGTTTCTCGGGTTATATTCCTTTAAAAGTTGTACAAGTTTATGTTTGATGCTTACTTTTTCTTTATTAGATAGCGGGGTGTGTACAGTTTTGAATAACTCTTGAATTTCTTTGTGAGCGCTTTCGACATCACCTGTTTCAAGAACTTTTTTGTACAGGTTATCGCGAATTCTTAAAATATCAGAGTTCGCAAATTTTTTGATTTCTTCCGGAGTTGCAAGGTTGTGCCGGTCTGCATATTCAATGAGTGTCAGGCGGCAGGATTCGAGTTCGGCATTATGGTTAATTTCCATTTCCGCGATTAAATCATCACTAATTTTATATAGTTCTTCGTTTGTATAAAGAACTTTGTTAATTTCCGGAGTTTCGTCTGATTTTTCAAAACAGCAGCTGATATAAAATTTTTCAGGGTTATCTTTAATGAGTTTTGCCTGTTCGCGCATATAGATATCAAATATTTTGCGCGGAACCATTGTAAAATCGTTTTCAAATGCTTTGTATGCATATTGTTTAATATCAAACGGGGTTTCTATTTGGTGTCCGTCAATAATGTACTTAAATTTTTGGGGTTCCTGTGCTGTCTGAATTTCCTGAACGGCGGTTTTAGCTTCTTCTATCGAGTTTTTAAATGTTTCTTCCGCTTGAAGAGATTTTGCCATTTCATCGTATTCAGCTTGAATTCTGGCATGTTCAAGTTTGGCTTTTTCACGGTCAGGTTTAAATTTTGCGATATCTTCAAGCAGGAGTTTGAAGTAGGAGTTGTTGCCGTCAGCGCCGTAGGCGTCAGTCAACTGCATAATGCTGTCTGTGATTGCTGCGGAAAATTCGGTTTTTAAATACGGGTTCTGGCGCCAGAATTCTTTGAACGGTGTACTTTCGCGTTTAGTGAGGTCTTCGCCGGAGATAAGTTTGTCGATAATATTTCCGTCGAGTTTACCCTGTGTATTTCTGCGTGATTCATTGAAATAAATCATTTCTTCCGAGAGGTGAATTTTTTCTGTTGCAAGCGTCATAATCTGGCTCAGGTACTTTTGAACAAAGGTTAATTCCTCCGGATTTCTGCCTCTTCGTTTAACCTCTTTGAGTGCTTTTTGAGTATCGCCGTTTGAGTTAACTATTGTGTCGGAGATGTTTTTTACTCTGTCGCGTTTGAAGTTATATTTTCGTGGTTCCGGCTTGTCGGTGCGGGTTAGCTGGCTGCGTTGACGTATTGCCGCTTTCCCTTCTGCACTGTCGGCGTTTACGAACTCTCCGGTTAGAGTTTTAACGCGTTTCGTACGTTCGTAATCATCGCGTGTTGCGATAAATGAGTTCCAGAAAGGAACCTCAGGAAAGCGTATTCCGAGATTGTACATCGTTGAATGTGAAAAATATACGCTTTCATTTTTGCCGGCGGTCTTTTTTGTTTCATCAGAAACTTTTGCTGCAAGTTCGTAGACTGAATTTATATCTTTTGCGAAATCTTTGTCAATTTCTTTTGCGGTTTTGCCTTCGAGGTAAATCTTTTTGACTAGGTATGTTGTCAAATCGTCTGTTCCGTCTTTGAATAGCGGTTCTGGAACCTCCTGCATTGCTTTAATTTCTTTAATCTTTTTTAAAACTCCGCTTGTTGCATTGTTGTAGTTAGCCGGACGTAGTTTTTGAAATTTTGGTTCATTCGGAAAAAGTTCTTTGATATCGTCTACGGTAGCGGCTGCTTCCAGTCCGTCAAAAGCCTCCTGCATAATTTGAACCGGTGCGATTTTGCTTCTTTCTTCAAATTTTGCATAGAGATATTTTTTCATGGTTTCCGGCATGTTATCTCTGTTGAAGTCTTGAGAGTAGAAATCTTCCGGTGAGCGCTTGCCGAAACTTATTTGAATATTGTAATCTTTATAATAAACGGGGTTATAAACACCGCGTTGAAGTCCTTGCGGAGTTTTCGCCGCGGTGTTTTTATTATATTGCTGATTGTTGGCGTATTTAATATTGTTTATGGCTGCTATTTTCATAGACTATTCCCTATGTTTCAGACCTTCTGCCTTTACTATCGGATAATCTGTTGTGAGGTTTTCTACAAATTCTCTTTCAAGATCCGGATCAAGTTTGCGTAAATCAAGTTGTACATTCATAAATGTATTTCTTGATTGATCGATATTCATATCTTTAAATCTGATGACTTTACCGGTTTTTGGGTCGAGTTCATATATATGTGATTGATATTTTTTAGTTAGGAACTCAAGAATTTTTCTTCTTGAACTAATGTTTTGTGGGGTTGCATTTTTAACCATACCCTGAATGCTTTTTACAAGGGAATACTGATAAAGGCTTGCCAGAATGTCCGCGTTATTTGAGTCATTTATAAAATCACTATAAACATCAAAGAATTTCGGATTATAAAGCGGTCTTTGGGTTATCGGATCAAAATGGGTTACGAAATCTTCAACTGTAAGAGCCACGCCTTTTCCCTTGGCAAAAGCAATGATGTCTTTAACTAATCCGAGCGGGTAATTAAAGAATACCGGCGGATTTTCAAGATCTCTTTTGACGGTTTTCCAGCCGTACTGCATGTTTTTGGAATGAGCGTTTCTTGCCCAATCATTCATAGCCCAGAAGCTTTTCATTGCAACAGATTGTTTTTGATCCAGTGCAAAAGGGTTGGTTAGGTTTGCAAAATCAAAATTTTTGAAACCGTTGCGCGACATGTGTTTACTTAGTGCTTTTTTGATATTATCTGCAGATTTGAGATTCCAGGCACGTTTTAAAACTTCTGTGAAAATAAGTTTTTGTTCCGGATGTTTTTCATAAAATTCGCGCTGCCGTTGTGAAATATTGTAGCAAGCCTGCGGGTTTTCCTGATAGTAGCGGATTAAGCCTTCGGAAATATGTTTTTTGTGCAGATCAGATAGCGGCTTACGCGGGATATAAACCGGCTCGCCTTCTGCCTGAGCGGCTTTTCTATCCATGGTTTCCATTCGCTTTTCGGCCATTTCGCGCGTAAGGCGGGTATTATACTCTTCATCTGACAACTTTAGATACGCGCCGTAGTGCTGGTCGCGTTTCGGAATATTTAACCTGTTCAACAGGTAGTTAATATCCTTGCCTTCCGTGTAGGTTTTCAGGTCTGTAAGAGAAAAACCGTCGCCCCAGTAGAGTTTGATTAACTGGACGGAAAGATCTTCATCTTTTGTAAAATAAGAGTTTTCCCCGTTGACGAGTTTATGCCCGTAGGTTCCGGGTGCGAATTCAATATCTGATGCGCTTTTTACATCATCAAAGAGTTTATCTTCTTTGAATAAAGCTTTTATTTCTTCAAGCGAAGAGCATTCCTTCAGCTTTCCGAAAATTCTTTTGTGCACGTCAACCAGCTTGAGGTTTTCGGGGTTGCCCGCGTGGATAATAGCCTCTGCTGCTTCTTTTACTTTTGGCGGGAAGATTGTATCCATTTTGTTGAACTGCGCACCGAGGAACTCAAGGTTTTCAAGCGTTGCCTTGAGGTTGAGGGACGCACCGCCGTTAAAGTTTATTAAAAACGCAGCGTTATTAGCCGGTACGGTATTATACTGCTGCTTTACCGTGATTGTTTTTTGTGCGTTGTGTTTCGTGTTTACGTAATTAGTATAAGGGTTAAATGTTATATTATTAATAGTGTTTATTCTCATAGTGGGAGATATAAAATCCCTGAATAAAAATTTTTGCGCCTATGTGTAGAAATGTTAAGGGAATTATAATGGTGCTGTCTTTATATTGTCCGAGAAAGGCTCGCGATAAGGAACGTGGTGTGAATGAGTTGCAGAGCAACTCCCGCTCACGCACGCGAGCCTTTAGAGTGGCGTATTAGACAGCGCAGCCGCAAACGGCTCGCAGTTCAGCGAGGCGGTGCGGCGGAGAACTGCTTTATTTGTCATGCTGAACTTGTTTCAGCATCTGTCCAGCGACGCGAGCTATCGGTAACGTTGGACAGATCCCGAATCGAGTTCGTGATGACTGTAATTTGACGCTTACATCATAAATGATTGTAACATTTTGTAAACGTATTTTTAATTTTCTATTGCCTACGTATACAACAAGATTTATAATTATTGTATGAGTTAATCAGAAAGGAGTTATACTGGAATGTACATGAAAAACGAAAAAGCTGAAAACCCTTGTAGTATGGGGATTTCGACCCGGGGGGGGGGGGGGGCGACCGACTGAACAGCCCAACTGGCTAATATCCAAGTGGCTAGGTAAATTTAAGCCTGCAGCAGCGTTTACTATGGCAGAAATACTTTTGTCATTAACTATTATTGGCGTTGTTGCGGCTATCACATTGCCTTCATTGACAGGTAATATCAACGAGCGTACATGGAATACGCAGCGTAAAGCTCTTTATGCTCGTTTTTCTCAAGCGCTTTCTTTGATGCCAAACCTGAATGGCTACGGTACATTACATGCAGCCGGCACTTCTACGGATGAAGACGGAAGTGTAACTTCTGTAGATGCTGAGGATGACGCTGCTATGGCATTTTTGACAGAAGGACTTACAAAAGTATTAAAAACTACTAACCTGTGCGACTATGATGCGTTGGAAGATTGCGGTATCCCGGATACTATCACTGCGATGAACGGGGATGTTTTAAGTAATTTTACAACCAGTTACAATACATTGGTAGCTTTCAACAGTATGTTTGACGGCACCTATAACGCGTCTAATGCTGACGGTACTACAACTTCATATACGTACAGCCAATTAGATACCAAAGCCGCAGCGTTTGAAACTGCAAACGGCGAATCAATTCTTGTTTACTACAACCCGAATTGTGTCGCAGATATGCAGGAAACAGGCTGGCATTACACTCAGCCAAAAATGTGCGCAAACTTTGTGTACGACTTAAATGGTAACAAAGGCCCAAACACAGTCGGTAAAGATATCGGCTTTATTACGGCGTTGTATCCGTCAGATCCGGTTGTTGTAGCACCGCTGCCAATGGCTTCAAATGCAGGCTCTTCTGCACAGACAGAAGCCGGAGCACTTTGTAAAAAACAAGACAGCGAAGCTAGGCTGCCAAATCGCGATGAACTGTCAGCCATGTTCTATAATAGAACTCTCCTAGGTATTGCGTCCGGTGGCTTTTGGTCTGGCTCTGTCATTTCTTCTGGAGAGTCTGGCACAGCATGGAACCAGAATTTCAATACGGGCTACCGCCGCCCGGGCACGCGGTCCAGTAGCCTCAATGTGCGGTGCGTCAGGAGATAAGTTATTTAGTCATTCCGCGTTTTTCGAAACCGAAAGAGCTATTAACAAATCTCACATCGAATTTCCAAAACCTGACCTAAATATTTAAAATTACAATTTTTAATTATTTAATAAGCGTTAAACCTCACGTTAAATACCAATCTATAATTTAATTATAAGGCTAAAACGCCCGTAGGTCAAGGAAATACGGTAAAAATACGCCAAACGAATGATATCGAAATTTGACAACAAAATATGATTAGCACATATCCGGAAACTTTGTAAATACAAAGTTCAAGGACGGGTTAATCCAGGTTAAACGCAAAAATCCGTCGTTTACCGGCGGATTTTTGCGAAAATTTTTACAGGTAAAATTTATTTGTCCGTATATTGGCATATTGTCATCCCGAATTTATTTCGGGATCTGTCCAACGATACCGGTAGTATGCACCACTGGTCAGATCCTGAATCTGTCTTGGATTTGCTCCACGCTCGCAGGATTTCGCCTAAGGAGCTTTGCTCCAAGCGGCTCAATCTGCTCGCTATCCGGCTTTCTCTTCGTTCAGCCGTACGCAAATCCGCAAGTTCAGGATGACAGATTGAGAATAACGCTATATTGTGGAACAAAAAACTTTGCTTGTACGGTTTATACACCGTTGTCCAATTTACTTGCGGTATTTTCCAGGTTATACAGTAATTGTAAATTCGGATTTAGTATAAACCAAGACTCGTGTATTAAATCCAACTTGCGCGAGTCTTTTCTTCAACTTTGCCAGTACTTGCGGTACCGGCATACAAAAATTTTTTTTTCGTGTGAACAAAAACAACAACAATTTCTATCCTTTCAGTTGAATTTAGACACACGTAAACCGGACTTAATCTTTAATATACCCGATATACTTAACGGCTAAGTTCGGTCTGCATCTGCGGAAGAGTTCTCTTCCGCAGAGCCTTTATTATGCAATGGCGTTCTGTTTTCATCACTTGACAAACTTATATAAATAGTTGATAATAACAATATAGGGAAGAGCCCTTAAAGCTTAATCTCTAGTTTAAGGACTCTCTTCATGCCCTATAACAAAGTTAAAATGAATTTAAGGACTGCTATAACTGCAATTATAGCAGTCTTTATTTGTTCCTTTGTCATTTCCTCACCTCCTCTCTGACCGATTTCTTCATATAATCGTGTGTGTCAGCGGAAGTGGAAGGCACTTACCCTGTCGGTATTATAGGTTAATGTTTTATATTAGTCAACGGGCTGATTTTTTAGCAAAAACTATAACAAAAATTAACATTCGGCTGACAAATCAAATTCGGCGTGTTATATTACATCTGTAATTAGTTTTCCAGGAGAGTTAGAAAGTATGGCACGGTATGAACATCTGCCTATTTATAAAACTACGTACGATTTGTTTATAGATGTATTGCAGGTGACTAAAACCTTCCCTAAGGATTACAGATATACTTTAGGGGAACACTTTCACCACTCTGCTATTAAACTACTTAAGCAGGTGTATATAACTAATACAGCAAAAGACAAGGCGGAATCTTTGAAGCTTTTACTGTGTTATATACAGGAATTGGGCGTTCTTATTCGAGCTGCTCACGACCTTAAAATACTGGGTGATAACCGATTTTTTGCGTTGATTCAAAAACGTGACAGTTTGGAAAAACAGTCAACAGGTTGGTTAAAATCTTTTGAAAATACGGCCAGAGTCTGCTCTTCAGTGTGAGAGCAGAGCGTGCTATTTTATCTCGTCGGCAGCGGTTGGCGGGGTCAACCGCCTCTTATAACTGGTTGGACGTTAAAAAGTAACGATTAATCTTTTATTGTGAGGAGGTTTCGTGCCAACAGAAGTCAGGAGCCCCGGCTCTTGAGTCGGCATTATGAATGGATTTTGCAAAAACGCATTGCACCTGCCCGTGACCGGGGATGACGGAAACGGGGTTCAGGTAAAAATGCGGTAAGTATTCGTTTATCTTGTCGATTTTTGTCTGCCTCCAAGCGTCCGGTAACTTTTGGTCTGGCTCTGTCATTTCTTCTGGAGAGTCTGGCACAGCATGGAACCAGAATTTCAATACGGGCAACCGCAACCCGAACACGCGGTCCAATAGCAACAATGTGCGGTGCGTCAGGTGATAAAACAGGAGATTTTAACTTTCTTTTTTGACTGCCTTCAACCCGGGTGGATATCTGGAAATGGCAAAAGACAAGCATAAAAAACGTAGATTCAAAAACGTTAATTTCAAGTTGGATTTTACAATAGAGGACCTTTATAAGGCTTACTACGAGTGCAGAAAGCGCAAACGTTCTTCACTTTCCGCTATGGAATTTGAATTTGACCTGGAGTCTAATATGATGAAGCTTTATGATGAGCTGAAGTCCGGTGAGTATAAAATCGGCGTCAGCATTTGTTTTGTCGTGCTCAAACCCAAGCCGCGTGAAGTTTGGGCTGCCTCTTTCAGGGATAGAATTGTTCACCACCTTGTGTATAATGCGATTAAGGACAGATTTTACGCGACCTTTATAAAGGATACTTTCAGCTGTATCCCCGGCAGAGGTACGCTGAACGCTGCCAAAAAAGTCGCTAAATACGCCAAGGCTGTTACGCACGATTACACAAAAAAAGCTTATTACCTCAAGGCAGACTTGAAGAATTTTTTTGTTTCAATTGATAAAAATATTCTCTATGAGTTGCTTATCAAACGGATTCCGGAACCGTGGCTGAGGGAATTGATACGGCAGATTGTCTATCATAACCCGAAGGATAATGTTATTGTTCAGTCGCCGCAGTGGAAATTTAACCTGCTTCCGTCCTACAAAAGCCTGTGGAACTGTCCGGCTGACAAGGGACTGCCAATCGGAAATCTTACAAGCCAGTTCTTTAGTAATGTTTATCTCGATATGCTTGATCAGTTTGTTAAGCACGAGTTGAAATGCAAGTATTACTGCCGCTATGTAGATGATTTCGTAATTATGGATGAGTCGCCCGAAAGACTTAATTACTGCTATGACCGAATCGCGGATTTTATTTCGCAAAACCTGCTTATTGTCCTGCACAAAGATAAAAAGACGGTTAACCTCGTTTCTAACGGAATTGATTTCGTGGGATATGTCGCAAAACCAAATCGCTTCTATCTGCGCCAAAGAACGTTAAGGGATATTTTCCGCCTTGTAAGGCGCTACGAAAACGGTGTTTACGATATCGGAGAAAATGTTCTTGAGTGGCTTGCGTCCGTCTTTAACAGCTATGTCGGAATGCTTCGGGCTACAAACGGATACAAACTCCGAAAACGTATCTGCCAGACAATTACGTACCCGTTTTACTATCCGGCAAAAGATTTTACCTGCGTCCGGCAGGCGTTTATTCTTAAAAGACTCTGGGACTACGCAGGTGTAGCTTGATGCGGGGCGGCCGTCATTCTAAAGTCGGGCGGTTTCGATTGTTGGTTTACAATTTGCCTTTTTTCCCTGCTTTTTGTAAAATAATATTATATAGCATGCAGGATTTTAGATGAACACAACTCAACAACTGGAAAAGAAAATTAATAAATCTTACAGATCAGGAAACGTAAAAAAAGCCATTGAACTTTGCCAGACGGGCTTGAAAGACGACCCGACTAACGCGGATTTACATATTCGGCTCGGCGATCTTTATCTTGCTTGGCATATTGATATTTCTAACTCCTGTCAGTATATTGACGATGCAATTACGGAATACCAGATTGCGCTGGAATCTTATCTTGACTCTGCACTGGTATATTTTAAGATAGGACAGGCGCTTTTCTATAAAGGCGAGCTGGATAAATCTGTAAACTACCTTAATACAGCGCTTTCTAAAGATGATAAGCAGCCTAAAGCTTACTATATTCTGGCGCAGATTTATGCTAAAAAAGCAAGATTTCAGGAGGCAATCGACTACACGCTTAAAGCTATAAAATGCGCACCGTTTAAGGCTTCTTCTGCTAGGTACCTCCTTGCAAGTCTGTATGAGCTTTCCTCTTACAAGGCACTTTTGAGAAGATGTCTGGCTAAATGGGAATATGTCCTTGCTGTTTTAACGTTTCCGTTTGATGATATGGCGCTTGGATATGTTTCAAAAGTCATTGCGAATATGAAATTCTTTCCGGCTCTTTTTAGGGCATATATGAATATTCAGCGCCAAAAGTATGATGAGGCTCTGGAAATCTATTTGAAAATTATTGATCAGGCTCCGGGCTTTACGCCTCTTTATTGCCTTCTGGGTGATGTTTATCTGGCACTTGGAAGATTTGAGGACGCTATTACCGAGTACAAAATGGCTATCTGGCTCGATACCCTGAATATTCCGGCTTACAAACACCTTTGTCAGGCCTATGAAGAACAGGGCGATTTCGACAGCGCCGTTGATACGTATAACAAAATTTTGAAAATTACGCCTAATCTGCCTGAGGTTCACGCAAATCTCGCAAATATTTTATACGTAAAAGGCGACATTAAAGGCGCAATTTCCCACTTCCAAACTGCGGTTACGTTAAATCCGCGCAAAAACTGGACAAGTGTTGTTAATCAGACTCTCGGGTTTGTTTTTCAGGAGTCGACCAATGACCTTGACGCCGCAATAAGCTCTTATCAGAGCGCTTATCTTTTAACGCCGGAAGATATTGACGTTTATATCAATCTTGGAAGTGCTTTTTATGACAAAGAAGATATTGATAACGCTCTTGCCGTATACAGAAACGCTCTGGAACTGGATCCTACAAATGCCAGAATTCACTGTAATTTAGGCTTTCTGCACTGGGGCAGGGGTGATCTGGATGAAGCCGTTACGGAATACGAACTTGCCATAAAATATGACCCGAATTATGACATTGCCTATAACAACCTTGGCGTAATCAATCTGGATGATTTAGGACGTGTTGCACGGGCAATTGAACTTTTCAGAAAATCCGTGGAATGTAATCCGAACTATGCGCTTGCGCATTTTAATCTTGCACGTGCCGTAACAATTACGGGTGATAAGATTGAAGCTGCAAAGCTTTACCAAATTGCGCAGGATGTGAATAACGTTACAAACGAGATGGATCCACAGGAAATTACGGATAAGATTAATGAGTTGTTCGCATAGTCTTGACTACAAGTAAAACATGATACATAATAATAAATGAAGAAAGGATAGCAGGCTGAGCCTGTACTGCAAAAAGAAAGGATGGAAAATTTATGAGAAATCGAAGTGTAATGATCTATGCAGGGGGGGGGGGGGAGCCCTGAGCCGGCCACTGAGTGGCATCCACAATGCGACCCGGGCAAGAAATTAACGAAAGAAGTTTTGGTTCCGAGCGACTGGACCGCGAAAAATCCATATTGTCACCCTGAACTTGATTCAGGGTCTGTCCCATGTTGCGAGCTACCGGTATCGTCTGACAGATTCCGAAACAAGTTCGGAATGACACCGGCTGAGCCGATTCTATGTTTGGACAGCGGGCTGTCGGTCAAGAAATGTGGTTTTACGATGGCCGAAATATTACTGTCATTAACGATAATCGG
>CALVBO010000010.1 GCA_944325835.1 Candidatus Gastranaerophilales bacterium
CTCGTTCCCACGAGGTGACCCCGCGAGCACCGGCTGACGCTTTAAGCAGGGCAAGCAGGCGACGGAGAACTGCTTTATCTAGTTCTCTCTTAATTATATAAAGTATTTTTTGTCTGTTGCGATTTCAGACTGTTTAACAAAACGTAATATTCGGTTACATTTTTACTTGTGCTTTAGCCTGCTGCCAGAGGGCTTCAAACTCTGCCGGCGTATAATCGTTAAGCGGCTTTGTCGCAAGCTCTTCCATTTTACGGAAGCGGGTCATAAATTTTTTATTTGATTTCAAAAGCGCCTGTTCCGCGTCAATTTTGTTCCAGCGCGCAAGGTTTACAAGTGCAAATAAAATATCGCCGAATTCTTCTTCCTTATGTTCGGCATCTCCTTCTTTGCATGCGTCTTTAAATTCTTCAATTTCTGAGAAAATACATTTGTATAAATCTTCCTCGCATTCCCACTCAAAACCTGTCTTAACAGCTCTTTTGCTAACTTTTTGCGCGGACATCAGAGCGGATTGAGATTTGGAAATCCCGTCCATTGCAGATTTGCGGTGCGGTTTTTCTTCCTGCTTTAACTTGTCCCAGTTTACGATAACCTCGTTTGCCGAATCAACATGAGCATGTCCGAAAACATGCGGGTGACGGTGAATAAGTTTTTCGTTGAGCGTTTGCGCGACATCTTCAATATCAAAAGTGCCTTCATCTTTCGCGATTTGCGCGTGCAAAACAACCTGCAATAAAACATCTCCGAGCTCTTCGCGTAAATGCTTCAAATCCCCGCTATCCATAGCATCAACCGCTTCATACGCTTCCTCAAGCATGTTAGGTCTGAGTGTTTTATGCGTCTGTTCCCTGTCCCACGGGCACCCTTGCGGGGAGCGCAAAACTTCTATTATCTCAATTAATTTCTCTAAATTTTTGTATCCCATAGTCCAACTTTATCATAAAATCTCAAACTAAAGTATAAAATATTAAAAAATAATACATCATTTAGTCGATTAACAAATTCGGGTGCTATGGTATTCTAACTGTGTAGAATAAGACAATAGAGTAAAAGGCATTATACGAACGAAAGGATGTAAGAATGGCAAACTTATCAGTAGCAAGTATTCGTGAACGTATATTCAATACGACCAAACACGAAGAAAATGTTGCAAGACCAAAGAACTCTACACCAAATCCGTTTGCACAAATGAACGGCAATTTGCTGAATGCAGATGTTTATGTGTCTTCAACCAACAATCACGCTGAAAAACTCGGTTTTTCAGGCAGAATCGAAAAACTTAAAAAAGCAGCACAAGTAGGCTCACTGTCTAACATTGGCGAAAAATTCCGTCAAATGGCAGAACCGGTGGTTGCTTTTGCAAAAAGAATCAAAGAAGGTGCTTCTAACACCTGGAAAAAATTGAATGAGTGGACACTTGAAGATGCGGTTATGTCTTTGATTGACAGAACTCCTAGCCAAAAACATTATGCTACGGCGCCTGTTAAATCAACAGAGAAAACTCTCGCTGACTTAGTTGCCGTGGAAACCGGCAGAATACAGGCTGCATAAGCGGGTGCATAGGAGGAAATTTGGATGAAAGATAGTAAAAAAGAAAACATTATCAGTAAGTTGAATTTCAGCTTCGGCAGCCAGCAGGCAAAATCTGAAGGCGCAACCTGCGTTATGGAAAAAGATACTTTCCAGTGTTCAACTGAAAAATTGGATTCAATCCAAAATAGAATTGATTTCAGCAAAAACAGCTCTGAAAAGAACATGAAACACATTGCAAACATCATCAACGGACTTGCAATGCATGAAGACGCAGATTCTATCAGAGTTCTTGAAGAAATCGGTACAAATGCTTCAATTGACGCAATCAGAGAAATGACTGCAAGAGCACTTGTCAGAAAGAATGTTATTGATTCTTTGAACATTGTTATTTCGCAAGAAGGAAAAGGAATTAATGACCTTTCAACATCAGTTGCAATGAGCACAATCAATGAGTTGTTATCTTTACAAAATAAAGAAACTGCAATGCAGGTTCTTGAAGATACTGTTGCAAATTCAGAAATTGAAGCTGTAAGAGATAACGCACGCTCAGTAAAAGCATTGATGTCACTTTGCTAGTTATTGATAAACTTTGAAATTTTTAAACTTTTAATAATATAATGTGTAATTTTAATATATAGAAAAAGACCTGTATTGAACGTGAATACAGGTCTTTTTCATTGTATGAAAAATAATGATGATAAAAAGAAATGCGGGCAGATGTCAGGCAATTAAAGCATTGTCTTTAATAATTGTTCAATGACAAGCAATTTCGCCCTGTCATTTTTTATAATATCTAAATTTTTTAAAATATTTTTGTATAACTCTTCATTAGATTTTGTTCCGCCGAAGGAAAACAGTTCATCCGGCTCTAAATCAAGATGAAATAAAATTTTTTCCAGCGTTTCGGCTGTTAAAAATCCATTTCCGGTTTCGATTATACCCAGAGCATTTGTAGAGATGCCAAGCATTTCCGCAAACTGCATCTGCGTATATCCGCGTTGCTTGCGTATCTGGCTTATTCTTGCGCCTAAAAGTTTTTTAATATTGAGTTTTGTGTCCTGCATATTCCCTCTTTTACCATATTAAATTGTTTTTTTGCTTAAATAAACACAATTAAACTCTTGATAAAACAAATTTAATTTGGTATAATACAAATAAAACTTGTGTTTAAAAAGAAAGGATAGAATTATGAAAAGAACATTTACTATGTTCGGTGCAAAGCAGCCTGAGCGACCTGAAAAAGATGCATTCACAATGGCGGAGATACTGTTATCCCTCACGATAATTGGTGTAGTTGCTGCGATAACACTGCCGAGTTTGACGGGAAACATTAACGAGCGCACATGGAATACGCAGAGAAAAGCGCTATATGCTAGATTTTCGCAGGCAATGGCTTTAATGCCTTCTATGAATCAATATTCAGATGTGGATACTTTTTTGGCTGCAGGATTATCAAAAGTTTTAAAAATTAACAATATATGCGATAAAGATCATCTCGCAGATTGTGGTATAACCTCAAAGAATATAACTGATGCCTTGGGAAATCAGCTTTTAATGCCAAAAACTATTGAAGAATTAAATTCCAAGAATGTAAGTGTCAACTGGACTGATGATGACGGCAATACTTATTCATATTCCGGTCAAAATGGTGATGCTGCTGCATTTGAAACCGCGAACGGTGAAAGTATTGTTGCTTTTTATAATAAAACCTGTCAAACCGATATGCAGGAATCAGCTTATTATGTTGCAAGTAAAGTGTGCGCAAACTTTATTTATGATTTAAACGGAAGCAAAGGGCCTAATACTGTTGGTAAAGATATCGGTGTTATCACGGTTATGTATCCTACAGACAGTGTGGTTGCAGCGCCGATGCCTTATTTACGCGATGGCGGAAGGAGTGTGGCATTTGCGGATGCACAGGCAGCCTGCACCGCAATGGATCCTGAATACAGGGCGCCTAATGTTGCAGAAGTCGTTTCAATGACGTATAATGCAAAATTGTTTAATATAGAAGAAGCACATTACTGGACAACAACACGTTATGATGCAACACGAGCCTGGATAGGCGGAGGGGTTACAGGCAGAATGGTTCCTTTCCCGATTGATGATACGGAATATAAAATTGCACGATGCGTTAAACGATAATTTTACACCTCAAACAGGGCGAAGGTGAGGTTTTCTATAACGCTCGGGGTTTGAATTTCCAGTTCGGCTTCCCTTTTCGCAAGGCTTACGGCTTTCAGGTCGTGCAGAAGTTTCTGCCGCAGCTGGCCGTTAAGGTAATTGCTTTTCAAAAGTGAATTAAGATAGTTTTCGACCTGACTCATTGTCGGGTCGAAACCGTTTTCTTTAATTATTTCCAACAGTCTGTCCTTGAACGCCCAGAGTTCGTTTTTGCCGCGTGCAGTATAGCCGTCCATAAGCTCCGAAACAAGGCTGTAATCACGATTTTCTTCCGGTTGTGCAGGAACAAAGAAGCATTGCGAGCGCGAAACAATCGTTGAAATCATATCGGTTTTGTCTTTGGTTAAGAAGATGAATGTTGTGTTGGAAGGCGGTTCTTCAAATGTTTTAAGCAGGGAGTTTGCCGCTTCTTCCTGAAAAACGCGGTAGTTAATTCCGCGGATATTCCCGTCATCGTCCTTGTCGCAGAAAATTATTACGCGGTGGTAGTCTGATGTTACCATTAAATCGTTTTTAATCTCCTGTGTCTGGCGTACTGAAATTACGGTTTTGGTTTTATCATCGACGGGTTTGTAGTCTACGCGCGAAACAGTTCTGACAGCGGGGTGTTTGTTTTCTCTTATCCAGCGGCAATTTAAGCATTCACAGTCCTGCGCGCCACCTTCTTTGCAGTTTAAAAGCCTTGCAACTTCAAGCGCAAGTTCGTATTGAGCGGGCAGGTCGCTTCCGAAAAACAGGATACAGTGTGAAATTCTGCCGGCTTCATTGTCGTGTGCAAGACCGTTTTGAAAATATCTCATTAAAAACGGGTATCTATCGTACAAAGAAGGCATTTGCCACCTCTCTTTCAACATCAAGTGCCTGACCGCTTTTGATACGGTATTCACAGGTCGTAAGGTTTTTCTTCAACGTTACCAGATCATGGAGCGTTGTATTTTTCATCTTTTGAAGCGTTAATTTTATAACATATTCGTTCATTCCGGTAAGTTTGAGGAGTTCAAACGGGCTGGCTTTTGAATTGGCTTTGAGCGTAACCCATCTGCGTGTCATTGTTTGAAGCGTTGCAAGAATTTTTATGGGGTGATCTTTATCCAGAAGTTTTTTGTATTCAAGGAGAGCTGTTTCGTAATCCATTTGCATAAGCGCGTCCGAAAGTGCGAATAAATCTTCGTTATTGGTGCAGATTTCTCTGACGTCTTTGTCGCCGGCAGTGTCTTTCGGGTAGACGGAAATCGCAAGTTTCTGGATTTCAGAATCAAGCTGGCGGAGGTTGTTGCCGACCATGGAAATCAGGGTTGAAACCGCATCGGGTGTAAGTTTCAGGTTATAAATTTTCGCCTGATTTAAAATCCAGCTGGAAAGTTCCGGTTTGTAGGTCGGGATAGTCGGGAATTCTTTTGATTTTTGTTTGACAAGGAGTTTAAAGAGTTTTCTGCGCGAATCCAGTTTTTTGCCTTCATCGCGCGGAAGTTTTGCAGTGAAAACGATATCGAGGTTTTCGTTGTTGTCCTCGAGGGCTTCTGTGATTTGTTTAATCTCTTTATCCTCAAAGGCTTCGGAGAAATATTTGACGCATTCGATTACGATAAGCATTTTACCGAACATCATCGGCTGGCTTCTGAGAATTGAAATTAGATCCGGAAATTTCGGATGATCGTACGTTTTGTAGCTCATCTCAAGAAAATTAGGATCGAGTTCTTTTTTTAACTTTTCAACCTCTAAATCAATGTTAAAATCTTCTTCTCCGTAGAAAAAATAAATCATATTCTGATTTTATCAATAGAAAACGTAAAAAGCAAATTGTAAAAAGGAGCCGGATTTTTTTTAAATCCGGCTTTTAAAAGAAATTTAGTTTTCTATAAGCAAGCTTGCGCCGATAACACCTGCCGTATTTCCAAGCTGTGCCGGAACTACTTCCACGGCTCCGCCTGCGATTTCCATTGCGCGTTCCTTGAGGGTTCTTCTGACGGGTTCAAGGAAGATTTCCCCCGCATCTGCAACGCCGCCGCCTATGATTACCCGTTCAGGGTTCAGAAGGTTTACAACGCTTGCAAGTCCTATTCCTAGGTATTCACCCATCTTTTTGAAAATTCTTTGTGCCACTTTGTCGCCTGCTTTTGCGGCTTCTGCAACGATGTATGCAGAGATTTCAGGGTTTGCGAGTTCTCGGAACTTAGCGGATTTGCCGCCGTTGATGTAATCTTTTGCCATTGCAACGATTGAAGGTGCGGAAACAAAAGCTTCCATACAGCCGGTGTCACCGCAGCCGCACATAGGGCCGTCGTGCATTTGAAGCTTGATGTGACCGATTTCGCCTGCTGCATTGCTTGCACCGCGAACGACTTTTCCGTTAATAATTAAGCCCGAGCCAACGCCAGTTCCGACAGTTACGCAGACAAGGTTTTTGCATCCTTTGCCCGCACCTGCATAAAGTTCGCCGAGTGCTGCGCATCTTGCATCGTTATCTATTCTTGTCGGAATATGAAATTCATCTTCAATAAGTTTTGCAATCGGAACATTTACCCAGCCAGGAATGTTCGGGAGAAGTTTTACTACTCCGTTATCGCAGTCAACCTGACCCGGAAAGCCAAAACCAATGCCTTCAATGTCTTTTGTTTCGGTTTTGGTTTCTTTCATCAGTTCATAAATTGCCTGTTTAATATTGTTTACTGTGTATTCATAACCCATTTCCGCGCGGGTCGGGACGGAATTTGAATAAACAATCTGTCCTTCGCCGGTTACGAGTGCAATTTTAACGTTTGTACCGCCAACATCTATACCAATTCTTTTTTTTACCATAATCTTTTTTACTCCCTTTTGAGCGCCGCTCAAGGCGCTTCTCTAATAAGCTTATATTATGATAAAGTTAAGTTTTATTCAAGCACCTCTTTGAGGTGTGAGAATTTTTCGCATTCCCTGATTTTTTTCAGGGCGAGGTTTTCAAGCTGGCGGATACGCTCTTTTGAGTACCCGAGGTTTTCGCCCAGTTGCTCGAGGGTTTTGGTTGCAGTGTTGTCGATACCGAAACGGCATTTTATGATTTCTTTTTCTTTTTCGTTTAGAATTTTCATTAATTCCTCGATATTTTTATGCACGATTTTGTCATCGGTTTGCGCTTCCGGAGATTTGCAGTGCGTATCTTCAAGGTAATCAATAACGTTCAAATCTTCTGTAACGGGTGTTTCAAGGCTGATAGGCTCTTTTAAAATCGCACGTTTAATCTGCAAAATTTTATCCAGCGGAAGTTTCATTTCGTCGGCGATTTCCTGTTCAGTCGGTTCAACGCCGTTTTTGATAAGCATTTTTGATTTAGTTTTGTTGTATTTGCGGATTTTATCAATCATGTGGACAGGAATCCGGATAGATTTTGCGTTATTTGCGATTGCACGCATAATAGTCTGCCTTATCCACCAGGTCGCATAGGTCGAAAATTTGAAGTTTTTGGAATAGTCAAATTTTTCGGCTGCTCTGATTAACCCGAGCGCGCCTTCCTGCACCAGATCCATAAATAAAATTCCCTGCCCGATAAATTTTTTTGCGATACTGACGACAAGCCGCAGGTTTGCCTTAACCAGTTTTTTCTTGGCAAGTTCGGCTTTTAACCCCTTTTCTTCCTGAATTTGCCTGCCGAGTTCGCGTTCTTCATCGGGTTTTAATAATTTTATCTTGCCGATACTTTTAAGATACATTTGCAGAATATCTTCTTCGTGGGCAATGCAGCTAAAAGTTTTCGGTTCTTCCTCCTCAAAGCTCTGTGTATAGTCAAAGTTTTCGGGTAAATCATACTTAATCTTACAAAAATCCAAATTCATATTTCAGCTCTCCTAATAAAAAATCCCATTTTCTAATACTAAAGACGGTGGAGAGTGAAAAAAGTTTCACAGCGGAGCGGGGAAGGTTAAACTTCTTCAAATCTTCTGAGAGTACGTTCGCAGTTTTCTTTTACTATTGCAAGGATTTTGTTTCCAATTGTATTTTTAAAAGATTTGACGACTATTTCAAGTTCTGCGGGGAGCTTTTGTGCCATTTCAATTATTTCATGCCGTAAACCTGTGTAATTGATATCGGCTTCCTGTGCAAAAATTTCCCAATTTTTGGGGAAAATCCTATCAGGCTCATAACATCCGCCGATTTTCATTGCCATATTTTTTATAAGTTCAGGGTAAACCTGAGTGCATAACATGTCGTAAGCTGGTGCGAATTCTATACTGCCATTGTCTAAGTGTAATATTGAGAAATTCTTGCCATGTGCATCGGCATTGCCTATAAGATAGTTAAAAATTATCCGTTTTGTAAGTTCCTGAATATTTAAGATAGGCCGGTCTGTTTTTCTGATAATTTCATAGCAATTTTTTGTGCTGACTCCGCCTTCGCACTGGTACTTATCGCGGGACGGGATGTTCAGGCACTGACAGAAGTCTTCCTGATGAATTCGTTTGATTTTGTTGTTTTCTATATGCCTGTCGTATCTTTCGACAAGTAGATATTTGATGTCTTTTACCTGTCCGATAGACGTATTACTGACCGCAAGTCCGAGATTTTTGGCAGTAGTCATACAGATAAATTCATTTTCAACGCTTTCTTCGTAATCTTTCATTGCGGGTTTTAAAATGTGTGTTGTCGGAACATCAAAATCCGGTATTCCGATTTCACCGTTTAAGCAAATTATTGCGGTTTTTTCCTGCGCTCCGGCAAGGGAGAGTCTTAAACCTTCGTAGGAGGTGAATAGCGGCTTTTTAGGCAGTTCTTTTATATAATTATATAATTCCTCTTCGCTAAAAATTTTGCCATTAACCTCTTTAAACTCGCAAGGCAGATTTTGGGGATTGGCTTCATAGGGGTGAAAGGATACGGCACCGGCACAGTCATAGCCGATAACTTTAAGCAGGCTGAAAAAATTATTGTGATTTACGCCAAATTTTTGGGCGACAGCTTTTCGCACATCTTCTGATTCCGGCAGTAAACCTTCAAAATATGCATGGCTTTGTTTTTCCGTAAAGTGTTTCTGCGTTAATGGCAGGCTAAGTGAAAGTATCCGTTTACAGGCCTCTTGATAGTCAAATTCAATTTTGCCGACTTCATTTTGTGAAAGCCAGCCGATAAATTCATTATTGATTCTAACAATTAGGATTTTTTCTTTATTCATCCTGAACCTCTAACTTTATCCCCAGCATATTAACTATTTTTAAAGCCTTGCCGATTTCGCAGGTTTCTTTGCCGTTTTCTAAATCAACGATGTAACGAATGCCGACATTACAGGCAAAAGCAACATCTTTTTGCGTAAGCCCCTGTGCTTTTCTTGTTTTTACAATGATTTTAGCTAAATCTGAAAGATTTTTTATATACATAGAACCTCAAAAATGTCCGAGAAAGGCTCGCGCCAGGCTGAGCCGGAGCCGTAGTGGTATCAATCGCTACCGAGAGTGTATGAACCAAATGGGGGGGAGCCACTCAGTGGCCGAGCCTTTTGAGTGGCGTATTAGACAGCGTAGTCGCGGGTTGACCTGCGGGAGCAGGGCAAGCAGGCGACGAAGAACTGCTTTATCTTCCCGTACGGTAAAATTTTACATTTTTTCCTTATTTTTGTCAAGAAATTTCCCGTACGGTAAAATTTTAGTGTTTTTTATTAAAAATTATTAAAAATTTCCCGTACGGGAAAATCCCTCAGAGAGTGAGGGATTAAAAAAATAAAGCAGTTCGTAAGCCGTGTTCTGTTTCTAGGTAATCATCTGTCTTGAATCAGGATTACTCCTGACTACCAGCGATTTTGTCTGAAGTCGGCGGGCCGCCTTAACCTTCAATTTAATCTTGCATCCAATCGGGGGTTGCCTTGACGCGTTGCCTCTCGGTTTCGCCGGTAAGCTCTTACCTCACCGTTGCACCGTTGCCTGTGATTTTAAATCCATTGGCTGTATATTTTCTGTGGTCCTATCCACCGGTTCACACCGTCCGGACTTTCTCCGGCGATCTGCCCTCGGATGCACGGACTTTCCTCACTAATTCTGCTTGCGCAGGATTAGCGCGATTACCCGGCTGCTTTATAATTATTTATCGTCATCATCGCCCATAAGCTTAACTTCACCTCTGATGATTTTTGCAAATTCTTCCTGATTGTCTTCAATGGTTAGTTTCCCGTCACGGCTGATAGTAATTTGAATTCTGTCAAAATTTTTCTTTGCTCGTGCGGTTAGATTACTATTACAGGTTGCTGGACTCCACGTATCCGCATCTGCACATAAACCGGTAGGAGAAGTTGGTGTAGCGGTAGGGGTTATATGATAAGCGTGAACACCTTTATTTATTCCGTCAACGTCAATTTGTATTGTACCATCGGCCGGACCATTTGACAAACCATCAATTTTCCAGCTCATACCGTCCATTGTTGTAACTATTGTTTCTGTTCCTGCACATACATCAGCAAGGTCTTCTTTAATATTCAATTTAGATGCAAAAAGACATTGCAGTTTGTATGAGGTCGCAACGGAGCCGGCTACTCCCGGAACATTTATTGCGTTTGGAGCGTAATCAAAGCCGTAGTAGCAATCGTTAGTACCGGAGTTCTCGAGTGTACCGTCTGATTTTATGCAATTCGCCGTCATATCCGGATAGTAATTCTGGTCATTAATCAAGCTGTGAACAATGTTTTCTGTTGCGTAGTACGCTTTTTTCATCATAATAACATTTTTGTTAGGCGTCAGGTTTAAGATAATCGGAACCGATGCCGCAACAATTATACCCAGAACCAGCATTGCTATTAAAATCTCGGATAACGTGAACCCTTTTGCAATTTTCATAATTTCATACCTCTCAATGGTATAATTATACCATATTTTTTATGGCATTTCAATAGCGGGTTGAAAGCTATGCTTCAGGCTCTTTGCAAATATCAGAATTTTGATGAGCGGGTATAAGGTATTTTGAGGCAATAACGGCGGCCTGCACACGGTTTTTTACCTGTAATTTATAAAAAATTGCCTGAACATGCGCTTTGACGGTATGCAGGGTGATATTCAGAATTTTTGCGATTTGTGAATTAGAATAACCCGCGCTAATCAGGTGCAGTACCTGTAATTCCCGGGCCGTCAGACTATTACTGTGCATTATAACTCTCCTCTTAGAGTATAGAAGTTCTTCTCTTTATCTAAAATTTTTATTTTATATGTATACATCATTTTATTCCCGAAGATCTTAACGAAACTATTGTCTAAAAAAGTAGCCTTATTGTCTATTAGCCGAAAGTGTAAGTTGTCCGAGAAAGACTCGCGATAAGGAACGTGGCGTGAATGAGTTGCGGAGCAACTCCCGCTCACGCAAGCGAGTCTTTTGAGTGGCACTCTGCCGAACAAACGATTGAGTATCGTTTGTGAGAGGTAAGCAGGTTGACCTGCGTTACCCGCCTGACAAATCAAAGATTTGAAACGGCGGTGATATTATGCTCGCCTGCTCCCCTCGTTCCCACGAGGTGACCCCGCGAGCACCGGCTGACGCTTTAAGCAGGGCAAGCAGGCGACGGAGAACTGCTTTTTTTAATACGGTAAACGTCGATATAAAAGGCGGGGCTTGTTAAAAACAAGCTCCGCCCTGAACATTATGTGAAAATTTTTTATTCAGACATTTCTGTTTTTAGAGTTTTCAGTGCTGCAATAGCGTTCGGAAAGCCGGTGTATGGCATAACCTGAATTATTGCAGCCGCAATTGTTTCCGGCGAATTACCGGCTTTTATATTACCGCGGATGTGGCTTTTGAGGGTTTGGGTGTTGCCGGTTGTAACGAGTAGTCCGACAATCAGCAGTTCGCGGGTTTTTACATCAAGTCCTTTTCTTGTATAAAAATCGCCGAAACATACTTCTGTGAGTATTCTTGCCACATCCTCGCCCATATCGTCCGGCAGGCCTGTGAGTGCTTCTTTTATTTCATCTCCGTAAATCGGATTTTGGATTGCAAAACCGTCACTAAATCGGGTTTCTTCGGATGTTGTGGTTGTATCTTCAAGCGGGAGTTGTATTCCGCGTTCTTTAAATACATCGTTCATAACGCTTATTGCATTTAGGGTTTTTGGAAAGCCTATGAACGGCGCGCATTGATAAATTGCTTCTCTTAGTTCAATCGGGCTAACACCTACATTAAGCGCCGCATTTGTGTGCGCTTTTAGCTGCGGCAGTGCCTGCTGGGTTGTCAGTGAAACCACTGTCAGCATTTCGCGGGTTTTGTTATCGAGATTGCCTATGGTAAAAACTTCTCCGAAAATTGATTTTTGCAGTATTGCCATGAATTCTGCGTCAGTGCCGGTTTTTACCAGAGCTTCGCCGCCAAAGAGTTCAGAATAATTTTTCTTACAGATTTCTGTTCTTGTCATTGTGTTTGTGTCCTCTGCTGTTTGAATGTTTGCAAAAGTGGTGCCCTGAACACAAAAAATCAGGGCTGCTGCAAATAGAATTTTACTTATATTGTTCATCTGTCACCGCCTCAAGCCATGTGGTTGAGTTGTTTGGAAGGTTTGGCTCAATTGAGATGTGTGCGAATTCGCTGTCCGGCGCTGCACCGTGCCAGTGTTCAACATTTGGCGGAATTTTTACAACATCGCCGGCTTTTAGAATTTGGATTTCTTTGCCTTTTTCCTGATATCTGCCTTCACCGGCTGTTACAAGCAGGATTTGACCGCCGGAGTGTTTGTGCCAGTTGGTTCTTGCTCCTTTTTCAAACGTTACGTTGCCGATTGAGGAGTTGAAAACTTCATCTTTTGCGACAAGACGGTTAAGGTGTGTTGTTCCGGTAAAATATTGGCTGTATGGATTTATTTCGCCTTTTGCGAACGGTTGGTTAAGTTCACCTGCCATAGTCAGTGTTCCTCCTGTTATTAAAAGTGTTAATAGCAATAGTATTTTTTTCATTATTTAGCCTCCTTGAGAGAAGTTAAAAAGAATGCTTCGATTTTATCAAACGGGATTTTTTCGAGGTTGTCGTATAAATCCACGTGGTTGGCAGCCGGAACTATGTAGAGTTCTTTATTTTCGCCTTTGAGTTTTTTGAATGCATCTTCGCTAAAGTAGCGGCTGTGTGCGTTTTCGCCGTGAATCATCAGGACTGCGTTTCTGATTTCGTTGCTGTATGCAAGGATTGGCATATTGATCAGGGAAAGAGATGCCGTTGTGTTCCAGTTCCCGTTAGAGTTGATTGAGCGTTTATGGAAGCCGCGCGGAGTTTTGTAATATCCCCAGTAGTCCTGTACAAATTGAGGTTCGCTGCCGGTAAGTTTTTCCGGAAGACCCGGCGCTTTTGCGTAAGTTCCGTTTTTAAAGTCCTCGGTTCTTTGTTTGTTAAGTTGTTCTTTTAGTTCATAGCGTGCGTTTTCGTCCATTGAATCAAAGTAACCGTTTGCCGTAACTCTTGTCATATCGTACATTGTTACAGTAACCGTGCCTTTAATTCTTGTATCAATAGCCGCAGCGTTCAGACCGAAACCGCCGAAGCCGCAAATTCCGATAATACCTATTCTTTCAGGATCAACATTTTTTTGATTGCTTAAAAAATCTACTGCCGCGCTGAAATCTTCCGTATTAATTTCCGGAGAGGAAACATTGCGCGGCTCACCGCTGCTTTCGCCTGTATAAGAGGGATCAAATGCAAGTGTTACAAATCCTCTTTCAGCCATTTTTTGAGCGTAAAGTCCCGACGCTTGTTCTTTTACCGCGCCAAACGGCCCGCTCACGGCAATCGCCGCCATTTTGCCTTCCGGTTTGACTTTTGGTGTATATAAATCCCCGACAAGCGTTATTCCGTATCTGTTTTTGAAACTTACTTTTTTTACATCAACATTGTCGCTTTTAGGGAAGGTTTTGTCCCAATCTGCTGCCATAACCGCACCTCCTGTTATTAATAAAAATGCTGCAAAACAAACTAATAATTTTTTAAACATATTTTATACTCCCTTGCCTGCATCATAGGCTTTTTGCATTGCCGGATTATTTTGTATATCACCGACAGCTTCCGCACCGGCGCCGAGGATAACACCTTTTAGCTGTGCTTTTTCAAAGCACATAACCCAGCCTTGAATTCCGTTTGCCGCAATATCTGCCGCGTGTGGGTCGGTGTCTGCCGCTGTTGCAAGAAAATAGATATCTCTGAATTTGTAATCAGAAGAAAACAACGGATTGCCTCTGTCAAGCAGGGTTTTAAGCTGACCTGACATTTCATAGTAGTAGATAGGGCTTGCAAAAGCAATAACATCAGCTTTTTCCATTTTTTCTACAATGGCATTTGAATCGTCTTTGATTACACAGCTGCCAAGCTTCTGGCATGCAAGACAGCCTTTGCAGAATTTAATATCTTTGTCTTGAAGTGAAATAAATTCTACATTATTGCCGCTTTCCTCTGCACCTTTTGCAAATTCCCGCGCCAGAACTTCGGAATTTCCGTTTTTTCTGAGTGTAGATGAAATAATCAATACATTTTTGCTCATTTGACTCTCCTTTATCTTTTTATTATTTACTATTTTGTATAAAATAGCAAATACTTATAATGTATCAGTTATTATGCCTTTTGAGTATAATTAAAGGCTTTCGTCGTTAATTTTGTATAAATCAACACCGCCTGTTGCTTTGTATAGACTTATAGTTGAAAGTAAGGTGTTTATTTTGTCGGAAACCTCTTCTTTTTTGACCATAAGATATGCTTCTTTTGCATATAAAACATCAAGTTCGCTTGCCGAACCTATCGTATTTTTATCTTTTAAAAGACCGTAGGTTTTATCCTGAAGTGCAAGGCGGTTTTTGCATTCTTCATAATTATCCATTGCTGTTTTATATTCGACAAGACCTGAATTTAAATCTCTGATACTTTCAAGAATGGTTTTCTGGTAACTGTTCAGCGCTTCTTGATATTCATATTTCCTTAATTTTAAAAGCGCAATTTTTCTACCGCCGGAGAACAGGTCAATTGAAGGCAGCACACCAGCATTAAACAACTGGGAAACAGAGTTAAACAGGGTATCGAGGTGGTAGGCGTTTAAACCGATTTGACCAAAGATAATGAAATTTGGCAGGAATTCGCGTCTTGCAACTTTTACATCAAAGCCGATGCGTTTGATGTTGGCTTCTTCCTGCAGGAAATCCGGTCTGTTTTCGATAACTGCGGTAGAATATTTAGAAGGAATTCCCTCCAGCAGATTGACTTTTTCGTAGTCATTGCGTGCGATTTCCGCTTGCGAATCCGATAGATAAACCCGGAGGCTCTCTATTAAAGTTTCCTGTGTTTTTAGGTGTCTGTTTCTTTCTTCTCTCAAGGTCGTGAGCATTCTCTGTTCTGCAAGAAGTTCATTGATAGAGCAAAGACCTGTTGAATATTTGTCCTGCGTTTTCTCGACAATGGCTTCCTGTGTTTTGATGAGTTCGTTTTGCAGCGATAAGAATTCGTCTGTCTTAATCAAATTGAAATAGTCTGCTGCAAAGCTTGAAGTCAGCGAAATATAAGTTGCCCTCTGTGCCTGTTTTATTATTTCCAGTTGTTGTTTGGCGCTTTTGGTTTTTAACCTGTTTTTGCCCCAGATGTCAATTTCATAACCCATTGTTATTGGCAGGTAATAACGATACTGTGCGTAACTCGGAATTCGCATGGAACCGTATTGCTGCATTGAGGATTGCAATGTTCTGCTGAGTTCTCCGGATAATCCAAGGCTCGGGAGTTCGTTTGCGAACTGCATTTTGACCATTTTTTCGTTTTCTTCAACTCTCAGCGCCGCGTTTTTTAAATCGTAATTACGGTCATATAACTTTTTCAGGTTTTCTGTCAGGTAATTGTCGTTATATTTTTCCCACCATTGAAGATTTAAATAATCAATCGTTTGCACGGGTGCCGTATCTTTTTCTTTTTTAGCGGCAAGTGCAGGGGTAATTGTTAATGTAATTAAAAATAAAATTATAAAAATTTTTTTCATACCATGCTTCCTATAAAAATTTCTTGTGCTATAATTACATCACAAGAAAAAAAGTATATCAAGTGAGTATGAAAAATGTATAGAGAATATTTGAAAGGACGTATAGGTGCATTAATTTATATTACGGGTACGCTGGTAAGAGGGCTTTCCACGCAGACTTTTGCAGAGAAAAAGTTTGACCTTACGCCGGATCAGTACGTAATATTAAACCTGCTTCTTGAGAATGATGAAATAATGTGCCAGCGCCAGCTTGCGGAAATTACCTTTAAAGACAGGGCAAATATGGCAAGGATAATTGAAATTATGCACCAGAAAGGACTTGTTGAAAAAATTCCGGACTCTAACGGCAGAAAAATATTTAAGCTTGTCGTGACCGAAAAAGGCAAAGCAGCCAGAGATATGGTATTCCCGACTGATATTGATTTAAGAAAAATTATCACCGCAGATATTCCGGAAGAGGATCTGGCAGTTACTTTCAGCACACTTGAAAAAATGAATTTTAATGTAAGAGATAAAGTTAAATTACAAATATAAAAGGAGATACCACCGTGGAAGAAAATAAAGCCGAAGATATAACAGAGGTAGAAGATACCCGCCCCGAATATACAAAAAAGAGAGTTCTTGTTCCGAGTATAACAGCTATAATATTTCTTATTTGCGGAATTTTTTATTCCGTGCATGCAGTTTACTATAAATCAACGGACGATGCTTTTATTGAAGGACACGTTATAACAATAGCCCCGCGTGTGGCAGGGCCTGTTTTAAAATTGAATATTGAAGATAATCAGGATGTAAAAAAAGGGGATTTGCTCCTTGAAATTGACCCTAACGATTATGATGCAAAATTAAGAGAAACAAGAGCTAAACTGGAAGAAGCTAGAGCCGCGCTTGTTAATACGGAAAATCAGGTTACAAAAACTTTATCCGACCTTGATTTCGCACAGGCTGATTTTGACAGATATTCGCAAATGTATGCAAAAGGGATTTCGTCCAAACAGGATTATGATGCCAGCCTGAATAAACTTACTGCAGCGCAATCAAACAATAAGTCCGCAAAAGCCAGATACGATGAAATTAACGCTTCAATAAAGCGGCTTGAGGCGGAGGTTGAACAGGATGAATTAAATCTGTCATATACAAAAATATATGCGCCGTCTGACGGTAAAATAACAAGCCGTTCCGTTGAACAGGGAAATTATGTTCAGGTTGCACAGCCAATGTTTGCAATTGTTCCTGAACAAATGTGGATTGTTGCCAATTTTAAGGAAACGCAGCTTGCCAATATGAAACCCGGTCAGCCTGTTAAAATAAAAATTGATACCTATGGCGGCAAAAAATTTAAAGGTGAAGTTGATAGTATTCAGCGTTCTACAGGTGCAAGGGCAAGTCTTTTCCCGCCGGAAAATGCAGTCGGCAGTTATGTAAAAATTGTTCAGCGAGTTCCGGTGAAAATTGTATTTAAGGAGGATATTACACAATACAATATCGTTCCCGGCATGTCAGTAGTTCCGGAGGTAAAAGTTAAGTAATGACAAAAGTCGTTTACAAACATCATCCGGCACCTTTATGGCTGGTGGCATTTTCAATACTTTTGCCGACATCATTTTCCTGTCTTGCGACATCTGCAACAAACGTTGCTATTCCGCATATATCAGGATATTTTGGATCGACTATTGATGAGGCAAACTGGATTATCACATCTTATATGATAGCAAACGCATGTCTAATCTTGATGTCGGGCTGGCTTGAAAATTTGATGGGGCGTAAACGTTTTTTAAAAGTATTTATCGGAATTTTTACTCTCGGCTCCTTAATTTGTGCTATTGCCCCGAACCTTAATTTAATGGTTCTCGGAAGATTAATTCAAGGGATTGGCGGCGGGCCGATGACACCGGTTTCGCAGGCAATATTATTGGCTGCTTTCCCGCCCGAAAAAAGGGGGATTGCAATGAGCTTATACGGAATGGCGGTAATGGTTTTTGCAATTCTCGGGCCGACTTTCGGCGGGTTTATTGTTGATAACGCTGACTGGCAGTGGATTTATCTTGTCAATATTCCGGTCGGAATTCTTTCAATATCAATGGTTCACGCCAATATTGAAGAACTCGAAACACGAAAACAGGTAACAAAAACAGATTTTCCGGGCATGATAGCGCTTGTGTTGTGGCTGCTTTCAATGCAGGTGGTTCTGGATAAAGGTCAGCAGTACAACTGGTTTGACTGTGCGTGGATAAGCTGGCTTGCCGGATTTTCCGCCTGTGCGCTTGCATTCTTTATTGTCTGGGAAATTGAATGCAAAACCCCGTTGATTAACCTCAGGTTGTTCAAAGACAGAAACTTTTTAATCGGAACGATTTTAAGCCCGTCAATTAATATGCTTGTGTTTTCAACAATCGTTCTTGTTCCGCAGTTCTTGCAGAATATGATGGGCTATACCGCAATATTGAGCGGTTTTGCACTTGCCCCGCGGATTATATCGTGCGTGTTGATGATGATTGCAATTAACCCGTTGATGAAAATCTTTGACAACAGAATTTTGATAGCTATCGGGTTCTTTTTCTTAGGAATTTCAATTTTATTTTTCGTAAATTTGAATTTAAGTGTTTCGTTTATATACATAGCAATCCCGCAGGTATTAATGGGCGTTGGGGTAATTATGACATTTATTCCTGTTTCCTCTCTGGTACTGGGAACTTTGCCTAAATCAGAACTTACCAACGGCGCAAGTCTGCATAACCTCTGTAAAGCCGCAATGACCGCAATCGTTGCGTCAATTGCATCAACCCTTGTCGCAAGACATGCTCAAATGCATCAGGTATATCTTGTGGATAATCTGTCTAATTTTAGTCTGGTATTTCAACATAAATTTGCATCGCTTGTAAGTACGTTTATGTCCAATGCATCAAGCTCGTTTGCAAGTATTAAGGCAAATTCTTATCTTTATAAGTCATTACTTACCCAGTCCCGTTTGATGTCTTATGTGGATGTATTTGCAATATTTGCATTGATTGCGTTCTTGCTAATCCCGTTGGCATTTTTGTTCAGGGTAAATACGGAAAAAGTTAAAGCTTAACTGATAATACAAGACAAGTATAGATAAAATTTTCCCGAAATTACTTTTTGATACTCAAAATTTCATCTATTTTAGCTTTAATTTGTTCTGCAAAAGAAAAAATTTCATTTATAGAGTTGATTGGTGTTTTAATTTCTTTAGTTCCGTCTAAAAATGCAATATATTTTTGTGTACGATTAAAATACAACCTACAAATAGTTTTGCGTATATTATCATCTAGCAAAACATTAAAATAACTTGCATTATCTCGATATGTAATTCTTGTAACATCTATAATTCCATTTAAAATAGATTTAATAATTGCATATCCTTCTAATTCTTCAAGTGTTGTAATGACTTCATTTTTATTTTCTTCTTTTATTTCATTTTTTGAAGCCAAACTAAAATCTAATGAAGTTTTCATAACTTTAGACATAAAAAGGTTAAACGCCTCAACCGTTGTCCGTTTATGTTTTTCAATAACCTTATCTGTAATTCTACCGTCACAAACGCCGGATTTATTAATCAAATATCTAACAAAATCATCTGACGGACTTTTATATTCATTTTCAATTACATCTTCAAATTGCTTTATATATTTTAAATCTCCGGCATTTGAATAGGCTTTTTCAAGGTCAAAATTTTCTTTGCAAAATTCAGAAAGTGTTTCAAGTTGATTTTCTTTATATTCCAGTAAATTAAAAGTAAAAAATGGGTCTTTATCAAGAATATTTACTTCTTCAATATCAGAAAAGAATTTATAAACAATACCATTTGTAAGAATAATAAATTTTGCTTTACTAGCTGTAAAATATTTAAAAAGCTGTCCTGCATGTTTTTTTATATCTAACTTATCATTTTCAACCTTTTTACATTCAATTAAAATGATAGGTTTCCCGTCTTTCATAATTGCATAATCAACTTTTTCATCTTTCTTTAAGCGGCTATCTGCTATAAATTCGGGGACTACCTCAAGAGGATTAAAAACATCATATCCGAGAGCATTTAAAAAAGGCAAAATTAATGCATTTTTTGTTGCTTCCTCAGTTTGTAAACTATCTTTTAAATTAATAACGCGTTCATTTAACTGTCTAATTTTTTCAATAAAATCCATATCTGAACCTCTTTATCTTGACCCCATATATTAACATAACTAATTATAGTAAAGCACAGAAAATAAAAAAAGTAAACATGGACGTCAAATTTAAATGTGCTTTGTCCCCAAATTCGGGGATGCAATTTGGGGGACTTGAAAATGTCTACTTGCAACTGTTATATGTGGCATCACTCTGCCGAGAAAAATATTCCAGTGAATGGTTTTCGATAGGAAAACGCTAACGGCTTGCGGTTTCTTCCGCCTGTCAAATTAAAGATTTGAAACGGCAGTGATATTATGTTCGCCTGCTCGTCTTGCTCTTGCAAGTCGACACTGCGAACATCTGCTGACACATTCAGCGCGAGCAAGCTGAGCCATTCCAAGGCAAAACCACGCTTTTGCCTGTATGCCGTTAAGCACGAATCGAGCAACAAGAGGGGCGGAAGTGGCAAAGAACTGCTTTATTATATAGCAAAAATTTTTGTTGACAGATTATATAACAAAATAGATAATAAAGATAACTCTGGAGGTAAATCTATGAAAATTCTGCCGGTCAACCTCAATATGTTTTCTGCTGTTAACAATAATAGGAACTGTTACAAGACTCCGCATATAAAAATGTCTTTTAACGGCGGAGATTCTTTCAGTAGAACAAATTCTTTTGTGGATGAACAGATTAGTCAACTGGAAAATGATGTTAACAATAAAGTTCTGCCCTACCGCGAAGAACACAGGGAAGAATTTATTGCGCTTGGTAAAATCGGTTACGATTCTCAGGAAAAATTGAAGCTCGTCCGTGCTTATGAAACAGAGCTTATGAATAAAAAATTCGATGCCAATGAAACCGGAACCTTCAAAAATGCGTCACAAAATGCGCGCATTTATGAACAATACAACAGAAATATCAAAGAATTTGAACGTAATGAGCAATTTGTGCAGGAACACCCTCAATATGCCTCCTCCGAACTGTTACAGGCTATTGAAAAAGGACGTGAAAAGGTTTACAGAGATAGTGAAGAGTTTGAAAAATTAAAACCCCATTATGAAAAATTTCAGGAAATTCAGGAGCAAATGGACGATGAACTTTCGGATGTGTCCTCCGCTGCACTTCCGGAATTTCACGAAAAAATAAAACAGCTTGATATGCAAAATAAAACAGCAGCAGTGCTCTTTCTCGTTTCCGGTTACACTGATGTTCAGGAAATCAAAAAAGAAACCGGAGATATCATTCAGGAATACAAAGAAAATAAAGTTTCTTACGATATCTTAAAACGCCTTGAAAAAGTAAATTATAAAATTCAGAAATTTGAAGAAGATGATAAAACCTCTGTTCTGGAATCAATAGATAATTTCCTCGAAGAAAATAAAAATAGCGAAGCCGCTGAACTGACAAAAGATGAAATTCATCAAACATATAAAACTCTCTTAGAAAATACGGATGAAATAATTCTAAAATATACGGGTGAGATGACAGCTTATAATGAGGTAAATCCTGTAAAAATTAGTCCGCGGATAATGGATAGAACATTTAAATCTCAAGAAAAGACAAATAAAATAATAAACGAACTTATCTTAAAAGAAAAAGAAAAATACTACAACTGTTCGTATGAATAGTTTTGGTTTGACATTTATATATAAATATGTATATAATTGTTTTCAGGTTCAGTTATTAAGAGGTCGCGTATGAAGATAAGAATTGGTCAAGTCGTCTTATTAGGTTTTGTTTTCGGGATGTTTAGTATCTCATCAGACTTTCCGGCTCTTGCAGATAATGAAATAAAAATAAATAATGATTTACACCGGCAGGCACAAATGCAAAATATGCAAAGAACATCGAATGCACTACATCCTGCTCATTATACAGTGCAGGTTCCGGAGAATTATCCGATACCTGTTGTTTTTAAACAAAACGTTGACAGTGAAACCGCCCAAAATGGCGATACTATTGCAATAAGTACCGCATCTGATATATACATCAATAACAAACTGGTGTTTAGTAAGAATGCTTCCGGATATGCTATTATTAAGTCAGTACGTCCTGCCAGAAATTTAGGTAAATACGGTTTTATTATTATAAAAAAAGGATATCTGACCGATACAACCGGTACGCTCCGGCAGGTGAAGTTTGAAACTAAAATTAAAGGTGAAAGATGCCAGTGGGCAGGAATTATCGGTCATGCTATGATATGGAATCCTATAGGGTGGATTGTCGCATTAAAAGAAGGAACACCAGCAGAACTAAAAGCCGGCGATACTGCAACCTGTATAAATGAGATTAGTTTTAATTTATAATGTAGAGTGAATAAATTGCGGGTTGACATGTGCTTAAATATCAACCCGCAAAGTTAAATGTCCGAGAAAGGCTCGCGATAAGGAACGTGGCGTGAATGAGTTGCGAAGCAACTCCCGCTCACGCAAGCGCGCCTTTTGAGTGGCACTCTGCCGAGCAAAACAATCCAGTGAATTGTTTTGTGAGAGGAAAGCGGGTTGACCTGCGTTACCCCGCCTGACAAATCAAAGATTTGAAACGGCGGTGATATTATGCTCGCCTGCTCCCCTCGTTCTCACGAGGTGACACTGCGAGCATCGGCTTACGCTTTGAGCAGGGCAAGCAGGCGACGAAGAACTGCTTTATCAATGCTTTATTATGCTACTTCTTCAAATAAAAATTGATCCTGTTTTTTATTATAAGAAATAGTATATTTTTTATTTGGTTCGACGTTTACTTCAATTTTTTGCGGATCATAAGTTGTTCTTACCCATTTATGCAGAATCCCCGGTCTTTGGGTTTCGTATTGTAATTCAAGAATATTTTTCCCCGGTAAAAGATAATGACCTCTTTTACCATAACCTGTCATAATCTGTGTACAAGGTTCACCATTGACAGAGAGGCAAGTTAACGTATTTGTAAAACCTAAAGGATGGAACTGATTATCTTTTATTTCCATAATAGAAGCTTCCGGATGTTCATTTTCAAACTGCTTTTTGGAATTATTGTGTATTACTACACCTACAATTTGCATTACAACTCCTAAAACGATAATCCCACCTACCAGAAAAATATACTGTGACATAATAACTCCTTATTTTTTAATTGTAGCAACTTTAACCGGTTCAGAATTCTGATTTTTTGCCCCTAATGCGGTTAAAAGTTGTTCATAATCTTCACCGCTGAAATTAGTGCAATCAATAGAATTTTCTTCTCCGGTTTCTTTATTTACATAATAAATATCCTGGTCTTCTTCATTTTTTGTGTTTGAATATTTTGAGTATTCTGACCATTTGTATTGATCTATATCAATGGTTTTGACAATGTTATCAAATCGTTTAATTAAAAGTTTTTTTTCTTCTGACAATATTATAGAGATATTATCCGTAATATACGTTTTATAAATTAATAATCCTATAACAACAGCTCCCGCGATGAGAGAGAGCACTAAACTGTGCGTAAATTTAGCCGTTAATTTAAAAATAAAGAACCCTGCACATAACGCACAACCTGTCCAAAATAATTTAGAAGACCATTTGCTTTTAAATTCTTTCATAAAAAGACCCCTATCCCTAATTCAATTTTATTACATTAAAAATAATTTAATTTGTCAAGATATATGTAAAGGAAACGTAAAAAAAAGAGAGCTTCAAAAACCTTGAAACCCTCTTTTGATAAATGGTTGCGGGAGCTGGATTTGAACCAACGACCTTCGGGTTATGAGTTGTGAAACACTGTATTTGCAAGAGTTTTCACCTGTAACCACAATTTATCAGAAGTTGCCTCTGTTTGTTGCTATGAAAGAATTTTGGATAAAATTTATTCTCTGATTTTATCAGATTTAATTTTGATTTATCAGAATTTTTGCAACCTTTTTGCAACTTAGGTAAAGGTATAAATGAAACTCACTTGGCGTAAAATGACAAAACTTTTGTGTTAAACCTCCTCCTTTACATCTGCATTCTACACAATACTTCTAAGGGGCTGGGGAGGGGCAAAAATATACAGAGACACCCTCATTCTGAGCCACAAAAGAATTCCCTATTTTTTGTAAATATATCTAAAATGCTTGCTTTAAAGGCTTGTTTAGTATAGCATGCATATATGGCAAACGTATCTATTTCTCTTGAAGAATTTAATATTTCAGACGAAGAAATAAAAATAATATATAAGAAATATAAGGAAGAATTAAAAGCTCCCGATGTTTTAGATGATATTTTTAATATTATTTTAAAATATAGAAAAATGTCGCCTACATATAGTATAAGCAAGAATAAGTGTAGTTGCGAAAATTATATTAGACGATGGATTAAAGCTTACATGAAAGCAGATAAGAATTTACCAAGTAAACATGTTGCTAAGCCCAAAAAAGCATGTACTGATGATGTACTAAAATTTATAATTCAAAAAGCTATTGGATGTTGCAGTGAAGAAATATGTAAATTTGAACGTTATCATAATTTATATATGTCTGCGGAAAACATTCAAGGTGCTTTATTAGAAGAATATATCGCAAATAATATTGAAAAACTTGGATGGATTTGGTGTAAAGGTTGCACGATTAAATCAACTGATTTTTGCAAAAAAGATGGTTCTGCTTTTTTACAAATTAAAAATAAATATAATACAGAAAATAGTTCAAGTAATAAAATAAGAGAAAACCTTCCTGTACAAGTTGAACCATGGTATAGACTTGGACGTAATGGAGAAAAGCGTTGGAATGCTTTAAATAGTATAATAAAAGAACACACCCAAAATGATTGCAACTGCAATCTAACCGAAGAAGATTATATTACATTTGTAAGCAAAGTTGCTGCTGAAAATAAGCAGATTGTGTCTGAGAAGTAGAATTTTTATTTTTAATTTTTTCAATTCTATTTCTTATGTCATTTTCCCATGAAATTTCATCTGTTATTTTATATCTTGAAAATGGAAAATTAAATACTGTATATGTATTTCCAGTCATATCATCAAGTATTGCGCGACCTATTGCTTCACCTAATTTTATCGGTACAGCATTACCTATTTGTTTGTATTGGTCTAAGATAGAGCCACATATTTTCCAATCCTGTGGGAATTCCTGTATACTCGCATATTCTTCAACACTTAGGGGTCTGTTTTCAATAGGATGTGCTAGGTCTGTTGCTGGCATTGTAGGATTTGTAACAAGTGTAGGGGAGGGTTTGCTAAAAGATAATCTACGGAAAAACCCCGTTTTACCTCCACCTAATTGAAGTTTTTTGCCCATTGCTTCAACTTGCATTTCAGGTGGTAAATCTTTCCAATATTGCCCTTCCTTTAGCATACGATAATATTTAAGCCTTTTCTCAGGAAATTCAATAAAATGATGTTCTATATTTTTAGGCAAGTTCTCAATAGCATTTGATAAAGTCCTCCAAGGTGCAAGACCATAAATTTTATCATTTGAATTTGTAGGTTTTAAGTATGGAACTTTTTTATTGCCTAATTTTGCAATTATAACAACTCTTTCTCTTATTTGTGGCGCCCCAAAGTTAGCAGCGTTGTATAAATTAAATGACACACTATAACCAAAACTTCTCAATTTATCTAAGATAATAAGCATTGCTCCACCTTTAATAGGTTCTTTAATATCCATATATGGGTATTCTGCAGAAAGTAAGCCTCTAACATTTTCAATAACGGCATATGTAGGTTTAATTTCACCAATAATATCTAAGTATTTTAAAAATACATTACCTCTTGAATCTTCAAATCCTAAACGATTTCCAGCTGTACTAAATGCTTGACAAGGAGGACCACCAAAAATAACATCTACTTTTCTACCTTTTGGTACACCTGCATATTCTAAAATTTCTTTTGCACTATATTTTTCTATATCTCCAATTAGCGCTATTTCAGGTTCATTTGTAGCAATAGTTAATCTACAAGCTTTATTAAATTCACATGCAAGCATTGCTTTTATGCCTACATTTTTCATACCAATATCAAGCCCCATTGCACCAGAGAAAAAACTTAAAGCAACAATATCTGGAATATCTTTTGCAATTCTTTTATGATCGTCTGGCTCAATTACAACATTATGCTCTTTAATATATTGGTTTAAATCTTGGCTATCAATAAGCCATTGAGAACCTATCATCGTTGCTTTTAAATTATCTTCATGTATTAAACTTCTTATATATTGCGAGGTTACCTTTAATTTTTTAGCAACATCATTAACACTAAGCAATTCACTCTTTTTCATAGGTCTAAATTTATTTCCTCTTCGAAACTTTACATAGACCAATTATAACACTAGATTTTTCTTTTGTTAAATTATTAAGTTACAAAATTTGTAACAAATTTTTAATGGTTTGAAAGCTAAGTTTATTCTTTCTATAATTAGCATGTAAAAATTAAGTATTATGAAATCTTATGCACGAAGCTCTTTATAAACTAATTGAAAATACTATTATTTATGAATACTCATTACCTAATGTAGAAAAAAGGATTGAGAGAGTTCATTTATCTACAAAAGATGATGACTGCTTTGCCGTTAACAACACAGAATCACTTGTCGCTATTATATACAATTCAATATTAGACTATTCCTTTCAAGAGTTTGATTTGACCAAAGAATCTTACAAGTTGCTTTTAACCAAAGCTTTACAAAGAAAGTTTAAATTTAATAATGAAGCGACACAGCAAGCTAAACTAAAATATGGATTCTATGGTGAAGTTTTATTACATACTTTATTGCTTAAAATGTACGGGACAAAATGTTTAATTTGCAGGGGATATTTCTATAATCCACTTAATAATAGTGAAACTACTGGTTACGACGCATATCATATAATTGAAAATATTGAAGAACAAAAAATAGAGTTGTGGTTTGGCGAAGTAAAATTCTATATAAAACCAGAGCAAGCAATTCAAAAAATTATGACAAATATTGACAAAGCCTTATCTGACAGCTATTTAAATATAAATTTAATTGCAATGATAGATAAAAAAGATAAAATTACAAACGATAATTCTAAACTAAAAAGTATTATTGAAAAACTTGATGATAACCCAGAAATAAATCTTGCAGATGAGCTAAAGAACAATGGCATGAGCTTGGTTTATCCTATATTCATTATTTTTGATATGAACAATAAGAATTATGATGATTGTATAAGAAATATCGTTTCATATATTAAAGATAATTATAAAACTATTAATACAAGCTTAACAATAGACTATAAGTTATTTTTCATATTTATGCCAATTCAGAATGTAAAAGAAGTCAAGGAAGAAGTACTTAAATGGATAGAAGAAAAGAAGCCTGTTCTATCATAAAGGCTGTTAATGAATATAAAAATAAACAGATTAAAGATTATGAACTAATTAAAAAAGTTTGTAACTACTTTGATTTAATGAAAAGTGAAGATTTAACACAGGCGGATTTAAGTTTTTTAAAATATTTATCCAATGTATGCGGGATTCCCCACTATTTTGATTTATTAAAATTAGGCTTTAATAAAAATATTAACATTGATGATTATAATTTACAAACGATTGCAGCAGAATTAAATGAAACAGCATTATACTTACCCAATATGTGTAAGGTGCATAAATATCAAAAAGAAATTTTAGATAAATTTGACACAACCAAAATAAATAGATTTTTTCTTTCAGCAAGTACATCTTTTGGTAAGACACATTTAGTATATGATATTCTTTTAAAGATGAAATATGATAATATTGCTCTAATATTCCCCACAATTGCATTGTTAGCCGAAAATTTAGAGAAAATGTTATCAGATGAAAATTATATTGAAATACGTGAACATTATAAAATTCATACATTAAGTGATACTAGAGAATTGGGTGAACATAACATTTTTATATATACCCCTGAAAGATTTTTATCATTTACAGATAAACAAAATATTAAATTCGATTTTATCTTTGTTGATGAAATTTATAAAATTGATAATGAATTTATTTTGGATGAAGAAGCACAAGAAAATGAAAGGGATACAGCCTATAGAGTTGCAACATATCAATTAATTAGAAACACAAAAGATGTATTATTAGCAGGTCCTTATATTAAAATACCTGAGAAGCAAGACAGTTCTTTTAGACAATTTATTATTGAAAATAAAATTGAAATATTAGACTACAATAATTTTGAAATAGTAGATAAAACATATACAGATATTAAATCAGCAAATAATTATGTTATTGGTGAAGAATTAAAAATTGATTTCCATAAACAACAAAATAAGGGTGATAGATTAATAGAATTAGCAAAAACAATAATAAGCACAGGTGAAAATTGTATTATATATTGTTCTACAAGAGATATGACAGAAAAAGCAGCAAAAAAAATATTAGATTCCAATAATTTCGCCAATCATTCTTGTGAAAAATACAATAGTTTTATTAAGCATTTAGAAAATAATTTTAATACTGAATGGATAGTAATAAAAGCATTAAAACAAGGGATAGGAATACATCATGGGTTAATTCCTAAATATATACAAAAAGAAATTATAAACCTATTTAATAATGAATTAATAAATATTTTAATTTCTACAACAACAATAACAGAAGGTGTTAATACCTGTGCAAAAAATTTAATTGTGACAAACGATAAAAAAGGAGGAAAAGATTTAAAGAAATTTGATGCTCAAAATATTTCAGGTCGAGCTGGTCGTTTTTTAAAGCACTACAAAGGACGTGTAATAGTATTAAAAAATCATTTTATGAATATTCTTGATAGTGATGGTTCTGATATTAAATATAAAAACTATGATAAAAATGTTAATAAAACCTCTGTAGATATTTTCTTTACCCCTAAAAAATATATGACATCACGTGATAAGGCTACAAAACTATCCATTATAAAAGAACAAAGACTTAAGGGATTGCCAAACGTCTTATTTGAACAGTATAAAACTGTAAGTAGAAAAGATAAAATGTTAGTTTATGATAATATATTAAAACTTTCAAGCAAAGAAAAAGTTGCTGTGTGGGATGCTGTTAATAGAATACATACTCGTTTTGATTTATCTTGGACTGGTTTTGAAATAATATTTGATAAAATATTAAAACCAATAATTACAAATAAACATTTATTAAGTCTTATTACTCATAAGACTGAAAAAAAATACTCCATTGTTATAGTAAAATTACATAATTATATTACTGGAGGGTTTAAAGCCCTTGTTAATTATGAAGTCAATAATAAGCAGAGTACTTATGACCAAGCAATAAGATCTTCAGCAGATTTTGTCTATAATATACTAAAATATCATGTTGTTAAATACTTAGGCGTATTTGATTTAATGCACAAATATATTAATTCACAAGCTAATAGTTGTAGTATGGAAGATATTCCTGGTATAGATAGATTGTTATCAAAACTAGAATATAATGCTTTTAGCGAAAAAGGACGATTAGCTAGTGATTACGGTGTCTCTAATAATTTATTAAATTATTATGAATATGAAGAAAACAATCAGGCAAAAGCAAATGATATAAAAAACTCCTTTGATAATTATGAATTAGAATTATATGAAAAAGTAGAAAATATAATAAAAACATAAATTAGTTATTCTAATTTTTGCAACAAATTATAGTATTCTTTACTTACACCAATTCCTTTCTCGTCATAATAAAAACAAAGGAGGATGTATGGAAGAAATAAAAGAAAAGACTATAGAAGAAGTTGTACAAGATAAACTAAATGATGCAGGGGGGGTATTATTAGAAGTTAAGTGTTTAGTGAGACTTACAGCATTAGCATATTATTCTTACATTATAGATGATGAATTACAGTTACAGGAAAATTTAGCATATTATTTTATTTTGCGCAATATTATCCATACAATTAACCAAATTGATAATATCTTAGATCCTATAAAAATATCTAAAATAGACTGCAATCAATAACAAGTACTTATCAATGATTTTTTACATTATAAATTAAACAATTGTATTGCTTCTTCTGATAATTTTTTAGTTCTTGCTTTTATATGGTCAATTGTCCAAACTTCTTTATCCACTACATCTGTATTTAGATAAAGACCATTTCTATATCCAATATATTTATTGTCCTTTTTACGTTCTCTTTTTTCTTCAAAAGATTTTTGGCCTAATGAAGAATTATAACCAGAAATAGTTAAATTCCCAATTGTGTGAACATATGTCTCTTGATATTCTTTTGCTTTTTTATAATCTCCATTAGCAATCATATCTACCCAACATTTGGGTATATTTTCACCTTCTGGGAAAATATGCTCTATTGTCCAAATGTAATTTTTCTTTTCATCTCTTTCCCACAGGTTAGTATATATTTCTTTTGTTTGATATTTTTGCTCTAATGAGCATAAAATATATCGTGTAGCCTCTTTGTTAATATCATATAAAGAATCTTGCAATTTCTTTTTAAATTCATCATCTGAAGCCGATACTTCTACCAATTTCTTTTTGATAATATCGTAAATAGACATATTGCATTCCACTTTTATGTCTTCGATAATATTCATAAATAAAGCTGTTAAACTTCTTGTACTAGGGGTATCAGTTAAATTCCTACGTACAAAAAATCTAGTTAGCAAATTTATGATTTTTTTCATTTCACTATCATAACTTTCGTTCCAATTTAAATCTTTGTTTTTTATCGATAAATATAACAACAATAAATAGGAAGGTGCACCTTGAATTCTAGCCAAATTTAACAACTCTTCTGCAAAAGTTATTTTTTTATCCGTATTATTAATTAAAATAGCATATGCACTAGAGGCCTCTTTCATATTCTCTAGAAAAACATCATAATCATATTGAATTAGTTTCTCATAAATATTCATTAGTGTTGTTTTTGTAGCTAAATATGCCAATGGAAACATTTTAGAATCATTTCCAGTTTTAAAAGGTTTATTAAGTTCTTCTCTAAAAGCATTATAATATTGTCTAAAAAAACGTTCTTGAACTGAATACTCTTCTCCAATATTATTTTTAATTTTTATCCAATCATTATAACAAGACTCTGATTTACCATCTTTATCAGAAATAGAAATTAACAAATTTTGCATTAAATCAATTGCTGTTAATGGGACACCCCTGTTATTTAAAGATTCAAATAGCATATATGCATCCTGGTGAGTATCAACTTGTATAACAACAATAATTGCATTATTAAATTTATTTACTAAATTAAATAATGTTGTAATTGGATTTTTGCTTTTTAAATCTTTGTTCACAATATCAGTCGATTCCAGAAAATTATTAACAAGCCTATCAAAATATCTAAATGCCTTATATATTTTACGATTTCCCGCATTTGCTTTCTTTTCAGAAAAATCTATTATGCCACATTCACCCAATAGAGCTTGATAGTCAGCTTGATTATTATCTTGAATTTGTAATTGAAGACGCGGAATATATTTACCATCAATTTTTATTGCCAATTCTTTTTTTATATTATTTAAATCTGTAATCTCATCTTCATCTAAAATATAGCCACTATCATTTTCTGTTTTATATTTTAATATTTTAGTATATAAAACTGCTAACAATATAGAAAGAGTTGTAATTCTTTGCTGACCATCAATTACTTCAGCCACTTTTATATTTGAATACAAATCCTCTTTATCATTTGCATTCACGCAAATTGATGAACCTAAAAAATATCCATCGTTATTCTCAATAATATCATTAAATAATAAGTTCCATTCACTTTGCCCCCAAGTATATTTTCTTTGATACTTTGGTATTTTATATATTATATAACCATTTACTGGAAAAATTTTTGAAATTTCTAAAGGTTCTGTTTTATTAATCATGTCTAACTCCTAACCAATATACTATACCATAAATAACTTAGTATTACTTAGTATAAAAATTTGTTATAATATTGTTATTTGGAAAGTTAAATAAATCAAAAATCAACTAGATATGCACTTATAAATACAAGTAAGTAAGTTTTAATTTACCAAAAACAAAGCATATAACTAATCTTAAAACTCTTCAAACAGATTAGACGGCTTAATCCCTAATGCTCTTGCTATTTTAAACACATTTTCAACCGTAGTATTTCTTTCCCCCCTTTCAATCATTCCAATAAAATTAGGGGACATATCAAGAATTTCTGCTAATTCTAGCTGTGTTAATTCTTTATCAAGTCTTAAAGATTTTAGCCTTTTCCCGAATTTTTGTAAATCTTTTTTGCTCATATTGTAATTTTCGTGGTAATATGGATTTAAATAAACAAACTGACGGTGCGTTTATTTAAACAAAACCTTTATAAATATGTACTTTAGAGACAAATACTAAGCGTAGTTAAGAAAGGTTAAATATGAGAATATTGTTTGGAGTTTTAGCAGTAATTGTACTTTCGTTTATTGTTAACTTAATAAAAATTGGTTGGCAAAAATTATTTTTTGAAGATAAGGACTAAAAATCATATGAAAAAGTGGCTTCCCATTTGCTTACTATTTGTAATTACATCTCCATTTGCTCTTGCAAAACCGGATCTAAAAATTGAAGATACAAATTTGAAATGTTTTCAAAATAGTTTTTCAAGTAGTGGATATGATGAATGTAAATTAAAAATAAAATTGCGAATTAACGATTATCAATATTTAGAAAAATATAATAAATTGCAATACAATGTTAAATGTTCAGCAACTTTTGATTATTTTACTGCTGGTAGTTTTAGCTACACTCCTCTACGCAATCATGAATCAAATAAAACAACTATTTATGGCACCAATAAATATGATTATTTGGATATAACAACCCGATTTTATTCTTTGCGACCTGTAACACAGGTTAAAATTTCTGAATTGACCTGTGAAGTAAATAATATTTATTAAAATTATAAGGATACAAGTATGAAAAAATTTTTGTTATTAATTACTGTTTGTACATTATTGACTAATATTGTATATGCAAAAGAAACATCTGGATTTGAAATGTTCGAATCAATGAAAGAGTATGCAGCAAGTCCAGAAGATAAAGTTCTGATGACCTCTTTTACAGATTTAATAAAAGAGAAATATCAAGAATCAAAAATATACCCTCAAATAGTTGGCGACGGAATTCCTGCCAGTTTTATATTATTTGAAGATGGTGAAATTGTTTTAGTTTTAGATATGGCAAACATTAAAATGGGCAATAATACAACAGACGATATTGATAACTTTCTTGAAGTGTTAACCAAAAGTGTTGGAAAGAAAAATATGCACTCTTACTATTTGAATAATGAAGATGAGCAAAATAAAAATAATGTTTTTGTGAGATTAAGACTTAAATAGAAGATAAATATGCTATATCATATTTGGAGTAATTGAACTATTTCTCATTATAATATCGGCCTCTCTTATTTTTAAGTTATACAAGAGTTTAAATAAAAATACCGATTATTTTGTAGTATATATAAAAAAAAATTACTTGAAATAGGAATAATGCAAGTATGACACAAATAATTTAATAAATTACTTTTTGTTTTTATATTAACCATACTAACCAAAGTAATTGTTAATATGGTTAATTAGGTTAATTTATTTTTAGAAAGTTTATAGCGAATATTATAATATGTAAACTGCTTTATTATCACTCTCCTGTATTGTATAGTTAATTTTTAAATTCTCTTGATATTGCTTTTCACAAAAGTCTATAAAGACTTTATCAAGTTTATTATCAAGAATGGCTTTCTGTTCATTGCTTAATTCTTCATCTTCATAATTTTCAATTTCATGATATAAATTATCAACTTCACTTAATGCCTTTTCAAGTGATTTTCTTTTGCGTACCCATTTTGCATAACAGCAATTATCATGTTTTTCTGGATTCGAACTTTTTTGACATTTGTCTTTATGACACAAAATTTCTTTCAAGTTAAATTTTTTAATTATACCATTCCTTTTATAAAAATTAGGCTTACCACAATAATAACATTGATGATATGGAACTAACAAAAATTTATCTAAATTTCTAGATAAGTTAAAAATACCAAGCAAATCAATTTGAAATAAAAGCCAGCTAAGTGCATTTTCTTTTCTGGTTGAGGATAAATCATACTTAATTTTTAATTCGCAACCATATGGTAATGATTCATCTTTGGTATATGTTGCAAGTAATTCTGGAGCAAGAATTTTAAAAACAGTATTCAAGTCTTGTTTGGTGAGACTTTTAAACGGATTTATATAGGTTTCATAAAACTCATATTCGCTCATTGCAAGCCTTTTAAGCATATTTTTAGGAGGCTTTTCTAAATTCTTCATAGTTTTTATTTCTTTCATTTTTTTTAAATACCAATCCTCAAAAACTACTGATAATCTTGAATATTGTCTTTTAACTTCTCCATTTTTTCTCATAAATATATTCCCCAAAATCGATTATACCAAAACAATCTTAAAATTTAAATGTACCCAATTTGAAAGGAGAAAATATATGTACAAAAATTTGAAAGAATATGTAGAAAAAGCTTATGGCAAAGAAATTGCAAACAATGAGAAAAAACAGGAATGTCCTAAATGTGGACATAAAACATTTTCTTTGTATGGAGAAGATTTAAACAAGGCAAAATGTTTTCATCCTAGCTGTGGATTACATTTAAATCTTAATATTATCAATGGAAGTGTAGATTACAAAAATATTGTAGCTGAAAAATTTGCACTAAAAGCACATGAACATTTATTTACAAAAGAGCAATGTGGACAGCCAATTCAACCATTTATTTATGCAAACAAAATGCGTAAAATTTCAGAAAATATTTTGAGGCGTTCTGATATTGGCGCAATTCCACTTGATTATAATGTCAAAAAGGAAAATGATGATTTAATCAATGAATTAGAACAAAAGATTCAATATGAATCAGACGCAGAAAAAAAAGAAAAACTACAAAACAAGTTAAATGAACTTTTGGAGTTTATTATTAAATTACAAAAATTCATTAATAATAACTACAACCGACTCTTATTTTTATATCGTGATGAAAAAGAATTGATAACTCAAATCAAAACAAGAAAACCTTATATTGATACTAAGACTTTTCAAATCTTAAAAGTACAGTCAAAAGCAGGGATTTTCAATGCCCGACTGCTTTCACCTGATGAATTTACCACAAAAAAACATAAGAATTTAGTTGAAAAAATGATTATTGTTGAAGGCGAATTTGACCAGCTTGCTTTTGCAACTTGGGCTTTGCATAATACATTGCCTATTCAATCTTGCGCTTTGGGTGGAGCAAATGGCGACATTGAAACTGCCTTAAAAATATCAGAGAAACACTGTATTTTATATGACAACGATGACGCAGGCAAAAATGTACTGGAAAGGGCAAAAGAATTACGCCCAATTAGAGGCGTAACAACGCCTGAGCCGTATAAGGATATTGATGAGTACATCAATAGTTTTAGTGATGATAAAAGTTGTAGAAATGCAGTCATTGATTTGCTAAATAGTGCAAAATTCTATCACAGAGAATTTGATGGTATTAGAAAACAAATCAGAGCAGTAATGAAATTGCCCGATGTAAAAATACTTGATAGAAATCAGGCTGTAGCAGACATTGTTATAAGCGAGTTGTTGCAACGTGGGAAATTTATCCAAGATAACAATTACCCTTACTTTTTCCCAGATGATAGCAAACATATCATACCATTAATCAATAATAATGAAGATTTTAGAATATTATTGAATCGTATGGGTGTAAATGCCGCAAAAGATTTTTACCCTTTTGTTGCCGAAGAACTACGAACATTTTGCCGCACAAATGGAACACAAATAGAGACCTACAATTCATGTCACTACGATTCTAAAAACTTTGCGATATACCTTTTTAATAATGATAGCATTATTTATAAAATTACGGCTGACAATATTGAAACTCTTGAAAATGGTGATGAGGGTGTACTATTTAATTTCCGAGCAGAACATGAGCCGTTTGAATTTGTTGAAATAGATGAAAATAAAGACTACTTCAAAGAGTATATTCTGGACTATATGAATCTTGATGAATCAGGGATATTGAGTACGAACGAACAAAAAGAATTATTACGTACTTGGGCAATGGCAACATTTTTTAATTCAATTATGCCTTCAAAGGTTATTCTGGCTGCAATAGGAGAAAAAGGTAGTGGAAAAACTTCTACAATGAGACGATTAGGAATTATACTTTATGGCTCAAAATATAATGTTACACCACTACCAACTAAGGCTGATGACTTTGACGCATTAATCACAAACTCTCATCTTGTAATACTTGATAATGTTGATACAGGTACACCGTGGCTAAATGATAAATTAGCTTCTGTATCAACAGGACAGACAATTCAAAAAAGAGAATTATACTCCGATATGAAATTGCTTAAATTTGATACAAAAACCTTTATTGGAGTAACTTCAAGAACTCCTCAATTTACACGTGATGATGTTGCTGACAGATTAATTTGTATAAACTTCAAAAGAATTAAAGATGAAAAAGGCAATGATAGTTTTATTCCTGAAAATGATCTGATTCAAGGTGTCTTAGATAATCGTAATCAAATCTTATCTTACATTATGCTTGAATTACAAAAAATATTAAAAGCTCTTGAAGAAACCAAAGACTACAGTTATAGGACAAAATTCCGAATCGCTGACTTCGCAAAATTTGGTTTAAGGATAAATGATGTTATTGGTAGAAAAGAAGAATTTGCAAGTATTTTGGATAAAGTTTGCCAGACACAAAAAGATTTCGCTGTTGAGGAAGATAGTCTTGTTTATGCACTTAAAATCTTTTCTAAAAAGCAACCTAAACCTCATAAAATGTCAGGATTTGAACTACATAAACAACTTTTATTTATTGCAAATGAAGATAACTTTGATATACCTGAATTTCGAGCAAAATATAAAAGTGTAAAATCACTTACACGCAGAATTGCAAACATTAAAGGTAATATCTCAAATGATGTCAAAATAACTGTGTATAAGGAACGATCAAACCAAAAGTTTTATAAAATTGAACTAATGGACAAAGATTTTGAATTGCCACTTAATAGTGATAACCTTTTTGATAAAGCATTGGATAAGGCACAAAACATTGATTCAAAGAATAAAGGGGGTAATAATGAATAAATTATACCCCGTTTTTGAAGCTGCTATTATACTACACATCTCAGAAAGTACACTTTACAGGTGGATTCATCACAAGAAAATATCTCATATCAAAATAGGTTCTAGAGTCTTATTTTCACAAGAGAATCTTGAAGAATTTCTTAATAAGAATACAATCAACAAGATAGACTAAAACACATATATAAGAGCACCGCGAGCACCGTGCTACCTCAATTGTACGGTGCTTTTTAATTCAGTGTAAATAATTCTGCTTAGTAAATTTTAGTAAAGGGGCTCACAATTCTCTGAAAACACGTCAAAATTAAATTAGGAGATACAAAATGGCTATAAGAAAAAATAAGAAAACAAGCAACTGGGAATTTGATTATAAAGACCTTAGAGGTAAACGGCGAATAAAGAAAGGTTTTAAAACCAAAGCAGAAGCAGAAAAAGCCTATAATAAAATGGTTGAAGATTTGAACAAAGGTTTAAATCCAGTTAATGCAAAAATCACATTAAAAGAAGCTGGCGAGTTATATCTAAGACTTCATGCAAGTTCAAATTGCAAACCTTCTACTTACAAAACTTACTGTGGATACTTGGAAAATCTTTTAGTTCCATTCTTTGGCGAGCTTAATATCAATGAAATTAGTCCTATACTTATAAAAGAATTCATAAAACAAATGCAAGACAAAGGACGCCAAAATTCAACGATAAACAAATATGTAAAATTTATGAGTGCAATCTACAACTTTATGATTGACAACGATGCTATAACTAGAAATCCTATAGCAAGGATCAAATCATTAAAAGAAATAAAAAATGATAAGATTAGAGCTTTATCTACAGAAGAAGTCCAGGCTTTATTAACTAAAACAAAGGCTATTTATCCAGATTTCTACCCATTATTATTTACAACTTTGTTTACAGGTATGAGGCGTGGCGAAATATTAGCTCTTAATTGGGATTCTATAAACTGGGTTAGAGGTAGAATAACAGTCGATAAAAACTATGTCAACGGTAGATTAGGGACACCGAAGTCAAGTAAAACAAGATATGTTGATATGAGTGATGAACTTGCAAGAGTCTTAAAAGAATGGCGTCTTGCTTGCCCTCATAGTGAATTAAATCTTGTATTTCCTAATAACGAGGGTAAATACCAAAGTGCAGATAATATGATAAAAAGAAGATTTATTCCATCTTTGAATCGTGCGGGTATAGACTTAATCAGGTTCCACGATTTAAGACATACATATGCTAGTTTACTGTTAGCTAACGGCGCCCCGATGAAATATGTACAAACCCAGCTGGGACACGCTTCAATTACTATGACAATGGATTTATACACCCATTTATTGCCGGAAATTAACGATAAGTGTGTTAATCTACTCAACAATATTGTAAGTAATACTATTGAATATTCTGAGCAATTCATAAAATTCGGGACATAAAATAATATAAACTTAATTCTCAGAGTCAAGGTCTGATATCATACTATCAAGTTGAGAATCAGTAATTGAACTGGAATCATCTAACTGTGAAGTTTCTTGATATGGTGAAAATGAATTTTGTACTTTTTTTTGAGGAGAATAAGTTTCATTCAATGCCGAATAACTTTTACTTTGTTTATTATTTTCCATTTTAGTATTCCTTTCCTTTATCTTCTTGTTCTTGATTTCTTTTTTTTAATTCAGTATTTTCTTCCTTTAATTTTTTATTTTCATCTTTTATTTTTCGTGCTGAAAAATACAATTTTTTAATTTTTTCATCGCGCGAAGAATCAACTTTAAATAATTTTATATATTTAATTTTTTCTTCATTTACAAGGATACCCTCACAGTTATCAAGAATTTTATAAGTATTATCTTCATTTCTCTCAAGAATCTTTTCAAGATATATATCACGAGTGTGATTTTCGGATGAAACAAAAGAATTTACTCCCAAAAATCCAATAATAGAGGTATTATCATTAAAAATAATTTCAACTATTTTTTCACTGTCATTATAGAATAAAGAATCCCAAGCTGTCGGTGCTGGATTAATTATATTTAACTTCATACTATTGAACAAAGGTCTAACAACGTCTTTATTAAATCTCTTTGTATTAATATACGACCAAATAATTCCTTCAACAATTGGCAAGATAAAAATATATAAAATAAAAACTTTAAAATTATCAACTAAGTTGAATGTTTTTTGCATTAATATATTAGGAGCAAAAAAATAAATTAAAAGAAATGTGATAAGCAAATTCCATGATGAATACATAATAAATCTAAAGATATTTGCAGCTCCATTTCGGTCATATATAGGTATAAACAAAGACCTGATTGAAAATATTATAGTCCCTGGAATTATAAATAACAAAATACATAGCCAATAATTTATGTTTTCGATTGGTAACATGTTTTAATATCTCCGTTTATTCTATATTTTTATTGTATAAGACAAATTAAAAAATAATATAAAATAAACAAAAAATTAATGATTAAAGGCATTTGAAAAATAAAATGCAACTTTTTTGCAACTTTTGCTCATTTTTGCATTAAAAAAGGTTTCAGCCAAATGTCTGAAACCCTTTATTTTAAATGGTTGCGGGAGCTGGATTTGAACCAACGACCTTCGGGTTATGAGTGCAGGGCTTTAATGGATTTTTATAATAAAATCAATAATTTCAGCCTTATTGAATTAAATCCTAATTATATGAATTAGCATATAAAGTGTTCACAGAATGCACATGGATTTACAGTAAAGTAACTTTAATTAATCCCTTTTTCTCTCGACCTTGAGCGTATTCTACAATCTTTCTGGAGTTACCCATACCAGGGTAGGCTATTAAATAGTCGCTATGTTGTACCATATAGCGATTTGCTTGTACTATTGCATACCGCATTGGTACTTTTTCCAATCCTTCTGGATAAAAAGTTCCGTCAAATCCTTCGGGAGCTTCTCTATTTTGGTTGAGAGCATAAGGTGCAAGCAAATATAGTTTAATATCTTTATGGCATTTTTTAGCGCCTCTTAAAACCCTTATAACTAAACTATCAAATAAGCCGTAGTGCCCTACGGTAAAGGTAGTAACACCATATTCAGTGATGTGTTTTTCAACAGCTTCCATGAGTTGCTCTTCTATACTGCTGGAAGCATATCTGCTTCCAATAAAGAAACACGTTTTACCATTCATACGCTATCCTTACTTACATTAAGCTTTTCATTATATAAGCTTCATAGCCTTATTATATGAGTGATTTGCCATCATGTATATTACCCATGTGAATGATATTAAGTCATAAATATACCTAATAATTCTGTGGAAGTTTTGACCTATATACTTTAAGTTGTTGATATGGGTAAGGAACTAAAAAAGGTATTTGGCAACAGAGTAAAGCATTATAGAAACTTGTTAGGTTATTCGCAAGAAAAATTAGCAGAATTAGTCGGAATATCCTCTCATACTATCAGCTATATTGAACGTGGAAAAAATTTTATAAGTATGACTAAACTATCTGTATTGTGTAATGCACTACAGGTTGAACCTTATCAGTTATTTATTGATAGAGATTTTAGCCCCGATGTTGATAAAATTAATGAGATTAACAGGTTGTTAACAACAGCAAATGAGAAACAGTTAAATATAGTTATAGGGCTTATACATAGCATACTTGATATTAATTGATTAAGTCCATAATCCAGTAATATCAATGGTTTTAATCCCATTGAAAGTTTCATGAAAACTCCGCCCTCTGTGTGAGGTTTAGCGCGCACATGCCAGTGCCTTATTGAAACTACTCTATCCTCCTATTTACAGCAGTTTTCTATTGTAAACTAGGCAAATACTCAATTTTTGTCAACTTTTTAATCATAATTCTTTTTCTAATGAATTATGGACGCGTTAGAATGCGTTTTAATGCGGGTTAAATGAAAAATAGGTATTCTGGTATACCCGATTTCGTGCTTTCTATTTAAACATGTTGAGGACTTGCATTTAACTTAATAAGTTTAAAAACTCTGATTATATTTTCTGGTGTAGGAAGTTTCCACAGTGGAAACTCATAATCGGAGTTACTGAAATGCCACAAGAAAAAGCTGTTAAGGGGTTTAACCTGCCCCACGACTTAATTAAAGAGTTAATGAGGTTAAAAGAGGTAAAATCTATCAATCTTTCAAAGTGGGTTGAGAAGATTTTAAGAAAAGAAGTTATTAAAGAATTAGGAGGGATTAAAGAAGATGTTGAAGAATAGTAAAGTAAGTGATTTAACAGTATATAAGGATATTTTAACTGTGTTGGATAGACGAAAACTCAGGCATGGCGCGGATAGTACGGCTAGTGCAGTAATTAGAAAATACGTAGAATTTGCACTTGAAGCCGATTTTGCGCTTACTTACAGTAACTATAATACAACACTCCATAATTGCTGTATTGCCATTTATAGCGATATTAAAGCTGATAATAACAGGGTTAAGTCAACAGAAATTAATTTGCTTGATGACATTGAACGAGAGCTGAAAAAGCCACACCAGAGAGTGATTGAGGAGGAAATCGACTATGTCTATTGAAAATACAGAGATGTTTCAGGCGCACGGGTGGCGTGCACGTGCAAAAGCCTACATAAAGATGAAAATAATTGACGGTAAAGACCGCATAAACGCGCTTCAAGCCGTTGAGGGCGTTAAAATGCCCCTGTATCTGGCTAGGGGTGGTGTAACGCAAGAGGTCTTAAAGGATATTTTTATCAAAAAGGTGGCTTCGGCGGTGGCGCACGCGTTAGATACGGAAAAGTACAATACGATTATTACGGGAATGAGGTTGTAAATGGCTAAAAATAAGGATTTCGAGGGGCTAGACTTTAGCCCCTCTCTGGAAGAAAAAACGGTTAATAACGTTATTAGCATACGCGCAAATAGCGATAACATAAAGGATTTAAACGCCCTCAAAGCGCAACATGTAAATGTGTCTGGGTGGGTCAACGAGCTTATATCCAATGGATTTAAGCATACGCGCCGTTTAAGTCCGCAAGAAGTAAGCAGGAATTTAAGGGATTTTAGACCTGTCAATTTATTGGTGCATAAGTCCGTGGCAGTTCTATTGGAGCGCGCTCTGGCTTTTAACGGCTCTTATGAAGTCGGAAAATTTTTAAGTTTGCTTTTATCACACCAGCCCGATTTTATTGCTGGCAATGCGATAGCGTACGGGGTTACCGATGAAACATTTGAGCAGAAAATGAAACATCTGGATTTTTCGTTAAAAGACCAAGAAACACCGCACATTGAATAATTTAATAAAAAAGTATTACCGCCGTAACGGCGGTTTTTCTTTTGGCTGTAAATGTATTACCTGTAATACACGTATTATTGGTAATACATCAATAGTGGCAAATTGTAATACCTGTAATACATTGCATGAATTGTAATACAGTTTTTCAGCTATTTTAGCAGGATTTCCAAAAATTTGAGGATAAAAGGCGGTGTAATACTTGTAATACACCGATTTTGTAAAAATGGGCTGTGTGCCAATAATAACACTTAATTTCAGCTTTATTATGACGGCGGTTTTGTCTGATTAAATTTAGAGATGTCCGAGTTCATCTCATCTCGGACAAGTCGCTACGCGACATCTCCAATTCAAAGCGGGTAATTATACAAAAATTCTGAAAATAGGCGAAAGTCTACGTATAAACGGTATAACCGGCATGGTTTAATCTCTAAGACGTTCAAGCAAGTTATTGCTTTAAAAACGCATTATTATAGCTTAAATATGCTTGAACGCTTACTTATACGCGTTCAAGCTATAATTTATTTTCGTGGGATTTCATGCTTATCTGTCTTTAATCCCAATTCTTTTGCAATGCGGTAATAGGTAGTTTTGTTAAGGTTGAGTTCCCGCATAACTGCCGTGTGCGTGGTTTTTCCTTCGGCTGCTTCCTTAAACTTTTCGGCAAATCCTTGCGGGGCTTGTATCTTGGACTTCTTGAACTTCCCTTTCTCTTTCGCGATTGCTATCCCCTCCGCTTGTCGTTGTTTAATTTTAGCGCGTTCGGTTTCCGCTACAAATCCGAGGAGGTCAAGGACTACGTCCACGATTACCCGCCCGATTAGGTCGGTTTGTGTATTGGTAGTGTCCAAGATAGGCATATCTAATACTTTGATATGTGCGCCGATTTCCTTTGTTATGTGCGCCCATTCGTTCTTAATATCGTCATAGTTACGCCCTAAACGGTCTAGGGAATGTATAACGAGGGTATCACCGGCACGGAGTGTGGCGCGTAATGCTTGATATTGCGGGCGGTCGGTATCTTTACCACTCTGTTTTTCTGTGTAAATATCGCGCTCATCTATTCCCTGCGCCCTCATTGCCTCAATTTGGCGGTCTAGGTTCTGGTCTTTCGCGCTAACTCGACAATATCCGAAAACTTTAGATGTCATAATTCCTCCTGTATGCCCGCATATAAGCTATTTAAGGTGTTTTCAAGTACCTCACCCACTGCCAGCACGCTGTTGAATGTTTCTGTATATTCAGGTGATATACTCTCAATACTCCATGCCATGCGGTTTAACGCCGTTGTAAGTCCAATGCTTAATGATATTTTGTCTGCTATTTGTGTGATGTCTGCCATGTTTGTAACTCCCATCAATAGGGGCTTAAAGCCCCTATGCAATTGAAAAACGTCTACTAGCTACCTGTTTAATAAACTCGTTATAAAGGTCTTTGTGTAATCTCTTAAATGCTGTGGTATCAAAGCGATTTGAAAGAATGCTTGTAAATCTGATGATAACGTTACCAAGGTTCAGTTCTTCTGTTTCTCTCGCGTCCATTTCTTCTTTAATTAATGCTTCACGCGCTGTAATTTTAGCTTTCAATAAATCTGCTTGCGCATAAAGTTCTTGCAATTCTGTAACTGTCTGTCTAATTTCTGTGTTTCTCATTGTCGTATCTCCTATTTCGTTTCTCTGTACTATTATTATAACGTATACGTTCAAGAAAGTCAAGCATTTTTCTTGAACGTTCGTTACAATTTTTAATACTTCGTTGAACGTATATAATAGGAGTTTTTTAATCTTTTCAGGGCGTTCACGCAAGTGTACATGGTTGAACGTTATCTTGGCGATTGTTGATTGAGGAATTGCCCTATTTTGCATAAATCATAGTTTATTGAGTCCATCATATCTTTAGATAGGCAAATCGTTTCTGTCTTTGTTCCATTACTTTTTTCCGTGTTATATATTAATCGGATTAAGTACATTTGATTGTATATGTAGGACATTGAAATAAAATGGTTCATGTAATCAAGAACACGGTCAACACAAGAAGGCGGAAGCCCATAATCAATCATCAATCGGGTAATTTGACTTATTTGGTCTATTTTTTCGCCTTTAACTGTATTAAAAGTTTTATTGACCATTATTTCTAGTAGAGCGTTCTCCGGCAATTCTAGGGCTTTTGCGAGAGATAATAACGTAAACACATTGGGCATAATCCCTTTGTGATTTTCCAAATCGGACACCACACTTGGACTAACGTGCGATTGTTTGGCAAGTTCAGACATTGACCAGCCTTTTTGTGTACGCATTTGTTTAATTGCGTCGCCAACTTCGAAAAGACCTTTATTAGCCTGTTCTTTCAATTTTTCTAGTTCTTTTTTCTCCATGCTGCAATTATACCAAAGAAACTTAAAGAAGCAATAAATAGTTACATTTATTCATTAAATCGAACGACACTCGATTTAACTTGACAAGAATAATTCTACATGATATTATTTAATTAAATCGAATGTTATTCTATTAAACAAAGAAAGGGGACGAAAAATGGATATGTTCGGGCTAATGAAACTCAAAGACTTTGCGAAATCTATCAACACCCCGGAAAGTACTGTTAGAACGTGGAAACGGCGAAAGGAAATTCCGGAAAATTGTTTTAAAGTTATTGGAACGACAGTTTTTGTACGTGTCAAAGAGATACAGGCATTTATCGGGGCGTAATATGAGCGTTTATCAAGGGAAAAATGGTAAATGGTACTGTTCTTTCCAAATAAATGGCGAACGGAAGCACCTACTTTGCCATGGAGCGACAACACGTAAGGAAGCTGAGCAATTTGAAACTTCTAAAAAGTTCAACTTAATACAACAACAGAGTGGTGCAATACCTTTAGAAACACCTAATATTACACTCTCTCAACTACTGCATATGGAAGTAAAATATGCTCGGTTAAATAAGAAATCTTATAAAACCGATGAATGCCGAATAAAGCCAATTAAAACATTTTTCGGAGCCAATACATATATAAAGGATATTAAACCGGAAAAGATTGAAGCATTTAAAACGTACTTACTCCAAGCAGGGAGGTCAAGGACAACAGTTAATAGGTATCTGGAACAACTTTCTAAATGTTTTAGTATCGCTGTTGAAAATGAATACTTGAAGAAAAACCCATGTAAGTCTGTCAAGAAATTCCCTATAAAGAATACAACTATTAGATATCTTAATAAGGAAGAAGAATACAGGCTTATGAAGAAGTTACCAGAATATTTAAAGCCGATTGTCATAACCGCACTAAATACAGGACTACGCAAATCTAATATACTTCAATTAATGTGGGAACAAGTTAACTTTGAGCTTAAGCACATTGAAATACTTGAAAACAAGGGAAATAAACATTTGATTATACCACTAAATAAGAAAATGTTAGAACTTTTAAGAGAACTTCATTATGAAGGAGCCAAGGGGCATATATTCGTAAACCCCAAAACTGGAACTTACTATAAGGATATTAAAAAAGCTTGGCATTCAGCTCTTAAGGAAGCTGGGATTGAAAATTTCAGATTTCATGATTTACGACATACAGTAGGCACAAGAATGGCTGTCAACAATGTACCAATACACATCATAAAAACAGTACTAGGACACTCAGAGATAAAAACAACAATGAGATATTTACACAGCACGTCTCAATCACTGTTAAGTGCTGTGGAGGTTTTATAAGAAAGGAGTATGAATAATGAAAATAAACCATTTTGAATTACCTATAGGTAAACAATCTTTTATAGCTTCGGTAGAAGCAATCCGTAATGAAGAAGAAGATAACTATTACGGTAATATGATAGTTGTACCATACATTTATTTTAAAGATATTAAAATTATTATCGATGATAAATTAGTCGATGTTGAAACTTCTGGAATACCAGTAAGGTCAAAAATTGGTAAAAAACTTTCAAGACTTAATTTAAAAGAAAATGACATTATATCATTCAATGCACGAGTATATAGACAAGATATTGAATTTTATCATTGGGATAATCAAGATAATCCTACAATTTATCATTTACCGAAAAATTATAAGGGTACTATCAAGTTTAAAATTTATGCAACAACATTTTCTAAATATGGGGGTAGACTCGAAAAGATGAATTACACAGAAGAGACCGACAGAGAGGAGTTCGAAAGGGTATACAAGGACTTAAACTTTAAAATTAGAGCAACTGACAATCAAAACGGTTTATTTCAAGAAGTGCAAAACAAGTATTATAATGGTAGAAAGATTAAATATTTAAGTCACATCGTAAAACAAGAATAAGACTACATAATTTATTTAGTAAAACAGTGCTATATTTCATATAGCGCTGTTTTAGTTTAAACGAATTTCATTCATGATAAAAGGATATGCTTCAATTTTCAAACTGTTCACACAATGCACACAGATTAGAAACATATCCTTAAAAATGGTTGCGGGAGCTGGATTTGAACCAACGACCTTCGGGTTATGAGCCCGACGAGCTACCAGACTGCTCCATCC